>NZ_JBBBVQ010000001.1:0-676771 GCF_037199735.1 Oryzifoliimicrobium ureilyticum | reverse complement strand
CAATCTGTCCGGCGGAAAGAAGAACTTTGCCGATCGGCGCGATTGCCGGTCAAAACATAACCGAACCCAAGGAAAAGCCGCCAAATGGTGGTGTTCTGCCCCTTGAGTTCTTTCATTGGAGACAAGCATTATGAAAACGCGCGAAGAACGACAAGCTCAAAGAGCGGCAATGCCTCGAACGACGCTCGGTGCCTATCATCTCGAACACGCGCGACTGCTGCCAGACCGAGGAGAGCTTCTTTATCGCATTCCGCATGGGGGCGTGGCGGTGGAAGTCGGTGCTGCATTTGGAGAATATTCGCGCGAAATTCTGGAGAAGAATCAGCCACGCAAGCTCTACCTGATCGATCCCTGGAGCATGGACCGTTACAGCTCGGGTTTGGCTGAGATCGAATCGTCCTTCGCCCGCGAAATCCAAGAAGGCAGGCTCGAGCTTCGGCAGGGAACGTCCTTAGAGAAACTTTCGGAGTTCGAGAGTGCCTCGATCGACTGGGTCTATATCGATACCGATCATTCGTTTGAATTGACCTGGCAGGAACTCGTGCTGTGCGATAGCAAGGTCAATCGCACCGGCCGGATTGCCGGCCATGACTTTTGCACCGGCAATACCGTTAAGCCGATTGTCTATGGCGTCGTGGAAGCCGTTACGAAGTTCTGCAAGGACTATGGTTGGCAGTTTGAGTTTCTCACTGTCGAGTCGCACGCGCATTTCTCATTCTGTCTTAAGCGGCTATAGCGCCATTCGCTACAAACGAAAAAGGGGCCGGCTGACGCCGGACCCCTTGATGTCGTGAGCAAGAAACGTTCTATCGCGATCAACGAGCTAGACGCTAGCCGCCGACCGCGACATGTCGGAGTTTCAGGCAAAGATCGCGCCTTATGGCGCAACCTGCACGCTCACTCCAGACAGCTAGGATTAGCTGTTGACGGCATCCTTCAGGCCCTTGCCGGGCGTGAACTTAGGCACGTTGCGTGCAGGAATATCAACTTCCGCACCCGTCGAAGGATTGCGGCCCTTGCTTGCTGCGCGATGAGAAACGGTGAAGCTGCCGAAACCGGCGAGGCGAACATCGCCCTTCCCCTTCAGCTCGTTCTGAACGACTTCGAAAACGGCATCGACTGCAGAAGCGGCGTCTGCCTTCGTCAATCCAGCCTTATCGGCAACAGCGGCCACGAGTTCATTCTTATTCATGTTTCCACCCCTTTCATTTGGTTCGAAACAATTCAGCGATAAGCTAGGCGCTCAATGCAAATTCATCAGGCCCGCCGAGACCCAAAAGCCCTGTGAATCATGGAAAATCAAGCGTATCCCAGCGGTTTTCACAAAAAAGGCCGGCGTTTTCCGCCAGCCTGTGATGCTATTTTATCGCAATCCTGATTTCCAAGCCTGAACCATGCAAACTATTGCACGATCAGGCATGGGAGAGGCGGCCTTCACCGAGACTCACAGCACGCTCTCAAACACCGTGCTTGTCACGATCAAAGCTAAAAAAAGCGCCCGGATGAGGCCATCCAGGCGCTTTTGCTGTTAATGGGCGACGGAGGCCGAGGTGTCGTCCATACCGTCGACGCCGGCAATCACGGGCGTCTCAACAGTTCCGTCCCACTCAATCGGCTCCGGGCGCCGAACAAGTGCATGCTTGATCACTTCCCCCATGCGCGACACGGGAATGATCTCCATGTTGTTCTTCACGTTGTCCGGAATCTCTGCCAGATCCTTGGCATTTTCTTCTGGGATCAGAACCTTCTTGATCCCACCGCGCAAGGCAGCAAGAAGCTTTTCCTTCAAGCCTCCTATCGGAAGAACCCGGCCGCGCAACGTGATCTCTCCGGTCATCGCGACATCCTTTGAGACGGGAATGCCGGTCATGATCGACACGATCGCGGTTGCCATCGCCACACCAGCCGATGGACCATCTTTAGGGGTCGCACCTTCCGGAACGTGCACGTGGATATCGCTCTTATCGAAACGCGGCGGCTCGATGCCGAAATCAACCGCGCGGGAGCGGACATAGGAGGCCGCTGCCGAGATCGATTCCTTCATCACATCCTTCAGGTTGCCGGTAACAGTCATGCGACCTTTACCTGGCATCATGACGCCTTCGATTGTCAGAAGCTCACCACCGACCTCTGTCCAAGCCAGTCCGGTAACAACGCCGACCTGATCCTCGCGCTCTGCTTCGCCATGGCGGAAGCGCGGCACGCCCAGATAGTCGTTGATGTTTTCGGCTGTCACATGGACCGCCTTGGTCTTGCCCTTGATGATCTCTGTCACCGCCTTACGAGCAAGCTTCATCAACTCACGTTCGAAGTTACGAACACCGGCTTCACGTGTGTACTGCTGGATCACCACCATCAGCGCTTCATCGGTGACCGAGAACTCGTGAGGCTGCAGCGCGTGCTCTTTGATCGCCTTCGGCAGCAGGTGCCGCTTGGCGATCTCACGCTTTTCGTCCTCGGTGTAGCCGGCAATACGGATGATTTCCATGCGGTCCATCAAAGGAGCCGGGATATTCAACGTATTGGCCGTCGTGATGAACATCACGTCCGACAGATCATACTCAACCTCAAGATAGTGATCCATGAAGGTCGAGTTCTGAGCAGGATCGAGCACTTCGAGAAGAGCCGACGAAGGATCACCGCGGAAGTCCATTCCCATCTTATCGATCTCGTCGAGAAGGAAGAGCGGGTTGGACTTCTTGGCCTTTTTCATCGACTGGATGACCTTACCAGGCATCGAGCCGATATAGGTACGACGATGTCCCCGAATTTCGGCTTCATCGCGAACCCCGCCGAGCGCCATGCGAACATACTCCCGCCCTGTCGCCTTTGCGATCGACTGCGCGAGCGACGTTTTACCCACACCGGGAGGGCCTACGAGGCACAAGATTGGGCCTTTGATCTTCGTCGCGCGAGCCTGAACGGCGAGATATTCGACAATCCGTTCCTTCACCTTATCAAGACCGAAGTGATCCGATTCGAGGATCTTCTCAGCATTGGCAAGATCGGTCTTGATCTTCGACTTTTTGCCCCACGGAATACCCAACAGCCAGTCGAGATAATTGCGCACGACCGTGGCTTCGGCGGACATCGGGCTCATCTGACGAAGCTTCTTCAGCTCGGCATCGGCCTTCTCACGCGCTTCCTTGGAGAGCTTGGTCTTGGAGATGCGCTCCTCGAGTTCTGCCATCTCGTCACGGCCTTCTTCGCCGTCACCGAGTTCCTTCTGGATCGCTTTCATCTGCTCGTTCAGATAGTACTCGCGCTGGGTCTTTTCCATCTGGCGCTTGACGCGCGAGCGGATGCGCTTTTCAACCTGAAGGACAGAGATCTCACCTTCCATAAAGCCCAGCGCCTTTTCCAGGCGGCCCTTAACGCTCGTGGTTTCGAGCATCTCCTGCTTTTCACTGATCTTGATTGACAAATGGGAAGCAACCGTGTCAGCGAGCTTTGAATAATCCTCGATTTGGCTAGCGGCACCAACGACTTCCGGAGATATCTTCTTGTTGAGCTTGACGTAGCTTTCGAATTCGGAAACGACCGAGCGCGACAGAGCTTCAAGCTCGACTGCATCATCATCGGGCTCCTGAAGGATGTGGCCCAAAGCTTCATAGAAATCTTCCCGATCGGTATAACCGTCGATTTCCGCGCGAGCTCGACCTTCGACAAGCACCTTTACGGTCCCATCGGGGAGCTTCAACAGCTGCAGCACGTTCGCCACCGTGCCAACCTTGTGAATAGCGGAAGGATCAGGGTCATCGTCGCTCGCATTGATTTGCGTCACGAGCATGATCTGCTTTTCAGATCCCATCACCTCTTCAAGCGCACGGATCGACTTTTCCCGCCCAACGAATAGCGGCACGATCATGTGGGGGAAGACCACGATGTCGCGCAAAGGCAGAACAGGATACGCGGTGCTGCTTGCAACTGACGTTTTCTTCGTCATGTTTCATTCCTTTCCATCGTCCCGTTTCCGGGCTCTCTCGGTGCGGTCCCAAAGAGGCGACCATCACTCTCACTTGGTACACAAGTGGAGGCTCCGATTATCATTTTCAACCCGCAACCACGCAGCCCTCCCCCGATTGCGACAGTTGCATGACGAACGCAATACTGACCGGCTCTCTGCCGGCATTCCTCCCCTAGCCCATCATTTTCAATGCACTACACACGGATCCAGAAGGAATCACGTAATCTTCGCTAGAAACTTATGAAAAGCAACTATAGCAAATTTGCCGGGCCAGCCTTGCACAAGATCGCACGCTGGCTACTTATCCAAATAAAAAGGGGCCTGCATCGCAAGCCCCTCTTTAATGTCGTCTGCCTCAGCCATCCCGCCGAAGCATATTTTTTCCCGTCGTTACGCCTCGCCCCATTAGGCAGAAGCGTTTGCCTTTTCATCCTGCCGGTCGGCATAGATGTACAGCGGGCGAGCTGAGCCCTTGACGACTTCTTCCGAAATCACGACCTCGCGGACACCCTCCAGTGCCGGCAACTCGAACATCGTGTCGAGCAAGATCTTTTCCATGATGGATCGCAGGCCGCGCGCGCCTGTCTTGCGGATGATCGCACGACGGGCGATTTCGCGGAGCGCATCCTCGTGGAAGGTCAGTTCGACATCTTCCATCTCGAAAAGGCGCTGATACTGCTTGACCAATGCGTTCTTCGGCTCCGACAGGATCTGGATCAGCGCATCCTCATCCAGATCTTCCAGCGTCGCCAAAACTGGCAGACGGCCGATGAATTCCGGGATAAGGCCGAACTTTACGAGATCTTCCGGCTCCAACTCGCGCAAAACCTCACCGACGCGGCGATCGTCAGGCGCCTTCACGGTTGCTCCAAATCCGATGGACGTCTTCTCGCCGCGAGCAGAGATGATCTTATCAAGCCCGGCGAATGCGCCACCGCAAATGAAGAGGATATTGGTCGTATCAACCTGCAGGAATTCCTGCTGAGGATGCTTACGGCCACCCTGCGGCGGAACGGACGCTACCGTGCCTTCCATGATCTTCAGGAGCGCCTGCTGAACGCCTTCACCCGACACGTCACGCGTGATGGAAGGGTTATCGGATTTGCGGGAAATCTTGTCGACTTCGTCGATGTAGACGATACCGCGCTGAGCGCGCTCAACGTTGTAGTCGGCCGCCTGAAGCAGCTTCAAGATGATGTTTTCGACGTCCTCACCGACGTAACCTGCCTCGGTCAGTGTCGTTGCATCAGCCATGGTGAACGGCACGTCAATGATGCGTGCTAGTGTTTGTGCGAGATAGGTTTTGCCGCAACCCGTCGGGCCGACGAGCATGATGTTGGACTTTGCCAGCTCGACATCGCCGTTCTTCGAGGCATGCGCGAGCCGCTTGTAGTGGTTGTGGACAGCCACCGAGAGAATTTTCTTCGCCTGGCGCTGGCCAATCACGTATTCGTCAAGCACCTTGATGATGTCCTGCGGCGTGGGAACCCCATCGCGCGACTTCACCATGGAAGACTTGTTCTCTTCACGGATGATATCCATGCACAATTCGACGCATTCATCGCAGATGAACACCGTCGGTCCGGCGATTAGCTTCCGGACTTCATGCTGGCTTTTTCCGCAGAACGAACAATACAGAGTGTTCTTGGAATCACCGCCGTTGCTGCCGCTGACCTTGCTCATATCACTTTCCTTCCAGCACACCGCGTTCCAAAACTGAAACTGCGGTCAAACAATCGCCCACCGACCGATTTGAGCTTCGACCGGAAAAGCTAGGGGTTACGAACCGGATCCTCAACTCAAGGTGCCGGCGGCAGCGAAAACCCCTTCTATGCCGAATGCTATGTCATGAAACTTCAACATAGCATTAATACTCAATCTCGGCTCATTCACGGATGAATCAATGGCACTGTTCAACCAAAAATGGGATAGAACTGTGGCAGTAAAACATCATGGCGAGGCATCATCAAGCCGAATCGCCTTCAATTTCAGCACGGGACGTAAGCACCTTATCGATGACGCCCCAGTCGCGCGCCTCGCTCGCATCCATAAAATGGTCGCGATCAAGGGTTTTTTCAACCTCTTCATAGGTCCGGCCTGTGTGCTTGACATAGACCTCGTTCAAGCGGCGCTTCATCTTAAGAATGTCGCGCGCGTGGCGCTCAATGTCCGAAGCCTGCCCCTGGAAACCGCCTGACGGCTGATGCACCATGATGCGCGCATTCGGCGTTGCAAAGCGCATATCCTTGTGCCCTGCCGCCAGAAGGAGAGAACCCATCGACGCAGCCTGACCGATGCAAAGCGTCGATACGGCTGGCTTGATAAACTGCATCGTGTCGTAGATCGCCATCCCGGACGTGACAACGCCGCCCGGCGAATTGATGTAAAGAGCGATTTCCTTTTTCGGATTTTCCGCTTCCAGGAAGAGAAGCTGGGCGCAAACGAGCGTTGCCATATGATCTTCGACAGGACCCGTCATAAAGATGATCCTCTCCTTGAGGAGACGGGAGTAAATGTCGTAGGAGCGTTCACCGCGGTTGGTCTGTTCAACGACCATGGGCACGAGAGCCAAAGCGGTATCAACTGGATTTTTCATGTGCGTCCTTTGCGAGCGTCTTTCACGGCAGTAGCCGGAATCAAAGAGAATGCGTCACTCCCTACATAGAGTGTGGAAGCCCTTCACTTCAAGACACGCCTATGGATAACGTTAAGAACCGCGTGTGTCACTGCGCTTTGCCGCCTGATCGCGCTGCACGTTCACATTCCGGAAAGGTTAAAATCAAATCGCGGTGGAGCACGCCGTCCTTGGCGGCTTACTTAAGAAAGCAGCGAGATTTTTCGATCATCATGGGATCAAACAGGAAGGTGTGTATCCCGTGTTCAATTTTCAAACAGCGATCGCCGTGTGGTGCTCAGAAGCAACGACCTTGTCGCTCGTCCTATTCATGGCATGGCGGCAAGACCGGCAGAGCAAGAGCTATTTCTACTGGGGCCTGGGTTTTCTGTTGAACGCTCTTGGATTCGGGATGCTCGCTTTGGCGGCCTTTATTCCTCAGTTTATGCCGAATGAACTGGGCAATGCTATCGCCCTGGCCGGCCAGACGGCCTGCATTGCGGGCTTTGCCGCACTCGATAAACGGAAAATCGCGTGGTGGGCGCTGTTGTCCCCGGCGATCTGGCTCAGCGGCATCTTCCTTCCTTGGATTTATAACGACCTCGCATCCCGCATCATTCTTTACAACCTCGCTTATGCAACGGGCGCGGCAGGGCTTGCCATGGCTGCCGGCATGGTGGAAGGCGGGCGCGAAGGGACCGGCGTTAAGCTTTCGGCCGTGTTCGTTCTCCAAGCTGTGTTATCATTTGGCACAGCGTTATCCCTGGCTTTATTCGACCAAGACAGGGCCAATGCGACGGATTACGGCCTGATCGCGATGGTCGGGAACTACCTTCTTTTGATTTTCGCTTTCGCATTTGCCTGCCAGCTCGTGATCGAACGCGGCCAGAAACAACTCTACCGTCTGACCATCACAGACACCTTGACAGGCGCATTGAACCGTCGCGGTTTGCTTGGCGTCTTCGATCGTTTCCTACAAAAATCACTCGACGAAAAGAAACAGGTTGCTGTCCTTCTCTTCGATCTCGATCGCTTCAAGCAGATTAATGACAAACTTGGACATCAGGCCGGGGATGCAGTTCTTGCTCAATTCGCCCGCATCGCCCGTCGACATGTTGCCGGCAACCTCTTCGGCAGAATGGGTGGGGAAGAATTTGCAGCCTTTGCTGCCGTCAGCGACCAGTATGATGCAGAAGCCCTCGCTGAAACGATCCGCAGCGAGTTTTGCTATATGCCGATCAGCACCGGCGATGCCATCGTTCCGGCTACCGTGAGCATTGGCGTTTCGATTGCTGAGCCGGCTGAGGCGAACCTGCAGAAAATGATGTCCTCTGCGGACAAAGCACTTTATGCCGCGAAGGCGGCGGGCCGAAATCGGACCGTTGTCTTCGGCAAAGAAGAGACAGCGCGGGTGCCGGAACATATGTCTGAACAGTCCGGCGATCTTGTCCCGACTGTGGACGATCAAATCGAAGCTTTGCGCAGGATCGAGATGCTGGCGCGTGCCGGCTGAGCGGGGTCACAGAGCTTTCAGAAGGCTGATTGAAGTCTGCTTTGCCTTGCAGTGCGAATGCGCTAAGCAGCAGATATGAGCACAGCATACTTCCTTGACATCGATCCGGTTCTGCGGCGCGTTCGCCTTGATGCGCGCAACCCAGACTTCTACGCCAATCCCAACGTCGCCTATGCAGCCATTCATGCACAGTCTCCTACCTTTTACTGGGAGGAGCAGCGGCAGTGGTTTTTCACGGGCTACGATATCGTCAACGGAATCTTGCGTGATCGACGGCTCGGCCGCCAAATCCTGCATATTGCTGACAGAACAGAGCTGAATCTACCGGACCCGCAGCAGCGTCTGGTCAATTTCGACCTGGCGGAACGCCATTCTCTTCTGGAAATTGAACCGCCGGAACATACGCGCCTGCGCACACTGATCAATCGATCCTTCGTGTCGCGCCAGATCGAACAAATGCGCCCTGACATCGAAGCGCTGGCGCATCAATTGATCGACGGCTTCGAAACCAAAGGATCCGTCGAGCTGCTTTCCGCTTTTTCCGATATAATCCCTGTGACCATGATTGCGCGCATGATCGGCATACCAGAAGAGATAGCGCCGCAGCTGCTGTCCTGGTCTCACGACTATGTGGGCATGTATATGTTCAAGCGCACGCGCGCTGACGAGGATGCCGCCGACAAAGCGGCACGCGAATTTGCCGATTACGTTCGTGGGATCATTCGGCAGCGACGAGAGGCACCGCAGAACGATCTCCTCAGTCACATGATCCATACTGAGCATAAAGGACAGTTTCTGACGGATGACGAACTGGTATCGACAACCATCGTCCTTTTAAACGCGGGTCACGAAGCGACGGTCCATCAGATTGGCAATTCGGTCCGCGTCATTCTCGAAAGCGGCTATGAACCCGCCAAGCTCTTTGCGAATGCAAATTCGACGGAAAGGACTGTCGAAGAGACGTTAAGAATTTGCGCGCCCGTTCATATTTTTCAGCGCTGGGTTTTGGAAAACCTGGAGATCGATCGCGTACCGTTGAAGCGTGGAGACAAAATCAGCGTCATCCTCGCCGCCGCCAATCTAGATCCAAAGAAATACTCGGATCCATTGATCTTCAATCCTGAGCGTGCAGAAGCCCCGAACCTGTCCTTCGGCGCCGGAATTCATTTTTGTATCGGCGCCCCGCTGGCGCGCCTCGAACTGAACACGGTACTCCCGATCTTATTTGAAAGGCTTCCGCGCCTCGCTCTGGCGCAAGCACCGAAGGTCAAAGATGTCTATCATTTTCATGGCCTGGAAAGGCTCGACCTTGTCTGGAAGACTTCGTCCCTATAGTCGGATTACGTAGTCCTTTCGGGTTGTCTCGACGACCTCCCAGGTGCCGGCAAAGCCGGGGCGAACGATCAGTCGATCCCCTGCCCGCAAATGCAGCGGTTCTCCGCCGTCCTCCGTCAGAACAGAATATCCGGACAAGATGCTGAAATACTCCCACTCATCATAAGAGACACGCCATTTGCCAGGCGTCGCCTCCCAGATCCCCGCATAGACGCCGCTATCGGTCTCTTCCAGGTTCCAAGTCCTGAAGACAGGATCGCCTTCGAGAATGCGATCTGGCGTCGGTGCTCCGAGCTCCGGATCCATCGTAACCCAATCAAATGAAACATGGTTTGCCACAGGTGTATCCTTGGAGGTTAGGGTCGTCTTGCAGTCGCAGCATCTGCCGAAATTGCAAGACGCAGTATATCATATGCGAGCCAGCGACTGCTCCAGATCGGCGATGATATCCTTGACATCCTCGATCCCGATGGAAACGCGCACGACATCCGGGCCAGCCCCAGCGGCAGTCTTCTGCTCGTCCGACAATTGTCTGTGCGTCGTCGAAGCGGGATGGATCACGAGAGACCTGGTGTCACCAATGTTGGCCAGATGCGAAAAGAGTTTCAGGCCTTCCACCAGAGCTTTTCCTGCTTCATAACCGCCCTTCACTCCAAAGGTGAACACGGCGCCGGCTCCTTGCGGGGCATACTTTACCTGCAGGTCATGATTTGGATCGGCTTCAAGTCCAGCATATTTCACCCATTCGATCTTGCTGTGCGCCTTGAGCCACCGCGCGACCGTTAGCGCATTATCGCTGTGGCGCTGCATCCTCAGTGGTAGCGTCTCAATGCCGGTAAGAATGAGAAAGGCGTTAAAAGGGGAAATGGCCGGTCCGAGATCGCGCAGACCAAGGACGCGCGCCGCAATCGCGAAGGAGAAGTTTCCGAACGTCGAGTGGAGAACCACACCATTATATTCGGGCCGCGGCGCTGATAACATCGGATAACGACCGGAGGCCGACCAATCGAATGTGCCGCCATCGACGATAATCCCGCCCATCGAGTTACCATGTCCGCCCAGGAATTTGGTGAGCGAATGCAAGACGATGTCTGCCCCATGCTCGATCGGACGGACGAGATAAGGGGACGCCATCGTGTTGTCGACAATGAGCGGCAGCCCATGTTTGTGAGCAATCTCAGCAATAGCAGCGATATCAACGAAAGTCCCGCCGGGGTTGGCGAGGCTTTCAATGAAAACGGCTTGAGTATTGTCATCGATTGCAGCTTCGAAGCTTTCCGGCTCCGCCGCGTTCGCCCACCGCACCTGCCATCCAAAATTGTCAAAGGCATGCCCGAACTGATTGATCGAGCCGCCATAGAGCTGACGAGCAGCAACAAAGCTCTGGCCTGAGCGCATGATAGTATGAAAGGTGATCATCTGCGCAGCATGCCCGGACGCCACCGCCAGCGCCGCAGTTCCACCTTCCAGCGCTGCAACACGTTCCTCGAGCACAGCCTGCGTCGGGTTCATGATCCGCGTATAGATGTTGCCGAAAGCCTCAAGTCCGAAAAGCGAAGCGGCATGATCAGAACTGTCGAAGACATAGGCCGTGGTCTGATAGATCGGCGTTGCCCTCGCGCCCGTTGTTGGATCTGGTTGGGCTCCGGCGTGAATGGCAAGCGTGCTGAAGCCAGGATCGTTGTTGGTCATTTCATCCTCCCCGTTGATAGCTCATTCAGAGCATAGCGCCAGGATCGCTGGAATGAACAGGGTTCCATTGCGCGTCATGCCGCTTTTGGACAAAATTCGTTCTGACTTTTTAAGAGCCGCGAAATAGTCGCGCGACCGGTAAAGTAGATGTCCTGCTCAGCCAATCAGCCGCGGATATTCGATAGCAGGGCAGCGGTCCATAATGATGTCGAGCCCTTCAGCTTCCGCTTTGGCTGCAGCAGCGTCGTCACGCACGCCCAGCTGCGTCCAGATGACTTTGGGGCGTGGGTCCAGCTGCAGCACTTCATCCACAACACCAGGCAAATATTCCGACGCGCGAAACACATCGACCATATCGATAGGACCTTCAACCTCCGCGAGCCGCGCGAAGACCTGTCTGCCATGGATTTTTTTGCCCTCCATGCCAGGGTTGACCGGCACGACATCATAGCCTTTAGACAAAAGAAATTGCATTACGCGGAAGCTTGGCCTCTCCGGCTTCGGAGATGCGCCTACGAGAGCGATATGCTTAACACTGCGCAAAATGGCGGCGATCTTTTCATCTGAATAGCTGTCGTGACCGCTCATATCAAACCTTCCCCTTGAGAACTCATTATTATCTTGGCTTGTTGCAATCGGGTAATCGGTCCTGCCTGCGACACAGATGAATGGCGGGTCGTAAACAAAACCATACTGACGAAACTCTTGCGACGCTTCAGCAAAAACAGCTCCTTACAATGTGGTCCGGAGACATATCGTGCCTACATGTCTTCTCAGCCATATGGAGGAGCCTTTCATGAGAACCACCGCCACAGCCGCAATTATTTTGATTGCCGCCGCAACGCCCGTTTTGGCAATTTCCCGCTACAATCCTAAGACAATATCCTGCGATCGGGCGCGGGCAGCAATCCATGAGGAAGGCGCGGTAATTTTTGGCTATAACTCGCCTCGCGGCCTCCCGATTTACGGCCGCTATGTTCGCAACAGCCGATTTTGCGAAGCCAACGAATATGCAGGCTGGACGGCAATTCCTACCAAGGATGATCCCCGCTGCCCTGTCCTGAATTGTCAGCGCTTGGACGATATCGACAGCGATCCGATCGTGCCGCTCAACAATCTTTGATCGGCTAAGGTCTTTGCCGCGCATGGAATCACCGTTCTATCTCTGATCCCGAGATGTTCGCTGTGGTTTTAGCCGCAACTAATAGTCAATGACAGACCCCTAATGCATCTTTTGGATGCGCTTTTGCGCGTCGCGTGCGCCCAAAGATCTGCTATGCAGCTGTTGCTAAAACGGAAGCACTTAAGCTGCCATGAGCTGCCTCCGGAGCCGGAAAAATAGATCGCACCCTTCAGTTTGTTATGGTATTATAATACCACAATTTTAAGTCGTTGAATTATCTCGTTTTTATTTCAGCATCAGATTTCGCACTGCCTTGACCTGAGAGGGTGTCCTGTCTATAGACCGCAGCCAACGGTTTCGCTTTCGCGCCAACCGCCAGCGCCGTGTGCGCGATCAAACAAGCAACAAGAAACGCCCCTGGTCTAGGTCAGGGGATCAGAAGAAAGAGAACCGTTATGGCAACCTTCTCTCAGAAGCCTCTTGAGGTGGAGAAGAAGTGGGTCGTTATCGACGCCGAAGGGCTCGTCGTTGGACGTCTCGCCTCCATCATTGCAATGCGCCTGCGTGGCAAGCACAAGGCAACCTACACCCCTCACGTTGATGATGGCGACAATGTCATCGTGATCAACGCTGATAAAGTCGTTTTCACCGGCAAGAAGTATTCCGACAAGGTTTACTACTGGCACACCGGTTATGCAGGCGGCATCAAGGAACGTACAGCACGTCAGATCATGGAGGGCCGCTTTCCGGAGCGCGTTCTTGAGAAGGCTGTTGAACGCATGATCCCGCGTGGTCCTCTTGGTCGTCGCCAGATGAAGAACCTGCGTGTTTACGCTGGCCCGAACCATCCCCATGAAGCACAACAGCCAGCCGTCCTCGACGTTGCTACGCTGAACAAGAAGAACGTAAGGAGCGCCTGATCATGGCCGATCTTTCCTCTCTGAAGGATCTCGGAACCGCTTCCGAAGCGGCTGCCAAGCCGGTCCATGTCCGCAAGGTTGACCAGCTCGGCCGCGCCTATGCGACTGGCAAGCGTAAGGACGCTGTTGCTCGCGTTTGGGTCAAAGCGGGCTCTGGCAAGATTATTGTCAACGGCAAGGACTTCACTGCCTATTTCGCACGTCCGGTTCTGCAGATGATTCTGCGTCAGCCGATCGTTGCTGCAGCACGTGATGGCCAGTTTGACATCATCGCAACTGTTGCTGGTGGCGGCCTCTCCGGCCAGGCCGGCGCCGTTCGCCATGGCCTTGCAAAGGCCCTCACCTATTTCGAGCCGGGCCTGCGCACGACCTTGAAGAAGGGTGGCTTCCTGACCCGCGACTCGCGTGTTGTTGAACGTAAGAAGTACGGCAAGGCAAAGGCCCGCCGGTCCTTCCAGTTCTCCAAGCGTTAATCGCAGGAACTATGGACTTACGAAAAGCGGGGCCTCGGCTCCGCTTTTTGCTTTTGCAGATAGCCCATAGGCATAGTTGTTCATTTTACCGGCCCGCCTATACACTCCTGAAAAGTCCGAACGGGAGAATGCCTTGACGAAAAAGACGATCGACCACGCCTTTACCGGAACGGAGTTGCGCTCTTCCGCTACAGATCCGACTTTCGCCGGCGCGCTTTCTTTCATGCGCCGCCGCTTTACGAAAGATCTCAGCGAAGCCGAGGCTGTTGTCTGGGGAATTCCGTTCGATGCCGCCACGTCGAATAGGCCGGGCGCGCGCTTCGGGCCGCAGGCGATCCGTCGTGCGTCGGCCATCTTCGACAATGATCCTCAATACCCCTTCGGCCGTGACCTTTTCGCAAATCTCTCGGTCATCGACTACGGAGACTGCCTTCTGGACTACGGAAATCACCAGGAGACACCCGCAGCCATCGAGCGTCAGGCAGCTGACATCCTGGCCAGTGACGCGTTTCTGTTGTCGCTCGGCGGAGATCACTTCGTCACATGGCCGCTGTTGAAGGCGCATGTTGCCAAATACGGGCCGCTCGCGCTGGTTCACTTCGATGCTCACCAGGATACCTGGTTCGATGACGGACGGCGTATCGACCATGGGTCTTTCGTCGCCAGAGCCGCACGGGAGGGTCTCATTGATACAGAGCACTCCATACAGATCGGCATCCGCACCCATGCGCCGGAGGATTGCGGCATCCGCATCCTCTATGGATATGACGTGGAAGCGGCCTCTGCGAAAGAACTTGCCAAGACTATCGAGGCTCAGGTTAGCGGACACCCGGTTTATCTCACCTTCGATATCGATTGTCTCGATCCAGCATTCGCTCCCGGCACTGGAACGCCGGTCGCGGGCGGCCCATCCAGTGCCAAAATCCTTTCGGTGCTACAAAATCTCGGAAACCTCGACATCAAGGGCGCTGACGTGGTCGAAGTCGCTCCTGCTTACGACCATGCCGATATCACCGCCATTGCCGGTGCTACGGTCGCCATGTATATGCTCGGCCTCTACCAAGTGCGGAAAGGGCATCAGTGTTGAGAAACTGAATCAATTCCATGCGAAACTGATTCCGGTTCTGACGGTAACTTATTGAAAAGGCGAATAGAGATGGCAGTAAAGATCTTCATTGACGGCGAAGCGGGAACGACGGGTCTTCAGATCCGCGAGCGTCTTGCCGATCGACGTGATCTTGAGTTGCTCTCCATTCCAAGCGAAAGCCGCAAAGATACCTCAGTCCGCGCCGAACTCCTGAATGCGGCAGATGTCGCTATCTTGTGTCTGCCGGACGAGGCTGCCAAGGAAAGCGTCAATCTCATTCAAAATGATACGACTCGCGTGATCGACGCATCAACGGCATACCGGGTGGCGGAAGGCTGGGCTTATGGTTTTGCCGAAATGAGTCGCGACCAGGCAAGCATCATCGCAAGTGCCAAGCGTGTGGCCAATCCCGGCTGCTGGCCGCAAGGCGCAATCGCAACGCTGCGCCCCCTGATCGAAGCAGGCTTGTTACCGGCTGACTTTCCCGTCAGCGTCAACGGCATTTCCGGCTATTCCGGCGGGGGTCGCAGCATGATCGAAGACTATGTCGCCAAAGGCGAAGATGCTTGCGAGTACATGCCTTACGGTCTCACGTTCAAGCATAAGCATCTTCCTGAGATGCGGCATTACGCAAAGCTGGAGCGCACGCCGATTTTCCAGCCGGTGGTTGGGAATTTTGCCCAGGGCATGATCGTCACTGTGCCTTTGCAACTGGGCAGCCTACCAAGGGTGCCAAAGGGGATCGAACTGCACGCCGCTATAGCCGATCATTATGCGGCCATCGAGGGGGGCGTTGTTGAGGTTGCGCCCTTTGTCATGATGGAACGTTCGCCCGAGCTTAATCCAGAGCTTTATAACAATACCAATCGCATGCGCCTTCATGTCTTCTCCAATGACGATACAGCACAAGCTGTCCTCATCGCCGTCTATGACAATCTTGGCAAAGGCGCATCAGGCGCTGCCGTGCAAAACCTCGATCTCATGATCGGGGCTTGAGTCGCGTCCGGCTCGGACAATCGTCCGAGCCAATCGCTGCCGCTTGGCTAAAACACCAGCAAGAAGATCGCGCACTATCTTCTCACATCGATTTTAAAAGAAGAGTTTCAGAGAATCTCATGCGGATATCTGCAGCGTAGTCCCCTATAGCAATGGGCTTCCAGGGCAAATGCAAACCCCGGTAAGTCTATCATTCCCTAACGCACCTGTTGTTGGGGCAGTGCATATTCGCCGAAGAAGCCGTGGAAGTGCACCATCGCGTAACCCAGTACAACCAGTGCACCGGCCTGATGCGCCAGAGCCCAATGTAGCGGCACCTGAAGGACCAGCGTTGTGATACCGAGCATCGCTTGTATGGTGACAAGACCGAAAAGGATCACCGCCCCTCGCGCATGTGTGCTTCCCGGAGCAAGGCGAAGTGACACGAGCATATGCACGAGCGTTGCGGAAAAGAGCAGATAAGCCCCGCAGCGATGCACGAACTGTACTGTCTTCGGATTTTCGAACAGGTTGATCCAAAGCGGGTTCTGTATGAAGAGGTCAGACGGAATCAAGGCACCATCCATCAACGGCCAAGTGTTATATGACAAGCCGGCATGGAGGCCCGCGACCAGCGCGCCGAGATAAATCTGAAAAAGGGCGAGCAATGCGATCAATCCAGATGCCCATTTGGAGCCGTCGGTCGGCGGCCTGTCATTGCGGTGCGGAGTCAGTCCGCGCATGATCCAAATGCAGGCGCAGAATATCGTGCACGCCATCGTTAGATGCGTGGCAAGCCTATATTGCGAGACGCTGGTGAGCTTCGACAGGCCTGATGACACCATCCACCAGCCAATAAATCCTTGGAGCCCCCCAAGAGCGAGCACGCCGACGAGAGGCCAGCGCAGCCTTTTCTCGATCCGGCCCGTCAACCAGAACCACAGAAGCGGAAGCGCAAACACCACTCCGATCGAACGCGCCAGAAACCGATGTGCCCATTCCCACCAGTAGATCGACTTGAATTCACTCAAAGTCATGTCGCTGTTCACGACCTGATACTGAGGAATGCGCTTATACAGATCGAATTCCTCTTGCCATTGCGCTTCGCCAATCGGCGGAACGACGCCGTGGATTGGCTTCCATTCCGTGATCGAAAGGCCTGATCCGGTCAGGCGAGTCGCTCCCCCAACGAGAAACAAGCCGAACAACACCACAATAACCACAGAAAGCCATATGCGCAGGGCTCGGCGATTGTTGTGTATCGGCTTCCCGCTATGGAGAACCGCGTCTTGGTCGCGACGATCTATGACGGCCATATCTGCTCCTAACTTCCTAAGATTGATTTGCATCACTGCTTGCGGCAAAACAAGACATGGATGTTTGCGGCATGCGGTCGCGGTCGATCCGATCGGAGGAGATTTCATCATGCCTGTCCGTCTTCGAAAATTTATCGGAACAATCATTATCGTCTTTCTGGTCGCAAGTTATGCCCTGATCGCGAATACGATTGCCGTGGCACGCTTGGGGGATACCCCCTGGTGGGGCCATCTGCTTTATTTTGCGCTGACGGGCATGCTTTGGATCATTCCAGCAATGTTCCTCATCAAATGGATGCAAGGGCCAAAAAAGTCCCAGTAAAATGCAAGCAAATTTGAGCACTGAGACCATGAATAAAGGACGGGTCGAAAAACGCTGCGGCGGGGCGGCAGACCCGATGCTCGGTAGTGAAACAATCTCGTATCGTTGCAGGCCGAAGCACGCGCATCCGTCTTGCGTGATGCAAGGCTATTTCCAACGCCATGCTTGAGCTAAACCTGTCTGGCAGCATCGCAGATATTGAAACGGATTGGCGCGCCCTCGAAGAGGATCATTTCAACTCGCTTTACCATAGCTACGATTGGTGCGCGGCTTGGATCGAAGCCTGCGATTCTCGCGTCGCGATCGTCCAAGGCAAGTTCCAAGGCAAAACCGCCTTCGTCCTCCCACTCGAGATTATTGAGGTCTTCGGTGGAAAAGTGGCGCGTTTCATTGCTGCGCCACATGGCAACATTAGCACCGGCCTCTTCGCGGCAGATTTTGCGGATTGGGCCGCTCAGAACCTGGACCAAGCGGCGGTTGAGCTGAAGAAAGCACTGAAAGAAGCGCTCAAGGACTGTGCTGATTTCCTCCTTCTCGAAAACCTGCCGCTGACTTGGCGCGGCCGACGCAACCCGCTTGCTTTGCTGCCTTTGACGCGCAACCAGAACAGCGCTTACCAACTGCCCCTAAAGGGTAGTTTGGATGAAACGCTGTCGCAATTGAATGCCAAGACCCGCCGCCGGAAGTTTCGTATTCAATCGAAACGCCTCGGAGAGCTCGGCGGCTTCGAATACCTGAAGTCCAACGCCGACCTTGGCGAACAACACCGCCTCCTCGATCTCTTCTTCGAACAAAAATCGAAGCGGCTTGAGGCGCTCGGCTTCAAGAACGTGTTTTCCGGCCCTGAGGTAAAGCAGTTCTTTCATGCCATTCTTGACCGGTCTGCTGGTCGAAGCACAGGTTTCCGTTTCGAGATGCATGCGCTCCGACTGAAGGGCGCACATGAAAACCAAATAGCCGCCATTGCAGGGATTGCGCGCAAAGGCGATCATGTTCTTTGCGAATTCAGTTCTATCGATGATGGTCCGGCCCGCGATGCCAGTCCCGGAGAATTCCTATTCTGGCAAATGATTGCCGGTTTTCACGACGGATCGACAGTGCTCTTCGACTTTGGAATCGGTGACCAAAACTACAAGCGCTCCTGGGCACCGTGCGAGACCAAGCACTATGATGCCGTTCTGCCTATCAGCAAGGCTGGCCATATCGGAGCTGCTCTCCATCGAAGCCAGTCTCTCGCAAAGAGGGTCATCAAATCGAATGACCGCGCCTATCGATGGGCGCAGCGTTTAAGACGCGCCCTGCCCGGCTAGGCGGCATCGCGTATAGCGAGGTGACCACGGCCGTCGTCTCCGCCGGACATCAGAAGAATGCGCTGGTAGCCGGCAGCCTCGAAGGCAACCATCGTGTCGACAAAGGTCTGCTCGACCATATGCGGCATCGACAGAACGATCTCGATATCTTTGCTTCCCGTCAGCCGCGCCACGCTGGCAACATCAGCCGCGCCGCATTCCACGACCACCGTCTCATAGGCGGAGACCAGTGCATCGATAAGGATCGAAAGCCTGTCGGCTCCTCGCATCGCAAGATGCAGATCACCTTTACCCTGAGGCACGATATGAACTTCCGACAGGCGATCAATGTGGATCGTATCGCCGAAGGCGACAGCCCCGGCCAGAAGATCGGTCACGCCCGCCGCATTGGGCTCAGCCATCATGAGACCTGTCGGACAGCCCGATGTGGTAAGATCAAGAAGGACGACGCGCTTTCCGGCATCCGCTAAAGCCCTCGCCAGCGACACGGCCGCGGCCGAGCCATCGTCGCCCGTCGGGGAAATCGAAACGACCAGTGCTGCCCGCACTCGAATAAGATAATCGGCGACCGAGATGACGGAGAACTCGTTGTCATCAGCATCGAGGCTCTTGGGCAAAGGCTCCGCTATAATTGGGGTTGCGACCTCAGCCGAAATCCGGTCGGCGGCTGGCTCTACGACACGGACCTCGTCTGGCTTTGCAGTTTCGTTCTGTTCTGTCGAGAGGACGACCTCGTCGTCGGTCTTGACGAGAGGCCGACGTTCGATTGGATCTCTGAGAGGCTTTCTCTTACGTAACCCGAAATATCGAGCTTTTTTGCTTTCCGGCTCGATCTTTGCAATCGCCGGAAGGCTTTCTTCTTCTATCACGGTGATGGTTGGTGCCCCTACCGGACGCAACGCTCGGCCGCTGAAAAGCTCGGTCAGGATCAGGCCGATTATCGTCAAGACGAAGGTTGCGACAGCCGCGACCACAACAATCACGCCAGTTTTGGGAAAATAAGGATCGACAGGCTGGACGGCGGCAGACACAATTCGAGCATCGGCCGGTGCAGAATTCTTGTCGACGCGCGATGTCGCTTCCCGATACCGGGAAAGATAGGTTTCCAGGAGCGAGCGCTGTGCCGTCGCCTCACGCTCCAACGATGCAAGGCCCACTTCTGCCTCGCCAGCTGCAGCGCTTGTCGATTTTAACGAGGCGACCTGCTGCTCAAGCTGACGCAGGCGCATGTCAGCGACGGTTTTTTCGTTTTCGATGCTCGCCAGCACGTTTTGTGTCTCACTGCGGATCTGGCTGCGGATATCCGTCAGTTGCGCTCTCAAGCCCCTCAATCTCGGATGATTTTGAAGAAGTACCGTCTGCAGATCGGAGATCTGCGACTGGAGAGCGGACTCCGTCGCCTTCAGGCGCTGGATTGTCGGGGAGCCAATAATGTCCGGTAAAGTATCGGACGCTTCGCCAGATGAGATTGCGGTGCGTACAGCATTGGCCCTCGCCTCCGCATTCGCGCGCTCGCCCCTGACACGCGTTAATTCGGCCGAGATGTCATTGAGCTGCTGGGCTGGAAAGGTTGTTCCGCTGTTGGTGGGCAAAAGGCCGTGTTCGCTGCGATAGGATGCGACCTTTTGTTCGGCCTCTTCGACTTTCTGCCGAAGCTTTTCGATTTCCGGTTCCAGCCAGCGCGTGGCTTCGGAGTTGGAATCAAGCTTTGCACCGCTTTGGAGCGCCAAATATGCCTTGGCCATGGCATTCGGGATGGTAGCGGCGAGCTGCGGATCACGCGATGAAAATGTGATGCCGATGACACGCGATCCCGGCACCTGATAGACTTGAAGTTTCTCGTTAAAGACATCGATGAGCCGCTCC
Organism: Oryzifoliimicrobium ureilyticum; assembly: GCF_037199735.1. NCBI lineage: Bacteria > Pseudomonadati > Pseudomonadota > Alphaproteobacteria > Hyphomicrobiales > Rhizobiaceae > Oryzifoliimicrobium > Oryzifoliimicrobium ureilyticum. The sequence goes on along the minus strand of NZ_JBBBVQ010000001.1, from coordinate 656,258 downwards.
TCAGGGGGAACCTCCAGTGGGTTCTTCTTCAGGTGCAAGGCAATCAGAAGGTTGGAGAAGGCTGAGCCATTGGCGGCCTTATCGAATTCAGGGCGCTCATAAAGCTTCTGGCTGGCAATGACGCTTTTGATCAGGTCGGCCGATTGCAGCAACTGAACCTGGCTGGCGATATTGAGCTCATCGAGCAGAGGATTGCTGATCGCCCCTTCAGTCTGCGTGCTCGCAAAGGCGGGCGCCCGCTGCTCGATGAGAATGCGCGTCTCGCTTTTATACTGCGGCGTGACCATCTTTGCTGCAACGAATGCCGCACAGGCTACCGTCGCGGTCAGGATTACGATGCGAAAGCGGCGACGCCAAATGGCACGCGCCAAAACGCCAAGGTCGATATCTACATCCTGATTTGCCGCTGAGCTCGACATACAGCACTCCAACACAAGCCAAGTCTTCACCGTAAAGGATCATGGTAACTTGAGTGTTAATGGGCCACCAATGGGCACTGTAGCCTTTAAAACGCGTCTAGAGCGGCTAATCGCTCCTCTCTTTACTACTCGTTAACCCTAACGGAACGATAACGGATCAACAGAATCGTTCGCTACGAGCCGATTGCTATGCATTTTTCCGCGAAGAACACTTTTATAGCTCTGGCTCTTGCCGTTGTGGCCTTCATTACTTCCGGCTGCAATACCTATAAGCCTGCGCCACCTGCCTTCAACGAGGCCGCACTGCAGCCTTATCACCTTGATAGCGGCGACAGGCTCCGCATCACGGTTTTCGATCAGCCGTCGATGAGCAATACCTACACCGTCGATCAGGCAGGCTATATCGCCTTTCCGCTTGTCGGTCAGGTGGCGGCACGAGGCCGCACTCTTCAGCAACTGTCCGGCCAGATTGCTCAAAAGCTTCGGCAAGGTTACCTGCGCGATCCGGACGTGACGATCGATATCGATCGATACCGGTCCGTCTTCATCATGGGAGAGGTCGGCCAGCCGGGGCAATATGCTTACGTTCCAGGAATGACGGTTCAAAATGCCATTGCGGTCGCCGGCGGGTTCACGCCGCGCGCCAACCAGTCGACGGTGGATGTCACGCGCAAAATCAACGGAGAGGTCCTGACGGGACGCGTCAATATTTCCTCTGCGATCATCGCGGGTGACACGATCTACGTACGGGAGCGTCTCTTTTAACCCGTCATGACAAAAAAGCCGCTGAGGATCCTCCATTGCTTTCGTTCACCCGTAGGAGGCATCTTCCGTCACGTCCGCGATTTGGTGGAAGAGCACAGCAAAGCCGGTCATGAGATCGGTATTATCTGTGATAGCTCAACCGGCGGCGAACACGAAGATCTGCTCTTCGAAGATATCAAGCCATATCTCTCCCTGGGGCTTATCCGTATTCCTATTCAGCGCTCCATCAGCCTGAGCGATGCGCGGGTCTTGAGAAACACATTCCGGCAAATCAAAGCTTTGAAGCCGGATGTCCTTCACGGGCATGGCGCCAAGGGCGGCGTCATCGCGCGCCTTGCGGGAACGGCGCTCAGGATCGGCGGAAATCGCGTCGCCCGGCTTTACACCGCTCATGGGGGAAGTCTGCACTATTCGCGCTCGTCGCTTAGTGGTCAACTTGTACTGCGGGCCGAACGCTTTCAGGAGCGGCTGACAGATACTCTTCTCTTCATCTGCGAATACGAGGAAATCACCTACAACAAGAAGATCGGAAAGCCTCGGATCGCGACGCGGCTGATCTATAACGGCATTAATGAACGAGACTTCGAAATCATCCCGCCCCGTCTCGATAGCGTCGATTTCATGTATGTGGGGATGTTGCGTGACCTTAAGGGGCCGGATGTCTTCATCGAAGCCTTCGCCAAGACGGAGCGAATTCTCGGTCGACCGCTCTCGGCCCTCGTGATCGGCGATGGTCCCGATAGGGATAAGTATCTCGCGATGATCGTGGAAAGCGGGCTCAACCGGCGCATCAGCATGTTGCCGGCAATGCGCGTGAAGGAGGCCTTCACCATGTCACAGATTCTCGTGGTGCCGTCACGCGCCGAAGCAATGCCCTACATCGTTCTGGAGGGGCTGGCGGCAGGAAAGACCATCGTTGCCTGCCGAGTCGGGGGCATTCCGGAAGCACTCGGCAAAACGAGCGCGGCGCTTGTGGAGCCTGGTAATTCCGACGATCTTGCGCGTGTGATGGCTGAAGCGCTGACCACGCCCAATTGGCACCACACTGTCATGCCGGCGCGTGGTGCGATTGAATTGGCCTTCAGTGCGTCTCACATGGCGCAGCAGGTCATGACGGCTTACAGCGAGCTTGTCGAGCGCCTGCAACCCCACCGCTTCCCCGATACGTAAAGCTTTCTTAGTAGCTTTCGTGCTAGGCGCTGTCTGAAACAGGCGGCGAGCGTATGAACAAGGTAGAACACCCAAACCAGTTCAGCGTCGAGGATGGAGGAAGCCATGTTTCTCCAGCTCCCGACACCACGGGCAGCGGCCCTTCCGAGGCAGGATCGCTGAACGACTATGCACGCCAAATTGCGCACCAACTGGGAGGCGAGGCCTATTCTCCGGCACTGGTGATTGGCCTCTTGCGTCTTTTTGAATTTCTGCTGCAGGCTATCCTAGGCTTCTTCCTGCTCGTCACCTATTCGCCGTTTCCTGGCGGCACCTCCCTTGAAGGCGCAGTGCTGACGTCTGTCAGTTATGCGATCGTGATGCTTCTCGCCCTACAAACTGCAGATGCCTATTCCATTCCCGCGCTGCGCGCCCGGGTCAGACTGCTGCCGCGCTTTTTGACGGCTTACGTTATAGCGTTCACCCTTTGCTCCTGTGGCCTTTTCGTGGTGGCTGGCATCGACAAAGCCGTGCTTGGCTTTTGCGGCGCTTGGCTACTGGCCGGCGGCATTCTTTTTGCGATCCTGCGGTTTCTGATCGCATTCAGCATCCGCCGTTGGGCCCGCAATGGCATCATGGAACGACGCGCCATCATTGTCGGCGGCGGCGAACCAGCACGTGAACTGATACGCGCGCTTGAGGCTCAGCCCGACAACGACATCCGCATCTGCGGCATCTTCGACGATCGCGGCGAAGGGCGCTCTCCCGTGATGGTGGCGGGTTATCCTAAACTCGGCAAGGTCTCGGAACTCGTCGAGTTCGCGCGTATCACGCGCTTGGATATGCTGATCATCGCGTTGCCGATGAGCGCCGAAGAGCGCATCCTGCAACTCCTTAAAAAATTGTGGGTCCTGCCGGTCGATATCCGCCTCGCTGCACATGCCAATCGGCTTCGCTTCCGACCCCGGACCTATTCGCATATCGGCATCGTGCCCATGTTGGATATTTTCAACAAGCCAATCCGCGATTGGGACTCGGTGGCAAAACGAGGCTTCGACATCGTGATCGCCTCGTTGGCACTCTGCTTTCTTTGGCCCGTGATGGTCGCCACGGCGATTGCCATCAAGGCCACCTCCGAAGGCCCTGTTTTCTTCATGCAGAAACGGCATGGCTTCAACAATGAAGTCATCAAGGTCTTCAAATTTCGGTCGATGTACACGAACATGACAGACCAAAACGCCAAAGTCGTCGTCACAAAAGGCGATCCGCGGGTGACCCGCGTCGGTCGCTTTATCCGCAAAACCTCGATCGACGAGTTGCCCCAACTGTTCAACGTTCTGAAGGGCGACCTTTCGCTTGTTGGGCCGCGCCCGCATGCTGTTCTCGCTCAAACAAAGGACCGTCCCTGGGCTGATATCGTCGAAGGCTATTTTGCGCGCCACCGCGTCAAGCCTGGCGTGACAGGCTGGGCCCAGATCAATGGTTGGCGTGGCGAGGTCGATACCGAAGAGAAAATTCGCCTCCGAACGGCCTATGATCTGCATTACATCGAGAACTGGTCGCTCTGGTTCGATCTGAAAATTCTCGTGCTGACACCCATTCGGCTGCTGAACACGGAAAACGCCTATTGAGCGCTATTCCCTCAGAACACGAGGTGGTCTTACATCCTCAGCGCGCCACGCTGAGGATTATCGGCTCCTGCCTCGTTGCCTTCGGGGTCTTCTTGTCGGGCTTCGTGATTGACGAGCCTGCGCCCTATGAACTTTATATGGCGGGCCTGATCGGCATATGGTTTCTTCTGGGCCTGCGGATTTCGCGCGCCACTTTGCCATTGCTTGCGCTTTTCTTGCTATTCAACATTGGCGGCATGTTGTCCCTCACGCAGATGCGTGATCTGGCGACAGGGCCGATGTATATCGCCGTCTCGACCTTTCTGGCCCTGACCTCGGTTTTCTATGCAGCGATCATTGAGGAGAGCAGCGCCCGTTTGCCTCTCATCTTCAAGGCTTGGACGGTTGCTGCCGTCATTACCGCCTCTCTCGGCATCTTGGGATATTTCCATGCGTTCCCGGGCTCGGAAGTCTTCACGCTTTACGATCGCGCCAAGGGCGCCTTCCAGGACCCGAATGTCTTCGGACCCTTTCTCATCCCCCCTGCCCTCTATTTGATTCAGGGCATCCTTGGCGGGCGGGTCTTGGGCATGCCGCTGAAGATTTTGGCATTGCTTATTCTCACGCTTGGCGTGTTCCTGTCATTCTCGCGCGCGGCCTGGGGCCTTTACGCCTTCAGCGTCATCTCGCTGATCCTCGTAATGCTTCTGAAACAGCGCAGCACGCGGTTTCGTCTGCGGGTCCTGACGCTCTCCTTGCTGGCCGTGGGCATGATGATGGCAGCATTGCTGATCGCACTGCAAATACCAAAAGTCGCCGACCTCTTCTCAACACGTGCGCAGCTCGTTCAGCAATATGACGGGGAACATCTCGGCAGGTTCGAACGGCATCGGATCGGCTTCCAGATGATGATGGAACGCCCTTTGGGGATCGGCCCTCTGGTTTTCGGCACGATGTTTCCGGAAGACGAGCACAACATCTGGCTGAAATCGCTGACGACCTACGGATGGCTCGGCTTTGTGAGTTACGTAACACTCCTTCTGGTCACCCTATGGCTGGGCTTTTCGTATCTATTGCGCGAGCGGCCCTGGCAGCCATTTCTGGCGATTGCATGGATCACGCTTCTGGGACATGCGGGGATCGGCAATGTGATCGACTTGGACCATTGGCGGCATGTCTATATTCTCTTCGGCATCTTATGGGGATGCATCGCACTGGAGCAGAAGTGGCGCCCTTAGAGGGCTTGAGATCACTCAGGTCAGCTCTATTTGAGTTTCCATGATAAAAGCATTTCAAATTCGTGCAGCGAGAGCCATGGCAGGCTTGAGCATTGAAGACTTGGCCGCCACGACAGGGCTTTCTGCCCAAGACCTGTTGATGATCGAAAAAGAAGATCAGCCAAGAACCGCTTCAGCAGCCTTTGAGTCGGTGCGACACGCACTCGAACAAGCTGGCGTCGGTTTTTTTGAGGTAGCAGAGGCCTCATTTGGCGGTCCAGGCGTCTTTATGAAACAGAAGCTCGGGTCTTCTGATGGTATCAGACCTGAAAATCTCGATGCGACTAATGATGATTGAGCGGGCAGCCCAAGATCGAGCTGCGCAGGTGAGACACAAAACGCAGAAACACCTTGCTGAATGAAAGTCTGCAGCAAAGCCATTTTTGGCTTTGTATTTTGACGATGAAGAGAAACACCATCGAGCAATCAATATAATTTATTTTTACGCACTAAGGGAACCATGCACAGACCCACGCGTTTCTCGCCCGTTCTTACCTCACTTAGGAAATTCGCGTGAAAAGTAACGGTTTGTATTTTGTTATTGGTGCCCTTCTTGTCGTCGTAATCGGGCTGGGCGCGTATATTTATCATGAACAAACGAAGCCTAAGGGCGTCGAAATGAATATTGGCGAAAACGGCGTTTCAATCGAACAGAAGTAAAGCCGTTCGCGAACATCCTTTTCCCAAGGATATTGTTTTTCAAGAACCGATGGGCCGTCCATCGGGACGGATGAACATACGGCTCCCATTTTAACAAACCGATGCATTCCGCTTCCGAAATCGATGCCGATGTCGGACGATGCCCAACATCTGGATCATAACTTGACTTACAAGCCTTTCCCGTCGCCGGTGAGGGTAAAATCCTCAGATGCGACCGTGATTATCGAAAGTGCCTGGGATGCGGTCGAGTATCTTGGCAGGTGGCCTGGAACTCATTGCAGCAGATACCGCATTGCAGTTCAACATTGCAAAGATGCAGTGGACGGACTTCGGTGCCCTAGCATTGCGTCGAAGTCATTCATTTCAGCGGCGCGCCATGCCGATCTACTGGTCTGAGGACAGCCATGCTAAGGCAAGCGATCTTAAAACGTCGCTTGCCAGCGGGGTCACATTTTCAATCGACTGCCGGGGGAGATCAACTGCATCTGGGCTTCAGCATCCAGCATTGCGTTTGTCATAAGTCGCGCAACCTGCGCTTCTGCCAATTCTACCAGCGCCAATGCGACTTCTTCTTCAGACCAGCCGCTGGCAATGCTTTGATGAAAAAACGACCTGAAGCTCTGACCAAGAGCGTCCTTGCATGTTGCAATCCGATCGTCATCCGCCATATCCATGAATGCTTATCCTCGTTCAGCTCACTTGTATGTACGTTGATGAGGACGAAGAAGTTTCATGCTTCTGCCTTGGTGCAGACATCGCAGAATCTAAACGGTCACATCGTGCGTATGTGCACTATGACTAAGATGCAATGGCTGACATCGTCAACGGCGAGCGCATGCACCACACCTGTTTGACGAAATCCCCCCAGAAATAATTGCCTAATTCACCTCTTTGTCCGCTCGAATTACCTGTCGAAATGAAAGAATCCGGGCAGAGCGACGCAATCAACGCAAATGCGTACCTAATACTGACACAACTCATGAAATAAATGGTCGGGGCGACTGGACTCGAACCAGCGACCCCTTGACCCCCAGTCAAGTGCGCTACCGGGCTGCGCTACGCCCCGACCTGCTTCGTAGCGAGCTCTCAGTAGTCTCTCAGCTCTCACGATGCAAGCCCCTTCAGATCAATTTCTTTCAAAGCTTTAAAAACAAAATCTGGTCTCGATTGCTACGCTTTTTCACCTTCACGAGAGATGTCCCTCATCGCGTCTATGTGATGAAGGATCGTTCATCTGGCGTTCATCTTCGTTGCGAAGACCGAAGGTTGGTGATAAAGTGATTGGCAACGATGGAGATATGAGATGATCAAAACAACCGTCGCAGCCTCTGTGTTTGCTGTTTACGTCTGCGCAATGTTTGCAATCGCCGCTGTGCCGCAACCAATGCAGCAGACCGCCCAACTCGAACGAGTTGCCGTGGTACCAGCGCAATAAGTCGGCATCGAGCAGCATTGGACATTTGCCAAACTGCACGTACGCGCATGGATTTCATGCGAAGAATGTCAGCCGGAGTTTTTGTTTAGCAGCTTTTTCAAGATGTCTGCCCTCCCCGGTTGCCCTCAAGAGACTTTCGCACCTTCACTGATCGCTCGAATAGCAACGTCTTGTCATTAATTTCATCTTTCCTAAGATGGAATGCATCGTAATGACGTGCGCACGTGAATTTGCTTTAGGACGGACAGCCCCATACGCCTCGTTGACTGCTCTTTCTCAGAGCGCAGCCACGAGGTTTGGAGACGGCTTCCCATCTTCGGAATCTGAGTTGACCATCGAACAAGCAAGTTGGCGAAATGTCACGACCCCGACGGGCTGACCACTTGGCGAAACAACGGTAACCTCGCTATCTTCGGCCTTCGACAGCTGGCGAACAGCCTCTTCAACCGTTGAACTCGCCGCAATGGTTAAGCCGCTTGAAGCGTACCCAGTGGTGAGTGGCTGCATAACCGCTTCGACCTGAACTACCCTTCCACGATTGACTTCCTTCACAAAGTTGGCCACGTAGTCATCCGCCGGTCGCAGCACGATATCCTGACTAGTTCCCTGCTGAATGACTTCGCCATCCCGCAGAATTGCGATCTGATCCCCAAGTCTTAATGCCTCATCCAGATCATGGGTGATGAAGACGATGGTCTTTTTGATCTCGCTCTGGATATCGAGCAGTACCGTCTGCATATCGGTACGGATAAGAGGATCGAGAGCCGAGTAAGCCTCGTCCATAAGAAGAACCGGAGCGTCGTTGGACAGCGCCCGTGCAAGACCTACCCGTTGCTGCATGCCACCGGAGAGTTGATTGGGGTATTTCTCATCAAATCCTTTCAAACCGACGCGCTCGATCCAGCGCATAGCAATATCTCTCGCCTTGGTCTTTTCCACACCTTGGACTTCGAGCCCGAACATGGTGTTATCGAGAACGTTACGGTGGGGCAGTAGCGCGAATTTCTGAAATACCATTGCCGTTTGATGCCGGCGGAAATCACGAAGTTCGATCTCGCTCATCTTCACGACGTCCACGCCGTCGACAAGAACCTCGCCCGCCGTCGGATCAATCAGGCGATTGATGTGGCGGATCAAGGTGGACTTTCCTGATCCAGAAAGACCCATGATGACCTGAATGCAGCCGGAGGGAATTTCGATGTTGATGTCCCGTAATCCGAGAACATGCCCATGCAGCCGATTGAGCTCGGTTTTCGACATTCCCTTTTTGACCGCATCGACATGCGCGGCCGCTTGCGAACCGAATATCTTGTAGAGGTGACGGATCTTGATACCACCAAACCGAGCCTCAGCCATGCACGACCTCCCGGTGCTTCTGGAGCCGCTTGCCATAGGCCTGGCTGACTCTGTCAAAGATGATGGCGATGCCTACGATGGCAAGTCCGTTGAAAATACCTAGCGTGAAGTACTGGTTTGCGATGGCTTTCAAAACAGGCTGCCCAAGACCTTGAACGCCAATCATCGACGCGACGACAACCATTGCCAGCGCCATCATGATCGTCTGATTTATCCCGGCCATGATCGTCGGCAAGGCGAGCGGCAACTGAACCTTGAAGAGCTTTTGCGATCTGGAAACACCGAAGGCATCGGCTGCCTCCAAAACATCCTTATCCACCAGGCGTATGCCTAGATCGGTCAATCGGATCATCGGCGGGATTGCATAGATGACGACTGCGATAAGGCCAGGTACCCGGCCGATGCCCAGCAGCATGACAACGGGTATCAGATAGACAAAGCTCGGCATCGTCTGCATCACGTCGAGGATCGGATGAATGATGCGCTGAACTCTGTCCGAGCGCGCCATAAGAATTCCCGTGGGCAGGCCGATCGCGATCGATAAAACAGTGCTCACAAATATCATCGCAATGGTGCTCATCGTGTCGGTCCACATATCGAAGAACCCGATCAGGAGCAGCGTCACGAGGCAGCTGAGGACGATCTTCATGCTCCGGCTGGCAAACCAGGCGATCGCGAGGATAATGATCGTGATGATAGGCCATGGCGTCTGGGTCATGAACCGGTCAACGGCAATGAGAAACTGCTGTAGCGGAGAGAACAGGCCCTCGATGGCGTCTCCATATCCGCGTGTGAAACCCCGAAAGCCGTCATCGATCGCTTTCTTAAGGTTTCTGAGATTGTCGTCACTCAAATGCGGGAATTTATAAAACCACTCCATGCGGTTCCCCTTCGCTGAAAGAGCCGTCACAAGCCTTTATTGTTCATGAGGGGCGACGCGTAGCAACGCGTCGCCTTGAGCAATCAAAGCGAAGCTTCGATCTTCTTTGCAGCGTCTTCAGAGACCCACTTGGACCACAGATCCTTATTTTCCTTTAGGAAGTGCTTCGCTCCATCTTCGCCGCTGGCCTGGTTGTCTGTCATCCAAGCCATCAGCTTGTTGACTGTGTCGTTGCTCCAGGAGCGTTTTTGAAGATAAGCCATTACCTCGGGACCGGCCTTTTCGGAGAAAGGTTTAGCAACGAGCGTAACGATCGTATCCTTTGGCCAGGCAGCTGGCTTCGGATCGGAACAGTCGGCGACCGTAATGCAGCGCTTCCATTCAGTCGGGTTGGCCGCAACGCCTTCATCCAGTTTTACCATCTGATATTTGCCAAGCAGCGCTGTCGGTGCCCAATAGTATCCAACCCAAGGCGCCTTGCGCTCGTTCGCCTTGGCAATCGACCCATCGAGGCCGGCCGATGAGCCCGTGTCGACGAGAGTAAATCCGGCTTTTTCACCACCAAAGGCTTTGAAAAGTTGGGCGGTTACAACAGTACCGCCCCAGCCTTGTGGGCCGTTATAGACCGCCCCTTTCGAGCTATCCTCTGGGTTCGGGAACAGCTCAGGATGCTTGAACATGTCCGGGATCGTCTTGATGTCGGGGTGAGCATCGGCGACATATTTCGGGATCCACCAGCCCTGAACGCCGCCATCGGGCAGCGGCGAACCGACCTTTATGATGCGGCCCTCATCCGTTCCCTTCTTCACCACGTCTGGCAGAAGGTCGATCCAGGCTTCTGGGGCGATATCCGGCTTGCCCTTTTCAGCCATGGACGTGATCGTGGGGACGGTATCCCCAATGGTGATTTCAGCGTCGCAACCATAGCCCTCGTTGAGAATGATCTTGTCGAGGTTCGATAAAACTTCAGCGCTTTGCCAGTTCATGCTTGCGATGGTGACGGAACCGCAAGATGCCGCGTTCGCAGATGACATCACTCCCATTAGTCCTGCAGCTAGACACGTTGTTGCAAGAAGCATTTTCATTTTCGTTTCCCTCTTTTTAGCGGCTGCGATCAACGAGCGGGATGCCGCAGGCCCGCCCTCCCCGGTTGTCAGGAAGCATCTCCCATTCTTACCGATTTCTCGAATGCGGCAGTGAGACCGCTCGCGACGGCATCGTGAAAATATGCGTCACGCATTGTAATGATGCCCGCGGCCGTCGTCCCGTCATAATCGACAAAGGTTTTAACGACCTCGTCAGGACTATAATCATGCCTTTCGAAAAGCCGGCCCGTTCCCTTGAGTAGGTTGACGACTGCGCGGCGCGCAACCTCATCGCTTAGCCCGAAGGCTTTGGCATGCTGCATCATCGCCGATGCAAGAAGCGCTGGAAAGGCCGGACCGGAGCCGCTGAGCCCGGTCAGATAGTCGATCTGCCGATCGCTTTCGACTTCGTCCTCGTGTCCGCAGGCTTTGAAAATGGAGCGAACAACGAAGCGATCGGCTTTATTCACGGCGTGCGAGGCAATCCACGGCGTGTAAGACAGGCCGATTTCCGCGGCCGCATTGGGGAGCGCACGGACGACACGATCCGTTTTGTGCTGCTTCGAGAGCGTGTCGAGCGAAATGCCCGCCATAACCGAAATGACAAGCTTCCCCTTCATATCCACTTTGATCGCGTGCCAATCCTGCGGACGAACCGAAAGGAGTATGACATCTGATCTGTCTGCAAGCTCCTGATTATCCTGCGTCCAAAAGCAACCATCAAAGCCGTCCGCTCTCTGTCGACGATAGGATAAGCTTACATGGGTCGGTGACACTACGCCTGCAGAAATCACGGCGCTTGTCAGAGCTTTACCGAGCCAGCCGGCTCCACCAATCACGCCTATCCGCAAGACGCCGTCGACCATCAACTCCCCCTAGCCCGGCCTATAGCCATGTCGGGCAAAAAAACGATCCAACTCACGCTGCTGCGGTGTTTCACCTGTGTAGATGGCGATGTAGTCGGGTATGCGCTTCATACGCACATCGAGCGTCTCGGTGGACTGCATCGATATATAACCAATTTGCACGAGGTAGGTGGTTCGAGCTCTCACATCTGCAGAGGTTTCACAGACTTGGAAGCGTCGAAACATGGCAGCAATAGCGTCCATGCGAGTTTGATCAGCCTTACGAACCTCCTCCAGAATTTCTTCAGACTGAAGCGCCCAACTTCTGACAGCGAACTCGAACTTGCTGTCGAAAAGGTTTTGGTCCAGCCAGCAGTCAAAGACGTTCAGCATCGCCTCGACAAGCGTTTCGGCGTAAGCCGTGGCCTGTTTGACTATCCCTCCGGTATTTTTGTCCCGCCAGCGACATAGGAGCGCCGCAAGCAACTCCTCACGATCCTTAAAGAACCAATAGAAACTTGTTCTGGAGAGATTGAGCTTCTTAGCAAGGGGCAAGATCTTCACAGCGTCCACGCCGGACTCAAGCAGGGATTCATAGGCTGCTTCCAGCCATCCCTCCTGCGAACCGCGCCATCCGCTGTCGTGCAATGTTTGATCCATGAGGTAGTGCTAGCAAAAGCGAAACATCAGTTCAATAATTATGTACATTCATGTCAAATAAAATGACGTTTGTGTTTGTTAGATTGACACAGATGTACATTTCCTTTTACCGTGCCGATAATTCTCGTTTCGGAGCCGGCACATGTCGAACGATCCTCTTCTTCAGCCCTTTCAACTCAAGCATCTCACCCTTCGCAATCGCATCATCGTAACGTCGCATGAGCCAGCCTACCCGGAAGATGGAATGCCCAAGCAACGTTATCGTGCCTATACGGTGGAACGTGCGAAAGGTGGTGTGGCCCTTACGATGACGGCCGGATCCGCGGCGGTGTCCAAGGACAGTCCGCCAGTTTTCAATAACCTGCTCGCCTACAAGGATGAAATCGTACCTTGGATCCGGGAAATGACCGACGCCGTGCACGAGCATGGTTCTGCGATCATGATACAGCTGACCCACCTCGGTCGACGTACTCGATGGGATAAGGGTGACTGGCTTCCTGTGGTTTCACCCTCGCATCAGCGCGAAGCGGCACATCGAGCGTTTCCCAAGAAAGTCGAAGATTGGGATATCGAGCGGATCATCAAGGATTTTGCCGACGCTGCGGAGCGCATGAAGGCCGGCGGCATGGATGGGATCGAGCTTGAAGCCTATGGGCATCTTCTTGACCAGTTCATATCGCCGGCTACGAACGAACTCGACGGCGCCTACGGCGGCTCCCTCGACAACCGAATGCGTTTTTGCTTCAACGTTCTCACCGCCATTCGCGAACGCGTCGGAAACGACTTTATCGTTGGCATCCGCTATACTGCAGATGAATGTCTGCCCGGCGGCACCGACCGCGAAGAAGGATTTGAGGTCTCAAGGAGGCTCAAGAACAGCGGCCTCATTGATTACCTCAACGTCATCCGCGGGCACATCGACACCGATCCAGGTCTCACCGACGTCATTCCAATCCAGGGAATGGCGAACTCGCCGCATCTCGATTTTGCCGGCGAGATCCGCTCAGCGACAAACTTCCCGACCTTCCATGCCGCGAAAATTCCCGACGTTGCAACCGCACGCTACGCAATTGCATCCGGGAAAGTCGACATGGTCGGTATGACCCGTGCCCACATGACCGACCCCCATATCGTGCGGAAGATCATTGAAAAGCGCGAGGATGATATCAGGCCATGCGTTGGCGCGAATTATTGCCTCGACCGCATTTATCAAGGGGGCATGGCCTTCTGTATCCATAACGCAGCCACAGGCCGTGAGGAGACGATGCCGCATGTCATTGCGAAGTCCCCTCAAAAGAAGAAAATCGTTATCGTGGGAGCCGGACCAGCCGGTCTTGAAGCAGCGCGGGTTTGTGCAGAGCGCGGTCACGAGGTCACTGTGTTCGAAGCTGCAAACAATCCTGGCGGGCAGATCAGGCTGACGGCGCAAAGCAAGAGGCGCCGCGAAATGATCAGCATCATAGACTGGCGCATGAGCCAGTGCGAGAAAAACGGCGTCACGTTCCATTTCAACACTTGGGCAGAGCAGGAAACGATCATTGCATTAGACCCGGACGTCGTGATCATCGCGACTGGTGGCCTTCCACACACTAACGTCCTCACTCAAGGCAATGATCTGATGGTTTCCTCCTGGGACATCATTTCCGGCGATGTCAAACCGGGATCGAACGTGCTCGTTTTCGACGACGCCGGCGATCATGCAGGCCTTCAGGCGGCAGAAGTCCTGGCCAAAGCCGGCGCCAAGGTTGAGATTATGACGCCCGATCGGTCATTTGCGCCGGAGGTCATGGCAATGAACCTCGTGCCGTATATGCGCTCATTGCAAAAGCTCGATGTTACGTTCACGGTGACCTTTCGGCTGCAATCTGCGGAAAGGCGCGGTAACCAGCTGGTTGCAAAAGTCGGCAGCGATTACGGGGCTGTCGAGAAGGAGCGGATCGTCGACCAGATCGTCGTGAACCATGGGACAATCCCGCTGGATGAACTTTACTTTGAGCTCAAGCCACTCTCGAAAAATCTCGGTGAAACGTCCTATGATCAGCTTTTGGCCGGCGAACCTCAAACCGTCGTGCGCAACCCCCAGGGACAATTTCAGCTGTTTCGCATCGGCGACGCCATCGCCGCCCGCAACACGCATGCCGCCATTTATGACGGCCTTCGTATTGCCAAGGATATTTGAACGCTCTTCGATCTGGCTCGCTTCGAGCCAGATCGGCTAGTTTGTCTTGTCCGGATAAAGAGCTGCCCGAATGTCGGCTATGCCGCGATTGGCATCCTTGTTTCCTGTCGCAGCGGCCGTTTCGAAAACACGCAACGCGTCGTCATACATCTTCAAATTATAATAGGAATAGCCACGCAGCACCAAGAGATCGGTCGTCTCCTGCTTCAGCTGAGCCCTCTGATCAAGATAAACAAGTGCTTCGCGATAGCGTTTTGCCCGGAACGCGGTAACCGCCCGGTCCGAGAGGATCGCAACCTGCAACTCCATCGCACGCTCACGCCGCTGTGGCGCTTTGGTCGCTGCCACGGCGGCGTTATTCGACAAACCTGCCCGCAGATACGCCAGGCTCTGCCCGTAGGCAGCATCTTCACGGTCCTGCCTGCTCTGGCTTGAAAGCGCGGCTTCAAATGCGGCAACGGCTTCCATAGGACGGTTGAGGTTCATCAGGCACCAACCTCTCGAAAGCGCTGCCGATGGCGACAGTGTCGAAACGTCCACTGTGGCAGTGCATCCTGCAGTGTCCTGTCTGCCGCCTCTTTGAACTGCCATGCTCCGCATCTCGCTCGCATACGTTGCGTTGGACTGCTGCGCAGACGGCTGGCGGGGAGCTTCTAAGGTAGAAGCTGCTACCTGTGGCGCAACATTTCGAAGCCCCGCTGATGGCGCAAGATTCGGCTGTGGCTGACCATTCGGATTTGGTCTTACGGTCTCGCCCAAGGTCTCTATTCTCGCCGACCGCCCGGCCCAGGCGCGCTGCAGCTCTGCCAATCCGCGTTGATCGTTGAGCTGGCTGCGCGTCAAGGCTAAACCATAGGCAGAAGGCTCGTCGTCGGCCTTCCAGGAAAGCGCAGCTTCGAACCAGTGCGCGGCTGTCTGTGGCTGATTGAGGATGCGCGAATACCAGCCGAACTGCTGAGCAGCCGCCACATTTTTCTGCCGAACCGTTTCGGCTGCCATCCGAGCCAGTACATCCTCTTTCAAGTCGGCGGGGGGCTGCTGCGCAAGCAGATTTGCGACGGCCGCAAGGTAAGTGGCCATTGCCTCGTCGGAATCCTCCCGCCATTTATACATGACGTCTTCGGCTTCCTGAGGTTTCTTCTCTTCAATCAAGACCAGCGAAAGGCCTTGAGAAGCGAACGCAGAATCCTGCTTCGCACGGGCCGCCCTGAACCATTCTTCCGCTGCGGCGGTGTCTTGGCGACGGTAGTTGTACCAGCCAAGAAGAAGCGCGTCCGAAGCCTGGCCCTGCGCTCGTGCAACCGTCTCGAGCCGCTGAACGTAATCTTGTGAAATCTGAAGCTTTGTATCCTCATTGGCTTCAGCGACAAAACGTCTTGCGAGATCGTCCCGAAGGGACCCAAACTCGCCTTTCCCATTGGCATCCTTCTTTTCGAAGGCAAGAAGACGCTGCATCGTCGAGTAGGATGTGAGCCCCGCAGCCTTCTGGATGGTCGCCAACCTTTGTTGGGGGTCGGAGCAATTTTTCAGGATGTATGAATAGGCGTCGGCAGCGCGCTCTTCGCGTTCGGTTTTGGCAAACGCCTCGGCGACGCGCCATAGGACATCCAGATCCGCGCAAGTAAGGAGGCTTGGCGCTGAGGCACCGATGCCGATAACCGTCTCATACTGCTTCAGATCGGAGGCATTGACCAACCTTTGTCGCGCCTCGGCAATATCGAGACGTTCCAAAAGATCGGCAGGTGGAGCCCAAGCAGGATCGGCCGTTCGGCGGTCTGCGATAGCCTTGCGAAGCTCGGCATAACGTCCGTCTGCATAAAGGCGCCACATCGCCTCCAGCTGCGGATCTCCGTTTTGTGGTACGGCAAGGGGATCGGCAGGCGGCACCCAATTCGGATAAAGCGCTTGCAACCTTGAGATTTCGGCCTGAAGGCGTGCCTTGTCGCCTTTACTTGCAAAGTAACGGAGCGCGCTCTCATCGACCTCTTGTTGGCTTGACGGAACCGGCTGCTGAGCGGGTTGTTGCGTTGCCTGAGCCTGTTGCTGCTGGCTTTGTTGCTGCTCGACGGGTGGCGGCGTTTCGCTCTTGGGAGCCGCGCTTTTTGTTGCCTCGGTCTTTTGTGCCTCGGTCCCCTGCACGTCGGTCGGCGCAGGTGCCTGCGTTGCCTCTCGCACCTTCGCCGCCATAGTGTCCATCTGATCCCCCGATGAGACGGACTGGCCGTTCGGCTCCTGCAGCCGTCCCATCATCATGACCTGGGCTGGCTCTTCTCCGAGGCCAAGTCTCGATCGCAAGGCGGACCGATCCTTAAGCCCGGTGATGAGCAAGGCTACAACAGCGGCTGCGGCGACCGCGACAAGGGTTGGCTTCACAGACACTCTGGATGTCTCTCCATTGCGTAAGACAGCCCCAAAAGCTGAAGTGTTGACGGATAGTAGTATGCTGGCGCGAATCGGCGTACCGAATCTGACAGTTTCGTCTTGTGAAGTACACAAGCGAGAAGATCGCCGACGATCTGATAACCTGGATCAGGCAATGGCTCTTTGACTTTGCCACTCATCAAATCGAAGATTGCCGGTGTGCCGTCGCCGGCAATCATTGCAGTCCTAAGGCGCTCAAGGAGTGCAGCATCGGTCACGCCACCCCGAATGAGGTAAAGCGGGATGCGAATGGCGTTGTAGCCAAACTCGACGTCGAAGCCCGTTGCCGGTGCCGGTACGCGCACGACGCTCAGCCACTCCGGCGGGAGCTTGCGTGGCCCGAACTGGGCATCGTCGGTAAGATCCAACCCATCGGCTGCCAGCTTGTCCCACGAGTCAGAGGGCGCAAGCGCCTTCATGACAGGAAGAGCCTCATAGATCCAATAAGACAAGTTCACGACGGGTCCATCCTTCCGGTCGGAGGATGTAAAACCCTGTGTGCCGGGAAGAAGCAGCGTGCGCCCGCCGACGGTCACAACGGTTTCTGACAGGATCGACTTCGCCATTTTCTGCGCGACTGCCAGATAGTCATTCCGGCTCCAGCTAGAACCCGCGAGCGCGAGCGCATAGGCAATCAAGAGATCGCCATCGGTGGCATTGTTCGAGTCTTTCACATGGGGTGTTTCAGACGGGTCCCACTTCCATACCGCAAGACCATCATCTCTCAACAACAATTCCGTCCTGGTGAAATACCAGATTTGCTCGAAGTCAGACGGGCTATCGGCAAGATAAGCGAGCAACAAGCCATAGCCCTGCCCTTCGCTGTGGCTGATGTTTCCGTTGCCGTTATCGATAATTCGCCCGCTCGGATCGAGAAATTTCTCTTTATACGCCGCCCAAAATTGCGGATCGACCGAGCCGGCAGCACCCGCCGTCTGAGGCAGGCATATCAGAGTGATTGCCGCAAACAGCAGGCCGAAACAGGACCAAATCCTCATTTACGCCGTCCAAGGTTGGAGAGCATAATGGAAGCTGCAATTCCCGTTAAAACAGAGAAAATTACGAACAAAAGAGCATAGGTCAGGATGTTTGCGGACAGCCAGTTTGCCAAAATCAGCCGATAATTCGTGATGGACCACGGAACAGTCGGAACGAAATCGAATGTTGCTACCGGCCTGGTCTCT
Organism: Oryzifoliimicrobium ureilyticum; assembly: GCF_037199735.1. Classification (NCBI taxonomy): domain Bacteria; kingdom Pseudomonadati; phylum Pseudomonadota; class Alphaproteobacteria; order Hyphomicrobiales; family Rhizobiaceae; genus Oryzifoliimicrobium; species Oryzifoliimicrobium ureilyticum. Next base: position 638,333 of record NZ_JBBBVQ010000001.1, on the reverse strand, counting down.
ATTTTTCCGGTTTTTTCTGCGTAGGTTACGACACGCCCGGCAACCTCATTCCAATTTTGCTCCGTAGTGAGCCTTTGTACACCTTCTCGAAGGCTTGGCAGAGCGGGCGCGGTCACGAGCGTCCAGGTGCCGGTACCAGCCGGGCTCGATCCCTGCGCCAACATGAAACTTGCCGCATTCGAAGGCGTGACAACCTCCTCCTTCGACGGAAGAAAATGCAGAGATCCCAAGGAGATATCGAAATTTCTTCGTAACCAGTCTTCGAAGGCGGTTACTTGCCCTTGCCAGATTCCAGCGCTGACTTTCGAGCGCCATTCTTCAAAGGTCGCTNTGACAACCTCCTCCTTCGACGGAAGAAAATGCAGAGATCCCAAGGAGATATCGAAATTTCTTCGTAACCAGTCTTCGAAGGCGGTTACTTGCCCTTGCCAGATTCCAGCGCTGACTTTCGAGCGCCATTCTTCAAAGGTCGCTGCCGTATTCGATTGTGCATCGGCGACCGCTGCGGGTCGCCAGGACGCCTGAGCCGCTGGTGAAATGTTGAGTTGAGACAGAACAGTCGCCGGTATTTGCGCAATCGAGCCCAGGAATATCGCGTTGCGATCGCCGATGGCTGCCGGAGAACTGACGATATCCACGGGAACCAAGCGCCCGGAAGCAGATGCCATTTCTGCGAACATCGTCGCTGCCGCCGATAGAACATCAGGATCGACGCGCTCGAAGTATATCGACACAGGCGTCCTGGCTTGTCCGTACGGATAACCCGTACCCGCAAATGCAGCGAGGTTAGGCCGCTGCGCTATCCGGGCAAAATCGGGAACAGCCAATTCGGTGGTATCGAACAAGACAAAGCGCGGCTGCGGCAAAGCGGTGGCGCCTGGAGCGCAAACCTTGTCTTCTGCGGTGAGAAGCACTGCTTCCATCGACATCACGTTGAGGCCGGGCTTTATGTGCCGCATCGTGACGCGAATTGGCAAATGTCGAAGGATACCGCCATCATTGGAGGTGATAGGCACCGTGGAGGCGATGTTGCCGTTGACATAAACATCAATGTGGCTGCCCGGCTGCACCTTTTCAGTATAGGCGGCGTCCAGCAGGATGGTCATCTCGCCATAGCTGTTGGCATAAAAATCAGCGGGAACGGCGATGTTGAAGTTCGTGCGGAAGCGACGACCCGCAAACTCTCTTGTTGTCACGCCGAGCTCGGCTAAGGACACTCTGTTTGCCGAGAAGATCAGCGGTACATCTGGCGCCGACCAACGCTGCGTGGAAAGAACTGTTCGCCGGTTATCCAAAGGCCGGTCTGCCGGACCGACAATGCCTTCGATTGCGGCGCTGACAGCGTCCCATGTCGGGCCACTGATCAGAAGGATCGCCCCGTTCCCCTTGGGGTCACTGACAAAGGAAGCGAAGCTGCCGCTGCGCGCTCCTGCTGGTATGTTCGGCAGAAAAGGCTGCACTTCGTCCACCGTGCCCACGAGAATGACCATTCTGCCGGGAGCGGCGGATGGAAGGGAGGATGAGCCGAACGAGAAGTTTTCGTTCGGCATTCCGCTGAGAAGCGACAGTCCCTGGCTTAGACGCAGCAGGGGTTTGACGGTCGCGGGCTGCTCAAGCGCCGGCACCAGAAAGGAAAAGCCAGTCGCACCGGTCGTATCGACACCGATAGCCTTAATAGCGTCCGTGCTCGACCAACGCGCCGCATTGGCATTTGAGAAACTGAGGAATGTTTGGGAGGGATCGATGGTCGTCCAAAGATCATAGGTCGACTGGATCGTGCAATCCGTTCGATGTCGCTGATTGACCTCGAAAGCGATCAGATTGACACCCGACTGCAGCAGCCCGCGTGGCAGGTCGAAATGAACGGGCGTTATGCCATCAGGCGATGATACGCGCTGCTGTGCGATCTGCCGGTTGTTGATGAAGACGGTAATCTGCGAGGCCTCTGGCGCAACCACGATGGCATTTTGATATGCGAAGTTCAAGACTGCTTGCGAACGCGCCTCTTCCGGCGTCAGATAAATGGTCCATTGTCGACGATCGAACTCGCCCGCAAGCTCCAGTTTGCTTGAAGGCACGATGTATCTCTTTACAGGCTCCGATGCATTTTCCTTCGGGGCGCTGGGCGCTTGCGCCGTCTTCGGAGCCGCATTTTGAGGCGCTTGCGTCGGTGGAGGCGCGGCAGGCGATTGTGGCTGGACCGGCGCGACTGGCTTCGGCGGCGCTGTGGGCACGGCCGCTTGAGGAGCGGCCTGCGGCAAAGCAAGAGGTGGAATGACTGGCCCAGGTTGTGCTGTTTGATCCGCCGGCTTTTCGTTCGACATGTCAAAAGGCATGTTTTGTGCGAAGACTGGCGCACCTAACAAGAAAAAGGCAAAAGCAAAGACTTGTCTCATATTCTGCTCGCTTTGGACGCCTCGCCTTCTGGCTCGCCCTTGATGTCGCGGAAGAAATAAACAAGGCCGCGGCTGGTCTGAAACAGAGAAAGGCCGATAAACCAAATCGTGCCTCTGATGATACCCGGATTTCGCCGACGCCCTTCTTGAAACTGCGTCCACTGAGCCGAATTTGCGAAGATAAGATCTGCAATCAGGCGGTGATCTGCCGCATTCTTGGGCCTATATTGGCATCCGACCATCGTCAGATCGCCTTCGATCTCGGCGTTTCGCACCGTGAGCGGAAGGCTTTCCAGCTCCGCGCCGCTATAGGGCCTGAAGCGAATTTCGCCTTCCATTCCCGCTACTAGCTGATCGATGCCTTTGCTGAAAACATGCAGGCGCGCCCCGCGAACCGAAACGTCTTCGATGGAAGCGGCATACCAGCTGCCGTTGATTCCAAACTCGCAACGCCTGTTGACGCGAACGCGGCGAGACGAAGCTCGCTCTCCTCTTTCCGATACGACGCCGAGAGCGCAGCCTGCCATAATGAGATTGATCAGGTTCCACGCGCCGACCACCAGCGTTACATCGGCTTTATAGGGTTCGGCATAGATCCGATAAATCGTGACGATAAGCGCCGCGATCTGCACCGCGAAGATCACGAAGAATGGCCGACTGATTTCAGACAGACGGCTTGTTGCGATCGACTCGTCCTTTGCCGTTACTTTAAATGTCGGCTTTCGCGGATTGAGAATGACCGAAATCACCGCCGGCAACAGATGCACGGTTTGTACATATTCATAAAGCTCTGAAATCCACGGCCAGCGGAACGACCCGTAGAGGTAGTTCTGCATCATCAGATTGACCATCATGTAGGCCAACGTGTAGGCGAGGAACTCACCGCCCGACGCTGTAAAGATTTCGAGATCGAAAAACAGGTAGAAGAGCGGCGCAAAAAGGAAAATGACGCGAGGAAACGGGAACAGCCAGAACAGCGTCGATGACATGTAGCAAAGACGTTGAGGCATGGATAATCCACGCCGGAAGAGCGGAAAGCGAAAACGCAAGATCTGCATCATGCCTTGCGCCCAGCGGCTCCGCTGACCGATAAAGCTTGCAAAGGTAGCAGGCTGCAAGCCGGCGATCAGTGGCTTGTCGACATAGATGCTGTTCCAGCCGGTACTGTGCAAAGCAAGCGCCGTTTCGCAATCCTCGGTGATGCTGACGCCGCTAAATCCGTTTTGGCTTTGAAGCGCTCTGCGGCTCAAAACCGCGGCCGAACCACAGAAGAACGAGGCATTCCACTTATCCAGGCCGCGCTGGATAATCCCGTAAAACATTTCGTTTTCGCTCGGCATGCGATCGAATGTTTGAAGGTTGCGCTCAAGGGGATCGGGATTGATGAAGAAGTGAGGCGTTTGAACGAGGAAAAGCTTTGGATCGTCCTCGAAGTATCCGACGGTTTCGAGCAGAAAATCACGCGCTGGCGCGTGATCGGCATCGAAGACCGCGATGAGTTCGCCACTCGAATGTCGCATGCCATTGTTGAGGTTGCCTGCCTTCGCATGCTCGTTGCGATCTCGCGTCAGATAGTTGACGTCGAGCTCTTCGCACAGGCGTTTGAGTTCGGCGTGCCGAGCGATCGCCGTCTGCGCCTCAAGCAGTTTTGTTGAATTGCGCTTTTGGGTGGTACCGCCATCATCGAGCAGCCAGACATGCAACTTGTCGACTGGATAGTCCATGGCCTTGGCAGCCGCCAGTGTATTGGCGAGCAGTTCGGCATCCTCATTATAGGACGGAACAAAAACGTCCACATGTGGGAACACCTCGAGCCGGGTGGCGCGCGAGGGGCGCGGCGGCAACGGCATAGCGACGATGAACAGGCTGAGCGCCAGCATCGCCACGTTGTACATTTCGGCGAGATAAAGAAGCAGGCCGGGAATGAAGTTTTCGGGTTGGTTCAGCGGCGGAAGCGTGTTGGCGGTTCGCCAGTAGACGTAGCGCAGGACGATCGACGTACCGAATGCAAGTGCGATCAAACGCCAGCTTCCCTCGCGCTTGAAAAACTTGATCAGCGCCATCAGAACGACGACGGAGGCGCTGGTCACAAGCTGACTTTGCAAATTAACCGGAAGAGTAATCAGCGCGATGATGCATAGCGTGACGATTGCCCAGATCAAGACGCTTCTTATTCTCTTCATCGGCATTCCTTCGTATCTTCAACGCTGCCCTGAACTGACAATAGGTTATTTTGCGCAAGCTGTCCCTTGAGCACCGCCCCCCTGGCAAAATGGCGAAGGAACGGTGACGGGGGCTGGGGCTGGGGCTGGGGCTGCGCTTTGCATGTTTTTCGCTGGAGGAACCGCGGGAGTGGCTTGAGGCGCGGGCGCTGCAGAGCTCGAGCCAGCATCAAGGTTGGGCAAGGGAACCCTCGGGCCGATTGGCGCAGGCAATGCAGCCGGCTGTGGCGCAGCGGCGCGAACAGGCGAACGCCTCACCGATCCAGAAGGCGGGGCGCTGCGCATCACCGGTGGCGGCTCATAGCCGATCGGCATCTTATAAGCTCGATAACCACCCTCGTCCGGATAGATGGGAGCGCCACTTTGTCCGAGACTGGTGGCAGCGCCTGGCGCGGGACCAAGCGGGTTCCAGATCTCACCGACCAAGGTTCCTGTTATGGTATACCCATAAAACACACCGAGAAGCTGCCGCTCCGATGCATGCGCATCGCAAAGCCGCAGACGGACCTGGATCATGCCGAGATATCGTGCCGTTGTTTCAGCCGAACGATTTCCTCGAAGCTGCTGCCAAGCGTAAATACAGGTGTCGCCCGTTGCACTGCGTCCCGATGCATAAGCAAAAGGCCCGTAGCTGTTTTGCAAAACAGTTCCTACCCGCGCCATTCGAACGCCCGGCACAGCGCGGAAGGCTTCGCGTATCACGCCTACTTCGTTGATTTGCCGATATTGCGCAGCGCCTGACCCTGCACTTCCTCCAGGCGCGCCAAAAAACTGGATTTTCAGGAAATTCTGTCCGGACACGGACGAGGAGGTGAAAAGCGAAATGTTCTGCTCTACGCCGTTGCTGTGTTTTGTTTCCACAACACCCACGATCGCCGGTCCACCTGGGGGCGGCAGGGCAAGAGCCCTTTCAGACGCCACGGTCTCAGGCCCGGAAGGCTGACTGACACCTCCCGTTGACGTACACCCGCAAAGCAGCGTCGCCACCGCGACGCAGACGATCGGATACATTGTCTGTATCGAAAAAATACGAGTCACGCCCTGACCTCGATGTCCCCTCTTCCGCACAGCCAAGCGAATCAAACACTCGGCTGCATATCGGCCTTAACATGCCGGATTCAGAGAAGGAACGTGCGAAGATGAGACACGAAACAATTATTCCGTGGTCGCTCCCAAAAATTCACGCGAAAAGTGTATTCAGTCAGAAATGGCTCGTATTTGACTTCAGGAAACCGAACTCGAATGGTCTATCGGACCTGGTCGAGAAGCCTCTTGCACTCAAGAAGATCATAAAGTGCCTCTTGAAGCAGAGCGCGATCTTCCTTGCCGACGTTGGACTTTCCGATTGAGACCTCGAGTTGATCGTCTTCACCGCTGACAAAGTTGAAAAAACGCCGCGTCATCGGCGGCTTAGCACGCCCGACAACCTGATCTTCTTCAGACAAAGCCAAACGCGGCTCGCCTGCAGGCTCGTTGTCTTTGGAACCGCTTGACGCAAGCGCTTGAACGCTTGCCAGATCGCCTTGGCCGATCGAAATCACGAACTTGTTGCCATTGGTCTTCAATAGCTTCTGCACACCACGGATCGTATAGCCATGGTCATAGAGCAGATGGCGGATGCCTTTCAAAAGATCGACATCGTCGGGGCGATAATACCGCCGTCCGCCGCCACGCTTCATCGGCTTGATCTGCGGAAAACGCGTCTCCCAGAACCGAAGGACGTGCTGGGGGAGATCAAGGTCTTCAGCAACTTCACTGATCGTTCGAAAAGCGTCCGGGCTCTTATCCAACACACAACTCCACAGTGTGGCCGCATCGCCTGCAGCCGACTCGTTGTTATCTCAACGGTTTAAGCTTCTGAATTCAAGTGGTTCGTGTGAAAGGCCCACAAAATGATGGGCAAGACCAATGCGAGGCAAAGGTGCTGCAGCTACGCCATCGGGTTTGCTGGCTTCTGCTTCGCCTTACGCGTGTTATGTGCTTTCAAAATGCGCGTTTTAAGTACATTCGAAGCTTTGAATGTCATCACGCGGCGCGGAGAGATCGGTACTTCCTCACCCGTCTTAGGGTTGCGTCCGATCCGCTCGTTCTTGTCACGTACCTGGAAAGTTGCAAAGGAAGACAGCTTCACGGTTTCACCACGCACGATAGCGTTGCAAATCTCGTCGATGACTGTTTCGACAAGCTCAGCTGATTCCGTGCGGGAAAGACCAACTTTTCGGAAAACCGATTCAGCCAGATCCGCCCGCGTCACTGTTTTTCCGGCCATCGTGCTCCGCCCGTTTTCTACAAGGTGTGTCTGAAAGCGTGCTGAGACTATTTCGCTTGGCTTCAACGGTCAAGCTCTTGTTCGCGAGTGTTTTTTTGCTTTCGCCGAGCTACCAGCGCAGCAAAACGGCGCCCCATGTAAAACCGCCGCCCATGGCTTCGAGCATCACGAGGTCTCCCTCCTTGATCCGCCCGTCAGAGGCTGCCGTGGCGATCGCCAGCGGGATCGAAGCGGCTGACGTATTGCCGTGAAGATCTACAGTGATGACGACTTTTTCAGGTGGTATGTCGAGCTTCTTGGCCGAGGCATCGATTATCCGCCGATTCGCTTGATGAGGGACGAGCCAGTCGAGTTGATCAGGAGTCGTGCCGGTCGAATCGAAGACCGCCTGAATAACATCGGTAATCATCCCAACCGCATGTTTGAAAACCTCGCGCCCCTCCATCCGAAGCTTTCCAACCGTGCCGGTTGATGAAGGCCCCCCGTCTACGTAAAGCTTGTCGCGATGCGCCCCGTCCGAACGCAAGCTGGCGGCCAGAATGCCACGATCGTCGGTCGTTCCCTTGCTTTCAACACCTTCCAAGATCAAAGCGCCTGCGCCATCACCGAAGAGTACGCACGTCGTCCGATCGTTCCAGTCGAGAATGCGCGAGAAAGTTTCCGCGCCAATGACGAGAACCCGCTTTGCCAAGCCGCCTCGGATGTAGGCATCCGCTGTCGTGACAGCATAGACAAAGCCAGTGCACACAGCCTGCACGTCAAAAGCGAAGCCATGGCTCATGCCAAGCATGTTCTGGATTTTAACTGCGGTGGCCGGAAACGTATTGTCTGGTGTTGAAGTCGCGCAGATAATCAAGTCGATATCGGCTACCGTAAGACCTGCATTGTCTAGCGCTGCCCTGGCTGCGGCGTCACCCAGCGATGACGTTGTTTCCCCCTCGCCGGCAATATAACGCTGACGTATGCCCGTCCGCTGCACGATCCAGTCGTCAGACGTATCGACGATGTCTTCCATTTCGCGGTTTGTGACGACGCGTTTGGGTAATGCAGCGCCAAAGCCGCGAACCACTGATCGGATCATTATGCAGGTCCTAACCGACAATCATGCTGCTTCAGGCCCGATCGGGGGCAGACGCTTAGCATGATACTTCTTTAAATCGCTGTCTATCTTTTGATTGAGGCCATTCTTGGCCATGTCGTAACCGACTTCAATAGCAGCAGCGATACCTTCCGCATTCGCACCGCCATGACTTTTGATCACAATGCCATTCAGACCGAGGAACACGCCGCCGTTCACTTTGCTCGGATCGAGCTTTTCCCTCAGCATGTCGAACGCGCTCTTGGCCAAGATATATCCGATCTTCGCTAAAAGGGTTCGAGACATGGCCGAACGGAGATATTCCCCAATTTGCTTGGCCGTTCCTTCGGCAGCCTTGAGCGCGATATTGCCGGAAAAGCCCTCCGTCACCACGACATCCACGGTGCCTTTGCCCAGATCGTCACCCTCGACGAAACCGAAGTAGGTCAGTGAGTCCAGATCGGCTTCCCGCAGAAGACGCCCTGCTTCCTTAACCTCTTCCTGCCCCTTGACCTCTTCCACGCCAACATTGAGCAGACCAATGGATGGACGCTCTACTGCGAAGAGAGCGCGCGCCATTGCGCCGCCCATCAATGCAAAGTCCATCAACTGCTGCGCATCAGCGCCAATCGTCGCACCAACGTCAAGAACGATGCTCTCACCCTTCAAGGTCGGCCAGATCGCTGCGATCGCGGGGCGCTCGATATGCGCCATTGTACGCAAACAGAACTTTGCCATCGCCATCAGGGCACCGGTATTGCCCGCTGAGACAGCAACATCGGCTTCCCCCGTCTTAACCGCCTCGATCGTGCGCCACATGGTCGAGACATAACGACCGCGACGCAAAGCCTGACTTGGCTTCTCATCCATCCTGACAGCAAGCTCGCAGTCGCGGAAGGACGACTTTTCCTGAAGCTTCGGAAAGCGGCTTATGATCGGCTCGCACTGCTCTTTCAGCCCGTAAAAGACGAAGGAAATATCAGGATGCCTTTCAAGCGCCTTTGCCGCCCCCGGCACGACAACGTCGGGGCCGAAGTCGCCCCCCATCAGGTCAAGTGAAATTCTGATCACGCGTCCCTAGTCCTTTTTTCCGCCTTACCGGCTTTTCTGCAGAAAAGTATATTCTCTGTCTGTGTCAATTGCAGCGCGGCCCCTGCGCCTCGTCTGGCGCGCGCAGAATTAGTAGTTTCTTGACGGGCAAAATCGGCGGCCAAAATAGCGTGTTTCGGATGGGGCACAACCTCATTATTTATATTGATACCTCATCGCACAGCTTAGTCTTTTTTCCAGTCCTTAAGCGTGGCGAACGGCGACGGGCGCTTATCGTTGCTCCCGTCATCCTCGACATGGTCCTCAAAGGCAACCCCCTGCTTGCGCGGATAAGGGTCGATTGCCAAGGCTGCAAATTCCGTCACCACGTCACCAACGTCAATGGTGTCGCCGGAAAAGGTCTCGGGAAGATCCGGGCCGTCCGGATCGAGCAACAATTCGCCGTCATCATTGGCAGGACGGCGCGCCAGCTTTGAATTATCGGGGACGAAAATCTGTTCGAATTGCTCGTCGATGGCCTCATCGACTGGCTCCAGCGTCACCACGCAGGCCTGCGTCAGACGCGCCGTAACACGCCCCTTGACGCGCACGCCGTCGCGCTTCCAGCGATTGATGACAAGATCAGCTTCCAGAGCCTGGACGGCCAGAACGTCCCAAGCCTGCGCGATTGCCTTCAATTCGTTTTCGTCCGCGGCAAGTCGAACAGAAACCGGATTGGCGGAAATGTGTCCGACCTTTACGGGGTAGGAAAAGGGAATTTCATCAAGCTTGCTCATATTGCAATTCCTAGTGTCGCACCGGAAGTTCGATCGTTCCGGCGACAATATCATCTTCCCTCACAGTGCGAAGTACCCCATCAACCTCTAAAGCCCAAGCAGCCAAAGCAGTCATCTCATGCGACGCAAGATCCGTGGGATGAATGTTGCGTCGCAAGGCAGCCTCGAGCGCGACGGCATCTGCCCCGTCCATCGCTTGAGCATAAGACTCAAGCCGGCCGTAAAACATCTTTGCGAGTTTCTTCATCCGCTTTGGAACGCTGCTATCGCCGACGCCGAGTTCTCGAATGGAATGGTCGATGTCCTGAAAAAAAGCATCGACAATCGCCTGAGCAATCTCTTTGCCTCGCGCATCGGAAAAACGGGTCCGCCGGAAATAGAGAATCATAACCAGCGACAGCATTTCGAACCGGCCCATTACCGTATCCGGAACATTCATGTCCAGGTAGAACACCGGAGTGCGAGCGGTCGAGGTCAGCTTCGCATATTGCTGTTCGACAATTCTCTCATTGCTGTTTTTCTTACGGAAAAGGCCAAAGACCATGGTTTATTCCGGAAACCCTTTATTCTTGCCGCCAAGCGGCCGAGGCCTTGTTGCATGTCACGAAAAGCTGGTTTACCGAAGCAGACGCGAATTGCAATGCCGAAGGTGGCTGCTTTCGTGGGACGACGGCCAGCTGGAGACTTTTCTCACAGTTCCCATGGCCACGACCCCGGAAAGGCCACAAACCTTCGGCATCAGCGATCAGCATGGGCGGCCGATGCCTGCAATTTATATCTCGAGGGAGAAGATGTCGTTGACGAAACGGTATTTCAAGTCTGACGCGAAGTTGTTTGGTAATGCAGCACTCGCCGTTATGATCGCCACGGCCGGCTTGACCGGCTGCCAGACCGGCACCGTTTTGAACGGCGGCTATGTCGTCGACGAGCAATCCCTCAACCTCGTTCCTGAGGGTTCGAGCCGTGAACAAGTCCTGCTTTCGCTGGGCACGCCATCCACGACGGCAACATTCGAAAACGAGGTCTTCTATTACATCTCGCAGCGCCGCGAACGCTCCTATGCGTTCCAGAAATTGAAGGTGGTCGATCAGAGCATCCTGGCGATCTACTTCAACAAGGACGGCATTGTCGAGCGGCGCGCAAACTATACGCTTAAAGACGGCAAAGTCTTCGACACGATTACACGCGTCACGCCGACGGGCGGTAAGGATCTTACGTTCCTGCAGCAGTTGTTGTCTGGTGGCAGCGCGGCGAACGCCGCCAAGGGGCTGTTCGGCGGCGGTACGCAGGCGTCCCCACAGAACCCGGGCAGCTTGCGCTGAACGGGAGCGCACGGCAATCGAGAGGACCAATCGAAGCATTGGCCCGCATCAAATTCAAAAGGCGGCGCTCGAAAGCGCCGCCTTTTCTGATTGTAACAAACCCGCCGCTTCCAAAGTGGTGGGTTTTGTCTTTTACGATGGCATCAAGCTAAGACAGCCAGAAGCAGCAGCGCAACAATATTCGTGATCTTGATGGCAGGATTGACCGCCGGGCCTGCGGTGTCCTTGTAGGGATCGCCAACCGTATCGCCCGTTACGGACGCCTTATGGGCATCAGATCCTTTGACGTGGCGGACGCCATCCTTATCGACAAAGCCGTCTTCAAAGCTTTTCTTGGCATTGTCCCAAGCGCCGCCACCGGATGTCATGGAAATCGCCACGAACAAGCCGTTGATGATGACGCCAAGGAGTGAGGCTCCCAGTGCGGCAAAGGCCGAAGCTTTCGAACCGGAAATGACGAGCGTGCCAAAGTAAACGACAAGCGGCGCCAGAACGGGAAGAAGCGACGGCACGATCATCTCGCGAATGGCTGCCTTGGTCAGGATATCAACAGCCTTTCCGTAGTCCGGACGATCACGGCCTTGCATGATGCCAGGTTTTTCGCGGAACTGACGACGCACTTCCTCCACGATCGCACTCGCCGCGCGACCGACAGCAGTCATCGCTATCCCACCGAAAAGATAAGGGATAAGTCCCCCGAAAATCAGTCCGGCGACGACATAGGGATTGGAGAGTTCGAAGGAGATCGTACCTATATTGGCAAAATACGGGTAGAGATCACCATGTGCAGCGAAGTAGCGAAGGTCGTTGGAATATGCAGCAAAAAGAACCAGCGCGCCCAGTCCAGCCGAACCGATCGCATAGCCCTTCGTTACGGCCTTCGTGGTGTTGCCAACGGCATCAAGCGCATCTGTCGAGTGGCGTACTTCTGGCGGCAAGCCAGCCATTTCGGCGATACCACCGGCATTATCGGTGACCGGACCAAAGGCATCGAGGGCCACGATCATGCCGGCAAGACCCAACATTGCCGTCACAGCGATGCCGGTACCGAACAGGCCTCCAAGTTGATACGTGGCCAAGATGCCGGCAACGATGACGATGGCTGGCAGCGCTGTCGATTCAAGCGAGATGGCAAGGCCCTGAATGACGTTGGTGCCGTGTCCCGTAACTGAAGCCTGCGCAATGGAATTGACCGGCCGCTTGTTAGTACCTGTGTAGTATTCGGTGATGACCACGATCAGCGCCGTGACCAGAAGACCGACCAGGCCGCAAGCGAAAAGGCCGCTACCTGTCATTGACAAGCCGTCAGCCCCCTGAAGTGTTCCCCATCCGATCGTCGCCGACGTGGCAATGGCAAGTCCCCCAACAGATAGAACGCCTGTGGCGATTAAGCCCTTGTAAAGAGCTCCCATGATGGAGCCATTGGTTGCAAGTCTCACGAAAAAGGTGCCGACAATCGACGTGATGATGCAGGCGCCGCAGATCGCGAGCGGATAAATCATTGCGCTAGCCAAAAGCGGCGTGCCGGCAAAAAAGATTGCGGCAAGAACCATCGTCGCAACCACCGAAACCGCATAGGTCTCGAACAGGTCGGCAGCCATTCCGGCGCAATCGCCGACATTGTCTCCGACGTTGTCAGCGATCGTGGCTGGGTTGCGCGGATCATCCTCGGGTATGCCGGCTTCAACCTTGCCGACCAGATCGCCACCAACGTCGGCACCTTTGGTGAAGATACCGCCGCCAAGACGCGCGAAAATCGAAATCAAAGATGCCCCAAATCCGAGCGAAACGAGCGCATCGATGACTTCTCGAGACCCGGGGTCATGGCCGAGAACAGCTGTCAGGACGTAGTAATAGATCGAGACCCCAAGGAGGGCGAGCCCGGCCACAAGGAGGCCGGTGATCGCGCCGGAACGGAAGGCGATGGACAGACCCGCCGACAAACTGAGCGAAGCGGCTTGCGCAGTGCGCACATTGGCGCGCACGGAAACATGCATTCCGATAAAACCGGCTGCCCCGGACAAAACCGCGCCGATGAGGAAGCCGAATGCAGCCGTTGCCGAGAGCAGGAGCCAGGCTCCGATGAAAACGACAACGCCGACAATGGCGATGGTTCGATATTGCCGCGCCAGATAAGCCTGGGCACCTTCGCGAATATAGCTCGCGATCTCCTGCATCCGGGCATTGCCCTGATCGGCGGCCAGCACCGATCTTGTTGCCCAGATTGCATAAGCAATGGACAACAATCCACAAGCGATCACGCATAAAAGAACAAGCATTTAGGCTCTCCTCCCCGAGACGCCGGAACAGGACGCTTCCGGCTGCGCCAGAATCAACCTTCCGTGCTCCTCCCACGAAAGGCGATTGCCGCCAAGATTGCGTGGCAGCACGATGGCGTCAAGCCCGCACAACATTACCAAATGCCGCTGCAGGCCTGGAATCGTAAGATCAAAAGCCTGACGTGATTATTTCTTCGCTTCGCCGCGCACTTGTTTGGCAATACGATCGAGAAGAGCGTTCACCAATTTCGGCTCATCTTCCTCGAAGAAAGCATGGGCGATTTCGACGTATTCCGTCACGATCACGGGCACCGGTACATCCTTACGATCCAGCAACTCGAAGACGCCGGCACGGAGGATAGCGCGCACGGTGCTGTCCATGCGCGACAAAGCCCAATCATCCTGGAGTGCCGAAGCGATCAGGGGGTCAAGACGACGTTGTTCCTTGACGACACCAGACACGATCGAGCGGAACCATGATGGGTCTGCCTTCAAATAGGTTTCGCCATCAATTTCTTGACCGAGACGGTGCGCTTCGTATTCAGCGACAATTTCAAGAACGCCAGCGCCGCTGATATCCATCTGGTACAAAGCTTGTACGGCGGCAAGGCGGGCGGCGCCGCGCTGATTGGCAACTTTCACCGGACGATCGGTATTCTCGTTCATGATATCAGGCACCCAGCTTCTTTTTAAGGGCGATCATGGCCAAAGCGGCCCTCGCGGCAGCGCCGCCTTTGTCTTTCTCGGATCGACGAACCCGAACCCACGCCTGGTCGTCGTTTTCGACGGTCATGATGCCATTTCCGATTGCCAGCGATTCACTCACCGACAGATCCATCAGCGCGCGGCATGACTCGTTGGAGACGATATCAAAATGGTAGGTTTCGCCACGGATCACCATACCGAGAGCGACGAATCCATCATACTGGGTACCACCATCATCTTGAGCATCGAGTGCCATTGCGATTGCGGCCGGTACTTCCAGTGCGCCAGGCACCGTGACAATGTCATAAGTCGCCCCGCCCTCTTTCAGCGCATGGGTCGCGCCGTCAAGCAAGGCGTCGGCCATATCGTCATAAAAACGGGCTTCAACGATCAAAATATGCGGGGCGTCATGCGACATGCTTCACCTTCGATTTACGGCATAGTCAGAGGGCAGGCGCGGGTCAAAACATGCATTGAGCCGAATGGCAAGCAAATTCCAAGCATGGCACGCTTGCAATATCGGTTTACGAGCATGACAACCAGTCATGCAGAGTCAGTCAACGGTTCAGCCTGACCTATCATACCGGCCCTTTATCAAGATGCCTAGGTGACGAAGATGTAATGCGTCTCGCGCCATTGAGGCCTTGAAGGCGTGCTTCGATCTCGCCATCTCCATTGTGCATCGCAATGACGATCCCCTGCCCCTGCCGCAGTCGACCGCCGCTCTTACAAAAGGATCAGGATCATGAACCGCGCTGCCAAATTTTTCGTTGTCGCATTCACCCTTTCAGTTGGCTTAGGTCAGACAACTTATGCGTCGAACCTCGGCTTCGGTCGCCAAGTTTCCATAGAGCAGGCTCTTCGCAGCTTTGATGGCGGCTTTAATATCGAACACGTCTACAACTGGCATGGCCTGCCAGATCGACGTGACGGCCCGCGCTCTGCGCCTGTGCGCACCGAAACCGAGATGAACGACATCCGAGCATCGATCGCTGAGAATGAATCGCTTAGCCGTAAGCTTGCAGATCAGGGTGTCGCATTGAAAAACATCGCAAACGTCCAAAAGGCTCTCAACGGTAGCGTCACCTTTTATGTGCGGTGAGCCTGACGTCAGCTCTTGCCTATGAGAGTTGCGCATCTTCATGAAACATGGTCGTGTCCGATTTTTAACGACAGGGGCCATGCTTCATGGTTGATATTGCGACGATCGAAACCGAACGCTTGGTGCTTCGCGCGCATTGCCTGGAAGATTTCGATGCTTATCACGCGTTGTGGAGCGATCCTTCAGTGGTGCGATACATCGGCGGCACTCCCTCGACCGTAGAACAGACTTGGGCGCGGCTCATCAAAGCTGCCGGCCATTGGCATCACCTTGGCTTCGGTTTCCTTGCAATCGAAGAAAAAGACAGCGGCGCACTTATCGGTGAAGCCGGTTTTCACGAGGTCAAGCGCGCAATGACGCCATCCATCATAGGCACTTTGGAAACAGGATGGCTTCTCGCGCCGCAATATCAGGGTCGTGGTTACGCACGAGAGGCCATGCGGGCTCTCATTTCTTGGGGAGAGCAACGCTTTCCGTCGAAATCAATGACCGCCATTATCCATCCCGCGAACGACAGCTCGCTAAAGCTTGCTCATAAACTGGGATTTCAAGAGGTGACACGTACCGATTACAACGGCGATGTTATTCTCTTGGAGCGCCCGTCCTCACGAGGATGAGGTTGGAAATTCTGCCAACCGCGCAGCATAACGCGCCATTGTATCGACCTCGAAGTTGACGTGGTCGCCGGCGGCCCTTTGTCCCCAGGTGGTAACGTCCAGCGTGTGGCGTATCAGCAAGACATCGAAGTCGGTGCCGCTCACAGCATTGACGGTCAGAGAGGTGCCATCAAGCGCAATCGAGCCCTTGGGCGCCACAAAGCGGGCAAGATGCTCGGGTGCACGCAAACGAAATCGGGTGGCGTCTCCTTCATCCGTAACGGACAGAATCCGGGCTGTGCCGTCGACATGCCCCGAAACTATGTGTCCACCCAACTCATCGCCGATTTTCAGCGATCGTTCGAGATTGATCTTCGTGCCCGCTGTCCAAGCCTTAAGGGTCGTTAGCCTCAACGCCTCCTCCCAGGCTTCGACCTCGAACCATCGGACATTGCTGGCCTCATCGGAAAGGCCCGTGACAGTCAAGCAGATCCCAGAATGGGCAATCGATGCGCCGATATCGATTGTCGCAGGATCGTAACCTGTATTGATGCGCAGCTTAACACCTTCATTCAAAGGCGTTACCGCTTCAACCGTACCGATATCCGTCACAATTCCTGTAAACATCAGATGTCTCTCTCAAATTCGTAGCGTTGATCTGCACCGACTTGGCGTTGATCCCGCAGCGTAAATCCCTCTGGTATCTCGCCCTCACTCACCGGCGCATCTATGCCTCGTTCACCAATGACAAGCTGCCCCTTATAAAGAATGATGCGGTCGACAAGTCCAGCCTCCAGAAACCGGGAAGCTGTCTTGGCCCCACCCTCGACGAGCAACGAGGAAATTCCACGCGAGGCGAGAGCCGAAAGAAGAATGTCGAGCCGCTGCGGATCGCACTGCAAGATCTCTACGCCGGCTTCGTCGAGTGTCGCCCGACGCGCCAGGAATGCCTCATCTTTCTGATCGTCGAACCCGGGAGGCTCCGTGGCGACGGCAATCACCGGCACCTCGCCCGCCGTTGCCACCAGCTTGTTGGAAGGGGGTAGAGAAAGCTGAGGATCAAGGACGATCCTGAGCGGCGATCGATCCTCTTCACCCGGTAGGCGAACCGTGAGCAAAGGATCGTCGGCAAGTGCTGTCCCGATCCCGACCAAAATAGCATCGGTCTCAGCCCTTAGCCTTTGCACTTCCAGCCGCGCCTCGGGACCTGAAATCGCGATCTGTCCTTCGCCCAGTCTTCCAATTTTCCGATCTGCAGAAATCGCTAGCTTTAGAGTCACATAGGGTCGTCTTTTCGTCTGCCGCGTGAGGTAGGCAATCAAGGAGCGCTTGCCTTCCTCTTCCATGACGCCACTCTCAACAGCAATCCCGGCCTCGGCCAGCATAGCCAATCCACGACCAGCAACCCGGTCATCCGGATCCATGACGCTGACGACCACACGGGCAACACCTGCGTCGATTAAGGCCTTCGCGCACGGCGGCGTTTTTCCGAAGTGGGAGCAAGGTTCCAGCGACACATAGGCTGTTGCGCCTCGCGCTCGTGCGCCGGCCTGCGCGAGCGCCTGCGTTTCGGCATGTGGACGCCCGCCCATCGCCGTCACGGCCCGGCCTACCACCACACCTTCATTGACGAGGAGACAACCTACGGAAGGATTAGAACCAGTCAGACCAAGATGCGTCAGCCCAAGTTGAATAGCTTCCGCCATGAACTTTCGGTCAAAATCGCGATCCGGTTTCATCACTAGCCATCCAGAGGATCGCGCGCGATCTTCGCATTGATCTCGGCAATCAGCTTTTCAAAATCCTCCGCATGAGAAAAATCGCGGTAGACGGAGGCATAGCGCACAAAGGCGACATCGTCCAAAGTCTTCAAGGCCTCGAGCACCTGAAGGCCAATTTGCTCGGAACTGATTTCCACCTCGCCCGAGCTTTCCAGGCGGCGCACGATCCCAGATACCGCTCGCTCTATGCGGTCGCGATCGACGGGTCTTTTACGAAGGGCAATCTCGAATGAGCGGACCAGTTTTTCCCGGTCGAACGGGACTTTTCGGCCGGTCTTCTTGATGACGAGGAGCTCACGAAGCTGCACCCGCTCAAATGTCGTAAAGCGTCCGCCGCAATCGGGGCAAATCCTGCGTCTACGAATGGAGGTATTGTCCTCCGCGGGACGAGAGTCTTTGACCTGGGTATCTTCCGAGCCGCAGAACGGACAGCGCATTCATTTTCTCCCTGCCATCGACCGTCTGGCGACGCAAAGCATAAAGACCTTGAGGATCTAACATATGGGATGAGGCGCCCACAACGCCAAACGAAGCGCTGCGCCCGCCCCTTCGGCAGACGCAGCGCTATCTAGTTAAGCCGAGCCTTTAGCCCAGTGCTGTCTTATCAGCCAGCCGTGATTCAGCTCAGGCTATGTAATCGTACATTGGGAAACGGTTCGTCAGCGCGACGACCTTTTCCCTTACAGCCGCTTCCACGGCTGCATTGCCTTCATCCGAATTGGCAGCCTTCAAGCCATCCAGAACTTCAATGATCAGCGTTCCGATTTCCTTGAACTCAGCTTCTTTGAAGCCGCGCGTCGTGCCGGCTGGTGTGCCAAGACGCACACCCGAGGTTACGAATGGCTTTTCAGGGTCGAAAGGAATGCCGTTCTTGTTGCAAGTCACATAAGCCCTGCCGAGAGCGGCTTCGGCGCGCTTGCCCGTCGCGTTTTTCTTACGAAGATCGACGAGCATCAGATGGTTGTCGGTCCCGCCGGACACGACATCGAGACCGCCCTCGATGAGAGTCTGCGAGAGTGTCTTCGCATTCTTGACAATCTGAGCCGCATAATCCTTGAATTCCGGCTGCAGTGCCTCGCCGAATGCAACTGCCTTCGCTGCAATCACATGCATCAGCGGTCCGCCCTGCAAGCCAGGGAAAACAGCCGAGTTGAACTTCTTGGCCAGGTCCTCGTCGTTTGTCAGGATCATGCCGCCGCGCGGACCACGCAAAGACTTATGTGTGGTCGTCGTGGCAACATGGCAATGCGGGAATGGCGACGGATGCTGACCACCTGCCACGAGACCCGCAATATGCGCCATATCGACCATCAGATAAGCGCCGATTTCGTCAGCGATCTCGCGAAAACGCTTCCAGTCCCAGGTCCGCGAATAGGCCGTGCCGCCTGCCAGGATCAGCTTTGGGCGATGCTCCTTCGCCTTGCGCTCGACGTCATCCATGTCGAGCAGGTGATCGTCCTTTCGTACGCCGTAAGAAACGACATTGAACCATTTGCCGGACATGTTAACCGGCGAACCGTGGGTCAGGTGACCACCTGAATTGAGGTCGAGGCCCATGAAGGTGTCGCCCGGCTGAAGCAGCGCGAGAAAGACAGCCTGGTTCATCTGCGAGCCGGAATTCGGCTGCACATTGGCGAAATTCACGCCGAACAGCTTCTTTGCACGATCAATCGCCAGCTCTTCGGCAATATCGACAAACTGGCAGCCGCCATAATAGCGCTTACCGGGATAGCCTTCGGCATACTTGTTGGTCATGATCGAGCCCTGCGCTTCAAGAACAGCGCGGGAAACGATATTTTCCGAAGCGATCAGCTCGATCTCGTGGCGCTGACGACCAAGCTCTTTGCCGATCGCGTCGAAAATATCGGGATCGACTTCCGCAAGTGGGCGATTGAAGAAGGATTGTGTGGAAGCAATGGTCATCGTCGTGGCTCCTCAACGTTCATGCGTGAAGCTATTAACGATCCGCTTCTTGAAGGGCAATACGAGGAGCGACATTTGCTAGGCAATCCACGCGCGTGAAAAAGCCGCGGGTCGAAACACCGCGGCTTGTTGTCTTTACCCAATCAATGCCTGGTTATTGCACCGGCTGCTCAGTGCCCTGCGTGGTATCCAACGCAAGCTGAGCATTGCCGTCCATCTCGTAGATATCGTCGCGGAACTGCACGACGCCATCCGGCATCGCCCACGCCGAGATGTAGACGAAGTACACAGGCACCTCTTCCGACAGCTCGATAGGCGTGTTGACGCGGCTGGCAATGACCTGCTCGATATGCTGGCGGTTCCAGCCGGGCGTTTCCTGCAATAGCCAAGTCGTTAGATCGCGCACGTTCTGAACGCGCACACAACCGGACGATTCAAACCGCATGAGCTTGTTGAACAGGCCCTGCTGCGGCGTGTCGTGCATGTAGACCGAATACTGGTTGTGGAAGTTGATCTTCGTCGAGGCCATGGCGTTGATCTTGCCGGGATCCTGACGGAACATCAGATTTGGCGCCTTTTCGGCATTCCAGTCGATGGTTTCCGGTGCGACCTCGTTGCCCTTGCCGTCGATCAGACGGATTGAGTTCTTTTCGAGGTAGGTCGGGTCTTTGCGCATCAGCGGCATGATGTCCTTCTGGACGATCGATCGTGGTGCGGTCCAGTAGGGGTTCAAGATAACTTCGAAAATCTTTGAATTCAGGATTGGCGTTGGACGGCTGATGCGGCCAACAATCGTCGCATTTCGCAGCGCGACGCTGCCATCCTGAACGGCTTCCAGATAGGTCGCAGGGATATTGACCATCACATGGCGACGGCCGAGATCTTCCGGGAAGGTCTGAAGACGGATGAGGTTGGTCTGCAATTGCTGCAGGCGTACATCAACCGGAATGTTCATTGCCTTCATCGTGAATTCGCCAAGAACTCCGTCAGCGGGAAGGCCGTGGCGAGCCTGGAAGCGCTTTACGGCGCCATCGACGTAAGAGTCGAAGGAATTCGACATGCCGGCTTCGCGCGGCAGATCACCGGTAACGGCAAGACGCTGGCGCAAAGTCGCGACGATCGGATCGCTTGCGCCAAGCTGCAGGCGTTGCTGGGCAATAGGGACCTGCGGCCAACCACCGGCAGAGGCAATCTGCTGGTACTGGGCGATGCCCTGCTGAATGCTGGCGACGGAATGCGGGCCGAGGATCGGCGTATTGGAGATCGTAGCGGCGGCTGTACGTGAGGCGGCTTTTGCATCGAACTGATCATCCCAATCGCCGCGACCGCGCGCGTTGAGCAATGAATCGATTGCAGATTGCGCCAGCGCTGGCGTTGCAAGAGCACCCGCCCCAATCGTTGCAGCGGATGCCAAAAAAGACCGCCGCGAAAGAATTTCAATTCCGTTCTTCTTCGCCATATTTTCCCAACCACTGACTGTCGCAGCTTGAGAGACCTGCGACCTTGCACCGCCCTGCAACGCGGAATGGATCTTTTCGTTGCATGGAACAACCGGAAAAAGAAGCTTCATCAATCACGATATCGCGACTGACAAAATCACCAGCAGGCTGCCCTGAGACAACATCTCTTTCATGCTTCCTCGGCTGCCATACCAATATGGCCAATTCGTGTCCAGGCAGTTTCGGCTTCACGCTTCCGATCAAAAACTTAGCGACCGCCTTTCCAGCGAAAAATCAATGTATTCAGATATTTATGCGATTTACGCGCTGGCGCGGGAGGAGAATGGGTCCGACCGCTACTGTTGCCGAAGAGAAACAACCATTGGCCAGCGCTGGGCAAAAACAGCAAAGCCGGATGCGCAGGGAAACGCAACCGGTTGCCGTTCCGAAGGAGGCGTCGGAATTAAAGAACAAGGGACACACACAGTCCCTTGTGTTTCACACTTTTGAGAGAAGCGACGCGGTCACAAGGCCGAGACAAAACGCGTACGTTCGGTTTCGGCGGCCTTGTCCAAAGTCGCTGTCATGCACTTCAGCATCGGCCCGAAAATCCTATTGATCTTCGGCACAACTGGCGGCGGCTTAAAGATCCGGCCAGTTTTATGCATCCGAGAGCATATGCACAGCCATTAGAGGCGATACATGATGCTGTCGTTCCAGAACCGGTCGAGGCGCTGTAGAAGCTTGTTCATCTGCGCGAATTCGTCCGTGCCGATACCTCCCACCTTGTCGATGGAACCGATATGGCGCTCATAGAGCTTGGCAACGGTATCGGCGATATCCGCGCCTGCATCCGTCAGGCTGATGCGAACCGAGCGGCGATCGACACGCGAGCGCTGGTGATTGATAAGACCAAGATCGACCAGCTTCTTGACGTTGTATGATACGTTAGAACCGAGGTAGTAGCCGCGAGAGCGAAGTTCGCCAGCCGTCAGTTCCGAATTGCCGATATTGAAGAGAAGCAGGGCCTGGACGGCGTTGACGTCGCTGCGTCCCTGACGGTCGAACTCGTCCTTGATGACATCCAGGAGACGGCGATGCAGCCTCTCAACCAGATGAAGGGATTCCATGTAGAGGTCACGGATTGCGTGGTCCTGCTCGCGAGCGCCAGATACCTGCTGTGGCTTAATCTTGGTGTTCATGATAGATGCCTCACTGTTTCGTTTGGCGGTGTTGGTTTTCTTCCCGCCTTGTGAGAGACCCTATCGAATACACATAAAATTCTACTTAAACTGCAGGCTTAACAGCACCTTACCGAAACAAGTGGTTGTATTACGGTAAATCAGTGCTTACCTGCCCGCGGCGCTTGCGCTTCTCCAACCAGAGAAGAAACCGGAATACGAGGTATAGCAAGCCGACCGCACCATGCACGATCACCACCAGTTCGTTCTGACCATAGATGTGCGGAAAGACGCCGTACATCGCGACCTCGCCGGCAGCAGCGAGAAGCCAAACCACGGGCCCCCACGAGACCGTCAACCACAAGCCCAAGGACGCGACAGGAAAGACCACCGCAAGGCTGGTGCTGGCAACGCGCCATGGCAGGCTCAGGAGATCGAACCGCCCCACCCCGGCCTCTGAATAGCCGACCAGCATTCCCCAATATTGCAGGCCCGACCAGAAACAGAAGAGAGCGACCATGCGCAGGAATATGACGAACAGAAGATCGGTCAGCGTGCGTCCAGGTATCGTGTGAGAATCGTCTTCCATACTATCCATCTTAAAGCGAGCGGCTGTCGTTCGCTACCGCTTGGGCACCGCGACCAAAGGTCTCTTTTGGTAAAGCGACGCTTTTATGATAAGCACGGTCTCTCATCTACCTATTCCGCCCACGAGTTGCGCGGCCCGACTTCCGAGAGACTGATCATGCAAGACAAAACTCATCTGGTTGACGACGTAACCGGACATCGCCGGATGCGGCGAAACCGCAAAGCGGATTGGACAAGACGGCTTGTACAGGAAAATCGTCTGACCGTAGATGATTTGATCTGGCCGGTGTTTGTCGTGCCTGGCACCAACGTTGTGGAGCCGATCGCGGCCATGCCCGGCGTCAACAGAATGAGCGTCGACAAACTGGTAGAAGCTGCAAAAGAGGCAGCCGATCTTGGAATACCGGCAATTGCCACCTTTCCGAACATCGCCATGGATCTTCGAGATGAGACCGGCTCCCATAGTCTGTCCGCAAACAACTTGATCAACGAGGCAAGTCGCGCGCTGAAGAAGCACGTCGGCAATATCGGCGTCATCACGGATGTGGCGCTCGATCCCTTCACCAGCCACGGCCACGATGGCATTTTGCGCGATGGCGAGATCATCAACGATGAAACGGTCGATCAGATCGCGCGTGCGGCGGTCGTCCAGGCAGATGCAGGTGCCGATATCATTGCACCATCGGACATGATGGACGGACGCATCGGCGCCATCCGCCGGGCTCTCGACAGTGCAGGACACCAGAATGTCGGTGTCATGAGCTATGCCACGAAATTTGCATCGGCCTTCTACGGCCCCTACCGGGAAGCCATTTCTACCGGCGGACTGCTGAAGGGTGACAAGAAGAGCTATTACATCGATCCGGCAAACAGCATGGAAGCGGTCAGGGAAGCCGCGCTCGACGTCGAAGAAGGCGCCGACATGATGATCGTGAAGCCTGGCCTTCCCTATCTCGACATCTGTTGGCGGCTGAAAGAAGCTTTTGGCCTGCCGATTTTCGCCTATCAAGTCTCCGGCGAATATACGCAGATTAAAGCCGCCGGCATGCAAGGGTGGATCGACGAAGAGCGCGCAATGCTCGAAACCTTGCTGGCATTCAAGCGTGCGGGCTGCGACGGCATTATGACGTATTTTGCAGTTGAGGTGGCAAGGATTCTGTCCCGCCGATAGGATGGCGGCCTCATTGTATTCGTCTTGCGGATTCCCATATTGAATGCGTTGATTTACCCAAGGAGGGCCGCAGATGTCGATCAATTCCAATACTCTTCATGGAGTTCCGCAGGATTGGCGCGCCTACAGCGGCACGCTGAGCCGGCGTGTGTTTGCCTTCATGATCGACTATCTGATGCTTTCCGTCATTTGCGTGCTTCTGTCGATCGCCACGATCGGGATCGGGTTTTTCTTCTATCCGACCCTATTCATTCTTGTCGCGGGTCTCTACTTCGGCCTGACGATCGGCGGTCCGAGACAGGCCTCGCTTGGAATGCGTGCCATGGGGATCGCGGTGATCCGTGTGGATGGGAAGTCTTTAGACTTTCTAACCGCCATCGTTCATATGGCGATCTTCTGGATTTTGAACGCTGTCTTGACGCCCTTCATCGTGCTTGCGGGCCTGTTCATCGAGCGAAATCGTCTCGTGCATGACCTTTTAACTGGCACGGCCGTCATCAGAACAGCGTGATTGAGCGTGCCGACAATGCTGCATGCCCTAAAAAGGTAGCAACTTGAGGTCAACAACGTCAAAACCGTCGATACCGGCTGTTGACCTTTTTTTGTCTTACGTCATCCTTATGAAAAGGCGCTTCATCCGAAAAGGATCAATCCGAAGCCTATGAATACGCAGACGACCCCATCTCCACAATTTTATCTGACGGCTCCCGCGGCTTGCCCCTACTTGCCGCATGAGATGGAGAGAAAAGTTTTCACGCATCTGGTTGGTCCACGTGCTGCCGAGATGAATGATATCCTTACACAGGGAGGCTTCCGCCGATCGCAAAACATTGCCTATCGGCCGGCATGCGAGAGTTGCCGAGCATGCGTGTCTGTGAGGATCCTTGCGCAGGAATTTGAACCGACACAGTCGATGAAGCGCGTTCTTGCGAAAAATCGCGATCTGATTTCGACAGATTTTCCTGCCCAACCGTCGAGCGAACAATATTCCTTGTTCCGCCACTATCTGGATCACCGCCATCAATATGGCGGCATGTCAGACATGACGGTGCTCGATTATGCGATCATGGTCGAGGACACGCATGTCAACACCAAGATCATCGAGTATCGCCGGCGCGAAGAAGGCTCAGGGCTGGAGACGCGCCCTAAAGGCGAGTTACTGGCGGCAGCGCTGACGGATGTCATGAGCGACGGCCTTTCGATGGTCTACTCCTATTTCAATCCGGATGCAGACGCGCGCTCTCTTGGGACGTTCATGATTCTCGATCATGTCCGGCGAACGCAAGCACTTGGACTACCGCATGTCTATCTCGGGTACTGGGTGCATGGTTCACGAAAGATGGAATATAAAACGCGCTATTTGCCGCAGGAGCATCTAACCGCGCGCGGATGGGAACGCTTCGATCCCGGCACTTTGGAGACTAAGCCTTAACACAGGCTGCGCCCCTATCCGCCCGCAGCATGAAGGCATCGACCCGCGCAAGTCGCCGGCCAATGCTGCAAATTCTAGCCAATGAATTTGCCGTTGCGGGGGAAGCCTTTGGGTACCAAGCGCCCAGTGCCAGCTCTATCGGCAAGCCATTCGGTCAGTTCCTCACGCTTGCGATTATAGACACGGCCAGCGCTGTCAGACCAGGAAAGACCTTCATCCATCCTGAAGCATTTGACGTCGGAAATGCCGCCATCCTTGTAGCGTTGCAGGCGTACGCCCTTGCCACGCGTCATTTCCGGCACTTGCTCGAGTGGGAAAATCACGAGCTTGCGGTTCTCACCAACCACCGCGACGTGATCGCCCTCTGCAACGACCACCAGCCTTGCCTCCTCGGGCATTGCGACGTTCATGATCTGCTTGCCCTTGCGCGTGTTGGCAACAAGCTCACTTTCGGGCACCACGAAACCGTTGCCGGCGGTGGATACCACAAGCCGCTTGCGCGCCGGATCGTGAACGAAGGCCGTTAGTACGTCCTGCTCGTTTTCCATATCGATGATGATCCGCAGCGGCTCGCCATGACCACGCCCACCGGGAAGCTTATCGCCACCGAGGGTAAAAGCCTTGCCACCGGTCGTTACGATGAGGATCTTGTCCGTTGTCTGTGCCGGGAAGGAGAGCTTGAGGGCATCCCCTTCCTTGAAGGTCAATGTCGATGTATCGGCAATGTGGCCTTTGAGAGCGCGGATCCACCCCTTCTCCGAGATAACAACGGTGATCGGTTCCTTTTCGATCATTGCTTGCTGGATAGCGGTCTCATCAGCCTCAGGCGCCTCGGCAAATTCGCTTCGGCGTCGACCGACTTCAGTAGCCTTTGCAAACTTCTTTTTGACCTCGCCAACTTCCCAGGCAACGGTCTGCCACTGCTTTTCCTCAGACGCGAGAAGCGCTTCGATCTCGCCCTTTTCCTTGGTGAGTTCATCGAACTCTTTGCGGATCTCGAATTCTTCGAGCTTGCGCAAGGACCGCAAGCGCATGTTCAAGATCGCTTCGGTCTGATTATCCGTCAGGTCCCATCGCGCCATCATGACAGGCTTGGGCTCATCTTCTTCGCGGATGATGCGAATGACCTCGTCAATATTGAGGTAGGCAATCAGGAGGCCTGCGAGAATTTCAAGACGCCTGTCGATGGCTGCAAGGCGGAAGCGTGATCGACGTTGCAGCACCTCACGACGATGATCGAGCCATTCGCGCAATACGTCCTTCAGGCCCATGACACGCGGTACGCGCCCCATCGACAGAACGTTCATGTTCAGCGGAAAGCGGCTTTCAAGCTCGGTGAGCTTGAACATCGATTCCATCAGAATTGTAGGATCGACGGTGCGGCTTTTTGGAACGAGAACGACCCGGATGTCTTCTGCGGACTCGTCTCTGATATCTTCCAAAAGCGGTAGCTTCCGGGCAATCAGGAGCTCCGCAATCTTTTCGATCAAACGGGACTTCTGCACCTGAAAGGGGATTTCGGTGACAACGATCTGATAGCCGCCACGCCCAAGGTCTTCGGTCGTCCATTTGGCGCGGACACGAAAACCGCCGCGTCCGGTGCGGTAGCTCTCAAGGATGCTTTCCCGACTTTCAATGATCAGGCCGCCAGTCGGAAAGTCCGGGCCCGGCATCAATTCTACAAGCTTCTCGACAGTGGCATCTGGATGACGAATGAGATGCAAGGCAGCGTCGCAAATCTCATGAACATTGTGCGACGGTATCGAGGTTGCCATGCCGACGGCAATGCCTGACGAGCCGTTGGCAAGCAGGTTTGGAAAAGCACCGGGAAGGACGACCGGTTCCTTGTTCGATTCATCATAGGTATCGCGGAAATCAACCGCGTCCTCGTTGATGCCTTCGAGCAGAAGCTCGGACACGAGCGTCATCTTCGACTCGGTATAGCGCATGGCAGCAGGGCTATCGCCGTCGATATTGCCGAAGTTGCCCTGACCGTTCACCAAGGTGTAACGCTGGGAAAAATCCTGCGCGAGGCGCGCCAGTGCATCATAGATCGATTGGTCGCCGTGGGGGTGGTAATTACCCATCACCTCGCCGACGATCTTCGCGCATTTCCTGAAAGCCGCGTTTGGCCTCAGGCCCATATCATTCATGGCGTAAACGATACGGCGATGAACCGGCTTCAAACCGTCGCGTACATCCGGCAGCGCACGATGCATAATCGTCGACAATGCATAGGCGAGGTAACGCTCTTCGAGCGCCGCCTTGAGGTCAACCGGCAGTATCTTGTCATCATCTCCGCCAGAGGGCGGTAAAATCTCTTGTCCCATAGGCCTTGACTAACCGAAATGCCGATTCCGGGCAAGGAAAGCAGGGGGTTCTGCTGTGGATGAACGTGATCTCGTCGGCCTCTTCAACACCTCGATAGGTTTGCCTTTCTCATTTCGAACGCTACAAAGGCTCATTGAGATCATTGTTCGTGTTTAGAGACGGCACGATTAGCCATCAGGAGGACGTTTTGAGTTTGAAGTTCAGTCATATCAATTATGTGTTGTTGTTGAGTGCCACGACGAGCGCCTTCGCCGGTCAGGCACTCGCGCTCGACGGGCAAGATTTACTGAATAAGATCAATGCGTCCTATGGCAAACAGGGAGCGACCTTGTCCGCCGGCAAAATCGAGGTGCAGGGAAATACGATTGTTCTCAAGGGGTTGCAGGCCAAGCCGGCAGGCGATGAAGCCCCGTTGAACGTCGGCGATGTCACACTTTCCGACGTGCAAGAAAACGCCGATGGCGGCTATCGCGTCGGCAAAGCCTCATTCCCCGAGTTCGGCTTCTTGCAAGACGGAGTGAATGCCAAGATCTCCGGCTTTGAAATGGGCGACATTGCCATCCCTGGCGATCCCAACAAAGAAGGCATCGATGGCTTCTTCTACGCACGGTCGATCAAGACAGGTGCGGCCAGCGTCAAGCAAGCCGATGCCGAACTGGTCTCTTTCAGCAGCCTTGACGTCAGCAGCGACCTGCGCTCGGATAAGTCCGGCTTCGACTTCAGCGGGACAGTGGCAGACATTAAGGCGAAGCTCGATAAAATCGTGACGGATCCTCAAGCACACGATGCCGTGCAGAAGATGTCTATTCAAAACATCACGGGGAACGTGACGACGAAAGGCTCGTGGGATCTTGGCCCCGGAACCATCGACCTTTCGTCCCTCGCCTTTAGCTTTAACAATGTAGGAAAGCTCGACATATCGCTCAAGTTTTCCGGCTATACGCTCGCTTTCTTGAAGTCGCTGCAAGAAACAACCGAGCAGGCAAAGCAGAATGCCAACCAGGGCGAGGCTCAGCAAGCGCTTGGAATGGCAATGCTCGGCCTGATGCAGCAGTTGACACTAGACAGCGCGCGTATTCGATTTGACGATGCCTCTATAACCAAGCGCGCCCTTGATTACGCCGGCAGCATGCAGAACGTTTCCGGACAGCAAATGGCGGCATCTATCAAGGGCATCGTTCCACTGATGATGGGCCAATTGAATATGCCTGATCTTCAGAACGCGGTCTCGGCAGCCGTCAACACCTATATGGATGATCCCAAGAGCTTTACCGTTGCGGTCGCACCGCCGAAGCCTGTACCCCTGCCGACCATCATGGGGGCGGCGATGGGCGCACCCAACACGATCCCCAATGTTATAGGTCTGAAGATTTCGGCAAACTCCGCCGATTAATCTTTTGATATATCTATAGCCATAGCCCGCCTCTTTTCGGGGCGGGCTTTCGCATTGCAGTTCACACTTGTTGCATTGCACGAAAAGCACTCTTTTCCACGAGGACGAAATCAATATAGTGGCGCGGGATCGTCGGGCGACGATCTGCGACACTCATCCTTCTGGCCGCTTGTCGGCGAAAGTTATGCTTTAGATGCTTGCCTGGCTTGATCAGAAAACCGAGATTCTTGAACGAGCCGCTCCCGAAGAGCGGCTTTTCGAGCCTGCCCATGCAGCCTATTACAACGGCAAGCCAGGCCAGCCATTAAAGCTTCTGTTGCAGGCCAGAAGCGACTTTCTGTCGATATGGCGACGGCAAGATTACAAAGAACATGTTGCCGAATTCAAGCTGCTCGGGCGTCAGCTGGTTATCGTCAATTCGCCAGAAGCCATTCGTTATGTCGTGGCGAAGCGCCATGAAAATTTCGAGCGCAAGACGCCGCAGATGCGGCGTGCACTCGAATATCTGCTCGGCGACGGTCTCTTCATTTCCGACAAGGAGACATGGAAGCAGCGCCGGCCGCTGGTGTCAGACATCGTCCATAAAAACCGAGTTCCGGCCTTTGGCGGGATCATGCAGAGTACATCAAGCGAATTGGTCGAGCGCTGGCTGAAACTTGGCGAAGGCGCTGAGGTCAACGCGCTTTACGAAATGGCAGGCCTTACTGCAGAGATCATCTCGCGAAGCGTTTTCGGCAATGATCTTGGCGAGGAAAGCGCCAATGCGGTGACCGAGGGTTTTGCGGGATACCAATCGCTCGTGGATTCCATCAACATTGGCTATTTCCTCGGCTTCGATGATGGACTGCCAATCCTGAAGACCCCAAGCCTGCGCCGCTCTGTCAAGCGCATTCACCGCATCATCGACCAGGTTATCGAAGATCATCTGGCCGGCAAGGGCGATAACAGCTCCATGGTGGATCTGCTGATCCGTCGCCAGCAGCGCAATCCTGAACTGAAACTCGACGTTGTCGCTCTTAGAAATGAAGCCTCGACGATTTTTATGGCAGGACACGAAACGACTGCGGCCACGCTGACATGGGCCTGGTATCTGCTGACGGGCGCCCCCTGGGTTGAGGAGGCTGTTCACCGCGAGATCGACGCTGTGTGCGGGGACCGTGTCCCCGGACTTGAAGATGTGGCGAAACTTGACTGGTGCCGCGCCGTCATTGAAGAAACGCTGAGACTTTATCCGCCCGTGCCAATCCTTGCCCGGCAGGCGACAGAAGCCGATGAGGTTGGTGGCGTGAAAGTTCGCAAGGCCGCGCTCATCATGATCGTTCCGTGGATCCTTCATCGAACCGAATCCCTCTTCGCAGATCCGCATCTCTTCAAGCCGGAGCGGTTTCTGGGCAATGAAAGGCCAACCCCTTACAGCTATATTCCTTTCGCCGCCGGACCGCGGGTCTGCCCAGGGCTGCAGTTCGGGATGACGGAAGCCATTCTTTGTTTTGCCATTCTGGCGCAGCGATTCCGTGTGAGACTGAAGGAAGGCCACAAGGTCGAACCGCAGTGCAGGCTGACGTTGCGCCCTCGCGGCGGAATGCCGGTCACGCTCCATCGGCGTTGAAAATGGTTGAAGAGAAGTCTCCAAGCCGGGCGTCTGCACCGAAGCGGAAAGCATGGACCTATGCGCCGCCTGAGGCCCCTCCTCTTTCGGCATTTTGGGCAGGCGGGGACCAGCGCAAAGCCTTCTTGCGATATTGGGTTCATCAAAACATCGACAACGTCATCGATCTGTTTTTCTATTTTTCGTTTAAGCTCCTGCCTGCGCGCGCTTGTTCAGCGCTCGGCGGCTGGATGGGGCGCTTTTCCGTTCCGCGCTTTCATGTGTCGGCACAGAAACGGGCTGCCGCCAACCTGCGTCACATTAAACCAGATTTGACGGATACCGAGCTTCAGGCGCTCCTCGAGCGTTATGCAGATTCTCAAGGCCGACAGATGGCTGAATATTCTGTTGTCCCTCGCCTCGCGAAAAGCCATGTCCGCATGCTCGGCATCGAACAGCTGGTGGAGACGTGCAGGCAGGGTCCCGTGATCTTCATAGGGCCGCATGTGAGCAATTGGGAAGTTCTCTGGCATTGCCTTCTTGATCTCGGCCTTGCGGTGACCATGAATTACGATCCACCCAAGCGGCGTTCTCGTCATTATATCGTGAACCGTCTACGCAAAGGTGCCGGTCTTGGAATACTCAAGCCAGGGCGCAGCTTCGTGCGGCCGGCACTTCGTATCCTCGAACAAGGTGGCAATCTTCTCATGTTTTGCGATGAAGGCTTCAACGGCCAGATTCGCGCCCCGTTTTTCAATCAAAAGCCGCATCTGGAGGGCAATTATGCTGTCATTGCCCGTATGGCCCGTAAAACCAACGCGCTAATCTATCCTCTCTATATTGTGCGTGAGGGAGGCGCCGAGTTTACCCTCCATGTCTTGGAGCCTTTTCGACTGCCCCCGGAAAGCGAGCAAATCGGTGGGTTGCTTGACGATGTCGCGCTGCTCAATGCCGTCATTGAGCCAATGGTGCTTGCTCATCCCGAACAATGGTATTTCATCGATAACCGGATGCCTGATCAATCCAGTTGAGATTTGGCTGCGGCTCGAGGTCCGCCGGACATTTTACGTGGTTCCGAGATAGACCGGCTGCGATGAAAACGAGCGCGCCATCCATCATCGTTGAAAGGCGCGCAAAAATAAGTCGCGTCTGCTCGCTCATAAGCCAAGATCGCTAAGTCGAACAAAGGGTATCTCGCTCTACTTATCGACGACGAAAAACGCCGCGCATTCCAATGAATACGCGGCGTTCAAGCGCTTGTCGATAATATCCCTTGACGCGAACGACACTGTTCCTGCGTGGGGAGATCAATCCTTTTTCTGCGGCGGAATCGGCCGCAGATGCAGCTCGCGCAATTGGGCTGGAAGTGCCGGCGACGGCGCTCCCATCAACAGGTCATAGGCCTGCTGGTTCATCGGGAAGAGCGAAATTTCGCGCAAGTTGCGCGCGCCCACCAGCAGCATCACGATGCGGTCGATCCCAAAAGCGCATCCGCCGTGCGGAGGTGCGCCGTACTGGAATGCTCGATAAAGCCCGCCAAAGCGCTCCTCGACATCCGCCTGGCTAAGACCAACCTTTTCGAATGCTGCAACCATGGTGTCTGGCGATTGGTTACGAATAGAGCCGGAGGCGATTTCGAAGCCGTTGCAGACCGCGTCATACTGATAAGCCTTGATCGACAGAGGATCCTGACTATGCAGCGCTTCAATGCCACCTTGCGGCATCGAGAACGGGTTGTGGGCGAAATCGACCTTCTTCTCGTCTTCGTTCCACTCGTAGAACGGAAAGTCCACGATCCAGCAAAGCTCGTAGCGGTCGCGATCGGTCAGATTGAGCTCTTCGCCAGCACGGTTTCTTGCTTCGCCCGCGAACTTGTAGAATTTCGAAGGTTCGCCAGCCACGAAGAAGCAGGCATCGCCCGCGCCGAGGCCAAGCTGCGTCCGGATTGCTTCCGTGCGTTCTTCGCCAATGTTCTTGGCGAGAGGACCGGCGCCCTCGAGCTTCTCGCCTTCGGCGCGCCAGAAGATATAGCCAAGTCCTGGCTGACCCTGGCTTTGCGCCCAGGCATTCATGCGATCGCAGAAAGCGCGCGAGCCGCCGGTCTTTGCCGGGATCGCCCAAACTTCGACCTTAGAGTTGGAGGCAATCATGTTCGCAAAGACCTTGAAGCCGGATCCGGCAAAGTGATCGGTCACAGCTTCCATGATAATCGGGTTGCGCAGATCAGGCTTATCCGAGCCATATTTACGGATTGCCTCGTCATAAGGAATACGCGGCCACTCCTTGGTAACGGGCTTGCCATCCGCAAAGGATTCAAAGATCCGCGTCATCATCGGACCCATCGTGTTCCACACGTCTTCCTGGGTAACGAAGCTCATTTCAACGTCAAGCTGATAGAATTCACCCGGCAGGCGATCAGCGCGAGGGTCTTCGTCACGGAAGCAGGGCGCGATCTGGAAGTAGCGATCAAAGCCTGCCACCATCAGAAGCTGCTTATACTGCTGCGGTGCCTGCGGCAGGGCATAAAAGGTGCCGGGGTGGATGCGGCTCGGGACCAAGAAGTCGCGCGCGCCTTCCGGCGACGAGGCAGTCAGGATCGGCGTCGTATATTCGGTAAAGCCCGCATCGCCCATCTCGCGCCGCATGGCCGAAATAATCTGAGTGCGCTTGACGATGTTCTTATGCAGCGTCTCGCGGCGAAGATCGAGGAAGCGATAGCGCAAACGCACATCCTCCGGATAATCGGGCTCACCGAAAATCGGCAACGGCAGTTCCTTCGCTGCCGAGAGAACTTCGATATCCTGCGCGTAAAGTTCGATCTCACCGGTCGCCATACCAGCGTTGACCGTATCGTCGGAACGCGCCTTGACGACGCCATCGACGCGAATGACCCATTCGCCACGCACCGACTCAGCTGCCTTGAAAGCAGGGCTGTCCGGATCGGCGACGACCTGTGTCATGCCGTAATGGTCGCGCAAATCGATGAACAAAACGCCGCCATGGTCACGAACGCGATGAACCCATCCCGAAAGGCGGACGGTCGAGCCAACATCCGTTTTACGGAGGGCGGCACAGGTGTGGCTGCGGTAGCGATGCATTTTGGATCCAATCCTGATCGTCGGCTAAAGACGGCAGCTGGGGCTCACAAGGCTCTCCGGCGCCGACAATAAAATCGGGCGGAAAAGCGCATGGTCGCTCCGATTTGTCAAGACTTCCAGCCCCGTTGATTGGATTTGTGCCCGGGAGGTCGATCGCAGCACGCTCGCCATTTTGCGGCAATCCAAAACGCAGGAAGATATTGATGATTTTTGTTGTCAACTTTAAAGATGAGATGTTCGATCTTTTTGGAATAGCATCATGTCAATGTTTTCACGTCGCAGCTTTTTAAAAGCAACTGCCGTTGTCGGCGCCTATGCAGGTGGAATGGCTATTGCAGGGCGCTTCAACCATGCCGAGGCAGCAGCAGAGCCATTGCTTTTGAAGTCGGTAAAGACTGAGGCTAAGCTTACTGCGAACGCGGCGACGAAAGACATCATGACGTGGACCGCAAGTGGCTCGGACGGTGGTGCCCAGCCGCCCGTTCTCCGCCTCACGAAGGATAAGCCTTTTGCCGCCAAACTGGTCAATGGATTGGACGAACCGACGACGATCCACTGGCATGGACTCAGGATCGAAAACAAGATGGATGGCGTCCCATTCGTCACCCAGCCCTATGTCTATACCAACGATAGTTTCGATTATCGCTTTACCCCGCCCGATGCCGGTACATTCTGGTATCACCCGCATTGCAACACGCTGACGCAGATGGGGCATGGGATGACCAGCGTGCTCGTGGTCGAGCATCCGCAAGATCCGGCATTCGACGCGGAAGTCGTTGCAAACTTGCGCGATTGGCGATTGGGCAATGACGGACAGTTCATCGCACCCTTTAAACCGCGCGACGCGGCCAAGGCCGGGACCTATGGCACCGTTCGGACAGCCAACTGGCAGCAGGAACCGCAATATGACGCCCCGGCCGGCGGCATCGTGCGTTTGCGACTGGCGATTACCGATGTGACCCGCATCTTCTCGTTGAAAATGGAGGGAGCAAGCGCAAAAGTCATCGCTCTCGATGGCAATCCGGTGCCGGAGCGTTTTTCTCTCGATCTGCTTTTAGTCGGGCCTGGGCAGCGCGTCGAACTCGCGGTTCGTATGCCCGATGAAGAAGGTGCCCTTGCCACACTACAGGATATCCGTGGCACAGCGCCCAAGACAATTTTGACGCTGCGGGCGACGGGCAGCTCACGCAAGCGCGATATCAGAGACCTGGGTCCGCTCGGCGCCAATCCGGAACCAAATTTTGATGCAAATTCGGCCTCCCCAATTCCGCTAGTTCTCAGCGCGACAGCTGAAAACGTATCGGCCAACAGTATATGCGGCTCGCTGGGATACAGCTTTTGGGCCATCAACAAGGTGCCATGGCCGGGCGACACCCCCGATCCGACAGCACCTCTTGCAGAGCTTAAGCTCGGCCGCAGTTACCTCATTCGGATGGAAAATGTCACGCCTCATACCCATCCGATCCATCTTCACGGCATGAGCTTTCGCGTTGTCTCTTCCTCGACACGCAAGGTCCTGCCGCTTCTTTCCGACACCTATCTCATTCAGCCGGATGAAAAGGTGGAGCTTGCCCTCGTTGCCGATAACCCAGGCGACTGGCTCCTGCATTGCCACATTATCGAACACCAGAAGACAGGCATGGCCAGCTATATCCGCGTGACCTAGCGCGCTGTCCCCAGGAGTATGCCTTCAACCCGACCAGCCGCTGCCATAGATATTGACAATGCCCGGCGAAAGGAGAAGGAAGGAGGACCATGTTTTTCCTGAAGACCGGATTGAAATGATCGAAACAACCGCCGAGCTGGAGGCGGCCTGCAAAGAGCTGGCCACGTCGGAATTCATCACCGTCGATACCGAATTCCTGCGGGAGACGACGTTTTGGCCTGAGCTTTGCCTGATCCAGATGGCAAGTCCGACAAAGGAAGTGCTCGTCGACCCGCTCGCAAAGGGCATCGACCTGAAACCGTTCTTCGAATTGATGGCGAATTCGGCTGTCTTGAAGGTCTTTCACGCTGCACGCCAAGATATCGAGATCGTTTATCATCTGGGCGGATTGATCCCACATCCAATCTTCGACACCCAGGTCGCTGCCATGGTCTGCGGCTTTGGCGATAGCGTTTCCTATGATCAGCTTATCAACCGGACCAAAGGCGTCCATATCGATAAGACCTCTCGGTTTACGGACTGGAGCCGGCGCCCTCTGTCAGAAAAGCAGCTGGAATACGCCTTGGCCGACGTTACTCATCTGCGCGAAGCCTACCTCTATCTGAAGGCGGAGCTCGAACGCGAAGGTCGCTCCTCCTGGCTGTCGGAAGAAATGAACATCTTGGAATCGCGCGAAACCTATGACATGCATCCTGACGATGCTTGGCAGCGTCTGAAAATGCGGCTTCGCAAGCCGCAAGAACTTGCCATTCTCAAATTCGTTGCCGCCTGGCGCGAAAGAGAGGCGCGCTTGCGAAATGTCCCGCGCTCGCGCGTTTTGAAAGACGACGCGATTTACGAAATTGCCCAGCAGCAGCCCAAGGATGCGGAAGCTCTTGGCCGGTTGCGAACCATTCCTAAAGGCTGGGAACGTTCGGCGGCCGGGGCCGCCGTGGTCGAAGCCGTTAATGCCGCGCTCGCGCTTCCCAAGGCCGATATGCCGCATCTTCCAAGACAGCAGCAGCCTCCGGAAGGGGCTGCAGCAGCGGTAGAGCTTTTGAAGGTCTTATTGAAGCTCATCTCCGAAAAGCACGGCGTGGCGGCAAAAGTCATTGCGAGCACCGATGACCTGGATAGGATTGCGGCCGAAGGAGAGAATGCTGAGGTTTCCGCCTTGAGCGGTTGGCGACGCGAGCTCTTCGGCGAGCCGGCACTACAGTTGATCAATGGTCAGGTCGCGTTGAGATTCAGCGGTAGGAAGGTGGAGACGGTCGCGCTTTAAGCGATAGAACCGCAAAGAGGTATGCCTGCCAGACAATTGCCGACAGGTGTGCCGCCATATTGGTGCCGCCTGTCGATGCTAATTTAACGTTGGTATCGGCGATAGTTTCCTTAATTCCTTAAATCGGTCCGTATTGGCAGAAAAGAATATTCGATAAATTTATAAGGCTTGGCAGCGTCTGGAGATTGCGGTCGATCATTTCGTGCTCAAGCCGCCGATCATTGTTTTAATGAGGCTATTCATGGTTTCCGGGCGGCGTCGTGAGATGCGCGAGATTTCCCCCGCTCAAAACTGGCTGCTTATCTCTGCCGTCGTTGCTGTAAGTGGGATCATCTACAATCAGCTGTTCTCTGAGCAGTCCCATCCCATAGTCGGAGCAATCTTCGCGCTCTTCATCAGCATGCCGATTCTTGCGTTCGAGCGCGGCATCTTCCTGAAGCGGATACATCGCAGGATCCGGCGTCTTCCAACGCCGACATTTCTTTTGGCGGCGCTATTCATCTACGAAATCCTGATGAGCACGGGCTATGCTCTGGCAGGAATATTGCTGTCCAGCATTGGGCTCATCCATCCACGCTCATGGGTTCACACGCTTGTCCTGCCCTTCAACGTTTTCATTTATGCGCTTCTGGTCTGCATCCTCGTGATTTTCGTGCTGCGCGTGCGCCAACTTCTGGGCCGCGAAGTTTTCATGAGCATGCTCGTCAGTCGATATCGTGTCCCCCTCCGCGAGAAGAGAGTGTTCCTCTCGATTGACCTCGTCGGCTCCACGGCTTTTGCCGAAAAGTTTGGCGACATGCGTACGCAGGAACTGCTCGGCGCTCTGTTCGCGACGATGGACGAGCCAGTGCGTCGATATAAAGGCACAATCGACGATTATATCGGCGATGCGGTGATCATCAGCTGGCCGCTGCGGCTAGGGACGCAAAAGGCAAGGTGCGTCAGATGCATGTTTGATATTCTGGATCAGATCGAGCGAGATGCCGACCACTGGCTCAATGCATTCGGTCAGGTGCCAAGCCTTCGCGCCGCCCTTCACGGAGGCGACGTCATCACGGCAGAGATTGGCGTCGATCACCGCAAGATCACCTATTTCGGCGACACTATCAACATTGCCTCACGCCTTGAAACGCTCTGCCGGACGTTGGACAGGCCCTTCCTGATTTCAACCGAACTCGTTCAGCAAATCGAGCTACCAGCAGATGTTATCGCAGAAGATCTTGGCGCTCATTCAGTGAAAGGGCGAGACCAGAACATTGGAGTGACCGCCCTGTCACGGCGCACCTCGACAGAGACCTGCTCTGCTACTCCTTTCGCCGCTAGCGAAGCTTCTGTTAGGAAACCTTCATAGAAGCGTCAACGTGCCGACATGGAGAGACTGTTAAGCGCGAACGGTCACTCACTTCAGGGGAATATGATGTCGCGCTTTCTTCTCGGCTCCATTTCGCTTCTTGCGATTCTTTCCACACAAGCTTTTGCGGACCAGCAGGAGTTTCCCGCAATGCTCGCCGGACAAGTGGTCATTCCTGCCAACACGATGGTGCCTGCGCCGGCCGACGCTGCCGAGTTCCTCCGACACTCCGGAAAATTCACGACGCCGGATCGGAAGCGAACGGAAGCCTTGGGAACGGTTCCCGGCATGGATGGAAAACGCCCGACTGGCCTATCTCTGCCCTTCGACGGGCAACCCCTTCAGGGCTTTTCCGGGATCAAACATATGAGCGACGGTACATTCTGGACGTTGACCGACAATGGCTTCGGCTCCAAAGCTAACTCCAGTGACGCCATGCTCTTTCTTCATCACATGCGCTTTGAGTGGGATAAGGGGACCTACGAGGTCATCGAAAATGTCTTCTTGTCAGACCCCGATAAAAAAGCGCCCTTTCCTATTGTGATGGAAGGCGCGAACAAGCGTTATCTGACCGGGGCGGATTTCGACATTGAATCCATCCAGCCGGTTGAAGACGGCTTCTGGATTGGGGAAGAGTTTGGACCTTATCTTCTTAAGTTCAGCAAACAGGGGCAGCTGACAGACGTCATTTCGACCGTTGTGGATGGAAAGCCTGTCATGTCTCCCGATAATCCGGTTCTGTCCTTG
The DNA here is from genome assembly GCF_037199735.1 of Oryzifoliimicrobium ureilyticum. Lineage (NCBI taxonomy): Bacteria > Pseudomonadati > Pseudomonadota > Alphaproteobacteria > Hyphomicrobiales > Rhizobiaceae > Oryzifoliimicrobium > Oryzifoliimicrobium ureilyticum. The sequence goes on along the minus strand of NZ_JBBBVQ010000001.1, from coordinate 599,588 downwards.
CCTTCAAAGCCGACGGACAGCCTTCCTGCTTTTAATCTGCGTCGCTCAAACGGCTTCGAGGGGTTGGCAATGGCGAAAGATGGAAGCAAACTCTACGGGCTTCTGGAAGGGCCTATTTTCCAAAATGGCAAAGCCGAGGAAGCGGATGGACATACCGCTCTTCGTATCGTGGAGTTCGATGTCGCGTCGAAAGCATGGACGGGCCGGAGTTGGCTCTATCCTTTTGAAGATAAGGGCGTCTCGATCGGAGACTTCAACCTTCTTGATCGTGGAACAGCTCTCGTCATAGAGCGCGACGGAGGCGAAGGAACCACGGATAAAGCCTGCCCCGACCCCAAAGCTCCAGGCCCGGACTGCTTTGAGGCGCCTGCCCAGTTGAAGCGTGTTTACAAGATTGCCTTCGACGACAGCAATGTCGGCAAGGCCGTCCGCAAGATCGGTTTTATCGACCTCTTGCATATTCAGGATCCGGATAAGAAGAAGCGCGTCGATAACGGCAAAGACTTCTATGACATGCCATTCGTCACAATTGAAAATGTCGATCGGGTCGACGAAACGCACATCATCATCGGCAACGACAACAACCTGCCATTTTCTGCGGGACGTCAGACCAATAAAGCCGATGACAATGAATTCAGCCTGATTGAAGCGAGTGCGCTTCTGCAGGCGAAATAAGAACTATTCTCAATGGCCTTCAAGATTTACGAGGGGTGCGCGCACCCCTCGTTTAAGTGAAGCATGATCGACAGGATTGTGTTTCGAAAACGGGAGCGGTTGCAGCTGCCGTAGTCTACTCGAAGCGAAAAGCCAGGCGCTTACCCGTGAGTTTGGCGAGCTGCTGCAGACGTCCATCGAGCCGCTCTCCGGCGAAATCGCGATATTCAGCAGGAACGACGAATTCCAGGTCGAGATCCGGATTGCTCGATGTTGCAAACGTCAGCTTGCGCACAATCCCTGGCATGGATGCCGAGAAAAGATAAACCACCCTCAGCAGTCCGCCCAGAAGTTTTGCCCGCTCTACGAACAGGGGTGTTGCGATCTTTGCAAGCGAGTCTGTCGTTCCATCATCGCGCAGACCCTCAAATCGATAATAATTGGCAAGCGCAAGATAAGCCCGGCCAGCATGTGTGATGCCGACAAAAGATGTGTGAGCAATCACGTTGAGTGCCTGGAGGCCACGGTAGTCCGGATGAGCGCGCCAGCTGATGTCAGCCAGAAGGCACGCCGCCTTTCGATACCGCTGCTCTTCCTCAGTTTCGGCGATGCCGAAAAATGGCATCATCCGCCCTGTCCATTCCGCAAGCTCCCGCGCATGTTCAGGAGAGCGGGCGCGAAGGATGGCAAGTTCCCCGGCCGCAGCGAGCAAAGGATCCGATCTGCGTTCGCTGTCCGGTAAAAGCGAGTAGAGATACCCTTCCCGCACACCCTGCGCAGAAAAGGAAACGACTGACGGCCGCATGATGGTAAGGACTTCGCGCATCGCAACGGCGCCATAAGGCAGAAGCGCACGCCTGTTTTTGGAAACATTCTGGAAGGCAGGCTCCTTTGAGTCCTTCGAATTTTCCACCTGTTCCAAAAATCGGAGCATTTCTTCCAGGCCGACTTCGTAGCCCTGCATCATATGCAGCGGATAATTCGTCAGCTCCATATGAAGCTTTGCAATGTTTCGCCAGGTTCCGCCTACGGCGTAGAAGGTTCGCCCTGCCCCGCCCTCGAGGACCTTGGCCGAGCGGACATGCTTGCGCGCAAAACTGCGGGCTTTTTCCAGAGATCCATCGGCATATTCGGACAGCCGGATACCGCCCAGCGGCAACGTGATACCTGCACCGATCTTGTGCTCGACGATATCGACCAGTTCAAGGGAACCGCCGCCAAGATCTCCCACGATCCCATTGGGGTGATGAAAGCCGCTGATGATACCGAAAGCGGAGAAGCGTGCTTCCTCTTCTCCAGAGAGCACACGAACTTTCCGGCCGAGGATCGTTTCGGCACTGTGGATAAAAGCGGGTCCATTTTCCGCTTCGCGTGCCGCCGCGGTTGCCAGGACATAAACGGTGGAGGCGCGCGCCTGTGTTGCCAGTACCTTGAACCTGTGAAGGGCCGCCAGGGCGCGTTCGACGCTGGTTTCGTCCATACGGCCAGTCGCCGCTATGCCTTTGCCAAGTCCACAGAGGACTTTTTCGTTAAACAGGATCGTGGGTGAACGTGACAATCCTTCGTACACCACGAGGCGAACGGAGTTGGAACCAATGTCAACGACGGCGACAGGGGCAATTCCAGGCAGACGCCCCTGGGCTTCAGATTCAACCATGCAGGTCCAATTTATCTTTTCATGCGACCTGACAGCAGGCCCGCGATCAGCTTCGGCGCGCTGGATTTCAAGGCTTCACCACGTCCCGACAGGCTTGGATTGGTCATGAAATACTGCTGCGCGTTGAACGGTTCTTCGCCTTTCCGCACCTCCATGCGGCGGGATGTACCGTCGGGCAATATCTCGTAGCTTTGCTGATTGTCAATGATATTGCCCAGCATAATCTGTGAGAGGACCTGTTCATGGACGGTAGGATTAATAAGTGGCACCAAGGTCTCGACACGTCTATCGAGATTGCGAGGCATCATGTCCGCTGACCCGATATAAACCAAAGCTTTATCGGACGGCAGTCCATGGCCATTGCCGAAGCAGAAAATGCGGCTGTGCTCCAGGAAACGGCCGACGATCGATTTCACGCGGATATTGTTGGAAAGGCCTGGCACCTGCGGACGCAGGCAGCAAATGCCGCGTACCACCAGATCGATTTCGACCCCAGCTCGGCTGGCGGCATAAAGAGCATCGATGATTTCCGGGTCGACCAAGGCGTTCATTTTCATCCAGATCGCTGCCGGCCGTCCAGCCTTAGCATGCTCTGCCTCTTCGCGGATCAAGCCGACAATGCGCGAGCGCAAAGTATATGGCGAGACGGCAAGCTTCATGCTGGCTTCGAGCTCACCATAGCCCGTGATGAAATTGAAGATATTGGCCATGTCATGGGCGACGACCGGATTGCAGGTGAAGAACGAAAGGTCGGTGTAAATCTTGGCGGTGATCGGATGGTAGTTGCCGGTTCCCAGATGGCAATAGGTCCTCAGCTTGCCCTCCTCGCGGCGGACGACCATCGACATTTTGGCATGGGTCTTGAGTTCAATGAAGCCGAAGACGACTTGCACACCGGCCCGCTCAAGGTCTCTTGCCCAACGAATGTTCGCCTCTTCATCGAACCGAGCCTTCAACTCCACCAAGGCCGTTACGGATTTGCCTGCCTCGGCCGCATCAACAAGAGCCCGAACGATGGGGCTGTCGTTGGATGTCCGATAAAGCGTCTGCTTTATCGCCAAAACATCAGGATCTCGCGCAGCCTGGAGCAGAAACTGGACAACGACGTCAAAGCTCTCATAGGGGTGGTGAACCACCATGTCCTTTTCGCGGATGGCGGCAAAGCAGTCGCCTGCATGCTCGCGGACGCGTTCGGGAAATCGGGCATTATAGGGCTGGAAGCGAAGATCATCGCGCGGGGCTTTGGTAATTTCGGACAGTGTATTAAGGGCCAGCAGCCCCGGCAGAACCGCCACGCGATTATCCGGCACGCCCAAAGCCTGAACCACGAATTGGCGCAGAGACGCGGGCATTTCGGAATCCGTCTCGATACGGATGACCTTGCCGCGACGACGGCGCTTTAGCGCAGTCTCGAAGAAACGGACAAGGTCTTCGGCTTCTTCCTCGACTTCAATATCGCTGTCTCGAATAAGACGAAACGTTCCAGCGCCCTGGACTTCGTAGCCAGGATAGAGCCTGTGGATGAAGATACCGACGACATCTTCGAGCGTAATATACCGGATCGCACCCTCCGCGTCCGGCAGGCGAACGAAACGATCAAGCGCCGGAGGCAGACGCAGAAGCGCCGTCATTGGCTCGCGGCCCGTCTTGCTGACCAGCTGCAAACCGATCGAAAAACCGAGGTTTGGAATGAATGGGAACGGATGGGCCGGATCGATCGACAGCGGCGTCAATACAGGGAATATCTGCTGTTCAAATTCACTTGCGAGCCAAGCGCGGTCTGCATCGTCCAGTGCGGCTGGGCGTACGATAAGCACGTCTTCCTTGGCCAGATATTGCTGCAGCACGGCCAGAGACGCCTGCTGCTCCATCTGCAGATTGTCGATTTCGTGCAAAATGGCATCGAGCTGTTCTGCCGGTGTCTTGCCGTCGGGTGTGCGCACGACAATGTTCTGGCGGACCTGGCCTTCCAGCCCTGCGACGCGAACCATAAAGAATTCATCGAGGTTGGCGGCGGAAATGGACAGGAAGCGGACGCGCTCCAGGAGTGGATGCTCCACGTTCAGCGTTTCTTCAAGAACGCGCCGATTGAACTGAAGCCAGGAAAATTCGCGATTGATGAAGCGTTCAGGGCTCTTCAGGAGCTCCTCGACATCAATAGGCGAAGCGGTTTCGGCAGGCTTGCCGTCTTGCGCGGTGACTGCTGCTTCGATCGCTCCGTCCATGTTCTCCACCCTTAAGCTTTTCGATTCATTGGGAATTATAACAGTTTAAAGACAGAACTGTGACAGCAGCTACTCAAGCGTGGCACTTCCCTCAAGCTCGTTCAAAACCTCTGCCGCCAAGGTCCTTGTTATTCGCGTTCCCCTGGAAAGCGCCAGCATATCGAGACGCTCGACAATCGTTTGAGCGGCCTGAAGCGAACGCTCCATCCGATGGACGATATAAAGGACAAGTTTGTCATCTATGTAAAGTTGGCGATCGGCGAAGAGCTTTATGATGAACTGGGTCAGAAAAGTATCATCAGGCTCGCCGATTTCGACGGTCGTCGCGGCCTTCAACCGAGAGCGCAGATCGGGAAGTTCTACCGGCCAAGACATCGGCCACAAGCGGCTGGTCATCAACAGGCTAAAGCCATTTTCCCGCACGCTGTTGATCACGTGGAATAGCTCCCGGTCGTCGAAACCGCGTCGATCTGCGTCTTCGATCAGGACAGGGCCCGCGGCTGCGACAAGAGCGCCGTCTCCTTCAGCCTGCGCATTGATAGCTGTGGCACCGCTTAGCTCTTTCCAGATATGCGCAAGGTGCGATTTTCCAGAACCTGCAGGTCCGGTTATGATGACGACGGGCGATGACCAGTTTGGCCATGCGTCGACAATAGAGACGGCTGCGGCAAGACGCTCCGAGACGAGCAGATCCTCGCGCCCACGTGCAGAATCATGAGTAAAGGCAAGCGGCAGCTGTTCTGCGGCGCTGCGCTTGAAGCCGGCCTTCTTAGGGTCGTTCATTTTGTATCGATTTTTCTTGTCTCATATCTTGTTGTGTCGGCGCTGGCGCGTGGTGCTCCGCCGGCATAAAGATCGCTTTCAAGGTAACGTGAAAGCGCAAAGCGCACAAGAACGCCAATGATGGCAGCTGCCGGAACGGCAACAAGAAGGCCCACAAAGCCGAACAAGGCGCCGAACGCGAAAAGAGCAAACATCAGCCAAACTGGGTGGAGCCCGACGCTTTGCCCAACCAGCTTCGGCTGCAGAATATTGCCCTCAATGAATTGCCCGGAAAAGAAGACAGCCAGAACCGCGCCCACCCAAAGGTAATCCGGCCAAAACTGCACGATCGCAACACCAACGGCCAGAATGAGGCCCACCATGGAGCCGACATAGGGGATGAAGCTGATCATGCCCGAGAAAAAGCCGATCAGCAGGCCGAAATTAAGTCCGATCAGCGACAAGCCGACTGCATAATAGACGCCAAGGATCAGGCACAGAGATCCCTGGCCGCGAATGAAGCCGGCCACCGACCGATCGATCTGGCGAGCGATTTGATGAACATCCTTGACGTGCGCGCGTGGGATATAGCGGTCGATCTGAGCGATCATACGATCCCAATCCAGAAGCATGTAAAAAGCCACGACCGGCGTCACCACCATCAAAGACACCAGATTTACAATCGCAAGGCTCGAACTCCAGACGCTGGCAACAAGGCCCGTCATGAAGCCAATGCCCTGCGACAAGATCCCTGAGAAATTGCTTCGGATCGTGCCGATCTGATTTTTGAGCCACGCCGGCATGGCCCAATTTTTGGAGTTGGCAAGAAAATCCTGCAGTTGATCAATATAGCTCGGAAAACGCCCGGCAAACTCCGTCAACTGCGTCACAAGCACAGGGATCAGCAGCATCAGGGCAAGGGCGATGATCAAAATAAAGGAAACCAGGATGACGATCGTTGCCATCAGGCGGCTGAGACCAACTCGCTCTAGACGATCGGCAATTGGATCAAGAAAATAGGCGACCGCCATTCCGGCAAGGAAGGGCAAAAGGATCGAGCTGAAAACCAGGAGAAAAACAATGAAGACGACAAGCGCGATCAACCAGAAAACGACTTGCCGCTTCAAACCCGATCCGCTTACCTGCCCTGTCATTGCTTTCCCTCATGAGACCGCAGCCGCGTTTAGGCAGGCGCCCTATGCAGATAGGACGCGCGAGAGAAGGTCGTCAAGCCTGACGGCTTTAGATCTATTCAGAGCCAGTGGAAGGGCGCTCGCCACTGGCGATGTCGTGGGCAAGAATGCATAAACGGTGCTTACCTGTCATTTCCCGAATATCTGCAGGGCAGCATATTGCAAGAGCATGATGGTCTTACCATCCCTGATCCGCCCGTCTTCGATCATTTCCAGAGCTTCCTCGATCGTCGGCTCGAGGCGCTCGATGTCCTCGCCCTCCTCTATATTTCCGCCGCCATCGGAGACGCGGTCATGCGGGGTATAAGCCGCGACGAAGAAGTGCAGACGTTCCGTCACCGAGCCGGGGCTCATAAAGGCGTCGAAGATCTGCCGGACATCGCTGATCCGATAGCCTGTCTCTTCCTCGACTTCCGCTTTGATACGCTCTTCCGGCCGAGCATTGTCCAGCAATCCTGCAGGCGCTTCGATGAGCAAGTCCTCATGGCCATTCACGAAAGCGGGATAGCGAAACTGCCTCGTCAGCACGACTGTCCGGCGCTGCAGATCGTACAGAAGAATAGTTGCACCGTTGCCGCGATCGTAGGTTTCACGACTTTGGCGTTGCCATGTTCCGTCCGCACGCAGAAAGCTGAAGGTCGTCTTTTTAAGAACATACCAGTCATCGGAAAGCGTGATCACATTTTCGATTTTAACGCGCTGCGACATCGTCATCGGCAGTTCCTCCATTTGATGTATGCACGATATTGCACGATTCTGTTTTTCGTGCAATATCGTGCAACTGCGAAGGAGCGAGCATGCTGACAGTCGAGAGAAAGAAGCTGATCCTTGAAACGCTTCGAAAGGACGGGCGCGTTGTTGCGAAGGATCTGAGTGAACGATTTGAACTTTCTGAGGATACAATCCGCCGCGACCTGCGCGAACTGGCGGCAGAAGGGCTGTTGCAGCGCGTTCACGGCGGTGCGCTTCCCGCTTCAAAAGCGCTTGCAGATCTTGCGACACGGCGAAGCGTGTCGGCTAGCGGGAAAGCGGCGATTGCCAAAACCGCAGCCGCTCTCGTCAAGAAAGGACAAATCGTCTTTCTCGACGGTGGCACAACCGCTGTTGCCGTTGCAAAGGCTTTGCCCAGGGAACTGAGCCTCACCGTCGTCACGCACAGCCCGGATATCGTTGGTGCACTTCTCGATCATCCGAGTATTCAGTTGGAACTCATCGGCGGACAAATTTACAAACACTCGAACGTGGCCGTCGGCGCTGCGGCCATCGAGGGTATTTCTAGGATCCGCGCGGATCTCTATTTCATGGGTGTCACCGGTATTCATATGGAATATGGCCTTACCACTGGTGACCGCGAAGAGGCGGCGATCAAGAGAGCCATCAACCGCCAATCAGCGGAAACCATTCTGCTTGCCTCGCAGGAAAAACTGGGATCGGTTTCTGCCTACCAGGTCGCGGCGATCAGCAACGCGGACGCAATGATCGTCGAGAAGAACTGTCCTGCCCATCTTCTTCACCCGTTCGAAGACCAAAAACTGACCATTATCCGCACTGGATCATAGTGCGTACCGCAGGTAGAGGCTTGTTCACTCGTTCAGATCACTGAAAATCCGGGCTTTCATAACGTCGCGCCTTGCATAAACCGGCCTGTCATGCAATTGCGACCTACATGTCGTGGAGGCTTAAGCTTCCTTCCAAGGACCGCTGGAGAAGAGCATGAGCCAGTCTGGAAAAAATGGCCTTACCTATAGCGATGCCGGAGTCGATATCGACGCCGGCAATCTGCTGGTCGAAAAGATAAAGCCCGCCGTGCGCTCAACTCGCCGGCCAGGTGCCGATGGAGAGATCGGCGGCTTTGGTGGCCTCTTCGATCTGAAGGCGGCTGGCTTCAAAGATCCGGTTCTGGTGGCGGCTAACGATGGCGTTGGCACGAAGCTGAAGATCGCGATCGATGCCGATTATCACGACACCGTGGGCATCGACCTCGTTGCAATGTGTGTGAACGATCTGGTCGTTCAGGGCGCCGAGCCCCTCTTCTTTCTCGACTATTTTGCAACAGGTAAACTTGACCCCGACCAAGGCGCGGCGATCGTCAATGGCATTGCAACAGGATGCCGGGATGCAGGATGCGCCTTGATCGGCGGAGAGACAGCTGAAATGCCCGGCATGTACGCCACCGGAGATTACGATCTGGCAGGATTTGCCGTCGGCGCGGCCGAGCGCGGTGCCTTGCTGCCATCCGGCGACATCGCAGAGGGCGATGTCATCCTGGGGCTTGCATCTTCCGGCGTTCATTCAAACGGCTTTTCGCTGGTTCGCAAGATCGTTGAAATCTCAGGCCTTGGCTGGGACGCGCCCGCCCCGTTTGCAGACGGCAAGACTTTGGGCGAAGCGCTTCTCGTTCCTACCCGCATCTATGTCAAGCCGCTGCTCAAGGTGATCCGCGAGACGGGGGCGATCAAGGCGCTTGCCCATATTACCGGCGGTGGTTTTCCTGAAAATATCCCACGTGTTCTGCCCAAACATCTCGCAGCCGAGATTAATCTCGACGCCGTCAGCGCTCCGGCTGTCTTCGGCTGGCTGTCAAAGACAGGTGGCGTCGAAGCCAAGGAAATGCTGCGCACGTTCAACTGCGGAGTCGGTATGATTGCGGTTGTTCCTGCCGATAAAGCAGACGAGGTTGCAAGCGCGCTGAAGGCGGAAGGCGAAAGCGTCTTTACCTTGGGCCGCATGATTGCGCGCAACGAAGGCGATGCCGGTACTGTCTACACGGGTAGCCTGTCACTATGACGAGCAATCCCAAGCGCGTTGTCGTGATGATCTCGGGCAGCGGCTCCAACATGCTTGCCCTGATCGCCGCTGCAAAAGCTGACGATTTTCCGGTCGAGATCGTCGGCGTTGTGTCGGACAAGGCGAAAGCTGGCGGCATCGCCAAGGCGGCGGCCGAGGGCATTCCGACCTTCGTCTTTCCACGCCGAGAGTACCACAGCAAAGAAGCGCATGAGGCGGCAATATTCGGAGCGCTCGATCAACTCGCCCCGGATTTTGTGTGTCTTGCTGGCTATATGCGCCTGCTCTCCAGCGAATTCATCCGTCGCTACGAAGGGCGCATTCTGAATATCCATCCGTCCCTCCTGCCGCTTTTCCCTGGCCTTCATACGCATCAGCGCGCGATCGATGCAGGCATGCGGGTGGCCGGTTGCACGGTGCATTTCGTCACCGAAGGTATGGATGAGGGACCTGTGATCGGGCAGGCAGCAGTCCCCGTTTTGTCGAGCGACACGGCAGAGATCCTGGCAGCCCGTGTCCTCGCTGTCGAACATCAGATCTATGCGCCCGCTTTAAGGCGTGTTGCTGAAGGCAAGGTCAAGATGGAAGACGGCCGGGCTGTTGCTGTCGATTTCTCCGAGACGACCCCAGCTCCGGGGTTCATTTCACTGATTGGTGACAAGAACTTCTAGTTTCCGGCAATCGCGGGTGATGGACGCTGGCGCACGCCATCAGTGCAACGTGCCGTCACTATAAACGAAACGCCCTCCGCGGAATGTGGCACGCAATCGATGCACGCTGCCACGCTCGACGGCAACGAGATCGGCACGCTTACCGAAAGCAATTTCGCCTCGATCGCTCATGCCCGCTGCCTCGGCAGCATTCTTGGTCGCCATCGCAACCGCGGCCGGAAGACCCACCAGCTCCGCGAGCCGAAAGATACCCGGAATGAAGGCCGGCGGATGATAGTCAGCTGCAATGACTGAAAGAACGCCTTGTTTTGCGGCATCAAGCGCGCTGAGATTGCCGGACATAGATTGCCCGCGAAGAGCGTTCGGCGCTCCCATCAATGTCGATAAACCACGCCGTCTCGCCTCCAAGGCCGCCGGCAGGGTGACCGGAAACTCGCTCATCGTCACTCCAAGATCGTGCATCTGGGCAACCTTCTCGACGCTATCATCATCATGTGACGCAAGCGACAGACCTTGACGACGAACTTGGTACGCGATTTCAGTGAGCTTGGCGTCAATAAGCGGATTATTCCGACGGGCGATACGTTCTGCCGCGATCTCGGCCGCCATTTCACGCGTCATGGCGCGGCGTTCCGATATACTCAGGATATAGCTTTCGAGGTCGTTATATTGCCCCTGCCCCGGCGTGTGATCGGTCAAGGACACCATATCAACGTGACCGGCACCCAAGAGTTTTTCCAAGACGGGCGCCGCATCAACATTGGTAATTTCATATCGTGCATGAACCCGATGGTCGATTAGGAGGTCTTCGCGCAGGCGGCGAAGCTCCTCGATCACCGCCGATGTTGTCGAAAGCTGGCGTACATGCCCGTACACACTGTCCGTTGCAAAGGACACGGCCGCAAAGGCAGTCGTCACGCCGGCGATCGTCAACTTCTTGTCGAGTTCATGAATGCCAAAGTCGATCGGCATTCTCGCATTGGGCCGTGGCGCAATTTCGCGTTCGATCATATCGCCATGAAGATCGATGAAACCCGGCATGAGGTAGCGACCACCGCCATCGATGTCGGGTGTTTCAACAGGCACGTCGCGGATCTCTGCAATGACTCCGTCTTCGACGCGGACAGAACCGCTTTTGACGACCTCGTCGGCAAGGACGAGGATAAAATTGCCGAGCCACATTAGACTTCTCCTAAAAAAACGAACGCGCCGATCCGGTAAAGCCGCTCGATGACAGTCATATGACGCGACGGTTCATTGAGTTGAATGGATCGAGTCGTGGATCGGTCCGCCGGACTAGCTACAGAGCCGGTCGCGATTCAGCATCGCCCATTGCAGGAGAATAATGGTCTTGGCGTCGATGATTTCGCCGCTATCGATCATATCGAGCGCCTCTCGGAGCGACATCTCGACCACCTCGATATCCTCATGCTCATCGGCGAGCCCGCCGCCAGCAGCCACGCGGTCGGAAGGTTCGACCAGAGCCGCGAAAAGATGAATGGTTTCGGTGACTGCGCCAGGCGAGCTGTACACTCTAAAAAGGAACCGCACATCTCTCGCACGGTAGCCCGTTTCTTCCAGAACCTCTCGCCTGATCGCCTCTTCCGGCGCATCCTCGTCCAGAAGACCAGCGGGCGCTTCCAGTGTGAAGCCCGGCTTCTCATGCAAATAGACAGGCAACCGAAACTGACGAACCAGGACGACGATATCGCGCGTGGGGTCATAGAGAAAAACGGCAGCGGCAGGCGTGCGATGGTAGATTTCCCGTTTCAGGCGGTCGGTATGACCCTTTGAGCTGGTATAAGCGACGTCGAACGTGCTGAGCTTCGTCCAGCCATTTGAGAGGACTTTTTCCTCGACGATTTCAATTTTCGCCTGATTGGCAATGGTCATCATGCGTCCTTTCGCAGCCACACTTTGTTGTCATGAACGGCCGCTCCACCATACGGAGCCACGGGATCGGCCCCCGTGAGGACGTTGATCCCTTCGCCATCAAGATGCGCCTTATTTGGCCAGAGCCCCTCAGCCACCAGAACGCCCGGCTTGACTTCATCGGTGACACGCGCATGGATGCGCAGGTCACCCCGCCCGTTACCGATCCGAACGATATCGCCTGAAGCAATGCCAGCGGCCGTAGCGTCGGCTTGATTGATCATCACCTCCGGCCTTCCCTCTTTTTGCCGTGAGGTTGACGTCTCGGCAAAGCTCGAATTCAAGAAGTTGCGTGCCGGCGACGTCGCGAGCCGATAGGGATGATCCGCATCGACCGTTTCGATGACATCGAATTGATCCGGGAACGCCGGCATCTCAGCCGCAGGGCCGAGAAGCCCGACAGATTCTGGCGGGCGGTTGGGCGCTGGCTGATGAGACCAGTCAGGCCTGAAACGGAACCGCTTGCCCGGATGCGCGAAGCCGTCAAGGTAATGTGCTTCTTCGAAAGCAGGTATCCGGTCAAACCACTTATGCTCGAGGAACCACTCGTAGTCGGGCACGTTGCTGGCTGCAAGGATTTGATCGATCATCTGCCGCTCATTCAGCCCGAAGCCCGGCATATCGGCAACGCCGAGACGCTTGGCAAGCTCCTCAATGACATGAAGGTTCGTCCTGACGGTTGGCGGCGGCTCTACAAGCTTCGGGCCCAGCAAAATGTGACTCTGCCCGCCCGCACGATAAAGATCGTCATGCTCGACGAACATGGTGGCTGGCAAAACAATATCGGCCATTTCGGCCGTCTCCGTCATGAAGTGCTCGTGCACTGCGACGAAGAGGTCATTTCGTGCAAAGCCTTGGCGGACGAGACGCTGTTCCGGGGCGATATTCACTGGATTGGTATTTTGTATCAGCATCGCCGTGACCGGGACGCCGTGTCGCAGGGCCGTTGAATCGCCCGTCAAAACGCGGCCGATCTGCGATTGATCGAGCATGCGAATACTGGGGTCGCGCATGCCGCGGCCAACAAGCGTGGAATTATCCAGCCGGAAAATGTCGTTGTTGGAATGGAAGGCGCCACCGCCCTCGTGTTTCCATGATCCGAGCACGGTCGCAACCGAAGCGGCCGCATGCATCGCCACAGCGCCATTGCGTTGTCTGGTAAAGCCGTAGCCCAAGCGGAAATAGCTTCTGGAGGTCTTTCCAATCAACGCACCAAAGCGCTCGATCTCGTCAACGGTGAGACCGGTAATCGAGGACGCCCACTGCGGGCTACGCGTTTGAAGATGAGCCTCAAGGCCGGCAGGATCGTCAGCGAACTCGGCCATATATGCTCTGTCCGCATAACCATCGCGGAAAGCAATATGCATGACGGCGCAAGCCAACGCTGCGTCGGTGCCGGGACGAAGGATCAATTTCAGATCGGCCTGCTTCATCGTGGGATTGTCATAGACGTCGATGACAACGATCTTGGCACCGCGCTCCTTGCGGGCCCTGATCGCATGCGTCATGACGTTGACTTGGGTTGCAACCGCATTGGTTCCCCAGATAACGACGCAATCTGATTTTGCCATCTCGCGCGGATCCGGGCCTCTCAGCGCGCCGGTTGCCGCGACATAACCGGTCCATGCGGGGTTAGTGCAGATGGAAGAAAAGAAACCGGAATAACGCTTGGCATGCCTCAGCCGTTCGATCGAATCGCGCTGCACCCACCCCATGGTACCGGCGTAAAAGTAAGGCCATACCGCCTGTGATCCGTGCGCCGCCTCTGCCTTGACGAACGCTTCAGCAATTTCGTCCAACGCATCTTCCCAACTGATCTCCTGCCAGCTGCCGCTCCCCTTTTCCCCTGCGCGCCTCAAGGGTTTCAAAAGCCGCTCCGGATGATAAAGCCGCTCCGCATATCGCGCTACTTTTGCGCAAATCACGCCTGCCGTGTAGCTGTTGTCGGGCGCGCCGCGCACGCGGCCAATGCGCCCTTCTGCCATAAGATCAACTTCAAGCGCACAGGTTGAGGGACAATCGTGCGGACATGCCGTATGGCCGATGAGGGGCTTGGACGACGGGCTTGTGTCTTGGATGGGGGTCGCAATGTTCATGCGTTTTCTATAAGCCAGAGACAAGCTCTCCGGAAGCCTCCGGAAAAGCTAAATAGGGATCGGCTTTTCATGAATTACCGGCACATCTACCACGCGGGCAATTTTGCCGATGTCCTGAAGCACGCCGTGATGGCGCGCTTGATCAGCTATATGCAGAAGAAGGACGCCGCCTTTCGCGTTCTCGACACTCATGCGGGGATTGGTCTATATGACCTCTCGTCAGAAGAAGCGCAAAAGACCGGCGAATGGCGCGAGGGTATCGGCAAGCTGCTTGCCGCCGAGATTCCAGCGGAGGCGCAGGCCCTGTTGCAGCCTTACCTGACAGCCGTACAGGCTCTTAATCCTGGTGGCGGCATGCGCTTTTATCCTGGCTCTCCCAAGCTCACACGCCAGCTTATGCGTCCGCAAGATCGCCTATCGGCCATGGAACTTCATCCTGAGGATCATGCGCGCCTGGCGCGTTTGTTCGAAGGCGACCACCACGTGCGTGTTACGCACTTGGATGGTTGGCTGGCGCTAGGCGCGCATTTGCCGCCCAAGGAGCGGCGCGGCCTCGTCCTAGTCGACCCACCCTTTGAGGAGGCTGGAGAGTACGAGAGGATGGCCGACGGCGTGTCGAAAGCCTATCGGCGGTTCTCTGGCGGCACGTATTGCCTTTGGTATCCGATCAAGAAGTCTGCTCCGCTCAATGAATTTTATGAAGCGCTGCAAGCTCTCGATATTCCAAAGATGCTTTGTGCCGAACTGATCATCAAAAGCGATCGCGGAGAGGCAGGATTGATCGGTTCGGGCCTTATCATTGTCAATCCGCCCTTCACGCTGAAGGAAGAACTGCACGTTCTTCTACCAGTTCTTCGAGAAGTGTTGGCGCAGGACCGGTTTGGATCGCAGCGTGCTTTCTGGCTGAAGGGCGAAGGCAAAAGCAGCGGTAAGAACGAATAGGCCAGAAAACTAGCTGAAGAATTTCATTCGAAACGAAAGATAGCCGTTATGAAGATCCTTTGTGCGCCTGCTTCCCCCTACTCCAGCAAAGTTCGCATGGCCGCCCGCCACCTTGCCCTCGATGTCATGGATGTGCGCGTAGACACGAATGCGGGGCCGACCCTTCTCGTCGACAACAACCCTCTTGGCAAGATCCCGACGTTAATAACGGATGATGGCGTCGCGGTCTTCGACAGCGCGGCCATCATGCATTATTTCGACCGATTGAAGGGCAAGAAACTTTACCCGTCCAAGAAATCCAAGCGGACCGAAGCCGAGGTTCTGGAGGCACTAGCGGATGGGATCAGCGACTGCTTGCTCGCCATCGTCTACGAAAGACGCTTCCGGGATGAAGAAAAAGTTCACCAGCCCTGGATCGATCGGCAATGGAAAAAGGTGGTGCAGGCGCTCGACCACTTGAATGCCGAACCACCTAAGCTGGGACGCAAACTTCATGGCGGCCACTTTGCCCTTGCGGCAACGTTGGGATACCTCAACCTTCGTTTTGAAGGCCAGTGGGAGGCGGAGCATGAAGCATTGATCGCTTGGCTGCGGAAGTTCGAGAAACATTTCCCTGCCTTTGCAGAGCTCAAGCCGCAAGCCTGAAGAACATCTCTTTTTTACCCGGTGTACCCACGACGTCGGCGGCTGTTTACGCTCTGCTGCTGACGGCGGACAAAGCCTGCTTGTAATGCAGTAAGGCGCACCCAGCTAGAGCGCGCCTTACTGCAACAAATTCTACTGTCCATACCCGATCGCTCAAATATTGCTATTCAAGCTAGACGGATATTAGAACTTTACGCCGAGACCGACTTTGACGCTGTGCTCGTCATAGCCGCGCGAGAACGTTGCGCCGCCGACGTCGTAGTCCTTGTTCTGGTAATCCGTATAGCGATATTCGATACGCGCCGTGATGTTGTTGGTTACCATGGCTTCCGCACCGGCACCGACCGTGTAGCCAAACGCGCCGCGCTCGTCAGAGCCAGCAGCGTTCGAGAACTTGTTGTTGGCGACAGCAACACCAGCCGTGCCATAAAGCAGGAACGGGTTTAGGTCGTAACCGACGCGACCGCGCAACGAACCATTGATGCCGTTCTTCAGCGTGCCGCCGTTTGCAGCGCCGTCATTGCCGGAATAGCCAATGTCGCCTTCCACGCCGTAAACGATCTGACCGCTCTGCCAGTTGTAGCCGCTGTAGAGCTGGCCGCCCATCGCATGCATGTTATACTTCTGGTCGCCGCCAATGTTATAGGTCGCAGCACCGCCCAGGTAAAAGCCTTCCCAGCTACCAGCTGGCTTTACCGGATCGTTGGCGACAGGCGCTTCAGGAACTTGATCGATCGCATCGGCTGCATTTGCGGCAGAAACGCCAGCAAAGATAACCGCAGATGCCAAGAGGCTGGTGATGAGTGTACGCATTAAAGTGCTCCTTTCAGTCTCGTGACGCTCACTGTGTACATTTGAAGCATTCACGAGAAATTCTCGATGTTCCTCGCGGATCGAGAGGGAAGTTGGACCCAAATTGCGGATTTGGAAGAGCCAAAATATGAAAATATTGTGGCTTGTCGGCGGCAGATTTTAGATGTTGTTTGACCGCAACAGGGAATATATTAACCCTAATTATGTATTAACATAAGAATACATGTTTTATACGATTTATATTAAACGTATAATTCAAATAATACTGAAGGCCGCGGTTGTTCGCCTTGATATTTGTCTAGTGTCTCCGGCTACATATATAGAACAAAAATGAACATCGGCGATAGAAGGCACCGTCTTGGGCAAATCATCTTTTCGAACTGCATTGGTAACAGGATCGGCGAAGCGCGTCGGTCGGGCTATAATTGAAGATCTAGCTAAAGACGGCTTTTCCGTCGCCATACATGCCAATGGCTCGCTCGATGAGGCTGAGCAGATTGCGGCCGCATTGCGGCAACAAGGGAAATCGGCAATTGCGCTCAGAGCCAATCTTTCTGATCAAGCGGAAGCTGAAAATCTTTTGGAAGCTGCTGCCGATGCTCTCGGGCCGGTGGACCTGCTGGTCAACAATGCCTCGGTTTTCGAGAACGACTCCGCAGACACATTCGATGCCCAAGCTTTTGATCGTCACTTTTCGATTCATGTGCGGGCTCCCTCCATCCTTTCGGCAAAATTCGCCCGAATGCTGCCGGAAGATGCAAAGGGCATGATCGTCAATATCGTCGATCAACGTGTCTGGTCGCTGACGCCGTTTTTCTATTCCTATACATTGTCGAAGGCTGCACTATGGACTGCCACTCAAACCATGGCGCAAAGCTTTGCGCCGAGGATTAGAGTGAACGCCATTGGCCCAGGCCCAACAATTCGTAGCGAGAGACAATCCGAAGAGGACTTCAAGGCGCAGGTCGACGGGCTTATTATGAAGGCGGGACCAAGATTGGAGGAATTCGGGCGAGCGATCCGTTTTCTTTATGAAACGCCTTCCATTACTGGACAAATGATCGCCCTTGATGGAGGGCAGCACCTCGCCTGGCAGACGCCGGACGTGGCGGAGATTCGGGAATGAATGCAAAGAAGCTGCCGGAAGGCGGCGTCGTTTATGACGATATGGAAGACGATGAAGAGGATATCATCGTCGAAGCAGAAGCAGGCCAAACGCCGACAACACCCGTCGACTGGAACGAGGGCGGGCTTGAGGCGACGGACCTTGTCGGTGCAGACCTAATTGGAGAATTCGTCAAGCGCCTTCCCAATACGCCGGGTGTCTATCGCATGCTTAACGCAGCCGGCGATGTTCTATATGTCGGCAAGGCGCGCAATCTCAAAAAGCGGGTGTCGAGCTATGCCTTGGGCAGGGTCCACTCGAACCGTCTGGCGCAGATGGTGCGCTTGACCACGCATATGGAATTCGTGACGACTCGGACCGAGACGGAGGCTTTGCTTCTCGAGGCGAACCTGATCAAACGGTTGCGCCCTCGCTACAATGTTCTGCTGCGTGACGATAAGTCATTTCCCTATATCATGATCACCGGCGACCATAGGGCACCTGCGATCTTTAAGCATCGGGGCGCGCGGGCGCGCAAAGGCGATTATTTCGGTCCCTTCGCCTCAGCGGGCGCAGTCGGTCGCACCATCAATTCGCTGCAACGTGCCTTTTTGATTCGGACATGCACCGACAGCGTCTTCGAAACGCGCACCCGCCCCTGCCTTCTTTATCAGATCAAGCGATGCTCTGGACCCTGCACGCATGAAATCTCTGATGCCGATTATGCGCGGCTCGTGAACGAGGCGAAGGATTTCCTGTCCGGCAAGAGCCAAAAGGTGAAAGCCGATATCGCAACGGCGATGAACCTTGCCTCAGAGGAACTCGACTTCGAGCGCGCCGCAATCTATCGCGACCGGCTTGCGGCACTCTCGCATGTGCAAAGCCATCAGGGGATCAATCCTGCCGGCGTGGATGAAGCGGATGTCTTTGCCATTCATCATGAGGGTGGCGTATCCTGTATCCAGGTCTTCTTTTTCCGCACAGGACAGAATTGGGGCAACCGCGCCTACTTTCCCAAGGCAGATCCGCAATTGAGTGGCGCCGAAGTCCTCAACGCTTTTCTCGCGCAGTTCTATGACGACAAGCCCGTTCCACGACAAATTCTGCTTTCCGAGCCCGTGGAGGAAATGGCCCTGCTATCGGCTGCTTTGGGCGAGAAAGCGGGTCACAAGGTTGCCATTTTGGTGCCCCAGCGGGGCGAGAAACGCGATCTCGTCGATCACGTTGTCGCCAATGCGCGCGAGGCCCATGGTCGCAAACTTTCCGAAACAGCCTCTCAAGCAAGACTGCTAGAGGGTTTTCGCGAAACCTTCGGATTATCATTCACGCCGCAGCGCATCGAGGTTTACGACAACTCGCATATCATGGGCACGAATGCGGTTGGCGGCATGGTCGTTGCGGGTCCCGATGGCCTGATGAAGAACCAATATCGCAAGTTCAACATCAAATCGACGGAGATTACGCCGGGCGACGACTTCGGGATGATGCGCGAGGTGATGACGCGTCGCTTTAACCGTCTCATCAAAGAAGAGGGTATCCCGGATCGATCAACCCGCCCATCTATAGCCGAGGCGGGCGACCTGCCCTTCCCTGCATGGCCGGACGTCATCCTGATCGACGGCGGTCAGGGACAGATGACGGCGGTGCGCGCCATTTTGGACGATCTTGGGATTCGCGACGTGGTGACGGCGATCGGCATTGCGAAAGGGGCTGACCGCGAAGCGGGGCGCGAACGATTCTTCATGGATCATCGAAGCGACTTTTCGCTGCCGCCGCGCGACCCCGTTCTCTATTTTGTTCAACGCTTGCGGGACGAAGCGCATCGATTTGCGATTGGCTCGCACCGGGCACGACGCAAGAAAGAAATGATCAAGAATCCACTGGACGAAATCGGCGGCATCGGCCCCTCACGAAAGCGTGCCCTGCTTCAGCATTTCGGCACCGCAAAGGCTGTTTCGCGTGCGGCACTATCCGATTTGATGGCTGTCGAAGGCATTTCTGAAGCGGTCGCGCGGCAGGTTTACAATCATTTTCATGAGGATGCCGCGAAATAAGCGATAACAGTCGCAAATTCTACGCAAACGAAGCAGAAAAATGGAAAGCATGTTGACGGTTTCGGTTCGAAATCGTCAATTAAAGCGGCATCAATTCAGAGAAGATTTCATGGCATCGCGTGCTTACAATATTCCGAACTTACTGACCTATGGCCGCATATTGGCGGTGCCGGCGATCGTCATCTGTTTCTTCATCGAAGGTAAGCTTGCCATCAGCAACACGGCGCGCTGGGTTGCCTTCTGGATCTTTGTCATTGCCTCGCTCACGGATTTTCTGGACGGCTATCTCGCCCGTATCTGGAACCAAACGTCGAATATTGGGCGCATGCTCGATCCGATTGCAGACAAGCTCTTGGTCGCTTCGATCCTGCTTCTGGTTGCGGCCGATCAGACGATCGCAGGCTGGTCGATATGGGCTGCGATCACCATTCTTTGCCGAGAAATCTTGGTATCTGGCCTGCGGGAATATCTGGCCGCACTGAAGGTGAGCGTTCCTGTTACCCGCATCGCAAAATGGAAAACCACGGTGCAGTTGGTCGCAATCGCGTTTCTTCTTGCCGGTCCCGCCGGCGACGAAATCATGCCCTACACAACCCAACTTGGGATCCTGCTGCTTTGGGTCGCCGCCATTTTGACGATCTATACCGGCTATGACTACTTCCGCGCAGGACTGAAGCATATCGTAGAGGATGACGAATGACCCGGCTCGTCTATTTTTCCTGGGTTCGTGAGCGGATCGGGAAACATGAGGAAGATATCGAGCTACCTGAAACGGTGGTGACCGTGGGAGACTTGCTCGGTTTCTTGAAAACGCGAGGTGAAGAATACGAAGCAGCGCTCCTTTACCCTGACGTCATTCGCGTTGCTCTCGATCAAGAACATGCAGAGCGTCACGAGGCGATCGGCAGGGCCAAAGAGATCGGCATTTTCCCGCCCATGACCGGTGGCTAAGATGCGCTACTACCATCATAAAGCGTGCGAAGGGGCGATGTTATACCCTTGAACCGCCTCCCGTCATTTGGTTGAGAGTGAGAGAAAAGTTCGTGTCCATCTCCGCAACGATCCGCGTTCAGACTGAAGACTTCGATCTTTCCGGCGAGATGGAACGGATACGCGTAGCAACAAGCAGCATCGGAGCGATCGTGAGCTTTACGGGCATCTGCCGCGATGAAGGTGGACGTCTGACGGCGCTTGAGCTTGAGCACTATCCCGGCATGGCAGAAGCAGAGCTGAAGAAGATTGCCGATCTTGCAGCCGAGCGGTTCGACCTGCTCGGGCTCACAATCATCCATCGGACAGGAACGATCGCAGTGAGCGACAATATCGTTCTTGTTCTTTCGGCAGCGTCCCACCGCCAGGCTGCTTTTGATGGAGCAAATTTCGTCATGGATTTCCTGAAGACGAAGGCTCCCTTCTGGAAGAAAGAACATGCTGCCGCGGACGGTCCTGGTGCGTGGGTCAGCGCAAAGGACGTCGATGATGCAGCATTGAGGCGCTGGCAACAACCCTAGACGGGATTTCGTCTGCTTTGGCGTCCAGGCAGTCCAATGCCTAAGGGTTTAGTCGTTCTCTGCGGCTAAGGACAAGCAGAAGAACAAGTAGTGAAAATATTGCAGCGTCGCGCCAGAGATAGGAGGCGTAGGCCGCCCATAGTGTCTCGGTCACACCGAGAAGAGCAGCCCCCATTGCGGAGCGCATAGGGTTTGAATAGCCACCGACGGCCGCTACCATCAGGATTTTAAGGCTGAAGAAGAGACCGGCACCAAAATCCATGGTCCCGTAATAAAGCGTTGCGAGCACGCCGCAAGAGGCAGCGATCAGGCCAGCAAGACTGTAAGTGATCACAAAAACACGCCCGGCATTGATCCCGCAGAGCGCGGCTGCATCGGGATCATCGGCCACAGCCCGCCACACACGGCCCAGGATTGTGTATTTTAGGGCAACAGCGCCGATCCAGACCAGGGCCCAAAAACCGACAGTCTCGATGAGTTGCATCTGAGTGAGCACGACATGGAAGTCATTTGCCGAAAAGAAGACTATCTGTGTGTCCAGAAGCGGCGGGAGCCAGAGCAAATGGCTATCGGCCGCGAGCCGCACCATCTCCATCAAGAAGATAGCAATCCCCAACGCGGCAACGAGTACGCCGTTGGCCGCCTGGGAGAACAACGGCCGCATGACGTGGCGGGCATTCACCAAAGCGGTGCCTGCTCCGTAAAGCAGTGCAGCAATACAACCGCAGGCAAGAGCCGCCGGCATGACCAACCACAGGCCGTTATACGCGAAATTTGCAAACAGCAGCAAAACCTGGCCCGAAAAGGCATAAAGAGCGCCGTAGCTGATATCGGCGCGGCGGGTGATGCCAAATATCAGCGCATAGCCGAACGCCAAAGCGGCGTACAACGATGCCGCTGGCAACGAATTCGCGAGCTGCTGAAGAAAATAGGGCATTGTATCCTCCTCCAGCATTTTAACTATCAAAACTGATTTTACCAGTTATAATAATCTAGATGACTTTCACCTGGAACCAACATCGCTTTTCTGGCGGCGCCTTGGCCTTTGATGTGGCCAACAGCGTCGTGCTTCGTCACGACCCTCAGCGACGGATCGATCGATTCGAGGACGAAGATAACTTCGCGAACTTCGCGCAGGCAGCCGCAGAGCTTTGCGCGGAGAAGGAGCGATTGGGCCGAATCGGGATTGTGCCCGCCGGTCGAAAGGCTGCATTCTTGCGGCTTCGCGAAGCCGTCGACGACTATTTCCGCAGCCTAGCCAGCGCAGAGCCTTGTGATCAGAAGCTATCCGAACTGCTGGAAGCCTCAGCGGTCGTGTTGCGACACGCCTCTGCCTCTTCTCTCGACCGAGCGACGGTCCACTCGACACTTCGGCTTTTGGCGACCGACGAACCGGAACGGATCAAAATTTGCGGGAATTGCGGCTGGCTTTTTCTAGATCGCAGCAAAAACAAAAGCCGGACATGGTGCGACATGTCGGTTTGCGGAAATCGCGTCAAGGCCAGCCGCCATTATCGTCGTAATCGCGAGGACGAGACATGAAGCCTTTCGGGATCCTGATCATGGCAGGTCTGGCTTTTCTCGCGGGTTGTCAGCGACCCGCCGAGAAGATGGTCGAGGTCAGCGGCCATCTGTTCGTGTTCAACTACCGCGTGGCCACCGCAACCTATCTTGTAACACTGCGTAAGACCGGACCGATCCCCGACGGGGCCGATGTTGCAGCGGACTTCGAAAATCCAATGGGCGGGGCCCCAGTCACCTTTCAAGACAGGATTTTTCCAGGGAACGATAAGATCGTTCTCCAGAGCCCTCCGATGCATTGCATTCGAAAGGATCGCCCCTACACGGTCAAAATCCGACTCTTGATGCAGACCGGCGAGGTTTTGCAAGAGCTATCGACCAAGGTCGTATCTGATGTCGATCAGCAGAAAGTATTACCAGCCAAGCCACTGATTGCAGGACCGTTGTATGACCGAAATCCCGATGTCTTCAAAGCGGACGGCACGACGGACTATGGCAAGGATATCTGTCCGGCATCGTGAAAACGATGGAAAATCCAAAAAAGAAAGCCGGAGCAAAAGCCCCGGCTCGATCTTCTGATGCTGTATGTCTGTTAGCCGACGATTTCGGTGTCGGAGAACCAGTACTTGATTTCCTGAGCAGCCGTTTCCGGCGCGTCCGAACCGTGAACAGAGTTTTCACCGATCGACAGAGCGTGCGTCTTGCGGATCGTGCCTTCAGCAGCCTGTGCCGGATTGGTCGCGCCCATGATCTCGCGGTTCTTCAAGATCGCGTTCTCGCCTTCCAAAACCTGAACAATGGTCGGCCCAGACGTCATGGTTTCAACGAGCTCGCCAAAGAAAGGACGCTCTTTGTGAACGGCGTAGAAGCCTTCAGCTTCGCGCTTGCTCATCCATACACGCTTGGAAGCGACGACTTTAAGGCCGGCATCTTCGAGCATCTTGGTGATGGCGCCCGTCAGGTTGCGCTTTGTGGCGTCCGGCTTGATCATCGAGAAAGTGCGTTCAATCGCCATGGGTGAGTATCCCTTGTTTTAGAGCAAAAGTGGGCGGTCTTTACCCGCCCGAACGCCTGAAAACAAGGGGGTCACGGGAATTTCACGATAGGCTGACGGCTCGTCCTCGGCAATCATGCAGATCAAGGCAACGATCAAACCAGATCATGACCGGATCATCTTTGGCCATGAACTCGAGACTGCTTGTGACCCTCAGCCACTGTAGAGCACCAAAGACGATATAGTCCGCAAAAAGGGGGGTATCTCCACCGATAAAATTCTGGAACTTCAACATGTGCCGTAAAGGCTGGAGCCTTCCTGGAAAGGCAGCCTCTTCCGCCGCGCGGTCTGCAACGACGCTCTCGAGCGGCTTGCCGAAGGACTTTTCACGGCTCGCGCGGAAGTAGGCCTTGTTCTGCTCATCTAGAATATCGTGAATGTCGAGAAGCGCGATGCGAGCGATGGCCGGATGGAGCTGCGTTTGCGACCAGCCCTCGACCATGCGCGAAAGCGCAATCCCGCCCTCGCCTTTGAAGAGGGACGGCCGGTCGGGATAGATCTCGTCAAGGTACCTGGCGATGGCAAAGCTATCCGACACGATGGTTTCGCCATCCTTAAGAAAGGGCACGGTCGCGGAAGCGCCTTTCCCGACCTCAGGAATTTCCGTGAAGGTCAAGGCGACCTCCTCAAAATCAAGGCCCTTATGCGCCAGCGCCATGACGACCTTCCAGCAATGCGGGGAAAACAAGCGGGCCCGGCTTGCGCCACATAAAGAATAAAGTGTCCGCGTCATACGATCTCCTTTGATAGCCATAATAGAGAGCTAAGCGGACCGGCAATCAAATGATGATTTGTGATCAACCTATCAGGTTTTTCGAAACTTTCCGGGGGACATACGGCAAAGCAGTGGCGGCACTTGCCTTGTCCATCGGTTTCCGCCAAAAACGCCGCCATGATTACGATTTCCGATATTTCCGCCCGCATCGCCGGACGCCTGCTGCTCGAAAATGCGAGCGTGTTCTTGCCTGCCGGGACAAAAGCCGGACTTGTCGGACGCAACGGTGCAGGCAAGTCGACGCTGTTTCGGATCATTACGGGTGAATTGGCTTCCGAAACAGGGGCAATCACCTTACCGCGCCAAGCAAGAATTGGTCAGGTTGCACAGGAGGCACCCGGGACCGAACAGCCCCTGATCGAAATCGTTCTGTCTGCTGACAAAGAACGCTCGGCGCTCCTCAAAGAGGCGCAAACGGCAACGGACCCAAACCGGATCGCGGAAATCCAGATGCGGCTGGTCGACATCGATGCACATTCTGCGGAAGCGCGTGCCGCTGCCATTTTGGCTGGGTTGGGGTTTGACGAAGCAGCACAGCATCGGCCTGCGTCGTCCTTCTCCGGCGGGTGGCGCATGCGTGTCGCGCTTGCAGCCGTCCTTTTTGCCGAGCCCGATCTTCTTCTTCTCGATGAGCCAACCAACTATCTCGACCTCGAAGGCACTTTGTGGCTTGAAGATTATGTGCGCCGCTATCCGCACACCGTCATCATCATCAGCCATGATCGAGACCTCCTGAACAACGCCGTCAACGCGATCGTTCACCTCGATCAACGGAAACTCACCTTTTATCGTGGTGGCTACGATCAGTTCGAACGGCAGAAGGCCGAGGCCGATGAGTTGCAGATGAAGGCGAAAGCGAAGAACGACGCCGCGCGAAAGCATCTGCAAAGTTTTATCGATCGATTCAAAGCAAAGGCTTCCAAGGCAAGACAGGCCCAAAGCCGCATCAAGGCACTCGAGAGGATGGGGACTGTCTCGGCGGTGGTCGAAGACCATGTGCAGCCGATCACGTTTCCAAAGCCTGAAAAGCAGCCCGCCTCGCCCATCGTTGCCGTCGAACAAGGCGTCGTCGGATATACGCCAGGCAAACCAATTCTGAGGCAGTTGAACCTGCGCATCGACAACGATGATCGGATTGCCCTTCTCGGTTCAAATGGTAACGGCAAATCAACCTTTGCGAAATTCATATCCGGCCGACTTGCGCCTGAAAGCGGCAATCTCAAAACTGCGCCCAGCCTGAAGATAGGTTTCTTTGCGCAGCATCAATTGGACGACCTCATTCCATCGCAGTCTCCGGTCGATCATGTCCGACGGCTGATGACCGAGGCACCAGAGGCTCAAGTGCGCTCGCGCGTTGCGCAAATGGGTCTGGGAACCGACAAGATGTCGACTGCCGCAAAGGATTTGTCGGGTGGTGAAAAGGCGCGTCTTCTCATGGGACTGGCGGCATTTCACGCCCCTAACCTGCTCATCCTCGACGAGCCGACAAACCATCTGGACATCGACAGCCGGCGCGCCTTGATCGAGGCTCTTAACGATTATGAAGGCGCCGTTATCCTCATTTCACACGATCGGCATCTGATCGAAGCAACCGTCGACCGACTCTGGTTGGTCAAAGATGGAACCGTCACAAGCTTTGACGGCGATATCGAAGATTATCGCGAACTGATCGTCTCTTCCGGAAAGAAGAAAGACGAGAGCACGCCCAAGAGCGAAGACACCAACTCCAAGGCAGAGCTGCGCAAGGCCAATGCAGAAAAGCGTACGGCCCTTGCGCCGATCAAGAAAAAGATCAATGAAATCGAGGCCTTGACTGCGCGGCTGGAGAAACTGATTCAGACGCTTGATGCACAACTTGCAGATCCGCTCCTCTATGAAAAAGCACCGGCAAAAGCTGCAGAGATTGCCAAGCAACGCGGAGAAGCGCAGTCAAAACTGACTGCGGCAGAAGAAGAGTGGCTGTTGCTTTCAAGCGAATATGAAGAGGCCATGGCCGGATAGCCACACCTGCTGTGAAATAGCACTGGTGATTTGTACGAAATTAACGGTTCGCACCACAGCATCAACGGATCGTTAACCATAATTCGAAAGGTTGGCTCAACCTTTCACACTGATTTGTTGAGCCCTCCCGATGCGCCGCCTTCCCCTTTTTTCCGGCTTTTTGCTTTCGCTTCTTCTTGCTGGATGCCAATCTGTGAAACATCCCGAACCTGACCGCTCTATTAAGACGGGAGCGATCCAAGGCGTATCACAAGCGAACGCGCCTGCACCTGGCGGCTTGAACCCAGCTCGGTCACACCATCTTGTGGGAAGAACGCTTGTGGTTTCGTCCATCGCCGACATCAAACTTGCAGAGAAGGAACTGATCCTAAGCTTCGACGATGGCCCTATTCCCGGAAGAACCGAGAAGGTTCTCGCTACGCTGAACGAATTCGGCGTCAAGGGCGCCTTCATGATGGTAGGGGAAATGGCAGCGCTGCATCCAGATCTTGCCAAGGAAGTGGCGCGAGACGGCAACACCATTGGCAGCCACACCTTTAAGCACGCCAATCTGGCCGCACTCAATTTCGATGCGGCTTTAGCCGAGGTTGTTCGAGGTCAGGCGGCCGTGACTAAAGCAACGGGCGCTGACGTCAATTTCTTTCGATTCCCGTATCTCGCCGACAGCCGGAAGCTGCGCGCTGCTGTCACAATGCGAGATATGATCGTGATGGATGTCGATATCGACAGCAAGGATTACTATCGCGTGTCACCGTCAGCCGTCATGAAGCGCACCATGGACGTGGTTCGCAAAAAGGGTCGGGGCATTGTCTTGATGCATGATATTCACTTGCGCACTGCGGGCTTCTTACCGACCTTTCTGACAAAGCTGGAATCAGAGGGATACAAGGTTGTGACGCTGAAGTTCAAAAAGAGACCAACCTCGGAAATCGCCGCCTCGTGACGCATCTTGCACAGGATGAACATCGGCGCCGTCGCTCGTGTACTTGCCCGCTTACGACATTCTGCTAAAACGAGCATAATAATCATACTTTTGAGCGAAGCACCGAACGGAACCTCCAATGCCAGCTATTAAACTCGCCATCGTGGGCGTGGGCAAAATCGTCCGCGATCAACACCTACCTTCCATCGCCGCCAACAGCGATTTCGAACTTGTGGCAACTGCGAGCCGCCACGGCACGGTTGAGGGCGTTCGCAGCTTTACAGCTATCGACGAGATGCTGGCCGCCATGCCGGAGATCGACGCTGTCTCATTATGCATGCCGCCACAATATCGTTATGATGCCGCTTACAAGGCGCTTTCCGCTGGCAAGCATGTTTTCCTAGAAAAGCCACCGGGTGCAACCCTCAGCGAAGTCGCCGATCTTGAAAAGCTTGCCAAGGAAAAGGGCGTATCCCTGTTTGCCAGCTGGCACTCACGCTATGCTGCCGCCGTGGAAGCTGCGAAAGAGTTTCTCGCTTCGACAACGATCAAGAACGTTCATGTAATCTGGAAGGAAGACGTTCGACACTGGCATCCGAACCAAGACTGGATCTGGCAAGCCGGTGGCCTCGGTGTGTTCGACCCGGGCATCAACGCGCTGTCTATCATCACTCACATTCTCCCAAAGGCCATTTTCCTGACGAGTGCGACGCTGGAGTTTCCTGAAAATCGCGACGCTCCAATTGCTGCCGACCTGCATTTCAAAAACGCCGAAGGTGTTCCTGTTCACGCCGAATTCGACTGGCGTCAGACGGGAAAGCAAAGCTGGGACATCATAGCCGAAACCGCTGCGGGCAACATGGAACTTGCCGAAGGCGGCTCCAAGCTTTCGATCAACGGCAAGCTTACCTTTGAAGCGCCGGAAGCAGAATATCCCTCGCTCTACAAGCGTTTTGCCGAAATCGTTCGCGCCGGCCAATCCGATGTCGACATTGCACCTCTGCGCCATGTTGCAGACGCGTTCATGCTGGGACGCCGCAAGTTTGTCGAAGCCTTCATCGACTGATGTTTTATAGCACGGCGCAATTCTGTTGCGTCGTGAAAAGTCTTAAAACGATACGAAACAAACGCCTGCCTGCGCTTGCTGGCAGGCGTTTTGCCGTCAGGCCTTGCGCTCCCATCGACCGTGCTGGCTTTGCTGCCAATAGGTCAACGAATGCCCTTCGGCCTTAAAGCTCTTCCAGTGCATTCTGGCCTTTTCGAGCTGATCCTGATCGTAGCCGTCGAATATGAAGACGATTCGCTCGTAATCAGACAGCGGCGGCGGCTCAGCTCCGTCGACAACAAACCGCACCGTGGCCTTGTTCGGGTTTGAGGACGAGGCCGTAATCAGAATAGGCTGGTGCTCTGCCAATTCATCCTCATCCGTCCCATGCGGCAGGAAGCTATCGTCACGGAATGTCCAAAGATGTGCATCGAGGAGATCGCGGCGCGCCGTTTCCTTAACTTGTACCGCGACGCGCCAGCCGCGCGCCACAGACTTATCGAGGAGCGGCGGGAGCGCATCCTCGACGCGACTTTCGGTCAGATGATAGAAAAGGATCTCTGTCATCGCTCGTAGTTATCGCGAACAAAGGCGTCCAGGAGACGTACGCCGAAGCCCGAACCCCAGGATTGATTGATTTCGTCATTCGGCGCGCCCATCGCCGTACCTGCGATGTCCAAATGCGCCCAAGGCGTTTCCTTTACGAAGCGCTTCAGAAACTGCGCGGCAGTAATCGATCCACCGTATCGCCCTCCGGTATTTTTCATATCGGCAAACTTGCTGTCGATCATCTTGTCGTAATCACTGCTCAGCGGCATGCGCCAAAGCTTTTCATTTGTGGCGCTACCGGCCGAAAGCAAATGCGCTGCTAGTTCGTCATCGTTGGAAAACAGGCCGGCATGTAGACTTCCAAGCGCCACCATGATCGCGCCCGTCAGCGTCGCAAGATCAATCATCAGCCTGGGCGCAAAGCGATCATTGCAATACCAAAGGGCATCGCAAAGGACGAGCCGACCTTCGGCATCGGTGTTGATAATCTCAATCGTCTGACCGGACATGGAGCGCACGATGTCGCCTGGCCGCTGCGCATTACCGTCCGGCATATTCTCGACAAGACCGATGATGCCCACGGCGTTCACCTTTGCCTTGCGCGCTGCCAGAACATGCATCAAGCCGATGACGGCGGCCGCGCCGCCCATATCGCCCTTCATGTCCTCCATGCCCGCGGCCGGCTTGATGGAAATACCACCAGTGTCGAAAACCACACCCTTGCCGATAAAGGCGAGCGGCTTTTCATCTTTTGCGCCTCCATTCCACTGCATGATTGCAAGGCGCGGCGGTCGAACCGAACCTTGGGCGACGCCGAGAAGCGCTCCCATGCCAAGGTCTGCCATTTCCTTCTCGGTGAGAATTTCAACCAACATTCCAAGCTTTGACAGATCCTGCGCCTTTTCAGCAAACTCAATCGGTCCCAGCACATTCGGTGGTTCGTTGACGAGGTTGCGTGCAAGCACGACACCATCTGCGACCGCTTGACGATCGGAGAAGGCAGCCTTCGCCTCTTGTGCAACAGACGTCACGACTTGGATGTCAACGACCTCATCAGCCGCCTTGTCCTCGTCTTCATTCTTTTTCGTCTTGTAGGTGTCGAATGCATAGCTTCGCAGCAACATGCCAAGCGCAAAGTCGGCAGCGGCCGCAGCCGATAGCTCCAAACCGGGCACATCGAGAAACACGGTAGCTTTTGTCGCGGACTTGATTTTCGACATGGCCAAGCCGCCCACCTTCAACCAGTCATGCGGCGTCACCTCTGCCTGCTTGCCAAGGCCAAGAACGAAGATTCGTTCTGCTTCGGATCCTTGAGGTGCGATAATATCAAGCGCCGAAAGGGCCTTACCCTTGAACCGTGCAATTCCTCCAGCCCTTGCTATGACACTGGCTGGATCGACAACGAAAGCGCCGGACGCCAAATCCGCTTCTACGGTTTTGAGCAAAATGGCAACCGACGTTGCAGCGCTGGCAGAGGTCACAAAGGCTATATTGAGTTTGCGGGGCATAACGTCTCCATGCTCAGGAATTGATGAAAATCCTTCAGCGCATTCATCCAGCGTTTGAGCGGCAAGTACAAGTCACGCCGTGTTCAAAACGGCGATAAGTGACGTACGGCCTGGATGTGAGGCCCATCAGGGCGCTGTTCACAGAATGGTCACACATGACAAAAAAAATTGAAGAACCCATAAATTTCACCAAGGAAATATCGCAAATGCCAGCCAAACAGCGTAGAGGATTTTCGCGTTGCACATGAGGGCGATGCTTATGGGCGTTCAAAGGCAGGCATGAGACTACTCGAGACATATATCGTCAGGCGCGTAGGACAGATGTTCTTCGTGGCGCTGCTGCCCGTGCTGGCCATCATCTGGACCACCCAGGTGCTTCAGCGTATCAACCTAGTAACAGATAGTGGTCAGTCGATCGGCTCCTTTGCCAAGCTCGCGACCCTCATCCTGCCTTCAATCATTCCCGTCGTTCTTCCCTTTGCTCTGGTCATCGGCATCACGCAAACACTGACGACGATGAACAATGATTCGGAGCTGACAGTCATCGATGCTGCGGGCGCGCCGAGGAGCATTCTCTTTCGGCCAATCCTCATCCTCGCATCGGTCATCAGCGCCTTTTCTTTTGTGACTGACAACTTTATCGAGCCCGTGGCCAAAACAGGCGCGAGGCAGATGATTGCCGCTGCCTACGCGGATCTTCTCTCGACAGTGATTGAAGAGAAGAATTTCAGGCGCATCGACGATAACCTCTATGTTCAGATCTCCGAACGCCTTTCCGGCCGGATACTGAAGGGTCTATTTGTCGTCGATGAACGCGATCCTCAGTTCGAGCTTATCTACTACGCGCGCGAGGGAGCCGTCGATGCTGCCGGAACATCGCTCATCATGCATGATGGCGAGGTTCACCGCAAAACAGTCGACGGCAACGTCTCCGTCATCAAATTCGATTCCTATTCATTCGATCTGTCGGACCTTACGCAGAACCGGGGTACGGCGACGCTGCGCGCAAGCGATCGCAACTTGGCATTTCTGTTGCGTCCTGACCCCGACGACAAAGATGTCATAGCCAAACCAGGAAGTTACCGGGCGGAGTTGCATCGCCGTCTCACAGACTGGGCGCTTCCTCTTGTCTTTGCTCTGATCTCGCTTGCTGTTTCGGGAGATGCGCGGTCACATCGCGAAGCGCGTTTGCATCCGATGATCGCCTCGCTCATTTTTGCTTTCGGCCTTCGCTGGGCCATGTTCTATGCCGGGAACCAGATCGACGGCAAACCGGCCTTTATCGGTATCCTCTACGCTATCCCTATTGCGGCATCGGCGATTTCACTGACCTTCATGAACTTGCATACACGGCTGTCCTTTACCGACAAGGCGAGCGACAAGATTGCTACGTTTTGGCGAGGGCTGCAGCGGCGCTTTAATCGCGGCGCTAACGGCCAAAGTGGAGGCAGCGTATGATCTTCGGCACGCTCGGACGTTACTTCTTCAAACGGTATTTGATTACGACGGGTTGGTTCTTCCTGGGCGTGATCGGCATCGTCTATCTCGTCGACTTCAGCGAAACGGCAGCGCGCATGTCGGGCCTGCCCGGCTATACGATTCCGGGCGCGCTTTTGTTGACTGCTGTTCGCCTGCCCCTCATCCTTCAGCAGACAGTTCCCTTCATTGCACTTTTCGTCGGAATGACCGTCCTGATAGGCCTCAACCGGCGATACGAGCTCGTTGTTACTCGAGCCGCCGGCATTTCCGTATGGCAATTCATCTCACCCTTCATCGCCGGCGCGTTTTTTCTCGGCATTGGTGTAATGGCGGTCCTCAATCCGCTCGCCGCGTGGGGACAAAAGAAGGCCGAGTTTTTCGAGGCGGACTGGCGGGGCGGTTCATCGTCACGCGGTACACCGCAGTTGCCATGGATACGCCAGATCAGCGATGGAAACGACATCATCATTGGTGCCGACAAAATCGTCGATAACGGCACCTTATTCGTGAAGGCAGTCTTCATTCATTTTGATTCGGACGGGCGCATCATTTTGAGACAGGATGCATCCACGGCAAAATTGGAAGATGGTTACTGGCTTCTTAAAGATGTAATCGAGCGCCGCCCCGGTGAAGTTGCGCATCGCGCGCCGGAAGTGCGGGTCAGCACCGATTTGAAACAAGATTTCCTAAAGCAACGGCTGACTAACCCGGAAACCATTGCTTTTTTTGAACTTTCGCACCGCATCGCAGTCGCGAAATCTTTTGGCGTGCCGACCAAGGCATTGGAGACGCAGTTCAACTTCCTGCTCTCGCAACCTCTGCTCTTGATCGCCATGACACTCATAGCTGCAACAGTGACTCTGAAATTTAGCCGGTTCAACCAGTCTCGCTCCGTGATTCTGGGTGGCATAGTTTCAGGCTTCGTGCTTTATGTGGTCACTGTGCTTGTGAAGGCATTTGGGAGCAGTGGGGTCGTTCCACCATTTGTTGCGACATGGATTCCCGTGATCGTCGCTTTGGCATTGGGCGCCACCATCTTGCTTCATCAGGAGGACGGCTAAGTGGCGGCAGGCAACCGCGTTATTATTGGTAAATTGTCCGTTGCCCTGTTAGCGGGTACGGCTCTGCTTGGCTATGCCGGAAGCACAACTTACGCGAGCGCACAGCAAGTTCCTGTGCCTGCGAAACTGCAGCCGAGAGTCAGTGACGATTCGCGCATGCAACTCGCTGCAAACGAACTCGTTTACAACAAAGATAACCAAACGGTATCTGCCGTTGGTGGCGTTCAAATCAATTACGGCGGCTATCATATGGTCGCGCAGCGGGTTGAGTATAATCAACAGACGCAGCGTATGATGGCCTATGGAAACATCGAGCTTATTGCGCCTGACGGCAACCGCATCTATGCGGACAAGCTCGACATCACGAACGATTTTGCCAACGGTTTCGTCAATTCGCTTCGAATTGAAACCACTGACAATACCCGTATCGTCGCGGAAAGCGGCGAACGCGTTAACAGCACCCAGATGATCCTGAACAAGGGCGTCTACACAGCGTGCCTTCCCTGCTCGGAGAATCCGCAGCGCGCGCCGTTCTGGCAGGTCAAGGCCGAACGCGTTGTTGAAAATGGCGAAACGCATACAATTCGACTGGAGAAGGCTCGCTTCGAGCTTTTGGGACAGCCGATCGCCTATATTCCTTGGATCGAAGTTCCCGATAACACGGTCAAGCGCAAGTCGGGCTTTCTGTTTCCGAGCTTCAGCACGTCGCAGCGCCTCGGCTTCGGTGCATCGATCCCGTATTACTATGTCATTTCGCCTAGCATGGATGCGACAGTAACGGGCACCGGCTACACGAACCAAGGCTTCTTGCTGCAAGGCGAGTTCAGACAAAGGTTCGAAAACGGTACCCACATACTGCGAATGGCCGGTATCGACCAGGCTAACCCTCAAGATTTTGTGGCTGGCACCAGTGACGCGCGCGAAGATTTTCGTGGAATGGTGTCCTCGAAGGGGGACTTCAAGATCAATCCGCGCTGGACGTTCGGCTGGGACGTCATGGCTCAGTCGGATAACAACTTCTCTAGAACCTATAATCTCGAGGAACTGAGTGATCGTGTTCACATCAACCAGACATACCTGACTGGCCTTGGTGACAGGAATTACTTCGATCTTCGGGCGTTCTACTTCGACATTCAGGACTCAGATCCGTCCAGTTCGCTGGAAAAGCAGCAGGCGATCGTCTATCCGGTCCTCGACTATCATTATGTCGCGCCACAACCGGTCTATGGCGGCGAGCTTTCTGCCGATGTCAATTTCACCAACCTGTCCCGGCGTCAGCAAGACGATACGTTCGGTGTCGCCCGCTATCCGGGACTTGAAGGTGATTATGCGCGACTTTCAACCGAAGTTGAATGGAAGCGGACCTTTATTACGCCTGCAGGCGTCCTGCTGACGCCTCTCTTAGCGGCACGCGGCGATGCACTGTCTGTGAACATGGACACTCCGGTTGGTTATACCGGCAATCTGGACAATGATGACTTTGCCACACGCGGCATGGTAACCGCTGGTCTAGAAGCACGGTATCCGATCCTCGCGACGACTGACAACAGCACTCATCTGTTCGAGCCTATTGCCCAGATTTATGTGAGGCCGAACGAGACATTGTCGGGTCGGTTGCCCAACGAAGACGCACAGAGTTTCGTTTTCGACGCGACGAACCTGTTCGAGCGCGATAAGTTCTCCGGATACGACCGTATCGAAGGCGGCACGCGCGCCAATGTCGGTATTCAATACACCGGCACCTTCGATAATGGCTACAAGCTGCATGGTCTGTTTGGCCAATCGTACCGCATAGCCGGACAGAATCCGTTTGCGGCCGCTGATTTGGCTGGTCCAAGCGGTGTATCGGGTCTTGAGTCAGATGTGTCCGATTACGTCGGGATGGCTGGTATCGAAACGCCAAACGGGTTTTCGTTTGCCGCCTCCTACCGGCTCGATCACAAAGATTTCTCGCTCAACCGCAGCGACCTGACGGCGGGCTTCGAAACGGATTATTTCCAGAGCCAGTTGCTCTACACGCATCTCGCTCCGCAGCCTGCCTATGGCTACAACGAAAGTGGCGACGAGCTTCAGGCCAAGGGCACGGTGAAGTTCAAGGACTACTGGTCGATTTTTGGCGGGATTGCCTGGGATCTGAACAACGACGTTATCAGCAAGAAGTCGTTGGGGATCTCATATGAAGATGAGTGCACCATCTTCACGATCGCGTATGTCGATCGTCGTGATGAAAGCAATCAGGCG
This sequence comes from Oryzifoliimicrobium ureilyticum, assembly GCF_037199735.1. NCBI lineage: Bacteria > Pseudomonadati > Pseudomonadota > Alphaproteobacteria > Hyphomicrobiales > Rhizobiaceae > Oryzifoliimicrobium > Oryzifoliimicrobium ureilyticum. The sequence continues at coordinate 564,385 of NZ_JBBBVQ010000001.1, read as the reverse complement.
GCAAGTAACTGGAGTGTTGGCGCAAAGCTGACCTTCCGGACTTTGGGCGATGTCAGGGTCGGCTATTCCGACGACGGCCAGAAGAATATCTACAATAATTGATAGTTTAGCAGGCGAAAGAAAAGCGTAAGCCTTTCTTTCGCCTTACGCCTGTTTCAGGAGGTTGCCGCAGATCAATATGTGGGGCATAGCTGGGCCGACGAAATTTGGGGCGGCAAAGGCTTGTCGGGCGAAATTACGCCGGCGTTCGGCAGTGGCGAATTCATACCCGCTCTGTCGTAGAGCGGCGGTTCCTAGCGGGAAGGAGCTTTGGATGCTTGGGGCGAAAAGAACCTTGGCTGTGGTTATAGCGGCAACGCTTATGAGCGTGCAGGCCATCGGCAGTACCGCTTTAGCCGCGGTCAGTGAGGTTAAAGTCGTTGTAAACGGTACTGCCATCACCAGCGGCGATATCGCCAAGCGCATGGCGTTCCTGCGGCTCCAGCATCAAAAGCCAGACATGAAGACCGCTGAAGAGCAGCTCGTTGACGAAACATTGAAGCGTCAGGAAATTGCCCGGGTCAAGATGTCGGTGTCCAAGGAAGACGTCGACGCTGCTTTTGCTCGCTTTGCGACAGGTAACAAGCTGACACCACAGCAGATGTCCCAGATCCTTGATCGCGCCGGTGTAGGCGCAGATCATTTCAAAGGCTTCATTGCCGTGCAGATGAGCTGGCCGCGGCTTGTCAATGCCCGTTATGGCGCAGCCGGCAAAATGTCGAATGCCGATCTTGTCGCGCGCATGATGGAAAACAAGCAGAAGCCGGTCGTGACGGAATATATTCTGCAGCAGATCATTTTCGTCATTCCACCGGCAAAGAAGAATGCTTTGACGGCCAAGCGCAAAAGCGAAGCTGAAGCATCTCGCGGAAAATATCCAGGGTGCGATCAGGCGAAAACCTTTGCAGCAACGATGCGCGATGTTTCCGTGCGGGATCTTGGCCGCATGCTCGCACCTGAGATACCGGAAGATTGGCGTCCGCTGGTCGAGCAGGCAAAGGGCAGCACGACGACAACGCGCGTCACTGATAAGGGCGTTGAATATCTCGCAATCTGCAGCCAACGTCAGGTGAACGACGACCAGGCCGCGGCGATGGCGTTCCGTGAGGAAGATTTGAACAAGGCAAAGGCTGACAAATCGGCACCTCCCGAAAACGAGAATTCCAAGAAATATCTGGATGAGCTGCGGAAGAAAGCGCAGATCATTTATCAATAATGGCAGAAATCAATGCGATTTCTCGCCCGCTGGCCGTTAGCCAAGGTGATCCTGCGGGCATCGGACCGGACATTGCCCTAACGGCATGGCTTCGCCGACACGAACTCGGATTGCCATCCTTTCTTGTGGTTGGCGATCCTAGCGTTCTTGAAGTGAGGGCGCGTCTGCTCGGTCTCAATATTCCAATTGCGAGGGTCGAGCCTCAAGAGGCAAATGAGCATTTCGCCAATGCGCTGCCCGTCGTTGCCATCGACACCGGTATACCGGTCGCACCGGGCGAACCGCATCCGGCAACCGCTCAGGCGACGATCAAAGCAATCGAGACCGCTGTTCATCTGACGATGACGGGTGTTACTCTCGGGGTCGTGACGAACCCGATTGCGAAATCCGTTCTTTATGAGGCGGGCTTTCCGTTTCCAGGTCACACGGAATTTCTGGCTGACCTTGCGCAAAAGGCGACGGGCAAAGTGGTTCGCCCGGTTATGATGCTGTCGGGACCGAAACTGAATGCCATTCCGGTAACCATTCATATTCCGCTGAAAAGCGTTGCTCAGAATCTTTCGGTCGGCCTGATTATCGAAACATGCCGGATTGCAAATGCCGACCTGAAAACCAAGTTCGGCATCGAACGGCCGCGTCTTGCCGTTGCAGGGTTAAATCCACATGCCGGCGAGAACGGCGCAATGGGAACCGAGGACGTCGATATCGTCCAATTGGCAATTGAGGCTCTCCGGTCGGAGGGAATCGACGCCAGAGGGCCATTGCCGGCCGATACGATGTTTCATGAAGCCGCACGCCAGCATTACGACGTAGCGATCTGCATGTATCACGATCAAGCGCTTATCCCGGCAAAGACGCTTGGCTTTGACGATGCTGTGAATGTGACTCTCGGCCTTCCCTTCATTCGCACATCGCCCGACCATGGTACAGCATTTGGAATTGCCGGAAAGGGCGTTGCAAAAGACACAAGCTTCGTCGCCGCTTTAAAGCTTGCTTTCAAGCTCGGCCGCGGCGCCGCGGGGAATGGCTAATGGCAGCACTCGACGGCTTGCCTCCCCTGCGGGATGTCATCAATCGTCATGGCCTGGATGCCCGCAAGGCATTAGGTCAGAACTTTCTTCTCGATCTCAATCTGACGCAGAAGATTGCGCGCACCGCTGGTCCCTTGGATGGTGTGACAGTTTTCGAAGTTGGTCCTGGACCAGGTGGCCTTACCCGCGCCATCTTGGCGCTCGGGGCAAAGAAGGTTGTGGCGATCGAGCGCGATCCGCGCTGTCTTCCTGCCCTTCAAGAGATCAGCGATCACTACCCCGGCCGGTTAAGCGTCATCGAGGGCGATGCGCTAAAAATCAACTTTGCTGCGCTTGCTGCAGAGCCGCCGATCCGCATCATTGCAAATCTTCCCTATAATGTCGGGACACAATTGCTGTTGAACTGGCTGCTGCCTTCCGCATGGCCGCCATTTTGGCAATCAATGACCTTGATGTTCCAGAAAGAGGTCGGGCAGAGGATCGTCGCTCGGGCAGACGACAACCACTACGGCAGGCTTGGTGTCATCTGTGGCTGGCGCACGGAAGCGCATATGGCCTTTGATGTTCCGCCACAAGCATTCACACCGCCTCCTAAAGTCACGTCCACGGTCGTTCACATGACGCCGCGCGCACATCCTCAGGAATGCGACGTCAGCAAGCTTGAAACCGTGACGCAGGCTGCCTTTGGTCAGAGGCGCAAAATGCTGCGTCAAAGCTTGAAATCGATTGGCGGCGAAGCCCTCTTGGCGCGCGCTGGCATCGATCCGCAACGTCGCGCGGAAACGCTCAGTATCGACGAGTTCGTTACGATCGCCGATCATCTTGCCGATGGCGGGAGAACGAACAGCATAACATCGCCATCTGCGACAACCTTCGAATCCGACATAGCAAAGGACCTCGATCATTCATGAGCGAAGCGCCTCGCCCCCACAATCAAAAAAATCGTATCTTTCTTCTGTGGGTTTTATGTATCGCGACAGGTGCCGTCATCGTACTCGGCGCACCGGTTCTGCCGGAATCCACGCTGTCTCATGAATTCATCGAGGCTTTAGGCGCTGCGCTAGTCTTTACGGCTGTCATGGGTCGGCTCTGGAGTATTCTTTATATCGGCTCGAAGAAGAATGCGGAGCTTGTCACGATCGGCCCCTACTCCATCAGCAGAAATCCCCTTTATCTGTTCTCGATATGCGGATTGGTCGGAACTGGGCTTATTTTCGGCTCCGCCGTTCTGACGATCGTTCTCTTGCTCGTTGCCTGGATGATATTCCGACAGACGGCGCTGGCAGAGGCAAAGTTTCTTCGCGCTAAGTTTGGGGCGGCTTATGAGGCCTATGCGGCCGAGACACCACTCGTACTGCCCAAGCCGAGCCTTTACAAAAGCGGTAGTGAAATCACCTTCTCTGCAAAGGCCCTTGGACGAACCTTCCGCGACTGCCTGCCTTTTCTCGCACTTTATCCAATGATTGAGCTCACTGAGCTTGCAAGAGCAGCTGGCGTGCTCAAGCCGCTCTTCCATCTTCCATAAACTCAGGCGGACGGCTCTGGCTGGAAAGCCAAATGCGAAATAGAACTGGCTCCAAATCCTGTGGGAGCGGTTCCGGTAACGGCGTGCTAAAGGCTCTGTAAATCAGGTTCTTCCTCGACCAATTTTGTCACGAAATCGAACATTCCGTGGCGACGGTCTCGGCGCAGGCGCTCTGCTTTGACGATGGACTGAATGGAATCGAAAGCAGCCTGCAGATCGTCGTTGACGATCACGTAATCATATTCTCGCCAGTGCTCGATCTCGGCGCGTGAATTGGCAAGACGCGTGCGAATAACCTCTTCGGTATCTTCCGCACGCCGGTGTAAACGCGACTGCAGTTCCGTCATGCTAGGAGGCAGAATAAAAATAGAGACGACGTCGGCCTTCATCTTTTCCTGTAGCTGCTGCGCGCCCTGCCAGTCGATGTCGAACAGCATATCCCTGCCCTCGCCCATGGCTTCCTCCACGGGCTCCCTCGGCGTCCCGTAGAAATTACCGTGAACCTGCGCCCACTCGAGAAGGGAATCGCTGTCGCGCCGCCGCTCGAATTCGCGCTGCGAAATGAAGTGATAGTGTACCCCTTCGATCTCGCTCTGACGGCGCGGCCTTGTCGTTACGCTCACGGAAAGGCTTATTTGCTTATCCTGGTCCAAAAGATTGCGGGCAATCGTGGATTTTCCCGCTCCCGAGGGCGAAGAAATGACCAGCATCAAACCACGACGGGCGATTTGAATGGGCGAGACAGGGGTCGGTTTCATCTTCGTCTTACTCCAAATTCTGAACCTGTTCGCGAAACTGGTCGATGACCACTTTCAGCTCGATGCCAGCGGCTGTGACCACCGAAGCATTCGATTTGGAGCATATGGTATTCGCTTCCCGGTTAAATTCCTGTGCAAGAAAATCGAGCTTCCGTCCAGTGGCGCCACCTGCCGCCAGCAAATCACGGGCCGCTTTGACATGGGCCTTTAGCCGATCGATTTCTTCACGCAGATCCGCCTTCGTGGCTAGAAGCGCAGCTTCCGCGTAAAGCCGCTCCCGATCGAGGCTTGAGCCCGTTTCCATCAACGCGTCCAGTTGCACACGCAAACGTTCCGCGATTTCGGCAGGCTGCCTTGATTTGTCCGACTCGATAATTGCGGTGAGTCTTTCTATAGTTGCAACGTGCTCGAGAAGAACAGTCGACAGGACCTCACCCTCGCGCGCGCGCATGCTGCCCAGGTCATCGATAGCTTGGGAAAGGCCGGAGAGGATATCTTGATCGCGTGCGGCGATTTCATCCTCTTGATCCTGCATCTCGCGAAATTCCACAACGCCCCTTATGGCTAGCAGCGTGTCGAGCTTAATCGGCGAGGCATCGATGACACCGCTCAGTTTTTCCCGAAGATCGAGTATCGCGGCAAGCGCCTCCTCATTGACGACGGTTTGAACGCGATTTTCCGATGAGGTTAATGAGAGGCCAGCTTGGATATTGCCGCGACTGAAGCGCTCGGAAAACAGACGCCGGACGTCGTTTTCGAATTTCTCGAAACCCTGAGGCAGCCGCAGCCGGACATCGAGACCCTTGCCGTTGACCGATCTCAACTCCCAGGCCCAACGCCAACGGCCGCTTGTTCCTTCAGAGCGGGCAAAGCCCGTCATGGATTGTAGAGCCATGATTTTTTTCAATTAATTTGTCCGTCTTTTCTTCGGGGCGACAGGGGCATCTTGCGCTTCGGCCGCTTGGCCATCAGGCTGACCGTCAACCGCCACATTGGGGTCAACACCCTTGTCAGCTTCAAGCTTACGCCAGCGTTTCACATTGGCGTTATGCTCTTCAAGAGTCGCCGCGAAGACATGGCCTCCAGACCCATCGGCCACGAAATAGAGGTCATTCGTCTTCCAAGGGTTTGCCACCGCTTCAAGTGCATCTCGCCCCGGATTGGCAATAGGAGCAGGCGGAAGACCTTTGATCATATAGGTATTATAGGGTGTTTCCTTGCGCAGATCCGATTGATAGATTGGGCGGTCGGCCGGTTTACCGTCGCCGCCGAAAAGCCCGTATATGACGGTGGGGTCGGACTGCAATCGCATTCCCTTTTGCAACCGGTTCAAAAAGACTGACGCAACGTGTGCCCGCTCGTCCGGAACACCGGTTTCCTTTTCGACAATGGAAGCAAGCGTTACGAATTCCTGCTTATCCTTAAGAGGTAGATTTGGATCGCGCTTGTCCCAGATCTGGTCAACAAGCTTTTCCTGCGCAGCCTTCATCTGTTCGATGATCTCTGCACGCTTGGTTCCGCGTGAAAATTTGTAGGTGTCGGGCCGTAAATTTCCCTCTGGTGGCAAGGCGGCGGGCACATCCCCTTCCAATACCTGATCCTCCATCATGCGATTGAACATCTGACGCACGGTGAGGCCTTCAGGGAACGATACTGAGTAGAGGATCGATTTGCCGGACTTCAGCAACTCCATGATATCGTTCATGGAGGCATGGGCTTTGATTTCATACTCGCCGGTTTTGAGCGTCTCGCCTTTTTTCAACTGTGCAGCCGTCATGAAGCGAAAGATGCGCGCGTCCGATATGATGTTGTTGCGCTCAAGCGTCGTCGCAACCTCACTCACGCCCGCGCCGGGACGAACGATGAAATTGGTGTTGGTCTCCAGGGGGCCGGGAGCCTGATAGGAGGAATTGACGTAGTAGATGACCAGCACGGCGGCCGCAGCGCCGAGTACAGCAAGCGTCATCAGGAAGTTCAGAAAGAGAACGACCTGTCCGCGGGCCGTCTTAGACCGTTTCGGTGGGTCTGGAACACGTTCGGGACGCAATGCTTCCGTGGGCGATTTGGGAATGATTGGTCCCCTTTGCCCAGCCTGTTGTTGTTCAGCATTGATCTCGTTAATTTCGCTCACCGGAACTCCTTTAGGGCACCGGCGCGAAATTCGCGTACAACGCCCCTACCGTTGATTCTCTGCATGACATCCCCGGAAAATCATCGTTGATTTTCTCAAAATGCCCAGGAGATACCTTTTGCAGGCGGATCGAATGTGGGTAAGCCATCCCGATCACTCAGCCGCACCGACAAGGCGCGACAAACGCCTTCGCCACCATATCCTATCCCAGTTCGCTTCTTGCCGAACATTGCGGCAAAAAGGCGGGTATGGAAGCCGGCGACATCACCGACTTCACATGGCTTGGCCCCGCGATTTGCTACGCGACGTAGCGACGAAGCACGACCGATGCATTGGTGCCGCCAAAGCCAAAGGAATTTGACAAGGCGACGTTGATCTCGCGCTCACGGGCTTTGTGAGGAACGAGGTCAATGGCCGTTTCGCGCTCTGGATTGTCGAGATTGATCGTGGGTGGCGCAATGTTATCGCGGATGGCGAGTGTTGCAAAAATTGCTTCGATAGCGCCCGCCGCTCCAAGCAAGTGACCTGTCGCGGACTTTGTCGATGACATCGATATCTTCGAAGCCGCATCTCCGACCAACCGCTCAACGGCACCTAATTCAATCGTATCTGCCATGGTCGAGGTGCCATGCGCGTTGATGTAATCGACATCTGCCGGCGTCAGTCCTGCGCGCTTCAGCGCCATGGTCATGCAGCGCTCTGCGCCTTCTCCATTCTCGGAAGGGGCGGTTATGTGATAGGCGTCGCCAGAAAGACCATAGCCGATCACTTCAGCGTAGATCTTCGCGCCACGGGCTTTCGCATGCTCCAGCTCTTCCAGAACGACAATGCCAGCGCCTTCGCCCATCACGAAGCCGTCGCGATCACGGTCGTATGGACGCGATGCCCGCTGAGGATCGTCATTATACTGGGTTGAAAGTGCCTTGCAGGCTGCGAAACCAGCCAAGGAAATTCTGCTGATCGGGGATTCTGCACCGCCCGCTACCATCACATCGGCATCGCCGAGAGCAATGAGGCGAGCAGCGTCGCCGATGGCGTGAGCTCCTGTCGAACAAGCCGTCACGACCGAATGATTTGGGCCACGAAGTTTATGCCGAATGGACACCTGGCCGGACACAAGATTGATAAGGCGGCCCGGAATAAAGAACGGCGAAATGCGACGCGGACCCTTGTCGCGAAGCGTATAGCCCGCCTCCACGATGCCTTCGATGCCGCCGATTCCCGATCCGATCAAAACGCCCGTCGCGATCTGATCTTCATCGGACTGCGGGTGCCAGTTGGCATCGGTAAGAGCCATATCGGCTGCTGCCATACCGTAGATGATAAAAGGATCAACCTTGCGCTGCTCTTTCGGCTCCATCCAATCGTCGACATTGAATGTGCCATTGCTGCCGTCCCCGACCGGGATGCGACAAGCAATTTTCGCGGGAAGATCTTCGACTTCAAACTCCGTAACAAGCCGAGCGCCGCTCGCGCTCGCAAGGAGCCGCGACCATGTCACTTCCGTGCCACAGCCCAAGGGAGATACCATACCGGTACCTGTGATCACGACCCGTCTCATGGACCCCCGCTATTCCATTACGCAGAAATAAAAAGGGCGGACTCACGGCCCGCCCTTTATAAAAAGCAGAGATTTAGGCCTGTGCCTTCTCGATGAACTTTACGGCGTCGCCAACTGTCAGGATCGAATCGGCAGCGTCGTCAGGAATTTCGACGCCGAATTCTTCTTCGAAAGCCATTACCAGTTCGACCGTGTCGAGCGAGTCGGCGCCAAGATCATCGATGAAGCTGGCGCTTTCGACGACTTTATCGGCATCGACGCCAAGATGATCAACAACAATTTTCTTTACGCGTTCTGCGATATCGCTCATGTCGGTTTCCTCGACCCTGTGTCTGATCGGAATGCCTGTCGGCATTCACCCTGTTCTACGCCTGCGATGCATCTTTGGCATCCTCGGCAAACTCGTAAGTCCGGTTCCCGGGACCCGGCGACATAAAAATGACCTCCGATTCCCTCAAGTTCACGGGAGACTGCTCACAGTCATTGGCCCGCTTAACATGCTTTCTCGCTGCCGCAAAGCCAGAAAATCAACCGGCACGACCCGCAGCGAAGTTATGCTCGGATTTATCGTCGTCGCGCGTTTCTTCTGTCAGATCATAGCCATGCCGCCATTGACGTGCAAAGTCTGGCCCGTCATGTACGCGGCCTCTGACGAGGCAAGATAGACGACCGCCGATGCGACTTCGGCGCCCGAGCCCATGCGGCGCATCGGAATCGCGCCCATGATCGCTTCTTTCTGCTTCTCGTTGAGCTTGTCCGTCATCGCGCTTTCGATAAAGCCGGGAGCAACGCAATTCACGGTCACGTTGCGCGTGGCAATTTCCTGCGCCAACGATTTCGTAAAGCCGATCATACCGGCCTTGGATGCGCAGTAGTTTGCTTGGCCGGGATTACCGGTAACGCCGACAACGGATGTGATGTTGATGATACGGCCATAGCGGCGGCGCATCATTGGATGGGTCAACTCCCGCGTCAGGCGGAACATCGCCGTCAGGTTGACTTCAATGACATTGTCCCAGTCCTCATCGCTCATCCTGACGAATAGGCCGTCTTTGGTAATGCCCGCATTGTTGACAAGAATATCCACACCGCCAAGATCAGCTTCAGCCTTCTGGCCGAGGGCCTTGACTTCATCTCGATCAGAAAGATTAGCGGGAAAAACATGAACGCGCTCACCGAGCTCGTTCGCAAGCGCCTCGAGCTTCTCGACACGCGTGCCATGCAAGCCGACGAGCGCGCCCTGACGATGAAGAAGCCGGGCAATTTCTTCGCCTATACCGCCAGAGGCGCCCGTCACGAGAGCCTTACGGCCGGAAAGATCGAACATATGAATTCCTTTCTACAGCTTCCAAGCGCCTGACAAACTGATTCAAACCAGCGCGCTAAGTCATTGTTGCATCTATCAAGCGAGCCTGCTTGAGCGCTTAAACTCACCCGAGAAGAGACGCCAAAACCGTATCGATATCAGCGGCGCCGTTGACAGCGATCCCGTTCACGGACTTATCGATCCGACGCGCCAACCCCGTAAGCACTTTACCCGAGCCGATTTCATAAAGCGTGATGACGCCATTGGCGCCGAACCATTCAACGGTTTCGCGCCAGCGTACCTGCCCCGTGACCTGCTCGACCAAAAGCTCGCTGATGCGGTCTGCGTCACTGACAGGCGCAGCAAGGACGTTGGCGATCAGCGACACACTTGGATCGGACTTGCTGACTTTCGCAAGGGCCTCCTTCATCGCATCGGCGGCTGGCGCCATCAAGGACGAATGAAAGGGGGCCGAAACCGGGAGAAGGATGGCTCGCTTAGCACCGCGTTCGGAAGCCAGCGCAGCAGCCTTTTCAACCGCAGCCTTTTCGCCGGACACGACGATCTGGCCGCCGCCATTATCATTGGCAATCTGGCAGGCACCTTCGGATGAAGCCTCGCTGCAGATAGCCGCAACGCCAGCATCATCAAGTCCGATGATCGCTGCCATGGCCCCTTTTCCAACAGGAACGGCAGCCTGCATGGCATTGCCGCGAATACGGAGAAGACGCGCGGTATCGGCAAGCGTGAAGGTCCCGGCGCAGCAAAGGGCAGAATATTCGCCAAGCGAATGTCCAGCGACATAAGCGACCTTACTCTTAAGATCGAGCCCACGCGCCTCAAGCACTCGGACGATGGCCATCGAAACAGCCATCAATGCGGGCTGAGCATTGGCCGTCAGGGTCAGGGTCTCTTCTGGACCGTCGAACATGACGGAGGAAAGTTTCTCACCAAGCGCGTCGTCCACTTCTGCGAAAACTTCTCGGGCTTCCGCAAAGCTTGCGAAAAGTTCTTTTCCCATGCCGACGGCCTGACTTCCCTGTCCTGGAAACGTAAAAGCCACTGTCATGTTTTCGTCCCTTGCGTTTATTTTTGGCAGTTTTCGCCTCAATCGGCGTTCTTTCAACCCGAGTCAAGGGTCGGCGCGAGACGCCGCCCTCTGTGTCAAGTGCGCAAAAGGCCGGAATAGCTAGTTGCGCTGCAGCAAATTAGGCTTAAATTCGCCGCGCTTCAAACTTCCAGCTCTTTCATTTGTAAGGGTGTGATTATTTCAGGGTGCAAATATGAAATATAAGCGACTTGGCCGCACGCAGATGTCTGTCTCGGAGATTTGCCTCGGCACCATGACTTGGGGCAGCCAGAATAGCGAAGAAGATGCGCATGCGCAGATGGATCGTGCCGTTGAGAAAGGCGTCAATTTTTTTGATACGGCAGAGCTTTATCCGACGACGCCTTTGTCAGCCGATACGCAAGGCCGGACGGAAGAATACATCGGCTCCTGGTTTACAAGGACCGGCAAGCGCAGCGACATTATCCTTGCCACGAAGGTTGCTGGTCCTGGCCGCTCCTATATTCGCGGGGGCGAAGGCGCCAATGCCAAGAACATCAAGATTGCAGTCGAAGCCAGCCTGAAACGCCTTCGCACCGACTACATCGATCTTTACCAGATACACTGGCCTAACCGAGGCCATTTCCACTTTCGGCAGGCCTGGGGATACGATCCGTTCAAACAAGATCGAAGCATCGTCCAGGACGACATCCTGGCGATTTTGCGAACCTGCGGCGATCTCGTCAAAGAAGGCAAGATTAGAGCGATCGGACTTTCAAACGAGTCCACCTGGGGTACGCAGAAATATCTGACGCTTGCAGAGATGCATGGCTTGCCGCGAGTTGCCAGCATTCAAAACGAGTATAATCTGCTCTACCGGCATTTCGATCTCGATTTGGCAGAGCTTTCACACCACGAGGATGTCGGTCTGCTCGCCTACTCCCCACTTGCTGCCGGTTTGCTGACAGGCAAATACCAAGGCGGCGAGAAGCCCTTAGGCAGCAGAGGATCGATCAATGCCGACCTTGGCGGCCGACTTCATCCAATGCAGGATGAGCCGACGCGAGCCTACATCGAGATCGCGAGAAAATATGGGCTCGATCCAGCAGCAATGGCAATTGCATTCTGCCTGTCGCGGCGCTTCATGGCATCGGTCATCATCGGAGCCACGTCGATCACGCAGCTCGATACCGATATCAGTGGTTGCGACATAACGCTTTCGCCCGAAATTCTGAAGGAAATCGAGGCGGTGCATCGGCAATATCCCGCGCCGATCTGAAGCTTGCGGTGCGCTTTCGCGGATAAAAAGGCCTGCAAAGAGGCATTTGTCCTTGTCAAAGGTCGAAAAACCCGTATAAGCGCGCTGCTCGCAAGTCCGGTCTTCTGGCTGGTGGCTGAACGGAGGGCCGGCAATCAAAACAGATTGTCGTTCGGAACGGAAGCGTTCCAGCCTCCCGTGTCTCCGCTCTCGACCGTCTCGGAAACGCTTTTCTTGCTCGGGTTTTGACCCTGTAGGAGCAGTCGTTGAGGCTTAGCCGCTCGAGGCCGGATGAAACAACGCAAGAAAGGCAAAGCTGTCATGGCTCTTTATGAACATGTATTCCTTGCCCGACAGGATATTTCCTCGCAGCAGGTCGACGCCCTCGTTGAACAGTACAAGGGTGTGATCGAAGCTAACGGCGGAAAAGTCGGGCGTATCGAAAACTGGGGCCTCAAGTCCCTTACCTACCGTATCAAGAAGAACCGCAAGGCACACTACGCTTTGATGGACATCGACGCTCCGCCTGCCGCCGTGCAGGAAATGGAACGCCAGATGCGCATCAGCGAAGACGTTCTTCGTTACATGACGATCGCTGTTGAGAAGCATGAAGACGGCCCGTCTGCCATGATGCAAAAGCGCGATCGTGATGATCGTGGCCCCCGCGACGGCGCCCGTGGCCCTCGCGACGGTGGCGATCGCGGCCCTCGCGAAGATCGCCCACGCCGTCCGCGCGAAGATCGTGTATAAGGAGAATAGATAATGTCTGACGTTTCCTCTCCCGTACGCCGTCCGTTCCATCGCCGTCGCAAGACGTGCCCTTTCTCGGGCGCGAATGCACCGCGGATTGACTACAAGGACGTTCGCCTTCTGCAGCGCTACATTTCCGAGCGCGGCAAGATCGTTCCTTCGCGTATCACGGCCGTATCCCAGAAGAAGCAGCGCGAACTCGCTCAAGCGATCAAGCGCGCTCGTTTCCTCGGTCTGCTGCCTTACGTTCTCTCCTAATCGAGAGTGATGAGATTGAGCGGAGAGGCTGTGCTTCTCCGCTCTCCCTTCCGCGATGGGCGCGGATCGGAACCTTAAACCCCATGTTGAGGCCTTTTCGAGCCTATTCGAAAATCCTCTAACTGCTTAAGCAAGCAGGACAGCGATCTCGTGAACACAGTCTCTGCCAAAAAGATATCGATCGGCGTTCTCGCCGGATTGACTGCCGCCCTTCTTTTGTTGGGTGCGGGCAAGCAGATGTCTGTGATTTCCGTGCTGATCATCTATACCGCTTCAGCTTTGCCGATCTTGATTGCCGGGCTCGGTTGGGGCAACTCGGCAGCGATTGCGGCCGTTGCGGCTGGAGCTGCTCTCAGCTCCGTGCTTGTTTCCCCGCTTTATGCGCTCGCTGTGACGCTGGCTGCTCTTTGCCCAGCCGCCTGGCTCAGCCACCTTGCCAACCTGGCGCGGCCTGCAAGCGAACTGGGTGGACCTGATCATCTCCTCGCATGGTATCCGCTGTCGGACATCCTGCTGCATCTTTGTGGGCTGCAGGCGGTCGCTTTAATTGTCGTTGGTTTCGTGAGCGGCTACGATCCTGAAATCGTGCGGCAGGTTGTCGACGTGCTCGCCCAGACGTTGGCGGCACAAGAGCCATCCGTTAAAATGGATCCGGAAATCATCGCTCAGTGGAAGGTCATCCTGCCCATTATGCTGCCGATCTTCATGGGCGGCATGTGGGTTTTCATGCTCTTCGCGGCTTATTACATTGCCAACCGCATCGTCAATGCATCGAGCCGCGGTCTTCGCCCACGGGAGGATGTACCTTCCTCGCTGCGAATGAACCGCAATTCGATCTTCATCTTTTTGACCGGCCTTGCCTTGTCGTTTTTTGGCGGCAGCTTGGGCTTGATCGGTCTCATTGTCGTCGGGACCTTCGGCGCAGGCTTCCTGCTATCAGGCTTTGCAGCGCTTCATTTCCGCACGAGGGGCAAGGATTGGCGCCTGCCGGTCCTCATCCTTTTATACCTGACTTCGATCGTTGTGGGATTACCGCTGCTGGTCGTTCTCGTTATTGGCCTGCTCGACACGCGCAAAGCAATCGCTCTGACGCCAGTTGCATCCGATAAATCCAAATCTTCAGATTCGACATCCTAAGACCCTAGAAAGGACATCAACAATGGAAGTCATTCTTCTCGAAAGAATCGCAAAGCTCGGCCAGATGGGCGAGACCGTAAAGGTTCGCGATGGTTTCGCTCGTAACTACCTCCTGCCGGAAGGCAAGGCACTGCGCGCAAACGCTGCCAACAAGACCCGTTTCGAAGCTGAACGCGCAACGCTGGAAGCCCGTAACCTCGAGCGTAAGTCTGAAGCTCAGAAGGTTGCTGATCAGCTGGAAGGCAAGTCGTTCATCGTCGTTCGTTCGGCTGGCGAAACCGGTCAGCTGTATGGCTCCGTTGCCGCCCGTGACGTTATCGACGTTCTTGCCGCTGAAGGCTTCAATATCGGCCGTAACCAGGTTCACCTGAACACGCCGATCAAGACCATCGGTCTTCATACCGTTGAGCTTCAGCTTCACGCTGAAGTCGAAATCAACATCCAGCTGAACGTTGCTCGTACGGCTGACGAAGCCGAGCGTCAGGCGAAGGGTGAGACCCTCACCTCTGCAGAAGCAATTTATGGCGTTGACGAAGATGCACTGCGTCCTGAAGACTTCTTCGATCCGGATGCTGACAACGCTGAAGAAGACGACGCTTAACTTTTTTCTCAGCCGTTTTTGGCTCGGCTGAAGGCTGTTTGACCCATCGCGCTCGTTATCTCTTTTGGCGAGCGCAATGGATCCCATATGATGAATAGCAGCCTCATGGGTGGTTCCGAGGAACGCGCCTAAAGCTTAAAAGGCTTCGGTTTTCGCGCCGGAGCCTTTTTCTTTGAATCAACGAGGTTGTGCCACGCGTCTGGAGGCGTCGATCCTCAAATCGGTCCCGCGAGCCGCGTAACGATCAACTGTCTTCGACGACCTGAGTGTCGTGTTGCTCACGAAAACTCTGCATGTTGGCTTGCATGGTTCGAACGACCCTCAACGTCGTCAGGAGATCTTCGTCACAAATGCCGGAACAGATCTGCGCTCTGACCTGCCGCGCCAAATCGTCGACCTCACGACCGAGGTCGCGCCCTGATTCGGTTAGGAAAATCTCCTTTGCGCGACGATCCGATCCTGCCACGCGTCTCTGAAGAAGGCCTTGCTTTTCCATCGCATCGAGAATTCGCACCAGCGTTGGGGTTTCAAGCTCGAGCTTTTCCGCAAGGTCTCTCTGATTGATACCTTCCTTCTTATTGAGCATGAAACATACCCGTGCTCTCGGCAACGTCATGTTTCTTTCGCGTACCAAAGAGTCGAAGAGAGACCTCAACTTGCGATTAAACGAGGCAAGATCCTCGAACAGTTCCCGATGCAACCCCAATGTTTCCCCCATTTTCTCAGTTTGCAGGCCATCCCCGAGGCCCTGTCTGCAGGCATACCGTCTGGCCGCAATTACGCAAAAGCTTTTATCTTATTCGAACACAAGAATTTGATAGCATCGAATCTGCTGAGCCAGAACGAATCAGAGAGCGCTTTTTGCTCGAAAAGCAATGTCATGCTGATGACGGAGCCTGGGCTGTGGAGAACTCGGACAACTTGTCCAATGATGTCTGTAAGGAAGACATTGGCCGGAGTTTGAATTAAAGGTTGGAGACACGGCCTCTGGCCTAGGCTCTCATCACCCGAACCAGAACGGAATGACCATGAATGACCTCGCACGGAAGCTTTCCGCCGTGACCGCAGCCGACCAGTCCTATCGGGAAGCACCTAACAATATCGAAGCTGAGCAGGCTCTGCTCGGCGCTATCTTGATGAACAACGACGCATATTATCGCGTCTCTGACTTCCTTAAGCCCATCCACTTGTATGAGCCGCTGCACCGAAGAATTTTTGAGGTCGCCGGCGATATCATCAGGATGGGCAAGATCGCCAATCCAGTTACGGTCAAAACCTTTCTGAAGGCGGATGAAAAAGTCGGTGATATCACCGTATCGGAATATCTAGCGCGCCTGGTGCGCGATGCCGTGACGATCATCAACGCCGAAGATTACGGCCGGGCGATCTATGATCTCGCTATCCGGCGCGCCTTGATCACCATCGGCGAGGACATGGTCAACATCGCATATGATGCACCGCTCGATATGCCACCTCAAGCGCAGATAGAAGATACCGAACGCAGGCTTTTCGAACTGGCTGAAACCGGTCGTTACGATGGTGGCTTTCAGGCTTTCAATGATGCGGTTGCGCTCGCCATCGATATGGCCGCAGCAGCGAAGGAGCGTGACGGCGGCCTATCAGGCATTTCCACGGGCATCCATTCCTTAGATGGCAAAATGGGCGGATTGCAGCGCTCGGACCTTATCATTCTCGCCGGGCGTCCGGGTATGGGTAAAACGTCTCTGGCCACCAATATCGCCTACAATATCGCCGCAGCTTACGAAGGCGAGGTCCAATCGGACGGCAGCATGAAAGCCAAGAATGGCGGCGTTGTCGGTTTTTACTCGCTCGAAATGTCTTCGGAACAGCTGGCAACCCGTATCATCTCTGAGCAGACGGAAGTGTCTTCGTCGAAAATCCGACGTGGCGACATCAACGACGCTGACTTCGAAAAACTCGTCGCCTGCTCGATGATGATGCAAAAAGTACCGCTTTACATCGACCAGACCGGTGGCCTGTCGATCGCACAGCTTGCCGCCCGTGCGCGCCGGCTTAAGCGTCAGCGTGGCCTTGACGTGCTTGTGGTCGACTACGTCCAGCTTATGACCGGCTCTAAAAAGGCCGGTGAAAACCGCGTTCAGGAAATCACGGAAATCACCACGGGACTGAAGTCGCTGGCCAAGGAGCTCAATGTTCCGATCGTCGCGCTGTCGCAGCTGTCTCGTCAGGTGGAAAGCCGCGACGACAAGCGACCGCAACTCTCGGACCTACGTGAATCGGGATCTATTGAGCAGGACGCCGACGTCGTGTTGTTCGTGTTCCGCGAAGAGTATTACGTCAAGAATCAGGAGCCGCGTGATCCAAACGATCCCAAATATGCGGAATGGGAAGCCCTGTTCGACAAGGTCAAAGGTACCGCTGATGTAATCATCGCCAAGCAGCGTCACGGACCAACAGGCACCGTAAAGCTTGCCTTCCAGTCGGAGTTCACACGCTTTGCGGATTTGGCGGACCCATCCTTCATTCAATATGAAGAACACTGATACAATGATAGGCCGCTCCGCATATCGGAGCGGTCTTTCGTTCCTGGTCTTCGTTCAAACGCTACGGTCGATCCTGCTTGCCAATTTCGGCGCTTCATAAGATGCGACTGAAAGCGGACATCTCTCGATATGATCAAGATTTTATGCCTGCGCGAGCCATACTTGTCGGGCAAGCTTTATCCTTGGTCGCGCTTCGAAGGCTGCTCGACTTGCGCGCTACAGTGAGTTTGTACGCGTTATTCCTTGATAAAACGCTTCTTGAGGATTTGTTTATATAAAATCACGTATTTTAACTCCTAATTACGTCCTTAGGAGAGCTTTAATGCGTTTGTCGATTCGAATTTTGCTAGCATCAATGTTCGTTGTACTTATTAGCGTTACAGCTATTCAGGGTATGTTGACGATCCGGTCTCTTTGGTCCGTCAAGGAGCAGATCCATGTTATTGCCGACAACCGTGTGCCGGCATTCATATTGATCGGGCAACTGAATGCTGATCTCGGGGATGTTCGCGTTGCCCAAGGTGCCGTGTTGGATGCGCCTGCTGACAAGCTTGACCGCTTCAAAGCGGAACTCGCGCAGGCACTCGCTTCCGTCGAAGACAGGATGAAAAAATATGAGAGTTTGCTGGTCGATGAAGCTGATCGTCAAGCGCTCTCAAACTTCAAGAAGCAATGGACGGATGTCGTTACGCGGTGGAAGGAAATAGAGAAGCTTCAGGTCGAAGGAAAAACGGAGGCCAGCAAGGCCTTGTTCTTTGGCCCAGCCTTGAAAGATTACAATGAAGCAGGCGATGCGCTGCAAGGCGCCGTCGACGACATTGCCATGGATACTTCAAACGAAAGCGCATCTGCAAAAGACTATGCAGATCGGACATCCACAATCGCCTATGTTTCATTGGCAACGGCACTGATCATCGGTCTTGTTTCGCTCTTGCTGAGCAACAGACTACTCGCGCTACCGCTGACCCTGCTTTCGGGCACGATGAAGAAGCTCGCCGAGGGCGATCTTTCCGTCGATATACCTTATGGCTCTCGCCGCAACGAGATAGGCGATATGGCCAAATCTATGGAAGTGTTCCGCGAGGCCGCAACCGCCAATAGGCGCCTGGAAGCCGAAGCGCTCGAGAATCGCGAAAAAGCCGAGGCAGAACGAATCGCAACTCAACAACGGATTGAAGCGGAAGCTGCAGAGCGTTTGCAGGCGGCCACTTCCGGATTGGCGAAGGGGCTTCAACGGTTGGCCTCAGGAGACCTTTCTTTCCGCTTGGAAGAGGCGTTTGCGCCCGACTTTGAAGCCCTGCGCCACGACTTCAACCAGTCTGTTTCTCAGCTTTCCGATGCTCTATCGGCTGTGACCAGAACAGCTTTGACGATTGAAACGGGCACAAAGGAAATTGCCGTTGGAGCTGACGACTTGTCGCGTCGGACGGAACGTCAGGCTGCCTCTCTCGAGGAAACAGCCGCAGCCGTTACTCAGATAACCTCGCAAATTGCAAATTCCGCAAAGCGCACAGAACTCGCTCTTCAAACTGCGGCGAACGCCAACAAGGCTGCAGCGGATTCCTCTTTGGTGGTGGCAGATGCCGAAAATGCGATGCATGGCATCGAGACCAGCTCTCATCAGATTACCGGCATTATCAGCGCCATCGACGAAATCGCATTCCAAACGAATCTCCTCGCGCTGAATGCCGGCGTCGAAGCGGCTCGTGCTGGCGAAGCCGGAAAAGGGTTTGCAGTCGTTGCTCAGGAGGTTCGCGAGCTTGCTCAGAGATCATCCAATGCAGCGCGGGAAATTCGCCAGTTGATTGCCAATTCGACCGCGCAGGTGGAAAATGGCGTCAATCTTGTGCGCAATGCAGGGTCTGCGCTCAATATGATCGTCGGTTTCATCGGCGAGATCAACGCGCACACACAAGCGATCGCCGCCTCTGCGCAAGAGCAGTCCTCTGGACTAAAAGAAATCAATCAAGCCGTCAATGAGATGGACCAGTCTACACAGCAGAATGCAGCAATGGTCGAGCAGTCGAACGCTGCGGCAAATACGCTGGCGCAAGAGGCGGATCGCCTGCGTGAGCTGATTGGTGCTTTTGTATTGCCCGCCGATCCCTCCATCCATAGCGCAGCCCTTCGGCAGACTGCGACAGCCATGAAGTCCACACCATCGGTCCAAAGCAGAGCGCCAGCGCCAAGGGTCCAGAAGGCCGTAGGCGGCGGGAGCAACTGGCAGGAGTTTTGAGCGCCAGAGGCTCGGCCCGTGGTGCTTGTCTCAGAAGGCGGTTTCGCAAAAAGCAGTTGACGATCGATAGGGCGCTCTTCGGGGCGCCTTTTTACATGCGGCTTGCGCAGTGCTGCTTGACCAAGAAGATCTGTTTTGGTCTTAGCCAAACATGATAGGATTGGCTGATCTGCCTGATGTGAAAGTAACGACATGGATATTATCCCCGAGCCGGATGGCCCTCTCGAAGAAGAGGACATCTTCACCAGCGCACCCCTCAGACTGACGGTCGATCTTGGCGCACTCGCCGAAAACTGGCGCGATATGGATCGTCGCTCCGGCAAGGCACGGGCGGCGGCTGTTGTGAAGGCAGACGCCTATGGCATGGGGATTGAAGATGCCGGCGAAGCACTTTACCGCGCCGGGGCCCGCGATTTCTTTGTGGCATCTGTCGATGAAGGCGTGACGCTTCGCCATTACGCTCCAGATGCGAGAATCTTCGTCTTGGCGGGTATATGGCCGGGCACCGAGCGACGTTTTTTCCAAAACGATCTTGTCCCGGTCGTCTCCTCGGAAGAGCAACTTGCGTTCTGGATGGCCGTGCTTGCGGATTATGGCGACTATCCCTGCGTGCTCCACGTCGATACCGGCTTCAACCGGCTTGGCCTCGGCATGGAGGAGGCGCTCGCTTTGGTCGACGATGTGTCGCGTCCGGCCAGCTTCGCGCCGGTGCTCGTTATGAGCCATCTGGCCTGCGCGGATGATCCGCAATCGCCGATGAACAAGGAACAACTGAATCTCTTCAGGCAAGTCGCTGCCGCTTATGAAGGAATTGATGCGAGCCTTTCTGCCTCTGCAGGTATCTTTCTTGGCGAAGACTACCATTTCGATGTCACACGGCCAGGGATCACGCTTTATGGCGGGCAGGCCGTCAACGGCATGGCCAACCCGATGCGGCCCGTCGCCAGCGCTCAAGCCCGCATTGTCCAGATACGCCATGTCAAAGCCGGTCAATCAGTCAGTTACGGGCGTGCGTTGCGCCTCGAGCGAGACAGTCGACTTGCCGTCGTCGCAGCAGGTTATGCCGACGGCTATATGCGCAGCCAATCCAACGGAGGGGTCCCGCTTCGGCAGGTCGTTCCCAAGCCGGGACAGGGTTTCGTAGCAGGTCATCGTGTTCCGGTCGCCGGGCGCATCACCATGGATTTAACCATCTTCGACATCACCGACGTGCCTGAGCACGATGTCAAGGCCGGAGATTACGTCGAGCTTTTCGGCCACAACATCCCCGTTGATGAAGCAGCAGAAGCGGCTGGTACGATCGGCTATGAAATGCTGACGCATCTCGGACTGCGATACGCACGAGCCTATATCGAGGAGTGATAGAAATCGCGTTTGACGACTTAAAGCCGCGCGGGAAAAGCGGACTGGCTTTTGAACTGTTCTTGCCCTATACGAGAACAAAACAAGATCAAATCAGATGATGTCGCCGCGTGACACTCACCAGCGCTTTCATCGAAAAGAGGAAGATCC
The DNA here is from genome assembly GCF_037199735.1 of Oryzifoliimicrobium ureilyticum. Classification (NCBI taxonomy): domain Bacteria; kingdom Pseudomonadati; phylum Pseudomonadota; class Alphaproteobacteria; order Hyphomicrobiales; family Rhizobiaceae; genus Oryzifoliimicrobium; species Oryzifoliimicrobium ureilyticum. The sequence goes on along the minus strand of NZ_JBBBVQ010000001.1, from coordinate 543,493 downwards.
GTCGCATGGCAAAGGCCAGAACGCAGTTCATCTGCCAGAATTGCGGTACCGTCCATAACCGCTGGTCCGGAAAGTGTGATGGCTGCGGCGAATGGAACACGATCGTCGAAGAAGATCCGACCGGCGGCATCGGCAGCGGACCGACGAAGACGCCACGTAAGGGCCGACCCGTTGCGCTGACTGCATTATCTGGAGAAATCGAACAAGCTCCCAGGATCGAAACCGGCATATCTGAGCTGGATCGCGTGACCGGGGGCGGCTTTGTCCGCGGTTCGGCGGTGCTGGTCGGCGGCGATCCGGGTATCGGCAAGTCCACCCTGTTGATGCAGGGTGCAGCGGCACTTTCGCGACGTGGGCACCGCATCATCTATGTGTCCGGTGAAGAAGCGGTCGCGCAGGTTCGGCTTCGTGCGCAAAGGCTTGGAGCAGCCGATACCGACGTGCTGCTGGCGGCCGAAACGAACGTCGAAGACATCCTTGCAACGTTGTCGGAGGGTAAACGACCCGACCTTGTTATCATCGACTCGATTCAGACTCTTTGGTCAGAACTTGCGGATTCGGCGCCCGGCACGGTGACCCAGGTTCGTACAGGCGTCCAGGCGATGATCCGTTTCGCCAAGCAGACGGGCGCCGCCATGGTTCTTGTCGGCCATGTGACCAAGGATGGTCAACTCGCCGGGCCACGCGTCGTTGAACACATGGTGGATGCCGTGTTGTACTTTGAAGGTGATCGCGGCCATCATTACCGCATCCTGCGCACCGTGAAAAACCGCTTCGGCCCGACTGACGAAATCGGTGTGTTCGAGATGTCCGATCGCGGCCTGCGAGAAGTTGCCAATCCTTCTGAACTCTTCCTCGGAGAGCGCAACGAGAAAACACCTGGCGCTGCCGTGTTTGCGGGTATGGAGGGTACGCGCCCAGTGCTTGTCGAGGTTCAGGCGCTCGTTGCGCCGACATCACTTGGCACACCTCGTCGCGCAGTCGTCGGGTGGGATTCTGCTCGTCTTTCGATGATTCTCGCCGTGCTCGAGGCACATTGCGGCGTCCGCCTGGGTCAACATGACGTCTATCTTAATATCGCCGGCGGCTATCGTGTATCCGAACCGGCAGCTGATCTTGCTGTCGCGTCCGCCCTCGTCTCGTCGCTCGCCGGGGTCGCCCTGCCCGCAAGCTGCGTCTATTTCGGCGAAGTTTCGCTATCCGGCGCAGTCCGGCCAGTCGCGCATACGGCTCAAAGGCTGAAGGAGGCCGAAAAACTCGGTTTTTCACAGGCGCTGCTACCGTCCTCTTCCGCCGACCTGCCAAAGATCCCGAATGCACGCTGGGGCGAAATTGACAGCTTGCCGGATCTTGTTGCCCGTATCGCAGGCTCAAAAGCTGCATTGCGGGTGGTGGAAGACGAGGTTTGATCCTTTCATCGCCACAATAGTTGATGATATAGGAAGCTCGCATCGGAATGGGGCATAGAGTTGGGGGCGTCGGCTTCCAGGCAATGCCGTATTTCAAATCAGTTTATATCCGCTGGAAAAGCAGTGGCCGCGAAGGCCACCGCGATCCGGTTTCGAGGCGCGGCCGGGCAGCCCTTCGGGCGTCGGTCTTGGAGTTTGGGTTACATGCCAATTACGATCTTTGACGGTATTGTTATCGGCGTCGTGCTGTTTTCCGCCGTGCTCGCCATGGTGCGCGGATTCTCTCGCGAGGTCCTGTCGATTGCGAGCTGGGGCGGCGCTGCCGTCATCGCCTATTATTTTTACCCCTATGTCCTTCCCTACGCTCAGAAATATACCGACAGCCAAACTGTCGCAAAGGCAGGTTCTGCCGCAGCGCTTTTCTTTGTGGCCTTGATCGTCATATCATTCATTACGATGAAGATTGCCGACTTCATCATCGACAGCCGCATCGGTGCCCTTGACCGCACCTTGGGTTTCCTGTTTGGCGCTGCCCGCGGCATCCTTCTTCTTGTTGTCGCCGTGGCCTTCTGGAACTGGCTTGTTGATGCCGAACATCGCCCAGCCTGGGTGAACAATGCGAAGTCCAAGCCTTTTCTGGACTCAATGGTGGTCAAGCTTCAATCGGTTCTCCCGCCTGAACTTGCACAGGTGGTGCGCGCCAGTATGATTGAAAAGCTGCGCCCTCAGAACACCAACGGTGCGAATGAAAATTCGCAGGGCACCGAACAGGCGCCAGCAGACGATGCTAACCCTGCAGGCGGCGCACAACAGCCCGCCAATTAAAGCTTGAGCGGCGTCTTGACCCGCCGCCCGGCAGCTGCCATTTGAGCAGTGACAAAATTATGAAAATCCGGCCTGGTTAGCGCCTCGCCGGATTTACGCGTTCCTGCTCCGGACGCCGGTGCGGGAAGACATACGAAGAGCGCCGAAAGCCGGACTATTCCGCTGATACCGGCGTCTTGTGCAAAATTGCCGATCCATCAGTCTGAGCAGAGGCCCCGCTTTGATGAACCAGTCCCCTTCATTTTCGACCGATGACAGTCTTGACGGCGATACATTGCATGAGGAATGCGGTGTGTTCGGCATTCTTGGGCACACCGATGCCGCAACACTGACGGCACTCGGTTTGCATGCGCTACAGCATCGCGGGCAGGAAGCTGCGGGGATCGTTTCGTTCGATGGACGTCGCTTTCACCAAGAGCGGCATATGGGACTTGTCGGCGACCACTATACCAATCCGGCGACGATTGCCCGCCTGCCCGGGAGTATGTCCATCGGCCACACCCGTTATTCGACGACGGGCGAAGTCGCGATGCGCAACGTACAGCCGCTTTTCGCCGAACTGGAGGAAGGCGGCATTGCCATCGCGCATAACGGCAATTTCACGAACGGCCTGACCCTTCGCCGCCAGATCATCGCAACCGGCGCTATTTGTCAGTCGACGTCCGACACGGAAGTGGTGCTTCACCTCATCGCGCGCTCACGCCATACATCCACGACCGACCGCTTCATCGACGCGATCCGGCAGATGGAAGGCGGCTATTCCATGCTCGCCATGACGCGCACCAAGCTTATTGCAGCGCGCGATCCGACCGGCATCCGCCCCCTCGTGATGGGGGAACTGGACGGTAAACCAATCTTCTGTTCAGAAACCTGCGCTCTCGACATCATTGGCGCGAAGTTCATTCGCGATGTGGAGAATGGAGAGGTTATTATCTGTGAGATCCAGCCGGATGGCTCGATCTCTATCGACGCGCGGAAGCCGAAAAAGGCCCAGCCAGAGCGCCTGTGTCTGTTCGAATATGTCTATTTCGCCCGGCCCGATTCCGTGGTTGGCGGCCGCAACGTCTACACAACGCGCAAGAATATGGGTATCAACCTCGCTAAAGAAGCGCCGGTTGAAGCCGATGTTGTCGTTCCCGTTCCAGATGGCGGGACACCAGCCGCAATCGGCTATGCGCAGGCGAGCGGTATTCCCTTCGAGCTTGGCATTATCCGTAATCACTATGTCGGACGCACATTCATTGAGCCAACACAGCAAATCCGTGCTTTTGGCGTAAAGCTCAAGCATTCGGCCAATAGGGCCATGATCGAAGGCAAACGGGTCATCCTCGTTGATGACTCCATCGTCCGCGGCACTACTTCCGTCAAGATCGTTCAGATGATCCGAGAAGCGGGCGCAAGCGAAGTGCATGTTCGTGTTGCGAGCCCAATGATTTTCTTTCCGGATTTCTACGGAATCGACACGCCTGAGGCCGACAAGCTCCTTGCCAATCAATATGCCGATGTCGATGCCATGTCGAAATTCATCGGCGCCGACTCATTGGCTTTTCTCTCGATCAACGGGCTTTATCGTGCTGTAGGCGGAGAGGATCGAAACTCTGCCCGTCCGCAGTTTACCGACCATTACTTTACAGGTGACTATCCCACGTCTCTTCTAGACAAGAATGGAGAAGCAGTGGGCAGCAAGATCTCGATGCTTGCCAGCAACGGCTGATCTCGTCCATAGATCAGCTGATATTGCAGGGAGGCATTATGGGTATCGACCTCAACGGCCGGGTGGCGCTTGTCACCGGCGCATCACGCGGCATCGGATATTTCACGGCGCTCGAACTGGCCAAGGCGGGTGCACATGTGGTTGCCTGCGCGCGGACTGTCGGCGGCCTGGAAGAACTTGACGACGCCATCAAGGCTGCAGGCGGCTCTGCAACGCTTGCTCCTTTCGATCTTGCGGACATGGAAGCGATCGACCGGCTCGGCGCGTCCATCTTCGAGCGCTGGCGCAAGCTCGATATCTTGGTCGCGAATGCTGGCATTCTTGGCGTGATCTCACCCGTCGCGCATGTCGAAGCGAAGATCTTCGAAAAAGTCATGACCATCAATGTCACCGCGACGTGGCGCTTGATCCGCTCTGTCGAGCCGCTGCTTCTACAGTCCGACGCCGCCCGTGCGGTCGTCTTGTCCTCCGGCGTCGCCCATAATCCGCGCGCATTCTGGGGACCTTATGCAGCCTCGAAAGCTGCCGTCGATGTGCTGGCGCGTATCTGGGCGATGGAAACGGGACATACCGGCCTTAAGGTGAACGGCGTCAATCCAGGCGCGACAAGAACGGCCATGCGTGCTCAGGCGGTGCCCGGAGAAGATCCTCAGACCCTGCCTCATCCCGCGGAGATTGCGGCGGCTTTTTTGCCGCTGCTGACCTCTGAATGTCAGGAAACGGGAAAGCTATTCATCGCACGCGAACGACGTTTCGCTGAGTTTCAAGCTCCGATCTAATTCACACTCTGCCGTTCCATACTCGTATCAGTCTGGCTTGACCTCGGAAAGACGGTGAGCCATAACTGCCGTATGAGAACGAACCTCTGCATCATTTGCGGTATTATTATTCGCTAGCATTTGCTGGCTTGACCGTTCTCGTCTCTCGAAATCTCTGAAAGACACGGAACCGGTCTCGCCGGCGCGTTTCTATGGAGAAATCGATGAGCATGCAGCTCAAGCTGTATAATACACTGACGCGCGAGAAGGCTGTCTTCACGCCGATCGATCCCTCCAACGTGCGCCTTTATGTTTGCGGACCCACGGTTTACGATTTTGCCCATATCGGCAATGCGCGACCGGTCATCGTCTTCGACGTTTTATTTCGCTTGCTTCGCCACGTTTATGGCAGCGAGCACGTAACCTATGTGCGCAACATCACGGATGTTGACGACAAGATCAACGCGCGGGCCCTGCGCGATTTCCCGGGCTTATCATTGAACGAAGCCATCCGCGCTGTCACGGAAAAGACTGAAAATCAATTCCTGACGGATGTGGCGGCCCTTGGGACGCTCGAGCCGAACGCCCAGCCGCGCGCAACCGACAATATCACCCAGATGATCGAGATCATCGAAAAGCTTGTTTCCGGTGGTCACGCCTATCAGGCATCGGGCGAAGTCTTGTTCGATACGAGGTCGATGCCTGACTACGGGCAGTTGTCGAAGCGCAACTTGGATGAACAGCAGGCCGGTGCGCGCGTTGCGGTGGACGCCCACAAGAAAAACCCGGGTGATTTCGTCTTGTGGAAGGGTTCAGATGAGAACGAGCCCGGCTGGGAAAGCCCTTGGGGCCGAGGCAGACCCGGCTGGCACATTGAATGCTCTGCAATGAGCGCACGTTACCTAGGCGAAACCTTCGATATCCATGGCGGTGGCCTCGATCTGATTTTCCCCCATCATGAAAATGAGATCGCCCAATCGCGGTGCGCCTATGGGACGCATGCCATGGCGAATGTCTGGATGCACAACGGCTTCGTCCAGGTCGAAGGCCGTAAGATGTCAAAGTCCGAAGGCAACTTCATTACCATCAATGAACTGCTGGCGACCGAAGTTTTCGGCGGACGGCAATGGCCTGGCGCTGTCCTGCGTCTTGCGATGCTGATGACGCACTATCGCGAGCCTATCGATTTTTCGGTGAAGAGACTTGAAGAAGCCGAGCGCCTTCTGTCCAAATGGCCAAGCGCCGAGCCGGGCAACGCCTCCCCCCACGACACGGTACTAGCACCGTTGCTCGACGACTTGAACACGGTGGCGGCGGTGCAGGCGCTCCATGCACTTGCACAGTCGGGCGATCCCGCTGTCTTTGCCGCAAGCGCTGAACTTCTGGGATTGCGTCCTGAAGCGGTGGAAATTGACGAGGCCATGGCCGCTGAGATCGATCGTCGTGTGTCTGAACGGCTCTCGTTTCTGAAGGACAAGAAGTTCCAGGAGGCGGATAGAATTCGTGACGATCTTGCCGAAATGGGCGTCCAATTGAAGGATGGCAAAGACAAAGATACTGGCGAACGGATTACAACGTGGGATCTGAAGCGGTGAACCCGATCTCAGGCGAAAAGTAGGCGTCGTCGTTGTTCTTTGGAGCGCAGCAGAGCATAGCAGCTATTGTCCCTTGATGAGGAGGAACGGGATGATCGATCATATGGGCATCAAGGTTTCGGATTTCGAGAAAGCGAAAGCGTTCTATGACGCAGCATTTGCGCCACTCGGCGCATCGCTTCTATACGTCGTGCCGCCCGAGTATACGAATGGAGCAAAAGTCGGCGGCTACGGCCGAGATCGTCCCGTTTTTTGGGTAACGGAAGGCGAAACGGCCGCGAACAGTGCACAACATATTGCTTTCGCTGCGCACAATCGGGCTGCGGTGGATGCCTTTTACCAAGCTGCGCTTACTGCCGGCGGCAAGGACAACGGTAAACCGGGCCTGCGGCCCCAATACCATGCTGATTATTACGGCGCTTTTGTCTTCGACCCCGATGGAAACAACATCGAGGCGGTCTGCCATATGCCAGAGCGGGAGCAATAACGATGAGCGGATACAGCGGCGGATGTCAGTGCGGCGCAATTCGTTTTCACGTCGATGGGGAACTGACCAGGAGTTCAATCTGCCATTGCCGGATGTGTCAAAAGGCCTTTGGTGGCTATTATGCGCCGCTCGTCTCGGTACGAGGGAAATCGTTCCAATGGACACGGGGCACACCAAAACGTTTTCAATCGTCTAATCTGGTGCAGCGCGGCTTCTGCGAGGCTTGCGGCACACCTTTGACCTATGAGGCGCCGGATGGCATGGCGATCGCTGCCGGTGCCTTTGACGAGCCGCACCGCCTGCCGCCAGTCCTTCAATACGGCACCGAAGCGAAGATACCGTTTGTGGATCACCTTCACCAACTTCCTGGTCACGAAACCTCTGAGGATCTGACGGATGCGCCATATCTGGCCGATCTCGTTTCCTATCAACATCCGGACCATGACACGGGCATTTGGCCACCCGAGGTGAAGCCATGAGCGGCTATTCCGGCGGATGCCAGTGCGGTGCGGTACGCTACCGGGCAACAGGCACAATAGGCTACCCGCACATCTGCCATTGTCGTATGTGCCAGAAAGCGAGTGGCAATTATTTCCTTCCGCTCGGAAGTGTTGATATCTCTTCATTCGAAATGACGAGGGGCGAACCGCAATGGTTCTTCTCTTCGGAAATGGTGCGACGAGGCTTTTGCGCCACCTGCGGAACACCGCTTTTCTATGACGTGCCGCGATCTGGATCTATCAATGTGACGCTTGGCTCACTTGATGAACCGGAAAGTGTAAGACCGGTCGCTCAGTCAAACCTCAAGACGAAAATGTGCTGGTTTGAAGAAGTTGACGGCTTGCCGATCGAGCCGGACGACGCCACAAACGAACGCGAGACAAAGATTGCGGCAAGCAATCGGCAACATCCGGATCACGATACCAAACCCTGGCCAATGGAGAAGACACCGTGACTGAGACAATTCATTCCGGCGGATGCCAATGCGGCGCCGTGCGGTTTCGTATCAAAGGCGCGCTTGGCCGCGCATCCATTTGCCATTGCCGCATGTGTCAAAAGGCCTTCGGCGGCTTTTTTGGTCCGTTGGTTTCGGTGCCATCGGATGCCCTGGAATGGACGCGTGGACAACCTTCCTACTTTCAGTCTTCGGTAAATATCGATCGGGGGTTCTGCAGGGATTGCGGGACGCCGTTAACCTATCGGCACCCTTCAGGCATTGAACTCTCCATTGGCGCTTTCGACAAGCGAGATGACCTCATGCCTAAGATCCAGGTGAATTACGCATCGCGCATTCCTTGGGTTAAGGAAATCTTCAATCAGCCGAAGCGGGATGAGGCTGAAGATTACGCCAAGCAGGAAGGCGTCATTTCGTTTCAGCATCCCGATCACGATACGGAAGCCTGGCCAAAACACGGATTGCACCTATGACTGAGGTTTTACGCGGGCTCTATCCCGAAATTGCTCCTTACGCGTCAGGCATGCTTGATGTGGGAGATGGCCATCAGATCTACTGGGAGCGCAGTGGAACCCCTGGCGCAAAACCTGCAGTATTTTTGCACGGCGGCCCGGGCGGCGGCTTCTACGACACCCACCGCCAGCTATTCCATCCCGAGCTTTACGATGTGATCTTATTCGACCAGCGCGGCTGCGGTCGTTCAACGCCACATGCCAGTCTGGAGAACAACACGACCTGGCATCTGGTGGCTGATATCGAGCGGCTGCGGGTGATGATGGGTGTCGAAAAATGGCTGGTTTTTGGTGGGTCCTGGGGTTCCACCCTGGCGCTCGCTTATGCCGAGGCCCATCCAGGGCATGTGTCAGAACTCATCGTGCGCGGCATTTATACGTTAACCAAGGCTGAGCTGGACTGGTATTATCAGTTCGGCGTTAGCGAAATGTTTCCGGACAAGTGGGAGGCGTTCATCGCCCCGATCCCGGTAGAGGAGCGTCATGAGATGATGCTCGCCTATAATCGACGCCTGACCGGAAGCGACACAGCGGTCCAACTGGCCAGCGCAAAGGCGTGGAGTACCTGGGAAGGCTCAACCATCACGCTTTTGCCCGACGCGGCATTAACGACGGGATTTGCCGAAGACAATTTCGCTATAGCATTTGCGAGAATCGAGAACCACTTTTTCGTCAATGCTGGATGGCTCGAAGAAGGTCAGCTGCTGCGGGACGCCCACAAGCTAGGCAACATTCCGGGCGTCATCGTTCATGGGCGATACGATATGCCGTGCCCGGCAAAATATGCATGGCTTTTGCACAAGGCTTGGCCCAAGGCGGAATTTCATCTCATTGAGGGTGCCGGACATGCCTATTCCGAGCCAGGCATTCTCGACAGACTTGTCCGCGCAACCGATCAATTTGCAGGAAAGCATGACGACGCGCTTTGAAACGCACGTCGAGCGACAAAAGGATTGAACCAGTGACGCGTGAAAGATTGTATCTCTTCGACACTACGCTTCGAGACGGGCAGCAGACACCTGGCATCGACTTTTCCGTCGAAGACAAGATCGCGATCGCCGATATGCTGGATGAATTCGGCCTCGATTATGTTGAAGGCGGTTATCCCGGCGCCAATCCGACAGATACCGCTTTCTTCAGTGAGAAGCGGACCCGCAAAGCGAAATTTGTCGCTTTCGGAATGACCAAACGTCCCGGTGTCTCGGCTTCCAATGATCCGGGCCTCGCCACTTTGCTCCAGGCAAAAGCGGATTCCATCTGCTTTGTTGCGAAGAGCTGGGATTATCATGTTGAGGTCGCTCTGGGGTGTAGCCTCGATGAAAATCTGGCCTGCATCCAAGAAAGCGTGAAAGCAGCCGTAGCGGCAGGGCGCGAGGCCTTGGTGGACTGCGAGCATTTCTTTGACGGATACAAAGCCAATGCCGATTATGCGATCTCCTGCGCGAAAACAGCCTATGAGGCCGGGGCACGCTGGATCGTGCTTTGCGATACGAATGGCGGTACGCAGCCTCCCGAAGTCAGCAAGATCATTGCCGCGGTTCTGGCCGCCGGCGTTCCTGGCGACTGTCTTGGGATCCATGCTCATAATGATACAGGACAGGCAGTCGCCAATTCGCTAGCAGCGGTAGAGGCCGGCGTTCGCCATATTCAAGGCACGCTGAACGGCATCGGAGAGCGATGCGGCAATGCCAATCTTATCACCTTAATTGCGACGCTTTCCCTCAAGCCGGTGTACGCGGAGCGTTTCGAAACGCCAATCGGTCCGGAACAGCTCGCCAATCTGACGCGACTGTCGCATTTTTTCGATGAACTCCTGAACCGCTCGCCCGATCATCAGATGCCGTATGTCGGTGCGTCTGCTTTCGCGACAAAAGCCGGCATTCACGCATCTGCGCTATTGAAGGATCCCAAGACTTACGAGCATGTCCCGCCGGAAAGCGTGGGGAACTTTCGAAAGGTCATGGTGTCCGATCAAGGCGGCAAGTCCAATTTCATCAACGCGCTGAAGCGGCGCGGCATCGATGTGTCCAAGGACGATCCTCGGCTCGATCACCTGATTTCGCTCGTAAAGGAGCGTGAGGCGCAAGGCTATGCTTATGAAGGCGCCGATGCGAGTTTTGAGCTCCTGGCCCGTCGCACGCTCGGCACCATCCCAAATTTCTTCGATGTCGATGGCTTTCGCGTCATGGTGGAACGACGATTCGACAGCCTGGGCCGCGTGAAGGTCGTGTCGGAAGCCGTCGTCAGACTGGTCATCGATGGCCAAACCATCATGTCGGTGGCGGAAGGCGATGGACCGGTCAACGCTCTCGACTTGGCGCTACGCAAGGACTTTGGCAAATACCAGCATGAAATAGACGATCTCGTTCTTACCGACTTCAAGGTGCGTATCCTCAATGGCGGTACGGAAGCCATCACTCGAGTGCTGATCGAATCCTCCGATAGCGACAGCGTGCGCTGGTGGACCGTTGGCGTGTCGGAAAACATTATCGACGCCTCGTTTGCGGCCCTGATGGATTCGATCATCTATAAGCTAATGAAAAATCGCGCCTTGGCCGGCAGGATTGCCGCAGAGTGAATGCTCTTCGTTGCCCGTCGTTGGGACCCACGGGCACTTGCGAGGGTCACTCGTACCTCAGTTTGTAAAGACCCGGTTTGCGGGTGGAAGCTGATCGTTTCACGCAAATGAATTGGTCTATTCACGCGCGTTAAGTTATGCGGATGATGGGAGGGTCAGAAGACAACCGACCCGAGCATTCGATTTTTATTGAAAGATCCGGGCCGATGAGCGCCGACAGTGTACAATCTCCCGTCAAGAACGAAGACACACCTCGTGGTTTTGCCTTCGCGCTGGCCGCGTATCTCATGTGGGGTGTTCTGCCTTTTTATATGAAGGCAGTGGCTCATATCTCGCCTGCGGAAGTCATTGCACATCGCATTGTCTGGTCGGTGCCAATTGCCGGCCTCGTTCTAATTGTTCTAAAGCGTACGCATGAGTTGAAGGTTGCCCTGCGCTCGCCTCGCATGCTGGCCATGGCATCTCTCACCGCCGCACTGGTGACGGTGAACTGGGGGACCTACGTCTGGGCAATTGGGGCGGGACACTCGCTTGACGCTGCGCTCGGATATTTCATCAACCCGCTTTTCAGCATCTTCTTGGGCGCCACGCTGTTGAGGGAGCGCTTGCAGCTCGCGCAAAAGCTCGCCATTGGACTTGCCGCAACTGCGGTCATTATCCTGACCATTGAGAACGGCAGTCTTCCCTGGGTCTCTCTCACCTTAGCCATCAGCTGGGGCTTCTATGCGTTTTTTCGCAAAACTTTGCCGCTCGGCCCCAATCAGGGGTTCCTGCTGGAGGTGATGATCCTTAGCATCCCCGCGCTGCTTTACATCGTCTATCTCGAATTCTTCGCACAGACAGCGCACTTTATGCAGACAAACACGCTCGACACGCTGTTGCTTGCCGGTAGCGGCATCGTGACGGCAGTGCCGCTCATCATTTATGCCAATGGTGCAAAGCTCTTAAAATTGTCGACGATCGGCATCATGCAGTACATCGCGCCCAGCATGATCTTCCTCATCGCGATCTTCATTTTTCAAGAGCCTCTAGGGTTTGCACGAATGATCGCATTTCCGATGATTTGGGCCGGCCTTGTTCTTTACACCTGGTCGATGATGCGCGCCAATCGCCAGGCACGCGAGTTCGATAAGAGACGGGTCGAATCCGAGGCTTAAATCATGGCTTGTGCAAACGGATCTCTTTAAGCATCACCAGCAGGCCATGCCGGCACCTAGAAGGGATGCGCCGATGTCTCGAACGACTGGCTGCCGCCCTCACATTTTGGAAAGAATTTCGCTATCTCCTTCACGGCTACCGGCAAGCTCAGCGACTCGCTCCCTGATAGCTGGGATGATGTTCTCGACCTTGTCGATGACCAAAGGCTGAACGCGATGGGCAGTATGAACGAAGCCTTGCTCCGTCATATGCCGCAGCAACTCCATCATTGGATCCCAAAAACCGTTGATATTGGCAAAGACCATCGGTTTTTCATGCTGACCGAGCTGACCCCAGGTCATCACCTCAACGATCTCTTCCAGGGTACCGATCCCTCCAGGAAATGCCACGAAAGCGTTTGATCGCTCAAACATTTTATGTTTGCGAGCGTGCATATCCTTCGTCACGACGAGCTCGCTGAGTTGGCCAAGCGAATGCCTTGTGGCCTCCATGTCGATCAGAAACTCTGGAATAATGCCTGTCACTGCACCGCCCTGGGCCAAAGCTCCGGCGGCAACTGCGCCCATAATTCCCTTTGTTCCTCCACCATAGACCAGGCGGAGTCCATGATCGGCTATTTGCCGACCGAAAGCGCGTCCGGCGGTCATGTAGGTAGGATCGCTTCCTGGGCGCGAGCCGCAGTAAACGCAAACGGATTGAAAGTCGGGAATCTCAGTGTTCATGAGCCCAAACAATCAAGGACGTTACAGCCAGTCAAGAAAAATGACTGAAAAAGAGTTTCAGTCTTCTGCCTTGTTGCTTTCAATGCTTGTGAAAAGCTGCGGAAATCGCTAGCAATTCCAGAGTTTTTGCGTTCGATACGCGCCTGGGGAGACGCCTGATGAAAAACCGCGCCGGCTTGCTGGCTCTCGTAGTCCTGGCAATTGCCATCTTGCTGATGGTTTTCGTCGTTATGCCGCAAATGCAAGGTCAAAAAACCGGTAACGATGTTGCCAAGACGCCGGCTCAATCCGATACCGCCGCTTCATCCAGCGCATCCGGGGAAGCGGCAAAGACCTCCAGGCCGCAAAGCACGGAACCTCCTGGGACAACCACAAAGGCCGAGGACGTTGGGCAAGCGCTCGGTAATCTGATGCGCAATGCAAGCGGGTCTTTGGACGAGTTGAACAAATTGTTCATCGATGGCAAGGGACCGCCGGAAGACGCCTTTCAAACGGCAAAGAGCAATGCCATCGGCGCGCTTGACGCGCTTGCAGGATATACGCCTCCCGCCAATGCCGACACCGCAAGCACCGATGCTGTAACCAAGGCCAAAGATGGTGCGAACAAGGCGCTGGCGATCATCAAGTCGCTGCCGGAAAACATCACTGACGCACGCGCAGCGATTGCTTCTGCCATCGCCGCCCTGCGCGGTGCAGCTCCCCCTTCGGCCGATAAGGCATCTGCATCCCCCTCGCCAACGGGCTCTGACGCTGCGCCCTCAGCCCCTTCGACCAGCGAAGCGGCAAAGACCGCTAAAACTGAGCAGGGCGTCCCAAGTTTCGATGTTCTGCGCGTTGAGCCTGATGGATCTGCCGTCGTCGCCGGCTCCGCAGCACCGAATAGCAAACTCGACGTCATGAACGGCAATCAGGTTGTGGCCACCACCAAGACCGGACCAAGCGGGGATTTCGCCGCCGTTCTGGACCAACCTCTGCCACCGGGCGATCATCAGCTGGTTCTGCGTGCGACGACTGCTGACGGCAAGACATCGACGTCAGAGGAAGTCGCAACGGTCTCTGTGCCACGTGACAAGAAACAAGCAGAGCTGCTCGCCATGGTATCGAAGCCAGGTCAAGCAAGCCGGATCATCACAGCGCCAGAACAGAACGAACAGGCTGCCAGCGGTGCCGCGTCAGCTGGCAAGACAGAAGCCAATCAAAACAGCACCGCTCCGGCCGCCAACCAGCAGGCAGCGGCAGGCACAATGGCTTCCAAATCCGGCATGAGCGATGCCCAGGCTGACGTTACGGTAACGGCAGTTGAGATTGAAGGCAGCCGTATCTTCGTGGCAGGTCGCGCCAAGCCAGGGTCCAAGCTTCAGGCCTATGCCGACGATAAGCTGATCGGAAACAGTACGACAGGTGCGGATGGAAATTTCGTGATCGACGGCACTATGGATCTCGCCGTTGGGGACCACAAGATCCGGGTTGATCTGTTGGGGCCAGATGGAAAGGTCGCCGTTCGTACGTCCGTGAACTTCAATCGCCCAGATCGCGACCAGGTCACCGTCGCCGCCCAATCGAATTCTGGCGGAGAACAGCAGGCAGCCTCTCTTGAAGAAGGCACCTTCGAAAAGTTGAAAAGTGATGCTGCAAAAGCCTATGGCTTGTTGAGTGCCCTGTTTGCCAACAATCAGGTCCCAACATCAGAGCAGCTGGCCGCCGCTCGGTCTGCGACGGAAATAGCCTTACGTTCGATTGTCGATTTCCGGGCATCGGCTGAGGCGACGGAAGCTTTCAGGCAAGCAGTCAACCAAAGCAGGAAGCTTGCGACCGACGCGCTTGGTCAATTGCGCAACCTGCCAGACGATCCTTCAGCCGTGAAAGAAGCGCTTCCAAAGCTTGCCGCCCTTATCGATCAGCTTGCGCCCAAGCCTCAGGCCGATAGCGCCGACAATACATCACCCTCCATCGCGGACGGACCGAGAACCATCGAGCAAGCCCCTCTCACAGAGAGCAATGGCACGGTCATCATTCGTCGTGGCGATACTTTGTGGCAAATCTCACGGCGCGTTTATGGTGCTGGCGTGCGCTACACCACGATCTATATCGCCAATGAAGATAAGATCAGAAACCCTGACCGCATCCTGCCTGGCCAGATTTTCGGTCTTCCCAAGGATGCCCTTCCCAATTCGGAAGAACTGCATCGCAAGCGGCTGAACGGCGGACATATGTAAGGCCGTTGCCTGCTTTCAGAGCCGAAGATGTTTATGTCTGGACGCCTCTGCTGACGACGCATAACTCCACATCAGTATATTAGATTGCATTCATTCTCACGGCGCTTTATCAGCGCCGTGTGTTCTTCCGGCACGTCGCCGGCATCCCATTCCATCAGGCAAACGCGTTCCGGACGATCTGTCCGGATCCCTGCATCCGGCCGGAGACCGACATGGCAGAGAAAAAGACCGTATCAGAGTCGAATCTGCTGCGAACTCTCTTCAATCTCTGGCCCTATATGTGGCCAACAGGGCGTCGTGACTTGAAGATGCGGGTCGTGTGGGCCTGCGTCTATCTTCTGGTGTCCAAATTCGTGCTGCTGCTGGTCCCTTACTTCTTCAAGTGGTCGACAGATGCGCTGAACGGAAAGCTCGATCTCCCGAGCGGTCTGCCACCCCTCCTCGTCGGCGCAGTCGCATTGGTCATCGCATATAATCTCACGCGCCTGCTACAGCTTGGCTTGAACCAATTAAGGGATTCTCTTTTCGCCAGCGTTGGGCAGCACGCCGTGCGCCAGCTGGCATTCAAAACCTTCGTGCATATGCATCAGTTGTCATTGCGCTTTCATCTCGAGCGCAAGACCGGCGGCCTTTCGCGCATCATCGAACGCGGGACGAAGGGCATCGAAACCATCGTTCGGTTTACGATCTTGAATTCGGTGCCGACCTTTATCGAGTTCCTGCTGACGGCGGCAATCTTCTGGTGGGGATACGGATTTTCCTACCTTGCGGTGACGGCGTTCACCGTCTGGGCCTATATCTGGTTTACGATCCGCGCTTCGGACTGGCGCATCGCGATCCGTCGCTCGATGAACGACAATGATACGGATGCAAACACAAAGGCGATCGATTCCCTCCTGAACTTTGAAACGGTCAAATATTTTGGCAACGAAGACATGGAAGCCAAGCGCTTCGACGTATCGATGGCACGATATGAAAAGGCTGCAACGGAAGTTTGGACATCTCTTGGCTGGCTAAACTTTGGTCAGGGCGTCATTTTCGGGCTCGGTACAACGGTCATGCTCGTCATGTCCGCCTATGCCGTGCAACGCGGCGAGCAGACCGTCGGCGACTTTGTCTTCGTAAACGCAATGCTGCTGCAGCTTTCCGTGCCTTTGAACTTCATCGGGTTCGTCTATCGAGAAATCCGCCAGGGCCTCACGGATATCGAGCAGATGTTCGATCTATTGGAGGTTAAAGCCGAGGTGGTCGATGCTCCCGACGCTGTAGAGCTGAAGATCGATCGCGGCGCCATTTCCTTCAAAGACGTCCAATTCGCCTATGACCCAGAGCGTCCTATTCTGAAAGGCGTCTCTTTCGAGGTGCCGGCCGGCAAGACGGTGGCCGTGGTCGGCCCATCCGGCGCCGGCAAATCGACCATTTCGCGGCTGCTTTACCGGTTTTACGAGGTTCAGAGCGGCACGATTACCGTTGACGGGCAAGACATTCGCAACGTTACCCAGCAAAGTCTTCGAAAAGCGATTGGCATCGTTCCGCAGGACACCGTTTTATTTAACGACACCATTGCCTACAATATTCGCTATGGCAGACCTTCAGCCAATGAAACGGAAATGCAGGCCGCAGCGGAGATCGCGCAGATTTCCAGTTTCATTCAGCAATTGCCCGACGGTTTTGATACCAAGGTCGGAGAACGAGGCCTCAAGCTTTCCGGCGGGGAAAAGCAACGTGTCGCGATCGCTCGCACGGTCCTGAAAGCACCGCCCATTCTTATCCTGGATGAGGCAACCTCGGCGCTCGATACGACGACAGAGCGCGATATCCAGACGGCACTTGATATTGTCTCCAAGAACAGAACAACGCTCGTTATCGCCCACAGGCTCTCAACGGTCATCGGGGCGGATGAAATCATTGTTCTGAAAAGCGGAGAAATTATCGAGCGCGGCACGCATGGCGAACTTCTTGCGCAAGGCGGGCTTTATGCTTCGATGTGGGATCGCCAGCGCGAAGCGATCGAAGCCGAAGAGCATCTCAAGCAGGTTCGCGAAAGCGATGACATGGGAATCGTCATCCGCCGTCCACCTGCAAATTGAATCTTGTAGTTCCGTGTTATCGGCAAGGGCGCGCCATTGCCGCTATAGATCGGCTTACAATTGAAGGTCTGTTGCCGTATGGTCTAAAGATGTGCCTCGCCATTGCTCATAAAACTGTTTGGCTGTAACCAGCACGAATAAGAATATCAGGGAGAAGACAGTTCATGAGCCTGTTCGACACGATCCGCAACACGATCGTACCTGTCCACAAGGAAGGTTATCCTTTTGTTGCTGGATTTTTCGTCGCGTCGCTGATCCTCGGCTGGATCTTCAAGCCGCTGTTTTGGATCGGCCTGATCTTGACGTTGTGGTGCGCTTACTTCTTCCGGGATCCGGAGCGCGTGACCCCTCAAGACGACGATCTGGTCATTTCCCCCGCGGACGGAAAGGTTTCGGCCATACAAATGGTCACGCCTCCCGCCGAGCTTGGGCTTGGCGGCGAACCGATGCTGCGCATTTCCGTTTTCATGAACGTCTTCAATTGCCACGTCAATCGCTCGCCGGTCCGTGGTCGGATCACCGGCATCCATTACCGGCCCGGCCAATTCGTCAATGCGGAACTCGACAAGGCCAGTGAAGACAACGAGCGCAATGGACTGGTCATCGACACCGTCCATGGACGGATCGGTGTGGTTCAGATCGCAGGTCTGGTTGCGCGACGAATCCTCTGCTTCTCACATGTTAACGAACCACTCGATGCAGGTGAGCGTTTCGGCCTGATCCGATTTGGTTCGAGGCTGGACGTTTTTCTTCCAGCTGGAGCGGTGGCGCGGGTTGCGGTCGGTCAAACCGCAACGGCTGGCGAAACCGTTATCGCCGAGTTTGGATCAGACAAGGGTCCTGTCATTAGTCGGCGTGGTTGATCCATGGTAAATCCCTTTCCGCCCTATGAGCCAAATGGACCGAACGAGTCAGCGCGGGGACCGCGCCTTCGCGAAATACCGTTCAGGCTGATCGTTCCCAATCTGATCACGATCCTGGCGATCTGCGCGGGATTAACGGGCGTCAGGCTTGCTTTTGAGGAACGCTACGAGCTGGCGGTTTTCATGGTGCTCTTGGCGGCTTTTCTCGACGGGATTGATGGGCGCGTCGCGCGACTGATGAAAGCCACCTCAAAGTTCGGCGCGCAAATGGATTCGCTTGCCGATATCGTGAATTTCGGCGTGGCACCGGCTCTTGTTCTTTATGTTTTCGTGCTCGACCAAGCCCGCGCATTCGGTTGGATCGCCGCGCTGCTGTTTACCATTGCGGCCGGCCTGAGGCTCGCGCGTTTCAATGTTATGGCGGAGCGTGAGAACAAGGCCAGCTGGCAATCCGAATATTTCGTCGGCGTGCCTGCACCGGCAGGCGCCATGCTCGTATTGCTACCGGTCTATCTCGGATTTCTCGGTGTCGAGAGAAACGCTACCTTCGGATATATTGCGGCGGTTTATACCGTGCTTATTGCCTTCCTTCTGATCAGCCGCCTGCCCGTCTGGTCCGGAAAGTCTGAAGGTACACGGCTGCGCCGCGATCTTGTCCTTCCCTTGATGCTCGGTGTCGTCTTTTACGCCGCACTCCTGTCCAGCTATACCTGGGAAATGATGGTAGTGACCGTTGCAATTTACCTGGCCTCCCTTCCCTTCGGCGCGCATAAGTGGCGTCGCAAATACGGAACCTTGACCATCGAGGAACCCGGAGTAGGAGACGACGACATGGGAAGACACATCTGACCGCCTGCGATTTGTCAGCGTGTTCAGTGTGTTGTTTTTAAGTCTTCGTTCACCATAACAGGCGATTCAATCGCGGTTTGTTTCGTTTCCCCATAATTCCTGATTGAAACTGCCACCAATTTGTCGCGATTTTTCGCGAAATCCTTCTCGAATCAGAAATAATTGCTATTTCGCCAAGAGGAGGAAAACGAATGACAACGAAGAGCACGAGCACCTTGCAAGCAGCCAAGCCCGACCTGAGCACGCATTATCGTCCGCTCGGCCTGAAGGCAGTGTTGGCAGCATCGATGATGGTCAAGCGCAAGCCTTCACTGAAGACCGCATAGGCAATATCGCATCTCCTGGACCAGATTTGCGACCCTGCCGACACTATCGAAGATGAAGTGCGTCCTACCGACAGACCCGCATCTCGGCGGGTTTAAGGAACTTGAGCAGGTCTCAGAAAAGACTGAGCTGGCGCTTGTCACCTGTCAAACGCGATGCGGTGGACGCAGCCTGCTCTACTGTCTCCGGCTCTTGGAGATCAGGCCCCATATTGGCGACCTTGTTCACTTTGTCGGAAACAGGGATCGCCTCAAAGAAGTCTTCCTCGACGGGCTCCATGAGATCCGCGATATAACGGGGCTCCTGGGTTTTACAATCCAACCAGCGATCAAAATCTTCTTGTTTGATAACCACAGGCATACGTTCGTGAATTGCAGATATCGATTGGTTTGCCTTTGTGGTCAAAATGGCCGCCGTATCAACTTCCGACCCATCGGCGGATGACCACGTTTCCAGCAGACCGGCAAATGCAACAATGCCACCGCGACGCGGCCTTAACCAGTAGGCCTGCCCTTTGGCTTTGGTCTCTTTTGCGGGCCTATGCCATTCATAAAAGCCTGATGCCGGGATCAGTACACGCCGGTGGCGCATCGCAGCGCGAAAGGATGCCTTGCCAATGGCTGTTTCCGCGCGCGCGTTGATCAGCAAGGGAAACTCCTTTGGCTCTTTCACCCAGCCGGGTAGAAAGCCCCATCGCGCAAGGATCGCCTGACGTTGCGAGACATTACGGCCTTTCTCAAGAACTTCGCTGGCTAGTACGACGAGGATAGGCTGTGTCGGTGCGATGTTATAGCGCGCCGGGAATTCATCCAGGTTGATGCCCGAAAAGAACTCCTCGACCTCACGACGTTGGGCAGTTAGCGCATAGCGTCCACACATGCCACTGTCTTTGCATTGCCCTTTGGGAGCGTCAAGCCCAGATCATTATGAGATAAGCCAAAGGAAGAAAAACTCGCTTTAGCTGACTTCCGGAGATCGCAACGCGATCAAAAGTATAGGATTATCTGGATGCACCGAGTCAAACTCTGACGATAAACAAGCGCCTCGGCCGTCTTCTCAATAGCCGTTGCAATCATCCAAGAGAAAGACCCCTATGAAAATCCTCGGACCTCAGGCTGCCTCATCGGCGATTTTGCGTCGAGATGGACAATTTCTTCTCGTTCTCAGGCAAAATCCTCCTTCCCAACATATGTACGCCTTTCCTGGCGGACGCGCTGAGCCTGGAGAGATACCTGCGGAGACCGCTCTACGGGAATTTTACGAAGAGACAGGCATCAAGGCTCATTCCCCTCGCCTCTTCAAGACCTATGACCTTAAAACTCATTCAGCTGACGGCGCTGTAACAAGTCATTTCTTTCTTTCCGTGTTCGAGGTCGAGGCGCCACTGGATGCTGTTGCACGAGCTGCCGATGATGCCGCGGCCCTCGGCTGGTATTCGCTCGAGGACATAAGGCGGCTGCCAACACCACAAAGCGTGCTGGAATGTGCGGAATTGCTGGCTCACCGCTAACCTTAACAAGAATAAAATTTTAGAAATGCGATTTTCGCCTTGTTGAAGCCATCACAACCATATGAACTATGCTTCAATATGATTCCAAATCACCGCCTTTTTCTGATCTTTTGCATAGCAGCCGTGCTTTCCAGCGTGGCGCAGGCTGAAGATAAGAAGAACCAAGTGGAGCCTCAGCTCCCACAGCAGCCGCAGGCTGCACCCTACGACGAAAAACTACTGCGTCTTTCCGAGGTTATGGGTTCGGTCCATTATTTGCGCACCTTGTGCAAAGCGAATGACAAGCAGGATTGGCGCAATATTGTTCAGCAGATCTTGGAGAATGAAACAAAAGGCGAGGAATTAAGGAAGCAGCGCCTGACCGCGGCTTTTAATCGCGGCTACCGAGCATTTGCGTCGGTTTATACTGATTGCACCCCAGCCGCGGTCATGGCAGAAGAGCGCTACCGTAACGAAGGCGCAACACTCGCCGGCGAAATTACATCGCGCTTTGGAAATTAACCTCTAATTAACCTCTTTTCGCATGCGGCCGTGTCGTTTTGGGAAAAGCCTGATAAGGTTGTTAACCTGGTAGTAATGATGCAGTTCGAGGAAAAAAACATGGAGCGCAGCCTCAACGACATCGACGACATGATCGTCCATGAAAAGATGCAAGCGGCTCTGGAGTACCACAACGAAGCGTGGGCCGACGGAATGGCTGACGGCATCGAGCCGGAAATTATCGCCGATACGGCGATTATTCACGCCTTGCGAGAAACAATTCGTTTGCACGGTGAAAAGAACGCCGAAGCCTTGCTTGATTCTCTACGCGAGCGGATGCTAGCGGGTGAATTCTCGCCGAATCGTACCCTTCAATAGACCGGTGGCTCATGCCCGCGTTCTCGCATAAATTTCGACATTCCGTCATTCTATCGGCCAGCCTTGCCATAACGTTCTCGGGCTTCTTACCGGCACAAGGCGCTTATGCCTTGTCCGAACTGCAGAAGGTGCCAGGTCAGAGCGAACCGGCAAAGCCAGCGGACAATGCAGCGCCTGCGGCAGGAGAGCAGAAGCCGGCAGCCCCTTCAGCAGAACGTACGCCTGGGGCGAGCGATGCGGCTAAGCCGGTTGAGGTCATCTACGATATTTCGAAAGCGCCGGAACCGGTAAGACGCATGCGCGAGCAAATCGTCGAGGCGGCTGCATCAGGCGATCTCGAGCGTTTGCGTCCCTTGTTTGGTACCGGCGCCGACCGCACGCAGGTCACCGTCGGCGAACCCAGCAACGACCCAATCGCCACTTTGAAAGACGTCTCGGGCGATCCTGACGGTGACGAAATCCTCGCAATCATTCTCGACATCATCTCAACCGGCTTTGTCCATGTCGGCAAAGGGACCAGCGAGGAAATGTATGTCTGGCCCTATTTCGCGGAGAAGGATCTGAAGCAACTGTCGCCTCCAGAACGAGTCGAGCTTTTGCGGATCGTCACCGCGGGCGATCTCGCCGACATGCAGGAATTTGGGGGCTATAACTTCTACCGTATCGGGATTACGCCCGATGGAAAATGGAAGTTCCTGACGGCAGGTGATTAATTCTTGTTCTGACGCTCTTAAAGACTTACCTCTTTGACAGAACATAAAAGTCAGGTTGTCTTTGATGACATCGGTATTTCTAAAAGATCGCGTCACGATTGAGGTCGGAGGCAAGGATGCTTCCGATTTCTTAAACAGCATTATTACGACAGATGTAAGTGGGTTGGCGGCTGGTGAGGCCCTTCCAGGTGCGCTGCTCACGCCGCAGGGCAAGATCCTGTTCGACTTTCTCATCTGGAAAGACCAGAACATCTTTATCCTGGAAACCGACAGATCACAACGAGATGCTCTCCTCAAGCGTCTGACGATGTATTGTCTGCGCGCCGCCGTCGATCTTAGGCCTGGTGCAGCGGAAGGCGTCATGGTGTCGTGGAACCAGGCGCTCGATGGCACGAAGGACCTGCGGTTTGCGAAAGCCGGTGTGGAGCTGACGCGCAATCTTTGCTTTGATCACATGGAAGGTGACGACGTCTCGGCCTATGATGCGCTTCGCATATCTGCGGGAATTGTTCGGTCCGGTGCCGATTATGCCCTTCAAGATGCCTTTCCACACGACGTCATGATGGATCTGAATGGCGGTGTGTCTTTCTCTAAAGGTTGTTATGTCGGTCAGGAAGTCGTTTCGCGGATGAAACATCGGAGCACGGCGCGCCGACGTGTCGTCATCGTCTCCGCCCTCTCTACGCTTCCTGTTGCGGGAACGCCAATTACGGCCAATGCCAAACCAATCGGGGTCATAGGCTCTGTCGTCGATACTGAAGGTCTGTCGGTTGCAAGGATTGATCGCGCTGGCGAAGCCATGGCGGCAGGCATCCCCCTCATGGCAGGAGACCTCGAGGTCAGGTTGGAGCTGCCTGCCTGGTCTGGGTTGTCGTTCCCGACATCCGTAGACGAGGCAAGTGCTTGATCGGCAAGACGTCGCGCGCCTGGCAGCGGATGCTTTCCGGTCGAAGGCTTGATCTCCTCGACCCATCTCCGCTCGATATTGAACTTGCCGACATCGCTCACGGCTTGGCGCGCGTTGCTCGCTGGAACGGCCAAACGACTGGCGATCACGCTTTTTCCGTGGCACAGCACAGCCTCGTGGTCGAAGAAATCTTTCGTCGCTTGCATCCTGATGCAAAGCCTGACGAGTGCATGATGGCCCTTCTGCATGACGGGCCGGAATATGTGATTGGCGATATGATATCTCCGTTTAAGGCCGTCGTTGGCGGCGGCTATAAAGCCGTAGAGCATCGGCTGGAAGCTGCCATTCATCTTCGCTTCGGGCTGCCCGCCCATCCGCCGCTGGAATTGAAGAAACAGATCAAGAAGGCGGACTTTATCGCCGCCTATTTCGAAGCAACGGAGCTTGCTGGATTTTCGACGATGGAAGCCGAAAAATTCTTCGGCAGGCCTCGACTCATAAGTCGGGACTTGCTGCACCTCGCTCCTATGCCGGCACCTCAGGCACAAGCAGCATTCTGCGCCCGTCACGCTGAAATAGAGCAAAAGCGAGCAACTACGCCATGACGAGGCTGATTATATCGCCCTTGGCGCGAATTGCCGAAATGGCGGTTCGTCATAAGGCACGCGAAATGATCAGCCTGATGGCAAAGGAACAGAGTTTTCATCGGCCTGCCGTTATCAACCCGCAGCGCCATCTGCTGCTGGCCATGAATGACATTAGTTTCAAGGGCACGGGAAACCTCATTGCGCCGGACGAACTGCACGTTCAACGGATCTTTGACTTCGGCAAGGAGTGGGATCGCTCCTGTCCTTTGCTGATCCACTGCTGGATGGGCGTGTCGCGGTCGCCAGCGGCTGCGATCGCATTGGCTGCATTCCTGTTTCCCGACCTCGCTGAAGAGGAGATCGCCGTTCGGTTGAGAGCTGCCTCACCTTTTGCAACGCCCAACAGCCGCATTATCGAAATTGCGGATTCGCTTCTCGGTCGGCAAGGAAGGCTGGTTCGCGCCGTGCAAGGGATCGGCCGCGGCAAAGAAGCCGATGGCAATGCGCCGTTTGTTTTTGACCTTACCAGCAAGAATCGCCTTCGAGAGGTTGACGGGATGCTTGATCGCCCCACCTTGGACTAAGTCTGAAACTCCCAATAGAATCTAAGGCATGGAACAAGCAGAAAACGTAATTGTGGCTACGCGCACAGCGCTGAGCCAAGCGAGTGCTCTGGCGGTTCAATACTCCTTCTCTGTGGTTGGTGCGATCGTATTGCTCATCATCGGATGGGCATTGGCAAGAATTGTTTCCCGTTGGGCGCATGAAGGTTTGCGCAAAATACGGGGGATCGATGAGACGCTGGCTCGTTTTGCGGCAACAGTGCTTCGATACGCCATTCTCATCCTGGTTTTTGTGACGGTACTTGGCCAATTTGGCGTCCAAACGGCATCGATCGTCACAGCCCTCGGCGCCGCAGGCCTGGCCATTGGACTTGCTTTGCAGGGAACGCTGCAGAATATCGCAGCGGGCATCATGCTTCTCGTCCTGAGGCCGCTCAGAGTGGGCGAATATATCAGCACGAGCCAAGTAACCGGCACGGTGCAAGATGTGGGACTTTTTGCAACGGAACTGCGAACGCAGGACGGTGTCTATATCCTTGCGCCGAACTCGACTCTCTGGAACACGCCGATCACCAATTACAGTCGGCACTCCACGCGCAGAGAAGATTTTCAGGTCACGCTCTCGAAAAGCGAAGACGCGCGTCTGGCCAAGTCTGTTTTAGAAGGACTTCTCCGAGACGATGATCGCATCAGCAAGAAGCCGCCGCCAAAAGTCTTCGTCAACAACGCAGGAGGCGATAAAGTCAGTATGACGCTTCGCTACTGGGTCCGTAGCGGAGAGTGGGAGAATGTTCGAAACGATCTGGTCGGAAAGGCCGAGGCTGCGATGGCGGAAAAGGGTCTCACTATTTTATAGTCGCAATAATACCTTCCTCGGATGACGAGTTTGTCGCGGACACATTGATCTTCAAGGGTGTTCTCGAGAACCGGAACGTTTCCGAACTCCGGCGGTTTATGTCCTCTAGGAGGTGATCAAATGCCGCTGCAGGACTATCGCGACACATTGTTGCAATGCTTATCGACTCTCAATGCTTTCAACACGCGGCCACAGGAGTTCTCGCGCTTCAGATGGCGTGCGATCTATATGACGCGCAGTCGTTTCTGTTATTTCTTCCGCGGGAGGTTCAATGGCATCGACGTCAGTGCCGAAGCTCAGCAGATGGATCTGCACACTGGGGTCGTGACCAATATACCCTGGACATCGGCTCCCTTATATGGCGCAACCTTCGCCCTCAATGAAGCGGTCACGGTGTACGACGGACGCCTGAAGTCTGTTATTGAAGTCGCGCATGCCTTTAGCGAGAACGACGAGCATAGGTTTGAGCCGGAATTTTTCTATGTGAAGACGGATCTAAGCTATATCTCTGACGATTGGCGCCCCGGTTTCGTTGCAGATCCTCGACTTCATAAAAACACGAACCTGATCTTCGTTGGTTTTGAGGATGGAAATGCAGCCGGCCAGCTTGAAAACACTCGTCTTGCGTCTTGGATGTCTAACCGTAAACCTATTGCTTCGGCAGATTGGTATGCCGAACGCTATTATTACGAATGATCGAGAAAACGCTTAACCTTGTTGAAAATGTGTCAACCTCTCAGGCGTACACCGTTCCTGAAAATGATATCACCCACACATCGGGTTGGATGTATGGGGTGATGGAAAACACGCAATAGATATAGTTCAGGCAAGATAGTCTGTATCATACTGCCCATAGGTGGAAGCGTAAAGATCGGAATTTTCTACCATACCACCTTCCTCAGACGCTCCGCTTTCCAGCATATAAGCGAGTACGCCGTCTGAGACTTTGGTGCCGCGAGACGAGTCACGCCCATTATCTTCGTTAATTTGCTTAAGAAGGCCTGGCTTTTCGTCTGCAGCACGTTCGCTCCGGCTGAGCACGCCATCACTATTCCGGTCCAGGCGCGCAAGCGTACCCAGATAGGCATATGACGTTTTGGACACCAGCTCTGCGCGTGCCATACAAACCTCCGTTCACTGCTATTAGTGATGGTTGTACGCAATACGAATCGTGGGAAGATCAACGAATCTGTCGGTAAACTGATTTGCCGCATACGTCAATAAGCTGTTAACTGTCGGTTAAGGAAGCTTGACAATGTGCTAAAGTCATCACACGGAGCCTTTCGCAAAAAACGCCTTTTCCAATTGCGACTCTCCATGCCCTTCATTAGGTCTTCAGAGACAAAGAGGGGAGTTGATATATTGAAACCGGACTTTTTCTCACCTTATAGCGAGTTGGCCGTTCAGCTTCTTCCCGGGAATCAGGTCGGCGGCGACGGTGCCCATGATCTGTCGCATATCATCAGGGTCTTCAGGAATGCCATGCGCATCCATGCCATCGAGGGCGGCGATGGGCGCATCCTGTCTGCAGCAACGTTTTTACATGATTGCGTCGCAGTGGAAAAGAACTCGCCTCTGCGTGAAAAGGCATCCGCACTTGCGGCAGAGCAGGCCACCGTTATCCTCGCCTCGCTAGGCTGGACCGAGCCGGATATCAAGGCCGTTGCTCATGCTATCCTCACGCACAGTTTCTCGGCGAACATTCCTCCTGAAACCATCGAGGCAAAAATTCTTCAGGATGCAGATCGGCTGGATTCAATCGGCATCGTTGGAGCAAGCCGCTGCTTCTACACCGGCGGAAGAATGAATTCAGCGCTCTATGACCCGTTCGATCCATTGGCAAAAGCGAGAGACCTGGACGATAAGCGCTATTGTCTGGACCACTTTGAGACAAAGCTGCTGAAGCTATCGCAAGGCTTTCAAACAGAAACGGGGGGCCGAATGGCAAAAGAACGCGATAAACGGCTGCGTGATTTCCTTAGCGCGTTTCTCGATGAAATATAAGGACGCCTTCATGCGTATCGACAGTCTTTTCATTTATCCTCTCAAAAGCGCGAGAGGGATTGGTCTTCGAAATTCAGACATTGACGTCTTTGGGCTCACTGGCGACCGGCGAGCAATGCTGGTCGATGAAAGCGGCCACTTCATCACGCAGCGCGAAGAACCGAAACTTGCCCAATTGGCTGTTCATATTGAAGGCGCAGTTTTGAACCTGTCGGCCGAAGATGGCTTTTCCGTCCGCGCAGCTTCTCGCGCGGATGATCAGCGCATGGATGTTGCGATCTGGCGATCGGTTGTCAACGCAGCGCTCTGCGATGACCATAGCTGCGACGCATTGTCGTCCTGGCTTGGACGTCCGGTTAAGCTCGTTGTCTTCGACGAACGATCCGAACGGATTGCGAGCCAAGAATGGGCTGGCGACGGCACCCCGGTTTCTTTCGCTGACGGCTACCAGATCCTCGTTACCACGACCGCTTCGCTCAATGCGTTGAACCGCGAGTTGGCCGAGCTCGGCATTGGCTCAGTCCCGATGGCGCGGTTTCGTCCCAACATCGTGATCGATAGCGACACGCCGTGGGCGGAAGATCGCTGGGCGGCCGTTGAAATGGGCGGTATTCGTTTTGACTTCGTTAAACCATGTGCACGCTGCATCATCACGACGCAGGACCAGTTGACCGGCTCACGCGACGTCCCCGACCCTATGGCTGCCATGGGGCGAATTCGTATGTCCGCAGACCGCCGCGTGCCAGGCCCTCTTTTCGGTTGGAACGCTGTGCCGCGGGGCGTCGGAACGCTTCGGGTCGATGACGAAGTAAAGGTTTTAGAACAGCGGCCAGACGGTTGGCCCTTGAAAGCGCGACGTTGAACCTCAACGCATTTCCCGTCCATCGCGCACCATGATCCTTCGTCATGGCGGCATTGGGCGACGCCTGGTACTGAACCCGCCGAAACGCTCCTTTTGATGACGACGCGGAATGCGCGCCTATAAAGCGCTTTGCGGTCCTGCCCTCAAAGCTTTCAAGGCAGAACGTATGAAGCCTTCGCGCTCCGCCGGAGGGGCAAGCCCACGCGGCTCGTAAACGTGGCGATTGAGGAAGAAACTGGTGAGTTGGAAACCCGCTTCCAGGCTCTCTTGATCAGCTGCACTTGCGGCCCCCTCTCCGAGGAAGGACGGCAGGACAAGCATGCGATTCTTCCAGGGCGCGGCAGCTTCACGGTTAACTGCCCTGCCTGACTTCGGTGAAACATAGGCAAGGTCGGTTCTAAGGCCAGTCGCTGCGCATTCAGTAAGATCCAAACCAAAACCGAGATCATTGAGAACCGCAAGTTCGAAGCGGATAAAGAGTTCTCCTGCCTCGGAAGGATTGTGTAGATGGTCGAGAATGATTGCCAGCGCTTGGAAAAGATGCGGATGCGGATCCCGCTCAGGTAGGAGCCGCAAGAGCGCGGCCATTGCCTGGATGCCATAGACAGCAGTCGGCGTTTCCATCAGTCCCGCCGCGCGCAATTCAATGGGCTCGACTTTGAACTCTCCAAGATGCTCGTCGAGGCGGGCACGCCAGGTTGCCTCAACAACATTGCCTGGCTGTAGAACAGGCTGCAACGACCGCGATCTACCACCCCGCACGAGCCCGAGATGGCGACCGCGTACGGGCGTCATTACTTCGGCAATGACACTTGTTTCGCCATGCCGACGTATGCCGAGGATGATGGCTCGGTCCTTCCACTCCATCTAAAAATCCCAACGAAGAGAGCAGCGACGCTGTTACGCGTTTCTTGCGTCTTCATACAGCATCGGCTCTTCATCCGAAATCAACTTTGGGCCAGCTTACCGCAGTGTCAAAGATCTACCTCAGGCGCTTCGCATACTTCGATGCGTAGCGCGAAAAGCGAGATGTCGAAAAAGTCGAAAAATGAGCAGACAGGCCTCACAGGTCGCGATTTACCGAGAGTTTCGCAAGGAAGCTCTGCATCGTATCCTCATCGAACGGCTTCACCAGAAGCGGCACATTTTGAAGATCTTCCGGGAAATCCTGCGTATCGGAGTAACCGCTGACAAAGCCGAAAGGTACCTGCTGTTCGGCAAGGTGGCGTGCGAAATCAAAGCTCATCGCTTCGCCAAGATTGACGTCCAACAGAGCAAAATCATATTTTTTCTGACGGATGGCATCCATGGCCTGGTCATGCGTGTTCACGATGTCGATAGAACCGACGCCGTTCGCCCGCAAAATATCCTCGGTCTCTAGAGCAATGATCAGGCTGTCTTCTAGAACAAGAACACTTGCAGCCATTAAACGCCGCCCTTGCGCCCGTCGGCCCACCTGGAACTATAGCACGTCGTGTTCATATTCTTCTCTGCTTCAAACCAAAAACGGCCAAGTGGCGAAATCTGGCCACTGGCGCGTCAAAACCTCGTAAGTATCAACTGCGTATTGTGCCCGGGCACCGCTTCGGCATTAAATTGACCTTAGTGGGATTTAGATGTGATTGCATTTAAAAAAGACATGGTAATTAACCAGCCGTATCGCCCGAACGATGGGAAATCTCTTTTTCGAGGGTCAAACGCGCTTCCGTGAGTATTAAGCGCATCATCTCGTGCGCCATGCGGATCTCGTGCGCTAAACGAATGGGCGCTTGCCCTCACCAAGTCCTGTCCACCCCGCGACCTCGAGCAAGCCCTCAGGGTCAAGAATTTCACATCCACGCTCCTGCCATCTCAGCAGGCCCTTCGAAGAAAGCTTTTTCAATGTCTTATTGGTGTGCACGATCGATAAGCCGAGGGTGTCGGCAATATGTTGCTGTGTCAGTGGGATAAATCGCCTCTCATCAAAAAGCTCAAGCCGCCGGCCCCGCTCAAAGATGAATGCGATCAAATAGGCTGCCCGCTCCAGTGCGTTACGACGACCGATACTCAAAAGATGCTCGTCCAGTATCCGCTCTTCCTGGGCAGCAATCCAGGTGATGTCAAAGGCAAGAGACGGATGCAGATTATAGAGTGTCAGCAAACGCTCGCGTTCAAAAACGCATAATATGACGGGCGACAGAGCTTCGACCGAGTGCTGCATCTCGCCCATTATTGAGCCTTGCAGCCCGACGAGATCACCAGGCATGAGGTAGTTGAGGATTTGTCGACGCCCGTCTTCAAGCGTCTTGTAACGGAAGGCCCAGCCCGACAGCATCGTAAAAAGATGCGCGCTGTGCGCACCCTCGACAAGAATAGTTGACCCCGCTTCTACAACGAGTTCGCCCTTCTTGAAACGCGATACGAACTCCAGTTCGTCTGCGGTAAAATCCCGGAGATGAGTGATTTCTCTCAGAGGACATTGTTGGCAAGGAATACGGAAGGATTGATTCTGCCTGGATAGTGCCATGCCCCATTTGCCCTATATAGAAAAAGGCGCCGTCCGGAGACGCGCCAATTCCTGCTTGCCCTTATTTGCCCCGGCCTAGGCCGTTGAACATTCACGATATCGTTAGAGCCTAACGATCACTTAGGCTACTCCCCCGACAGCCCAAAATCATCTTTAAGATGAACGCCAGACCACGCGTCCGTCAATGGCATTCCGAAGAATTCGATGCGGTCTTCCCGAAGTTAGTAGTCTTTCGTCATCAAGCGCCAGATCGAATCGCTCAAATCACTTTTTTCGGTCGCAATCCGCGTCAAACTCTAATGCGGAAAATCCAGTCCCATCTCGCGGAAGCGTTCCGGATCGTCTCCCCAATTCTCCCTGACCTTCACGAATAGAAAGAGATGCACAGGTTGCTCAAGGATTTCAGACATTTCACGACGCGCGGCAGATGAAATTGCCTTGATCGTTTCGCCGCCTTTGCCGAGTGCGATCTTCTTTTGGCTGTCCCGCTCGACGTAGATGACCTGTTCGATTCGTACCGAACCGTCTTTGCGCTCCTCCCATTTCTCAGTTTCCACGTGAGAAGAGTAAGGAAGCTCCTGATGGAGACGTAGGAACAGTTTCTCGCGCGTAATCTCTGCCGCAAGCTGACGGAGCGGCAGATCGGAAATCTGATCCTCTGGGTAATACCAGGGACCTTCCGGAAGGGTTTCCGACAGATAATCCATGACGTCTTCGCAGCCAGAACCGTTCTCGGCCGATATCATGAACGTCCGCTCGAACATGATTTTCTCATTAGCCGCGGCAGCCAACGCCAGGAGGTCGTCGCGTCGAACGCGATCGATCTTGTTGAGAACCAGGATTTTCGGCTGACGAACTTCTTTCAATCCTTCGATAATGGCCTCTGCATCACCTTTTAGACCGCGTTCGCTGTCAATGAGCAGCATGATCAGGTCCGCGTCCTTGGCACCGCCCCAGGCGGAGGTGACCATTGCGCGGTCGAGACGACGACGCGGTTTGAAAATGCCGGGCGTATCCATGAATACGATTTGCGTGCGTTGATGCATCGCAATGCCGCGCATCACGGCCCGGGTTGTCTGGACCTTGTGGCTGACAATGGAGACCTTGGCGCCTACAAACCGGTTAACGAGCGTCGATTTGCCGGCATTGGTTGGACCTATCAATGCCACAAAACCCGAGCGGGTACCTGCAGCATCGGATGAAACTGCATCTTGATTGCGGTTATCTTCGCTCATTCTACTCGTTTCCGGTTTTCGGCCAGACGCCTTCGCGTTCCAGCATTCGGGTAGCGGCAACCTGCTCTGCAGCCCTTTTCGACCGTTCTACCCCCGTTTCAGGCGCAACGCCATCGACTTCCACAACAACGGTGAAGCGCGGCTCGTGATCCGGCCCACTTCTATCTTCGACGCGATATGTCGGCGTCAGGCCGAACTTGGCATGCGCCCATTCCTGCAGCTCGGTTTTCGCGTCTCGGCGTGCACCGTCCGCTTTCGCCGCGCGGCTCTGCCAGTATTTGAGGATAAAGCGCCGTGCGACTTCAAGCCCGCCATCGAGATAGATTGCAGCAATAAGGCTTTCCACGACATCGGCGCGAACGTTCATCATCCGCTTTCCGGTCAATTTCTTGACGTCGGATCCGGTGCGAATGAACTTATGAAGGCCGATTTCGTCAGCCACTGCAGCACAAGTTTCAGCACTCACCAACTGATTCAAGCGAACGGAAAGTTCGCCCTCCGCGGCACTGCCGAACGTGCGGAACAACAACTCGGCAATGCAAAGACCGAGGACGCGATCACCAAGGAATTCCAAACGCTCGTAATTGCCGCCTTTTTGTGCGCGAGCGCTTGCATGAGTCAAGGCACGATCAAGTCGTCCCTTATCCTCGAAATGGTGGTCGATAAGACCTTCGATCGCTGCACGTTCCTCAGCAGAAAGCGTCTGAGGTTTCGTCATTCAACAACCTTGAAAAGACGGTCCCAACGCATATTCGCGGGCCATTTCCAGATTTCCTTGAACGACGTGTCATTACCGAGCGAGAAAAAGATAATGCTGGCGCGACCGACCAGATTTTCCGCGGGAACCATGCCAACGTCAAATCGGCTGTCCAGAGAATTGTCCCTGTTATCGCCCATCATGAAATAATGGCCTTCAGGAACGATGAACTCCCGAGTGTTATCGCCGCGTGAATTCGGAGACTGATCGAGCGTGTCGTAGGTTTTCCCATCATCGAGCGTTTCGCGGAAAACCGGTACGTCCTGTCCTGGATCTTGAGCATAATCCGACGTGAATGAGCCGTCCGGAACTTTGGGAACCGGCTTACCATTGATATACAAGACGCCATCCGTGACCTGAATGTGGTCGCCGGGCAGACCGACTACGCGCTTGATGTAATCGATGCTTGGATTAGGCGGGAACCTGAATACGACGACATCCCCGCGCTGCGGCGCACCCGCAAAAATGCGGCCATGGAAGAGATCGGGCGAGAACGGTAAAGAGTACTTTGAAAAACCGTAGGCAAATTTGTTCACGAATATATAGTCGCCGACCAGCAAAGTCGGCATCATTGATCCTGATGGAATCGTGAAGGGCTGGAACAGCACCGTTCTGATAACCATTGCAAGGATCAACGCCTGAACGATGACTTTAACATTTTCCCAAAGGGCGTTTGGCTTTGCCTGGACTTTCTCGGACACGCAGTCTGTTCCTTCAATGCGCTAACGCGCAATCTTTCGTTGGCTCTCTATTAACGGTTCAGCTTGCCGGGGGCAATGGCGACTACATTAAAACGCCGTCATGCAGATTTTGGCAGCGCCTCTATGATAACAAAGGCCTGAGCCAACGGATAATCATCGGTAATTGTCAAATGTATGAATGCTTCAAATCCTGCAGGCACCATAGCAGTTAGGATGACGGCAGCGCCGCCTGTTAGCTGCATCGTCGGCTTGCCTGAAGGAAGATTGACGACACCCATGTCTTTCCAGAAGACGCCCTGCGCTATTCCCGTTCCAAGCGCTTTAGAACAGGCCTCTTTCGCGGCAAATCTTTTCGCATAAGAAGCCGCTCTATTGGCACGGCGATCGGATTTCTGGCGCTCTACATCCGTAAAGCAGCGATGCGTAAATCGTTCGCCAAAACGATCCAGTGATTTTTCAACTCTTCTGATGTCGATGAGATCGCTGCCTATCCCGATGATCATACGGTTTCCGGCCCTGCATGTTGGACCTGCAGACGGGCACGCCGCATGAGCCGCGCCTTGCGCCGCGACTGAAAGCCGCGCACGGCGTAGAATGTGATAATGTAAAAAAGGACGGCCGTAACAAGTCCAGGCGGGATGGAACCGATCAACATAGGTTCAATGACAGGACGCCAAAGCTCAGTGAAATGCATCTGGTGAAACATGGCAGCAAGATCAATCGTCTGGCCGGCCATTTTGTCCTCTCGACTCATCATGAGATGGCCGACTTCCCATGTAACGCCCCAAATGAAAGGGTAGGTGAACGGGTTGCCGAATGTGGCGCATCCAAGAGCGGCCGAGACCATATTTCCGGAACAGAGATAGGCTATGGCAAAAGCCATAACAAAATGGACGCCAATGAAAGGCGTCCAAGACACAAACGCGCCAGCGGCAAACCCCATGGCAATTGCATGTGGGGACGCGGTCAGGCGCGCGAGACGGAGAAATATGTAGCGGACTGGGCGGGAAAGGCCCTTTCGGGGCCAAATGGCACCCCGTAACTTTTCCTTGAAGCCAGCCGGCTTGCGACGTCGAAACAACATGCTGACTATCTACAGCAGGCAGGCGCGCCGTGACAAGAGAGCGCGGCGATATCGCCTGCGACTGAGAGCATCATTCAATGGGCACCAGCTATGCGCCCACCGCATTCTTCATTTACGCTTCATTAACGGTTGCGGAAAAGGCCGCGATCAACCTGACGCTGACGATATTCCAGATCGATACGATCGTAAGAATTGTTCAAATAAGCCATTTCACGATCTTCAACGCTAGGAGCGCGTAGTGCACGGGTCAGTTTCTTAATAGGTCCAAACATTTCGTCTACCTCGTTTGCTTCACTTCGATGAACAGAAGATAGCGAGTTAGATGACCACTTACCAACGTTCTTCGTCCTGCTCAGCCATGCGCAAAATGCATATCAATGGCAATGAATGCTCAGAGTGAGGCAGAAACGATTATGATTTAGGCAGTTCTCTTATTCATAGAGTCGCCGAACGGTGGCCACGCTCTCCATTTCGGAAAGCTGCAGGAGAAGCTGATTCAACTGACGTAGATCCCAGACTTCCACATCGAGCTGCAGCTCCGTGAAGTCAGCAGCGACGCGTACGGTATTTAGCGAGCGGATATTGACATCGAGTCCTGCAACGGTTTGAGCAAGCTTGGCCAATGAACCAGGTTCGTTCAACGTATTCACCATGATACGAGACATGAAACGGGACTTGTTTGCCTCGTCCAGATCCCAGCGAACATCGATCCACCGGTTCGGCTGTTCGTCAAAACGCTGAAGAGCCGGCGACTGGATCGGATAGATCGTGATGCCGGACCCCTCCTCGACGATCCCTACAATGCGGTCACCCGGAACCGCACCTGTAGGCGAAAAATGCACCGAAAGGTTTCCCGATATCCCGCGGATTGGAAGATGCGCACCAGCCCCCTCCCCATCCAACGACGTCTTCGCCGCCCCGGGGATCTTGAAGATCATGCCCGAGGCACTTGGCACGTTGAACCAGCCGTCGTCGCCACTTGGCGGCTTTACGCTCACGCGCTCATCTTGGTGATCCGGATAGACGGCTCGCAAGACATCAAGCGATGACAATTCACCTCGCCCGACGGCCGCGATCGCATCTTCAACGTCCTTCTGGCCGAGCCTGTGTAAGATTGGCTTCATTCCGTCCCGCGAGAAAGTCTTGCCGGAACGCGTAAAGGTTCGCTCCAGGATTCGATAACCGAGCCCAGCATATTGTTTTCGAATTGCAAGTCGCGTTGCACGGCGAATGGCTGAACGTGCCTTCCCGGTCACAACGATTTCTTCCCAGGCCGCAGGTGGCACCTGAACGCCCGAGCGAATGATTTCGACCTCGTCACCATTTGCAAGGCGTGTGACGAGAGGCATGATCCGTCCATTGATTTTGGCGCCCACGCATGTATCGCCGATATTCGTGTGAACGGCATAGGCAAAATCGATGGGTGTTGCGCCGCGCGGGAGAGCGATCAGCTTGCCTTTGGGTGAAAAGCAGAAGACTTGATCCTGAAACAGTTCCAGCTTCGTGTGCTCTAGAAACTCCTCGGGGCTATCTCCCTCGGCAAGTGCTTCGATCGTATGACGCAGCCACGCATAAGCGTTGGATTCCCTTGCTCCCGTTTCATCGCCGCTTGCCGCACCATCCTTATAAAGCGTATGGGCAGCAATCCCGAATTCCGCAATCTCATGCATGCGGTTCGTTCGGATCTGCAGTTCGATTCGCTGCCTCGAAGGACCGACGATGGTCGTATGCAAGGAACGGTAGTCATTCTGCTTCGGCGTGGAGATGTAATCTTTGAACCGGCCGGGTACGACACGCCAACGCGTATGTACGATACCCAATGCGCGATAGCAGGAGGGAATGTCTTCAACAATGATGCGGAAACCATAGACGTCTGACAGTTGCTCGAAGGACAGCGACTTTGACTGCATCTTGCGGAAAACAGAGTAAGGTTTTTTCTGCCTTCCTTTAACAAAGGCGGTCGCGAGACCATTGGCAACGAGCAGATCGCGTAGCTCGTTTTCGATCTTTTTGACAAGACCTTCATTGCGCGTCGACAATTCATCGAGACGCTTGGTGACCGTCTCGTAAGCTTCCGGATTGATATGGCGAAAGGAAAGCTCTTCAAGCTCCTCGCGCATATCTTGCATACCCATGCGCCCTGCCAGAGGGGCATAAATATCCATCGTTTCTTCTGAAATGCGCGCGCGTTTTTCCGGCGGCATATGGTCTAGCGTACGCATATTGTGCAGGCGGTCCGCAAGCTTGACCAGCAACACCCTGACATCATCAGAAATTGCCAGCAAAAGCTTGCGCAGGTTTTCAGCCTGCTTGGCCTTTTTCGTCACGAGATCAAGCTTCTTGATCTTCGTCAGGCCCTCCACAAGCCGCCCAATATCCTCACCGAAAAGCTCGTCGATCTCGGCTCTCGTGGCCGTCGTATCCTCGATCGTGTCATGCAGCAGCGCTACTGCGATCGTTGACTCATCGAGATGCATATCCGTGAGAATGGCAGCGACCTCAAGCGGATGCGATATGTAGGGATCACCGCTCGCGCGCTTCTGCTGTCCATGCTTCTGCATCGCATAGACATAGGCTTTGTTCAGCAGAGCTTCATTGGCATCGGGCTTGTAACTTTGTACCCGCTCCACGAGCTCGTACTGTCGCATCATTCCAAAGCCGCTCCTATCAAAATAAAAGCGCGCCAATCAGTGATTGGCGCACAATCTCATAATATTGCGATTATATGCTCGAAAAATCGAGGCGCAAATGCGACTGCGAAAAATCAGAGAATTAGTAATCGTCGCTTTTTTCCGGAGGAACAAGTCCTTCGATACCAGCAAGAAGCTCTTCTTCCGACATTTGATCGAAAGATACTGTTTCCGGAAGATCGTCCTGTTCTTCGCCTTCGGCTGCAGCAGACGCTCCCGTCGCAAGCAGCGTTGCAGGATCAGGTTCCGGCTCGTCAACTTCGACATGTTTCTGAAGGGAATGGATCAAATCCTCTTTCAAATCGTCCGGCGATAAAGTCTCGTCGGCAATTTCGCGAAGCGCAACAACCGGATTCTTATCGTTATCGCGGTCAACCGTGATCGAAGCGCCCTGAGAAATCAGGCGCGCACGATGGCTAGCGAGGAGAACCAGTTCAAATCGGTTCTCGACTTTATCAATGCAATCTTCAACTGTGACACGGGCCATTGCCTGTCCTTTGCGGGTCGTGATCTCGGGATTAAGCACGCCGATACAATTAAAAGCGGAGCAATTCAAGTTTTTCGTGATTCATGTCACCGGACGATCGTTCAAGATTTTTTTCGCGCTCACGATATTTTGGTAGAAACTTACTTGGCATGCCAACAGTTCTACACTAAATCGAAATAGGTATATGAATAATTCGTAACTTAAGAATTATTCTGGGCTCCTGGCAGCGCTGAAAACGCGCCTCGCGAGGAAAATAGTTCAGGTTTTGCGGACGTTTTTATGATGTTTGATCCACGGGAAAAAATTGCGCTATTTATCGATGGCGCCAATCTTTACGCGGCCTCAAAGAGCCTAGGCTTCGATATTGATTATAGGAAATTGCTGAAGGCGTTTCAGAAGCGCGGTTATCTGCTTCGGGCCTATTATTACACCGCGCTCATCGAGGACCAGGAGTATTCGTCAATCCGGCCTCTCATCGATTGGCTGGACTACAACGGCTACAAGGTTATCACAAAGCCGGCCAAAGAATTCACCGACTCGATGGGACGCAGAAAGATCAAAGGCAACATGGATATCGAGCTTGCCATCGATGCCATGGAGCAGTCTGAGACCGTCGACCACCTCGTGATCTTTTCGGGAGATGGAGATTTCACGACGCTTGTGGAAGCGCTTCAGCGCAAGGGCCGTAAAGTGTCGATCATCTCGACGATGGCAACACAACCGCCGATGATCGCCGATGACCTTCGCCGGCAGGCAGATCATTTCATTGATCTTTTATCCTTGCGCAGCGAGATCGGACGCGAACCATCAGAACGCCCTGCCAGACCTGTCGAACCCGTCGTATCGGACGAGTTTGAAGCGTAAGGGCGCAAATCCGGCAAAGTTGGGTGACACCCGCATTGTTATCAGGGCGTCACCCGGCGTGCGACAGACCCACCCTCTACATCGCTTCGCTAGGCTAGCGTCGCTGGTATAAAGTCATCTAGACCAGGATTGAAATCATACCGGCCATGAGGTTCAACCGTTTTCCTTGAGAAGGCGGCTGCGTTGGCGGTTCCAATCCCTCTCTTTTTCAGTCTCTCTTTTATCGTGCAGTTTTTTACCGCGTGCCAACGCGAGTTCCAATTTTGCGCGGCCTTTGTCGTTGAAGTAAATCTTCAGCGGGACAAGCGTCATACCCTCACGACTGATCGCCACTCTTAGGCGGTTGATTTCGCGCTTTGAAAAGAGCAGCTTGCGCCGCCGACGAGGCTCATGGTTGAAGCGGTTTGCTTGGAGATATTCCGGCAGATACGAATTGATCAACCACATCTCACCGTTTTCGTCTGATGCATAAGATTCGGCGATATTGGCCTTGCCCTCACGCAGCGACTTAACTTCGGTCCCCTTCAAAACAAGACCAGCTTCATAGCTATCGACAATTTCGTAGTTAAACCGCGCCTTGCGGTTTTCGGCTACGATCTTCTTGACGATTTTCTCGCTACCCTTCGGGGCCATCTTCATCATTCCTATTCACGACGCGCCAAAGGCGCACCGTTCTATACACTCACATCCCAATTTAGGAACGCGCTTCCGTCAATTGCAACGCCGTTTCCGTCGTCTCTTCAGCCAGGACAAGACTTTCCCAAACCGCGATTGACGTAATAGCCAAACGATACCAGCGCTGCATATTTAGGTACGATACGGTGTTTGTGAAGTGGAAGTGACTAGCTAAGCAGACCGGCATGCCGAAGAGCCGCATCGATGGCCGCTTCCGTTGCAGGCTCCAATGTGTCAAGCAGCGGTGAACGTACCTTACGGCTCATCCGGCTTAACTTGCTTAGCGCGTATTTCGCACCACAAAGTCCTGGCTCAATGAAGATCGCTTTGTGAAGTGGCATAAGACGATCTTGATAGTCCAATGCTTTGCGGTAATCGCCATCTCTCATTGCGGCCTGAAATTCAGAACAGAGCCGAGGCGCGACATTTGCCGTCACTGAAATGCAGCCCGTTCCACCGTGGGCATTGAAGCCAAGGGCCGTAGCGTCTTCTCCAGATAGCTGCACAAACTGTGGGCCGCACGCTAGTCGCTGTTCCGACACACGCTCTATCTTGCCGGTCGCGTCTTTCACGCCGACGATGTTGGCATGGGCCTTGGCAAGCGCACCCATCGTTTCCGGAGACATGTCGATGACGGATCGACCGGGAATGTTGTAGATGTAGATTGGCAGCTTAACAGCTTCCGCAATTGCGGAAAAATGAGCAAAGATGCCCTTCTGCGTGGGTTTGTTGTAGTATGGAGTGACGACGAGAATGGCGTGAGCCCCTGCCTGCTCGGCATGTTTTGCAAGGTCTACTGCCTCGCGCGTATTGTTCGAACCTGCTCCAGCCATGACTGGTACCCGCTTCGCCGCGGTTTCAATACAAAGTTCGACCACTCTTTTATGCTCGGCATGAGACAATGTCGGGGATTCACCTGTCGTACCCACCGGCACTAAACCGTTGCTTCCCTCCTTGATTTGCCAATCCACATGGGCTGCGAACGAGGCTTCATCAACGAGGTTCGAGTCTGTGAAAGGGGTGACGAGAGCGGGAATAGATCCCTTGAACATGCCTTTAGCTCCTCACGGCCGTTCATGCTTCGGCCGCATTCCATGAATATCAGTGGTACACATTAGAACGGTGAGACGATGGCGACAAGCGCAGTGGAAGCGCGCCGGAATAAAATACCCGCGCAATGTGACCAGACTTTACCTGTTTTGGTAAGCTTTCGTTAATATGGCTGTCGGCAAATAGTCGGACGTTTTTTCTCCGGATGTCCTTGATGAACAAAACTTTGTTGGCCTTGTCCGCTCTGAGCGTAACGGTTTACGTCTTTGCCGCGGCAGCGTCCCCACTGCCTGGCGACGGCGTGCCGGTCCCAGACATACGTCCTATCGGGTTTGTTCCGCAGACATCGATTGCAGAGCCACTGACGACTGGCGCTATACCAAAGGGTCCGGCTTTGTCGCCGACGAGCACGAGTTTAAAGTCGGGGCTGGACGCTTTGTCCGCGGGCAACCCATTGCTTGCGATCTCGCTTCGGAATGCAATGCCTCCGGCCTCTCTGGATCGTCATATTCTGACATGGGCAATTGCGACTTCTGGACAAAAGGGCGTCCCATCGTTCGAGATTGCATCAGCGGCGACGGAGCTGCAAGGCTGGCCTGGTCTTTCAAAGCTTCGGAACTATTCGGAACGCGCGCTTTACGATGAAAATCCGGCACCTTCCGCAGTTCTTGCCGCATTTGGAAACACTGCTCCAGAGACGCCGTTCGGCGCACTGATCTTGTCGCGCGCACTTGTTGCAACCGGAAAATCATCTGAGGCAACGCGTTATGTCCGGGATGTCTGGCGTGGTCAGGTGCTTGATAAAGTGACCGAGGACAGGATCCTCGCCGAATTTTCGGGGCTGTTGACCGCTGCCGATCATAAGGCGCGCATGGAATATCTGATGTATCGCGGTCGTGTCGCCCAAGCGAAGCGTTTTGGCGATCTGGGACGGGCGCAATCTCTGTACAAAGCTTGGGCGGCTGTCGATGCCAAAGCGGCTGATGCCGGCAAGCAACTGGCCGCAGTCGATTCGCAGTGGGCCGGCGATCCCGGTTATCTGTTTGCGCGAATCGAATATCTTCGTCGGCAAGATCGATACGACGATGCGGCAAAGCTTCTGCAAAAGGCACCCCGTGACAAAAGCGAGCTCGTCAATGCGGGCGAATGGTGGAACGAGCAAAGGATTGTCAGCCGCGGTTTGGTCGATCAAGGTGATTTCAAAGACGCCTACCGCCTTGTTGCCAATCATGTCGCCACAACACCAGCGGATATCGCAGAAGCAGAGTTCCATGCCGGATGGTATGCGCTACGTGGCCTAAAAGACCCGGTGACGGCGCAAAAGCACTTCAAGAAGATTTTAGATTACGTCAGCGGTCCGATCTCGG
Source organism: Oryzifoliimicrobium ureilyticum (assembly GCF_037199735.1). Lineage (NCBI taxonomy): Bacteria > Pseudomonadati > Pseudomonadota > Alphaproteobacteria > Hyphomicrobiales > Rhizobiaceae > Oryzifoliimicrobium > Oryzifoliimicrobium ureilyticum. The sequence continues at coordinate 502,162 of NZ_JBBBVQ010000001.1, read as the reverse complement.
TGTCTCGTTCTTGGTATTGGCAAGCCCGCGCCGCGGAAGCGGGAGGCGCTGGTCGGGCAACTGAACTTTACGCAAAAGCTGCCGGCTTTCCGAGTACATTTTACGGGCAACTTGCGGCCGAAAAGCTCGGACGCAAGACACTTGATGTTACCTACCCGTCCCCGACGGCCGAGGATCGTCAGCGGTTTCAAGCCCGCGAAGCGGTGCGTGCCATCGCGCGTCTTGAAGCGGCCGATCATGGTTGGCGCGCAGCAAGCCTTTACACGGCACTTGCAGAACAGCTTAACAGTCCAGGCGAACTAGCAATGCTTGCAGCTCAGGCCGAGCGTGCAGGCAACCATCACATCTCACTTCAGGTTGGGAAGATTGCCTATGGCCGAGGCATCGATGTGGCCGCGTTGGCTTTCCCGGTCGGTGTCATCCCGGCAAGCGCAAACATTTCCGGATCAGGTAAAGCACTTGCCTATGCGATCGCGCGCCAAGAGAGCGCCTTCAATCCCGTCGCCGTTTCTTCGGCCAATGCCCGGGGCCTCCTTCAATTGCTTCCTGGAACAGCCAAGCTTGTTGCCAAGCGCCACAATATCGCGTTTTCGCCAACCAAGCTTGATGATGCAGGATATAATGCGACGCTCGGCGCACATTATCTTGGCGAACAGATCGACGCCTTTGGCGGCTCTTATATCCTGACCTTCATTGCTTATAATGCCGGCCCGCGACGTGTGCCGGAATGGCTGGCGCGATATGGTGATCCACGCGGCAAGCCCATTGATGAAGTCGTAGACTGGATCGAACGCATCCCCTTCCCTGAGACACGCAATTACGTTCAGCGCGTTATGGAAAACTACGAAGTCTATAAAGCGCGGCTCGGCCAACCTACGGACTTGCAGCGGGATCTTATTCAGGGTCGTAGCTGACTTGCGGCTTTCTTATGCGGACCTCCGAATCCCTCAGGAGTGAGCATCGGCTTCAGAGTTTCGTGTAAGATGCCGAGTTATCGCTGAAAGGACCAAGGAACTGAGGCGCTTAATCAGTAGTGCTTGGCTCGCAAACTTGCCCAGCCCCTCAGACTTCTGTCAGACGGGTCGCGATTCAAAACAAAATCCCCAGGTCGCCGCTCCGCAAAACGCCTCAACCTTTTTGAGGGCATCCGGTTTCCTCGCTGGACCAAATGATTCAACAATTTATCGTATAGCGCCACCCTCAGAAAATCGGTTTTCGTGTTACCGATTTGTCCGCATCGAGCTTTTCATGATGTTCGTTCACGGATTTGCTTCGACAAACAAATTTATCAGCTCATGCAAGGTCAAGCGAGACTTCAAACCAATCAGCTTGGGGAATTCTCCTGGGCACAACCGGTGAAACAATCATTATCGGAATGTCGTACAGAGCTATCGATGCGGTCCGGAATTGATCGCAGGGGCCTCTTGCGACTGTCGTCTGACTCGCTGAAAGCGAGCCGATTTGAATTGAAGTGGTAATACTGAAAAATCGTAAAATTAAAATCGATAGAAAAGAAAAAGCCCGGCATTGCCGGGCTTTTCCTCCACTGAGATAACTCAGATTAGAATGCGCGCTGCAGACGGAAGTAACCGGTCCACTGATCGTCGCCGCCATCAACCTTGAAGTAGTTGGCAGTTGCCTTAGCGTAGAAGTTGTCTACGATCTGGTAATCAACCGTTACACCAGCGGTCCAAGCGTCGTTGTTAGAGAAGTTACCCTTGGAAACCAAGCCGTAGTTCCAGAAGTACTGGGCAGCAGGCGTGATCTTCCACTTGTCGGTAACCTTCACAGCGTATTCAACAGCTGCAGTCCACTCAGACACGTCGTCGTAAGCGTTTGCACCGCTTGCCCAAGCACCGGCTACACCGATCGTGCCAGGACCAACGTCGAAGTAAGCGATACCGCGAACGGCGCCTTCTTCGGTGTCCGTGTCATAGCCGCCAGTGACCTGGTAGGAGAAAGCGCCAGCCTTGCCGCCAACTGCACCGGCGATACCGATGTTGTTGGTGCGTGGGCCGAACGTCGGGCTACCAGCAAGAGCGTTGAGCGTGTAGGTCGTGCCTTCGAGCTCATCAACCGAAACGCCAGCGTAGAAGTCGCCAGACTCATACTGATAACGGATCGAGTTGTGGTTCGTGGAGTGCGAAGACAGAATGTCCGTCTCGCCGCTCAGATCGTCGTCCCACCAGCTGTAGAAGTAACCAGCGCGGAAGCCAGCGATGTCGAGGTAAGCAACGTCAACGAACGTGTTACGGCCGCCCTGGGAAGCACCAGCAGCATTCGTGTAGCTCGATGCAGAGTCAGCATTCGTACGCAGAGCGATAAGGCCCGTCAGAACGCCGTATTCCGTGTCGCTCTTTGCAGTGAACTGCAGCTGAGCGCGGGTGAAGGCGTCATAGTCAGAACCGTTGCCGATGCCACGACCGAAGTCGGTTTCGAAACGGATGTAGCCGTCGATCTTCAGGCAGGTTTCCGTGCCTGGGATGTAGAAGTAGCCGGTGCCATATGCGTCGCAAACGCGAACATATTCTACCGCTTCCGGCTCAGCAGCGACGATAGCGTCGGCAGCCTGAGCGCCGGATACGACTGCGAGGGCAGCCGCGGAGCCGAGCAGAAGGCTCTTGATGTTCATAGTGACCTCCAATTCAAGTTTCAGTCAGGACCAAGATTTTTCGCCACTTTAGCGGCGTTCCCTGCCCCAGTCCCGTGTTTCGAAGAAGTCGGACGATCAACCGCCCTCGCTTCCGAAGTTGAAAATACAAGACCGCGCCGTGCACGCAATGATCAACTTGAAGGTTTATGATGTTTGCGTCAGCCTTCCCTCAGCGCTGTTGCTGAAAGGTCACAAAACACCTGCCCCAACCTCCATTCATTTAGAATTTGTTAAGGAAACCAAGTTTTTGCGGGTGATCGAGGGCCTTCCGGCAACCGTCTTTCCGCTTAAGAATTCCCATTTTGGGACGATTCCTGGCGACTTTATTCCAATCGGCGTTGCCGCATCTTCGTTATCAGCGCCATCTGGCGGAGACTTCATTATGCCCTGGCGCGAGAATCGGCTCTGTCGCACTCAATGATTCTTACGATGATTCTCATCAAAAACTGTTGGCGTGCTCATAAAATACTTAGGGAGCTCGCTATCGCCTGTTGAAGGTATTGAGGAATGCGACGCAGGTTACCCATTCAGGGCATGGGTCTATAAGGAGCGTCGCTGCGATCGATGATAAGATCGTCGGTGTGTTCGCAGGTTTTCGACGGTCCGTGCCCCGCCTGGGGATCTGAAAAAGCGGACGACGGTCTCTCAACCGTCAATGCCACTTCTTAGTCCAAGGGAAAATGCCTTCCGTCGCAGTTCTCTTTCCAAGCCTTCATATTGGCTGCGTGAAAATTGTATTTGTGCAAACAGATGATGCCGGCGCTCACTTCGCCCAGACTTTTCACGACGCCCGTCATTTTTTTGTTTTATCTATGCAACGAAAGGTGACTTAGAGCTTCTGATCATTTGCGCGATTGGACAAGCGGGTTCTTCACCGGTCGTTGCTACAGGCTGTTATTTTTTGGCTTCAAGCCTCATCCCTCAAGTTGAGTCTGGCGAGACAAGTCAACGCGATCGCGGTGCGCTTCCGTCGATCTCTCCTTTGATGAGCTTAGTCGATCACACCAACATGACCGTGATAGCGGCATCGGTGCTCGTCATCTTAATGCATTATGATCTAGGATAGATCGACCTGGAACAGGCAGTGCTGCAAACCATCGACAATCCGGTCGGCACGAGATTGTCACCAATGCCTTAGGGACAAACTGTTACCTATGTATCCGGGCTGGACATGGCGGAGAGGAAGGGATTCGAACCCTCGATACGGTCTCCCGTATACGCCCTTAGCAGGGGCGCGCCTTCGACCACTCGGCCACCTCTCCGGTGGGAGCCCTGATAGAGACATTCAAAGGGCGACGCAAGCGCTTTTTCCCATTTTTCAAACAGGAAAAATGACAATGAAAGCAAGCCTAGCTCAGAAGCTGCTTTAGGTCCGTGGTCGGATCGGCAAGCAACGAACGATCAGGAGAAATTCCGGATTCCAACATTTTCTTGCCTGTCACATAGGCTTTGGCATCATTGATCGCATCGACAGCGACGAAACGACCTTTGCGAAAGTACCATACGGAATGCGCCCCATCGCGTGCACCGGCACGCAGGATGGTTTCGTCGTAGCCGAGGTTAAAGCCTGCAATTTGCAGCTTGACGTCATACTGATCCGACCAGAACCATGGCTTCGGATGATAAGGCGCCTCGCCACCGGCTATAACGACCGCGGCGGCCTCCGCCTGATCCACAGCATTCTGTACTGATTCAAGGCGAATACGTCGGTCCTCCCATGGGAGCATTGTGCAGTCCCCGGCAGCAAAGATGGATGGGTCGGAGGTGCGTGCGAATTCATCGACAAGAATGCCATTTCCAACGTCGAGACCCGCTTCCTTGGCAAGCCTATCGTTGGCAACGACGCCAATACCCACGATCGCAAGATCGATGTCGATAACAGAACCATCGGAAAGCTCAGCGCCAACAACGCGCCCGTCTCTCCCAATCAAATGCCTCAAGCCAGTACTTTCGCGGATCACGACATCATGGCTGCGGTGCACGACACGGATGATGTCGGCAGTTTCCTTAGCGGCAACACGTTGAAGAATGCGATCCGCCATCTCGATGACGGTTACTTCCAGACCTAGATGACGTGCGACGGCCGCGGCCTCAAGCCCAATGTAACCGCCACCAATGATCAAAACTCTGCGTCCGGGACGCATCTCTTCTGCAAGACGATCCGCATCGCGCTTGTCGCGCGCGACATAGACGCCTTCCAGATCTCCTCCAATCGCGGCAGGCAACTGCCGTGGTGTTGCGCCTGTGGTTAGAACAAGTGTTGAATATTCTAAAGCTGACCCATCCTGAAGAATCACCTGCTTGGAATCACGGCGGATTTGCTCGACCCAGGTCGACAAACGAATGTCGATATCATTGTCGACGTACCAGTTCTCAGGGCGAAACAGCAGTCGATCGAAGCTCATCTCGCCCAGCAAATATTTCTTGCTGAGAGGTGGACGCTGATAAGGCAGAACATCTTCGGCCCCGAGGATCGTGATCGGCCTGTTATCTTTCAACGCACGCAGCTTGGCAGCCATCGCAAATCCGGCCTGACCAGCACCGATAATGACCAATCTATCCGTCACCTTTTCCACTCCAGCCACTTCCGCTTGGGGCAGAGTTAGTGCCTGCCCTATTTCTCGTCAATTACACCTTATATTGGCTGGGACAAACTGCCCGCCACTCGTCAGTAACTGTGCCATGACATTGGTGCGCTCCTCTATCCCAAGACCGCCTTGGACCGTGGTGAAGGGCGACGAATGCAGCAAGAGGCAGATCAAGCCTCTTTACAGTCATCCCATTCTCGCACACATGCGGCGAAAATGGCACGAGCGCCATATTGGAGCGTTTATGTGGTTCGTCACGTCGGAACTGCGGAGATATCAGCCATCGCATGAGGTGTCTGAAAAACAATTAGATGGCTTTCTGATTTTCCCTTATGGTCACGGCATATGGAATAAACATTTCATTTTGGAGAGAAATGATGAGCAGTCAAACGACGGAGTCGACGGCGGTCCCGCGGGACTTCGAAAGTTTGCGCAGCACGATCATTGAACGAAAAAACATCATGCCCAAACGCCTCGCCCAGGTTGCAGCATTTGCGCTCGCCAATCCCGATGAGGTCGCGTTTGGAACAACAGCCAGCATTGCATCTGCCGCGGAGGTTCAGCCATCGACGCTTGTCAGACTGGCGCACCATCTCGGCTATGAGGGTTTTTCCGATTTGCAGAGCATCTTCCGCGAGCGACTGCGTGATCGTGCACCGAGCTATGAGGAGCGTTTGGCCCGGCTAGAGATGGCGACAGGGATAGATGAGGATACGACCATACTGTCCGGCTTTATCTCCGCCGCAAGTCAGTCGGTGAACCGATTGGCAGCCACAATCGATCCATCCCTTTTCGTCAAGGCGCTTGATATTTTGGCTCCCGCAGAGACAATCTACCTAATTGCCAAGCGCCGTGCCTACCCTTTGACGGCCCATATGAGCTACGCCTGCTCAAAACTCGGAATTCGCCATCAGATCGTTGCTTCGCCCAATGGCGTTGATCCTGAAATAGTTCAATTTGCAGGGTCTCGGGATGCTGCCCTGGCGGTCAGCTTTTCGCCCTATGCCGCAGAAAGCATTTCGCAAGCTGCTCTGCTTGCCGAGCGTGGCGTGCCACTGGTGGCAATCACCGATTCTGCTTTCTCACCACTTGCGGCGCATGCGCGATGCTGGTTCGAAATAGCGGAAGCTGACTTTGCGGGATTTCGGTCGCTTTCCGCCTCCATGGCGTTGATGATGGCCCTGCCGGTTGCCATCGCAGAACGCAGGCGCAAAAGGTCGATGCAAAAATCCAAGAAAGGCAAAATGGAATAAATATTCCGAATTGACAAAAAGCTGGAACTTATGTTTCATCTTTCTAACGGTTCAACATGCCGATCTATATAAGCGGGAGGAAACATGGCGATGGGCAATAACGGCCTGGAAAAAGAAGCCAGTCTTGATGTTATCACAATCGGACGTTCTTCCGTCGACCTTTACGGCCAGCAGATTGGATCGCGCCTCGAAGATATTGCTTCATTTGCAAAATCAGTCGGCGGCTGCCCTGCCAATATCGCAATCGGCACGGCCCGGCTCGGGCTGAAATCCGCGTTGGTGACCCGGGTCGGCGATGAGCAGATGGGTCGTTTCATCCGAGAGCAAGCAGCCCGCGAAGGCGTCGAGACCCGCGGGATTGTGACTGATCCGCAGAGATTAACCGCGCTTGTCTTGCTGGCTGTCGAAGCCGAAGGCGTTTCGCCGATGATCTTCTACAGAACCGACTGCGCCGATATGGCGCTCGATGAAAGAGATATCGATGAGGGCTTTATAGCCTCCTCACGCGCCGTGCTGGTCTCAGGAACACATTTTTCTCGACCAAACACGGAGGCGGCTCAGCGCAAAGCGATTCAGCTTGCGAAAGCAAATGGACGCAAAGTGATCTTCGACATCGATTATCGTCCGAACCTCTGGGGCCTCGCCGGTCATGCTGAGGGGTTCGAACGCTACGTCAAGTCCGATCACGTCAGCACAAAGATGAAGCAGACGCTTGCGGATTGCGACTTGATCATTGGAACGGAAGAAGAGATCCTGATTGCCTCAGGAGCTGACGACGTTCTCTCAGCGCTAAAGGAAATCAGACGGCTTTCGCCGGCGACCATCGTTCTCAAGCGCGGGGCAAAGGGCTGCATTGTCTATGATGGACCTATTGCAGACGATCTGGAGGCCGGAATTGTCGGACGCGGCTTCCCGATTGAGGTGTTCAACGTGCTGGGGGCTGGAGACGCGTTCATGTCCGGCTTTTTGCGCGGATGGCTACGCGACGAGCCGCTTGAAACATGCGCAACCTGGGCAAATGCCTGCGGCGCTTTCGCCGTTTCGCGTCTGCTGTGCTCACCAGAATATCCTACCTGGGCGGAGCTTGATTTCTTCCTCAAGAACGGAAGCCACGAGCGCGCCTTACGCAAGGACGAGGCGATCAACCACATTCATTGGGCCTCCACGCGCAACTCGGAAATCCCTCTTTTGATGGCGCTTGCGATCGATCATCGTTCGCAACTCGTTTCCGTTGCCGACGAACTTGGTGTTGATCACCGAAGGATCGGCGCCTTCAAGCGGCTTGCTGTTGCCGCAGCGGATCGTGTCGCTGATGGACGTAGCGGCTATGGGATGCTGATCGATGAGCGATTTGGTCGCGATGCTCTCTTCGATGCGGCCCAAAAGAATTTCAGCTGGATCGGGCGACCCGTGGAGCTTCCAGGTTCAAGGCCTCTGCGTTTCGAATTCGGACAGGATATCGGCTCGCAGCTCGTGGAATGGCCCCTTTCCCACTGCATAAAATGTCTTTGCTTCTACCATCCAGACGATCCGGCTGAGTTGAAACTCGAACAGCAGGAAAAGTTGCGAAGCCTTTTTGAGGCAGCGCGCAAGGTCGGGCGGGAACTCCTGGTCGAAATCATTGCTGGAAAGAATGGCGAGCTTAAGGAAGATACCATCTCGCGCGCAATGGAAGAACTTTACGGGCTCGGTATCAAGCCGGACTGGTGGAAGCTCGAGCCGCAGGCGTCGACAGGCGCCTGGGAGCGCATCGATGCCGTGATCGCGAAAAATGATCCGCTCTGCCGCGGCGTCGTTTTGCTCGGTCTGGAAGCTCCGGCGGAGGAATTGATCCGTGGCTTTGAAGCGACGTTGGCGGCAAAATCAGTCAAAGGTTTTGCGGTCGGGAGAACTATTTTCGCAGAACCTGCGCGTGCTTGGCTTTCCGGCCAGATCGATGATGAGGGAGCAATTACCGACATGGCTGGCCGTTTCCGTTATCTGACTGAAGCCTGGTTGAAAACGCGCGGTTTGCTTTAAACAAAAGCGACTTATTGCCGATCGACCTGACTATGACGACAGATGAGATTGGCAAAGTTTCCGGAGGAACATCCTCTACATGCATGTATGTTCTTTACGGCATGCTGGAAAGGCGAAGCGCCAGATACGGCGAACGCCAATAAAATGAATGTGGTTTTCGGGAGGACCCGGTGGAGAAGACGATCCGTTTAACGATGGCTCAGGCCGTCACTCATTTTTTGAAGTCGCAGATGACGATGCTCGATGGCCAGAAGATGCCAATTTTTGCGGGCGTCTGGGGCATCTTTGGTCATGGGAACGTCGCAGCCTTGGGCGAAGCGCTCTATCAGGTGCGACAAGAGTTGCCCACGTACCGCGCCCATAACGAACAGGGAATGGCGCATGCTGCCGTCGCCTTTGCGAAAGCAAGTTTTCGCCGTCGTTTCATGGCGTGCACGACCTCAATTGGACCCGGCGCTCTGAATATGGTGACCGCGGCGGGGGTTGCTCACGTCAACCGCTTGCCAGTGCTTTTTCTGCCAGGTGATGTCTTCGCCAATCGCGCGCCGGACCCCGTTCTGCAGCAGATCGAGAATTTTGCCGATGGTACGGTCTCGGTCAATGATGCCTTCCGAGCGGTCTCTCGATATTTTGACCGCATTACCCGACCTGAGCAGATTATGCCCGCTTTGCGGCGCGCCATGCAGGTTTTGACCGATCCAACGGATTGTGGCCCTGTAACCTTATCGCTTTGCCAGGACGTGCAGGCCGAGGCCTTCGACTATCCAGAAAGCTTTTTCGAAGAGAAGATCTGGACCACGAACCGCCGCGCCCGCCCCGACACAAACGAACTTGCGCACGCTCTCGCCGCAATCCAGAAAGCGAAGAAGCCTCTTATCATTGCAGGTGGCGGGGTCCTCTATTCACTTGCGACCGACGAACTCGCCAAATTTGCCGAGCAACACAATATCCCGGTGGCGGTGACCCAAGCTGGGAAGTCGGCGATCGACGAGCGTCATCCGCTGGCTCTCGGCTCTATCGGCGTCACAGGGACATCGGCGGCCAACGCGCTTGCAGTGGAAGCCGACCTCATCATTGGAATTGGGACCCGCTTCCAGGACTTCACGACCGGCTCCTGGGCACTTTTCCGCAACAAACAGACGAAGCTTTTGTCGATCAATGTTGTGCCCTTCGACGCGGGCAAGCATGATGCGATTGCCTTGGTTTGTGATGCACGTGAGGGTCTCCTAGAACTGTCCGGCAAACTCGGGGCGTTCAAAACGTCGGGTATCAAAGAGACAGTTGATTCAGAGAAAGCTTGCTGGAACGAAGCAGTCCGGGCTGCCTTCACGACTGAAAATCGCACCGAAAGCGGTCTTCCATCGGATGCTCAGGTGATTGGTGCCGTGACGCGCTCTATCGACCTCGAAAAATCTGTCGTGGTCTGTGCGGCCGGTGGTCTTCCAGGCGAGTTGCACAAACTGTGGCCTGCGACGGTTCCGGGCAGCTACCATCTTGAATATGGCTTTTCATGCATGGGCTATGAGATTGCCGGCGCAATTGGCGTCAAGATGGCCAGCCCTGAAAAGAACGTCGTCGTCATGGTTGGCGATGGGTCGTACATGATGATGAATTCCGAACTTGCTACCTCTGTGATGATAGGCAAGAAGATCACGGTCGTTCTTTTGGACAATCGCGGCTACGGCTGCATCAATCGGCTGCAGATGGCGACCGGCGGAGCGAACTTCAACAATCTACTGAAGGACTCCTATCAGATCGTTACGCCCGAAATCGACTTCCGTCAGCATGCCGAAGCCATGGGCGCGATCGCGGTCAAGGTCTCATCTTTGGGTGAGCTTGAAGCTGCGGTTAGAGCTGCTGAAGGCAATGATCGCTCAACGGTTATCGTCATCGACACTGACCCCTTGGCAACCACAGAGGCCGGCGGCCATTGGTGGGATGTCGCTGTGCCCGAAGTTTCGCCGCGCGCAGAGGTTGGCAAGGCGAGAGCACAGTATGAAGAAGCACGTCGCCTGCAACGCTACAATTAATTGATCCGGAGAATAGCATGATCCGTTACGGGACAAACCCCATTGCCTGGAGCAACGACGACGACCGCTCAATCGGCGCACATCTTAGCCTGGAAGATTGCCTTGCTGACTGCGAGAAGATCGGTTTCGACGGCATCGAAAAAGGTCACAAGATGCCAAGCGATCCGGCTGAACTGAAAAAGGTTCTGGCCGCCCATAAACTTGTGTTCGTCTCTGGATGGCACTCGCTTAACTTGCTAGCTCATAGCGTCGAGGATGAGAAGAAGGCGATCCAGCCGCATCTCGATCTTCTGAAGTATAACGACTGCAAAGTCTGTATTGTGTGCGAAACGTCCAACGCAATCCATGGCGACGACGGAAAAGCTCTGGCTGACAAGCCAGTTCTTGAGGCTGGCCGTTGGGCAAAGTTCGGCGCCGATGTCGAAGCGATTGCTCAATATTGCGCAAACCAGGGCATCGATCTTGTCTACCATTACCATATGGGAACGGTTGTTCAAACGGAGGAAGAGATTGACCTCTTGATGAAGAATACCGGCCCAGCAACCAAGCTTCTCCTCGATACCGGGCATGCCTGGTTCGGCGGCAGCGACCCCGTTGTCCTCGCCAACCGCTATATGGATCGTGTACGGCATATCCATGCAAAGAATGTTCGGCCAGCGATCCGAAAAGAGGTGGAGAGTGAGAAGCTTTCCTTCCTCGAAGGGGTTCGGCGCGGTGTCTTCACGGTTCCGGGAGATCCGGAAGGCGGCGTGGATTTTCTGCCCGTGCTGAAGGTTGCTGCAGATCACCGATATAGCGGTTGGTTGGTCATCGAAGCGGAGCAGGATCCCGTCAAGCGTAATCCCTTCGAATATCAGTCGATGGGGCTGAAGGCGCTCAAAGGTTTTGCCAAAGAAGCCGGTCTCGACCAAGGCTGAACGACCTGTATGGTGCGGTTCGCCAAACAGCCGGCCGCGCTCTACATTTCCAATCAAAGCGTATTGCAGTCATTTCATGCTTTGGTTCGACAAGGCTTGGATCCAACTAGGATCCGGGCATCAACGCGGAGGACGTCATGCCCAATCTCAAGATCAAACCAAGCGCTACCCAAGGTCAGGTTATCAATGTTACGCCGGAGAATGCCGGATGGACCTATGTTGGATTTGATCTTCATCGGTTGAAGCCGGGTGAAACTGTGTCGGGCGAAACCGGCGAACGCGAAGTTTGCCTGGTCTTCGTCACCGGCAAAGGTAGGGCCATGGCAGGAAGGCGCGACTTTGGTATCCTCGGCAAGCGCATGAGCCCTTTTGAGGGCGCCCCTGACGCAGTTTACATTCCTATGGAGTCGGCATGGTCAATCACTGCGGAGACGGATCTTGAGCTGGCCGTTTGCTCGGCTCCCGGCGGTGGCACCTATGAAGCGAAAGTCATCGCAGCCGGCACTCATCCCCAAATCACCCGTGGCCAGGGCACGAATACCCGATACGTCACCAACATCATGCCCGAGGACGATAGCTCTGCACATTCGCTGCTCGTTGTTGAGGTGATCACGCCGGGTGGCCATACCTCATCCTACCCGCCTCACAAGCACGATCAGGACGATCTACCGGCCGAAAGCATGCTTGAGGAAACCTATTATCATAGGTTGAACCCGCCACAGGGCTTTGCGTTTCAACGTGTTTATACCGATGATCGATCGCTCGATGAGGCGATGGCGGTTGAAGACGGCGATGTCACTCTGGTGCCAAAGGGCTATCACCCCTGCGCTGCGTGTCACGGTTACGATCTCTATTACCTCAATGTCATGGCAGGCCCGCAGCGAGTATGGAAATTTCACAACGCGAAAGAGCATGAATGGCTGGTGAAGGCCTAAGGCCCTTACCAACAATACTCGAAAACCTACTCGATATCCGGCCACTCGTACTTTGAGTAAATCGGTGGTGCGCCGTCTGAGGTGGCGCGCCAAAAAGGTGCAAGCAGACTTTCCGTCCAAGGGAACAGAGGCACACCGCTTGTCGCACCGGTGCAATTTTATCGAGCAGCTTCAGTCTTCGGAAACGGTTATGTCGTAAAATGAAAGCCGGTTAACGAAGGAGGTTGACATGACGATGGTTTCACATCGCATCGAGACGGACACAGTTTATCCAGAGCATTCTCTCGGCTGCCCCGGAAAGGTAATTTTTGTCGGCCATCACTTGAGCACCGGCAAACAAATCACCTGCATCATACGCGCCATCAGTCTGGCTGGCGCGACACTCGAGATTGATCCCGAGGTAAAGCTGCCCGACAATTTCTTTCTGGAGATCTTCGGCATCAGAGACGAGATCGGGGCGACGGTGGTCAAGCGTGAAGGCGGGTTCACCGTTATCAGCTTCAACATGCTGCTCAATTCTGACTTCCTCCATCACGTGCTGCGCCTAAGCTTCGAGAGCATGGAATAAATTGCATTGCTGTCAGGCTTAGCGATCCTTCATAGAGAAGATTGAGATCCAGCACGTCGTCGTGTTCGTAGACTGTAGCAAAAGGCAAATGCGGGCTGGAGTAGATGACAGTTTTGATCGCTTACGGAGGTTCGCTCCTTTGCTTCCTCATGCTTGACGGCATTTGGCTCGGCTTGGTCGCCCGCAAGTTCTACAAGAATCAGCTTGGCGACAAAATGCTACCCTCCCCTCGCATTCCCATAGCGGCCTTGTTTTATCTGCTTTTCACTGCTGCCGTCGTTATCCTTGCCGTCATGCCGGCGGTGACAGCCCATTCACCGGCCATTGCCCTAACATACGGTGCTGTTTTAGGTCTTGCGGCTTTCGGGACCTACGACATGACGAATCTGTCCACTTTAAAGGACTGGCCTTTAAAGATGAGCATTGTCGATCTCGCGTGGGGTACCTTCGTCACAGCCGCGTCCAGCTATGCCGGCTATTTCGCTGCAAGCCTTGCTGCGGCTGGATGATCACGGGCTATTGACCGATCTCTCCTTTCATAGATGGTGCCTCGGCTCCACCGCATGGCGCATGGTGGACGGTTTTGGCAGCTTATGTCCTTGCCATCGTTAACGCTCAGCCTATTGTCGCAGCAGCAAGACTAGATCGGGTTCTTTCATGACTGCTTTTTCACGGTTCACGCCGCTTATCGCTTCCCTGCCGTCGACGGTGCCCTTTGTTGGCCCTGAAGCGATCGAACGGCAAAAACGCGTGAGCGTCAAAGCGCGCATCGGCGCAAACGAAAGCGGCTTTGGCCCTGCGCCTTCTGTGATGCTTGCCATGCAGGAAGCGGCAGCGGATATATGGAAATACAACGACCCGGAAAATCACGACCTGCGGCAAGCGATCGCCGGTCATCTCGGAGTGAGCGCAAGCAATATCGCCATCGGCGGCGGTATCGATGAGCTGCTCGGACAGATTGTGCGAATGGTTGTGGAGCCCGGCAACCCTGTGGTGACTTCGCTCGGCGGATATCCGACGTTTAACTTTCATGTGAGCGGATTTGGCGGCAGGTTCGTTACCGTCCCCTACCTCGGCGATAGGGAGAATGTCGAGGGTCTCCTCGATGCCGTTCGCCGGGAAAATGCGCCTCTCGTCTACTTCGCCAACCCGGACAATCCAATGGCTAGTTGGTGGGACGCCGGGACAGTTGTGGACTTTGCTAAGTCCCTGCCCGAAACGACGCTTCTTATCCTTGATGAGGCCTATAGCGAGACAGGTCCACGGGAAGCATTGCCGCCAATTGACGCGCTCATTTCACTCCCAAACATCATAAGAACACGTACGTTTTCGAAGGCCTATGGTTTGGCCGGAGCACGCGTCGGATATGCCATAACGACCCCTGGGACGGCAGAGGCTTTCGATAAGATCCGTAACCATTTTGGCATGAACAGGCTGGCGACAGCGGCTGCTCTCGCAGCGCTCAAGGATCAAGCCTATCTCTATGAGGCCGTGGCAAATATCGCAGCGTCCAGAGAGCGCATTGCCGGGATTGCTCGCGCCAACGGTTTGCAACCATTGCCCTCGGCGACCAATTTCGTTGCTGTCGATGCGGGCCGAGACGGGATCCATGCGCGCGCGATCGTCGACGGACTAATGCAGCACGGGGTTTTCATCCGCATGCCTGGCGTTGCACCACTAAATAGGTGCATCCGCATCAGCACAGGGCCGGAACGCGACATGGCACTTCTAGAAGAAACCCTTCCCCAAGTTCTGAAGTCGCTCGCCTGACAGCTCAACGCAGATGGCATGCTACCTCAGTGTGAACGCTGATTTCTTCTGCCTCAGATAACGATCTTAGTGGATCGTCATCCATTCGCGTGCAGCCCTTAGTGCAGCCACGAGTTCCATCTTGTTCATGGTTGCAGCAACGTCTGCCCGCAGTTCGGCGGCCCGATCGCAGCCCTTGATTGCCGCAATGTTCAGCCACTTATGTGCCGAAACCAAATCGACCGGGCAACCGCGGCCGGTTGCATACATAAGCCCCATCTCGCAGAACAATTCAGCACTGTTCTCACCACCAGATGGAGCAATGTCCAATGCGCTCATTTCATAACGTGCCATGACTTTTATCCCTGTTCCGTCTTGCTTGTTATAGACCCTGTTTTACCACTGAGAGCTGGCCGTCTTGCTGGCGACATCTTGCTCTTTTGGCGGTTTTTACCGCTCGTTTGATGAGGATCATGATGCGCTAGACGCTTCAAAAAACGTCTAAAATGCATGATTAATTTGAGACAAACAAAATTTAAACGCTTGGTAAAATTGGCTTTTCATTAAACATCGACAGGCCTGTGTTGCAGGGATTTCTTTTAATTTTTAACTCAAGTTTCATCTTTCGAAATCAACGGTTTGTTGACCATAGCTCCAAGACATTCTTGTCTTTCAAATCTCCACAAGGGCCGGATTTCAATGAAGCGCGGCCCTATTTACCTTTACGTCAGCGTAAGTTATTTTCCCGATCGGTATCAGGGAGGAAGCGACAATGCGTACACTCATCATGGCAGGAATATTGCTTGCATCGGCCGGGCTGACACAGGCAGCTGAGCCAATTGAAGGCAATTGGAAAACTGAGTCCGGCGAAACTGCATCAATCGCCGACTGCGGCAAATCGTTTTGCATCACTTTGAAAAGCGGCAAGTATGTCGGAAAGACGATCGGCAAGTTGGCAGGGGCCGGCAATGCCTATACGGGCCAAGTGACCGATCCTGAAAACGACAAGACATATGAGGGATCGGCAAAGATTTCAGGCGCCTCATTAAAGTTGCAGGGTTGCGTTTTGAAGGTCTTCTGCAAAACGCAGACCTGGACGCGCCTTTAGGGCCAGCTTTGAAGCTGGCCTTTGCCCCATCTAGAGAAGCTGCCTTTGCCGACCAGTGAGCGGAATGTCCAAACAGGATCTTGCCATGACGGTTTGAAACCGGCGCCTCAGATCCGGAAAGTCATCGAGATTCCGGCGCTGGTTTTCATCGGGATGCGCAGTTGATGCAGACCTTATTCGCGAGGCGATCAACCCCATTGTTTTAGCGATCGATCCCCTACTCTATTTTTGAGAAGCGTGCTTGCGAAGGTGGCGGACTTTGTCTGGGGCCGAGGCAGCCGACTTACCGGACCTACTAAGCCGAAGGCGTCATATGAACGTAACATGAACCGGCATCTCAGCGCTTATTCAGATGCAACATGGCAAAAGGGAGCCAGAATTAAGGTAGTCAAGCAGGAATTCGATATGCTGACGCTCGCTAGGCGCTTCACCATCATTACCATCTCGATGGCGCTCTTTGCTGTGGGTTTTTCCGTTGCTGTCTCGCATAACAGCGCGAGCGGCTCGCAATCGCACTTTGGCGCTAACTACGGTTGCGCGGTGAATGTCTCTTCATACTGCAAATCCGAGACCCCTTGAGGTCAGGTCAGAAAATTAGCGATCCGCAGCTGCGATGTCGTTTGCTTGTAAAAAGAGGCGCATTATAATGCCTCATGAACAATAGAATCTCTTCTTATTTAACAACTGATACGATTTCGCCAGCGCCCTATGAGCCTCGGTCTTTCGATGATGCTTCGCAAGCTGTCGACGCGCTGACCGCTCTTTACGAGCGCAACACCGCTTTCCTCATCGATCATTTTGCTCAGCTAGCACAAGGTGCACCTGTGACAGCCCGATACCGGGCTTTCTATCCGCAGGTTTCCATCGAAACGCGCAGCTATGGCCAGGCAGATTCCAGGCTTTCTTACGGACATGTCACTGCGCCAGGCCTCTACACCACCACGGTGACGCGGCCAACTCTGTTTCGCCATTACTTGAAGAATCAACTAGACCTGTTGATGCGCAACCACCGTGTACCGGTAACGGTGTCGGAGTCGACCACGCCCATCCCCCTTCATTTCGCATTCGGCGAAGGCGCTCATGTAGAAGCATCGGGCTCGGCGTTCTTCGATATTCCGATGCGCGATATTTTCGACACGCCTGATCTCAATACGACCGATGACGAAATTGCCAATGGCGAATATCTTCCGCCCCCTGGAGAACCGTCACCGCTCGCTCCTTTCACGGCACAGCGCATCGACTATTCGCTGGCACGCCTATCGCATTACACGGCGACCGGCGCCGAACACTTCCAGAACTTCGTCCTGTTCACCAACTATCAATTCTACATGGACGAATTCTGTGCTTGGGCGCGCAAGCTCATGGCGGATGGCGGCGATGGCTATACGTCCTTTGTCGAGCCAGGCAACATCATAACCAAAGCCGGGTCTTCAAGCCCCGACCAGAACGGCGGATCCGTCAGGATGCCGCAAATGCCCGCCTATCACCTCAAGAAGAAGGGGCATGCGGGCATTACGATGGTCAATATTGGCGTAGGTCCGTCCAACGCCAAGACGATTACCGACCATATCGCCGTTCTGAGGCCGCATGCCTGGCTGATGCTTGGGCACTGCGCCGGTCTTCGCAACAGTCAAAGGCTCGGTGACTACGTTTTGGCGCATGCTTACATGCGCGAGGATCACGTTCTAGACGACGATCTGCCGCTGTGGGTACCGATCCCCGCGCTTGCTGAAGTTCAGGTCGCTTTGGAAGAGGCTGTCGAAGAGATCACCGGCTATGAGGGCTTTGAGCTCAAGCGCATCATGCGCACCGGCACCGTTGCAACGATTGATAATCGAAATTGGGAGCTGCGCGACCAACGAGGTCCCGTCAAGCGCCTGTCACAGGCACGCGCCATCGCCCTCGATATGGAATCGGCGACCATTGCTGCCAACGGCTTTCGTTTCCGCGTTCCTTACGGCACTTTGCTCTGCGTCTCCGACAAGCCGCTGCATGGCGAACTGAAGTTGCCTGGAATGGCCACCGCCTTCTACCGCACGCAGGTCAGCCAGCATCTGCAGATTGGTATCCGCGCGGTACAAAAATTGGCAGCAATGCCGCCCGAGACGCTGCATTCACGTAAGCTGCGCAGCTTCTTTGAAACAGCCTTTCAATAAAGTGCAAGCTGTTCGGTCGAGCGTTTCGAGCCTGCGTTCGACCGCAATCTCATACCGGCGATTCTTTCGGATGCCGCTTGCGTCCGAACGGTAGAGAGATAGCAGTGCCGGTCAGCGCTGAAACGATGATCAGAAGGTGTGCGTTGACGCTGGCTTTTGCAAGAGTTTCAGCGTCTGTTGTCGTGCCGAAAGCCGTTGCGCCGGCAGCGATACCTGCCGGATAAGTTCCGACGCCACCCGGCGCGTGCAAAGGCAGTACGGAGGAAAGCTCTCCGCCGAGCGCACCGCCAAAACCGGCTGATAAACTAAGGCCCATGAGACGAAGCGCCCAGGCAAGCACCAGCACCTTAACGAGCCAGTTTACGATGGTCACGAGCCAGGCTCGCAGGAATTTCATGGGGGTCGCCGGCAACCCTTCTTCGATTTCTGTCAAAAGACGTTCTGCCTTTGCAGGCGCGACACGATGCAAGGTCTTCATCAATGGGCAACGTAGAGCAAACGCAACGGCCGGGAGGAGCAAGAAAAAGCCCCAGATAACGAATGCAACGCCGCGCTCGGCAGCCGAGAGTGCAAGACCTAAACCCGCCGCAGCCAGCAGGGCATGGAGATCAAGCAGCCGCATCACAAGCAGCGCAGATGCCCCGCGCGCAAGCGGGATGGCGAACTCAGTTCGCATCAAGAGCGGAAAGCTTGTTTCACCGCTTCGAAACGGCAGCATGATGTTAAGCAGGTTATGGATCTGCGTCACACGAAACAGCGTGCTGAAGCGGCCTGACGTTTCTGCAGGAAAATAGTCGTGGATGCGCCAGGTACGCAGGACATAGGTGCTCGTCAGGAGCGCCAACGCAAAAAACACCCTTAAAACGCCAATCTCGCTCCATGAAGAGAGGATCGAGGACCATCCCCAAAGCCACTCGATAAAGGCGGCATAGCCCGCCACCATCACCACCGTCAGCAGCGTCATGCGATTGCGCATAAACCAGGATTGTCCGCTGGCAAGAGCGTAAGACTTCATGTAGTAGGCTTTCTGACTTGACGGCCGTCGGCACACCGACATGCGGCTTTTAGGAGAAATACGAATTGCATACAACGCAAGAGTCACCCGAAGCAGCCCTTTCGAACGTGCAGCCAATCGACCTTTCCATCGTAGTTCCGGTCTTTAACGAAGAAGAAAGCGTCACTCCCCTTATCGATAGAATTGCCGCGGCCATGTCCGGCTACGCCGCATCCTGGGAGCTTATTCTCGTTGACGACGGCAGCACCGACGCCACGCTTGCCAATGCCCGCAGCAAGATTTCCGATCAAGGGCTTCGGCTTCGCATTGTCGAGCTACAGCGCAATTTCGGCCAGACGGCGGCAATGCAGGCCGGCATCGATACGGCTCGCGGTCGATTGATCGCGACGATGGATGGCGACCTTCAGAACGATCCGAAAGACATTCCTGGCATGGTTGCGGAACTTGAACGCCGGGAGCTCGATCTTCTGGTTGGGTGGCGGCGGAACCGCCAGGACGGTCTGTTGTTGCGCAAAATCCCATCCTGGTGCGCCAACTACCTCATCGGGCGGATCACCGGCGTGAAACTGCACGATTACGGATGCAGCTTGAAGATCTATCAGTCCTCGATCATCAAGCAGGTCAAACTGATGGGCGAGATGCACCGTTTTATTCCTGCCTGGGTTGCAGGCGTGGTCCCGAGCTCGCGGATCGGCGAAATGGTCGTAACGCACCATGCGCGCCAGCATGGCGTATCGAAATACGGCATCTCGCGAACATTCCGGGTGATCCTCGATCTCCTGTCTGTCATGTTTTTCATGCGCTACAAGGCACGGCCCGGGCACTTTTTCGGATCGCTCGGCCTTGGCCTCGGTGCTATTTCCGTTCTCGTGCTTATCTACCTGTTCTTTGACAAGTTCATTCTTGGCAACGATATCGGAACCCGCCCTTTGCTGATGGTCGGGATCGTGTTTCTCCTGTCCTCGGTACAGCTGATCACAACAGGCATTCTGGCGGAAATGATCGCGCGGCTCTATTACCGTGACGACGCTTCGCCGAACTACATCGTACGCAAGATCTCAGAGGCTGAGACGGATGCGTAACCTCCTCGCGCGACGACCGAACACGATCTTCGCGCTTCTCTTGGCCTATTTTATTCTGGCAATCATCATCCGCGTTGCACGGCCTGGTGCGCTGAGCGCGGACGACGAAGAGCAGGCCTTCCTGTCGCAGTTCCTGCTTTTGGGATATGGCAAGCAGCCGCCTTTGTATAACTGGCTCCAGTACGGTCTCGCCGAGATCATCGGCCTTTCGGTGTTTAGCATTACATTCCTCAAAAATGCCCTGCTATGCGCCTTTTGTTTCCTGTACGGCATAGCGGCGCGCGTCGTGATCAGAAACGAAAACCTCGCCTACATCGCGATGGTAGGCGTCTTGGCATTGCCTGCCGTCTTCCTGCTGTCGCAGCGCGATCTTTCGCACACCGTCGTGGCCTTGGTTGCTGTTGCGTTGCTGCTTTTTGCTTTCTTCAGGATCCTGAAGGAACCTGATCTGACGGGCTATATGCTTGCAGGCCTCGCCATCGGTTTGGGCATTCTCTCCAAATACAACTTTGTGATCGTGCCTGCAGCAGCTCTCATTGCGATGCTTCCCGATCCCGCCTTTCGCAGACGGCTCTTCGATATCCGGGTCCTCGTCGCATTTCTCGTCGCGGCAATCATCCTTGCCCCCCATTGCTACTGGCTTTTGGCCCACCATGATCAGGTAACAGGCAGCACGCTTGCGGAGATGAAAGAAGGTGCAGAGAAGGCGCATATGCCGCTGTTCATTCTTGGCGTGCTGTCGCTTGCCCAAGCCACTCTCTTTGCCTCCGCACCGCCAGCCGCTGCCTTCGCACTTATCTTTCGGAAAGATGTCATGGCGATTGCCAAGGCCGGAGATCGATGGACCGCCGTGGTCGGACGCATGTTTGTCATCTGCATTCTTTTTGTCCTCGTCATCATGATCGGCACCGGCGCAACGCATATGCGTGAGAAATGGCTGATCTTTTTCACGGCACTTCTGCCAATCTATTTTGCGCTGAAGGTCCAGGCAGCGGGCATCGACGTGAAATCCAGGCTGGCGGAGATGACGGCGTTGGCGGCAGTGCTTTGCATAGGCGCCTTGATCGCCGTTCACGGCGGCGTCATCGCAAGACACCTTATGGGCCGCGATTCAAGACATACGGTGCCCTACGACAAGCTTGCCACCAAACTGAAACAGGAAGGGCCATTGCCAACGCTTTTTGTTGCTTCCGAGATGACACTCGCGGGGAACATGAAGTTGCAGCTGCCTTCGGCGCTTTTTCTGTACCCCGGCATGCCGGTTCCAACTCCTGAACTCAGCGGCGAACAGAAGGCGCGTGTTCTTCTTCTCTGGAATAACCCCGCACCTC
Source organism: Oryzifoliimicrobium ureilyticum (assembly GCF_037199735.1). Lineage (NCBI taxonomy): Bacteria > Pseudomonadati > Pseudomonadota > Alphaproteobacteria > Hyphomicrobiales > Rhizobiaceae > Oryzifoliimicrobium > Oryzifoliimicrobium ureilyticum. The sequence goes on along the minus strand of NZ_JBBBVQ010000001.1, from coordinate 480,758 downwards.
CAGAGCCTCCATCGGAGGTAAAAGATTTTGCGAAACAACTTACGGGCAGTGACAATTTAACCGAAGTGACGCAATTCGATGTCCCGACAGGCCGAGGTACAAGGTCTAATTTCAATTCGTTTGCCTATGCGCATTTAGGTTCGGCTCGATGAGCCGAATGGTCGATGAACCGGAGAAAACTCCTTACTCACGCATTTTGCTGTGTCTTTTGGTGATCTATTTTTGCGCCAATTTCATCGTGCGCTTGTTATTGCCGAATACGCTGGAACTGGATGAAGGCCAGCAAATCTTCTTTTCCCAGTGGATTGCGCTCGGCTATGGTAGCCAGCCGCCCTTTTACAACTGGCTGCAGTATTTCGTCATCGAGGTCCTCGGTTCCTCGGTCTTCTCACTGGCGCTGCTCAAAAACACGCTGCTTTTATCGGCGTACCTCCTTTATTTTGGCGCCGCAAAGACAATGCTGCGTCGTGCCGATCTTGCCGCCGTCGCCACACTTGGCCTTTTGACCATTCCTCAGATTTCCTTTGAAGCGCAGCGCGATCTAAGCCACACGGTCGCAGTGATCTTCTCGGCATGCCTTTTCCTGTTTTTTCTGTGCCGAACGATCGAAAAGCCGAGTATCGCCGGCTACAGTCTGACTGGGGTAGCCATCGGCATCGGCTTCATATCGAAGTATAACTTCGTGATGTTGCCGATCGCGGCATTATTCGCGCTCGCCTTTGATGGGCAGATGCGAAAACGCATCTTGGATTGGCGTATTTTGCTCACGCTGGGATTTGCCGTTGTCATCGCCTTTCCGCATCTCATCTGGCTTAAGGGAAACATTGCGCAAGCCACTGCTGAAACGGTCGATAAAATGTCGACGGGAGATTCTAGCGTGCGGCTCTATCAGATCGCAAAGGGCCTCTTCTCATTCACTGCCGCGATCGGCGGGTTCGGCGCACTTACCTTCATCCTTTATCTAGCGGCCTTCCGGAAGAGGCTGCTGCACTCCTTGACTGCTGAAGATCGTTGGACTGCCTTCATTGAACGGCTTCTTTTGCTCTTCGCTTTCTTCATCGTCATGATCGTCGTGTTTGGCGGGGCCTCTAACATCAAGGATCGCTGGCTGACGCCTGTCATGCTCGTGCTGCCCGCTTATCTTTGCCTCAAAATGAAGGCAAGCAATGCCGCAGATCACCTCACGTTTCGTCGGTTCCTGCCAATTTGCATCGCAGTGATGGTCATCATTCCCACCATTCTGGGTGGCCGAGTTTTTGCTGCGCCATGGACGGGAAGCTATCAGAAGCTCAACATTCCCTATCAGGCCTTCGCGCGTCACGCTTTAGCAGAAAAGCAGCCTTCCTTCGTGCTTGTCAGCGATATGTCCTTGGCAGGCAATATGCGCCTGCAATTGCCTCAGGTGCCAGTGATGACCCCCGATGTTTACCCCGACCTCAAGCCATCCGCACCCTCCTTGCCGACGCCGGCATTAATCGTCTGGCACGACAGCAGGAAAGGCGTTCCGCTGATGCCTGAAAACTTGCGGGAATGGCTTGATGCGCATCGCGACCAGTACAGACCAGACGCGCCGCAAGACGTCTCGCTGCCCTATAATTACGGCAGGCCAGACGACACCTATGTTTTTCATTATATCTGGCTGGAAGCCGTAACTAACCAGTAATCCGTCATTGGTCTAACGGCTTGGTTCGCGCCGTTCCGTCTCGTGTTCGGCCGCAGCGGTGCCTTGGCGCACGAGAACCTTCAGTTCGCCGGGATGAAGCTTGAGGACGATGTCTCGCTCAAGCGGCAAGAGTTCCCCATCCATCACGCAATTTGCCTTGTGACCAAGCTTCGGAAAATGCAGACGCACCTGCGAAGGATGCAGGATCATGACGTCCGCATTTTCTCTGATTTTGCCCCGCAATAGGTCAAAGGCGAGCTTCGCCACACCTGTGGGTCTAAGCGGTCGCGCCGTATAAAAGCCGAGCTCGCCACTCGTCAGATTATCGGCATAAAGCAGAGCATTCTCGCCGAACGGATTGTTTGAGACGGATATCGCTGAGACCCGCCGCGTTTCACGCAATCCCGCCGCCTCAAATTCCACATCGAACTGGGGCGGATCAAACACAACCCCGAGAGCAGCGCGGACATTGGCGCGCATTTTTCCCAGGCGCGAGCGATAAGTAAAGGAATTGCGGTAGCGGACCATACGGGCGTGAAGTCCAGCAGAGAACTGATGGATGAACGGCCTGCCGTTTGCACTGGCGATGTCGACATGGTCGACCTCTCCGGAAGCCAATACCTCGAGCACATCCCAGATATTGAGTGGCAGTTTCAACGACCGGGCGAAGAGGTTCATGGTTCCTGCAGGCACAACACCCAGGACAAGACCGTTTTTCCAGGCAATAGAGGCCGCGGCTGAAATCGTCCCATCGCCGCCACCGGCAACAATGCCATCGATATCAGTGTGCTTGGCGGCGCGTTCCATGGCGGGAATGATTTCATTTCCGGCAAAAACAATCGCTTCGAAATCGTGGCCGGCAGCTCGGAAAACGCTCTCGGCACGCTTTTCATAAGCGGCCATGTCGGTCGTTTTGAACGTTCCGCCATCCTGGTTGAAAAATCCAATAAGCTTCATGAACCGCCACACCTCCCGGCAGATCCAACACCCGCCCGCAGCAGACACATGGTTCAAAAAACCGTGATTTCAAGCGAAGCTGGACCGGGAATCGGGCTTCGCTCATGGCATTTTTGAGATCCTGCAAGCGTGTCAGAGCTTTCGATGGCCCGTAAACAGGCCCTTGGGATGAACGCGCTGAAACGCTATTCCCTAAAAATGTGAGGCCGATATTCGCAATTACGAAAAGCTTTTCTGTAACAATGGTTTGCGAGTTCGTACGGCGCTGACGGAAAAGTTGATAGACCCCCGGAATAGGACTTGACTTTTGAATTTTTCGGAGCGACCTATCGCTCGTGAAGTCGGCGCCTGTCGTCTTCATACCGATTAACCGGAGCCATCTTTCGATGCCTAGCGACAGTAGTAGTCGATTGCCTTTGCCGTCAGCAGCTTTCGTGCACTAACCGACTCCTGTCGGCTCGCCACGATCCGCTGCGACGGCGGATCGACAGAAAGGCGAGCACGTGAATATGAACAGCTTACCTCTTCGGGCAGGCCATGCCGCCCGCGCTCTTCTTACCCCAAGCCGCGGCGGAACAATTGCCGAGCGGGTAGAAGCTCTCAATGCGCTGCCCGCTGAAAAGGCAGCGGAAACGCTTTCGCGTATGCCTTTTGAAAAGGCGATCAAAATTCTTGATCGACCAGAATTGCGCCACGCCGCACAAATCATTCCACTCATAGAGATCGGCCACGCAACCCGGCTCATCCACGGGATGGCAAACGACCGTGTTGCCGACGTCTTCCTTGAGATGGAGCCCGATGAGCGGGAACTCTTGTTTGCGCGTCTTGACGAAAATGTGCGTGTCGCAATCAAAGGACTAATGGGCTATCCGCCGCGCACTGCGGGCTCCATTATGACGACTGAATTCGTGAGCGTACCGCACACCTGGACCATCGCGCGAACCCTCGAACATATCCGCCAGGTCGAACGGACCCGCGAGACTGTTTATGCGATTTACGTTCTCGATGCTGAGACCCAAGAACTCCTGCGCGTCGTGACGCTTCGTCGTCTGATCACGGGGCAGCCGGACGCGGAGATTCTGTCCGTTGCACAAGTTGGCGAGCCTGTGACGGCAACCCCGTTGATGAAGCAGGAAGATGTCGCTCGGCTGATCCGTCGCCACGACCTCCTTGCTCTGCCCGTGATCGACGAACGCCGCCATATGCTGGGGATCGTCACTGTCGATGACGTCATCGATACGATGATTGCCGACACGACGGAGGATGCGCAAAAGTTCGGCGGGATGGAAGCACTCGGCAAGCCCTATATGAAGATTGGTTTTGCCGGAATGATCCGCAAGCGTGCCGGTTGGCTCGCCGCTCTCTTCCTCGGTGAAATGCTGACGGCTAGTGCTATGCAGCATTTTGAAGGTGAACTCGAAAAGGCCGTCGTCCTGACGCTCTTCATTCCTTTGATCATGAGCTCAGGCGGCAATTCGGGGTCACAGGCCACATCGCTCATCATACGCGCCTTGGCTATCGGCGAACTTAAACTTTCGGACTGGTGGCGCGTCGCTATCCGCGAACTACCCACAGGCATTGCGCTCGGTGCAATTCTCGGCGCCGTCGGTTTGGCCCGTGTCGTTCTCTGGCAAAGCATCGGCCTTTACGACTATGGCCAGCATTGGGTTCTTATTGGTGCAACGGTTTTCTCAGCGCTCGTGGGGATTGTCACCTTTGGCTCTCTTGCCGGCTCAATGCTGCCTTTCGGGCTCCAAAAGTTGGGGCTTGATCCAGCCAGCGCGTCTGCGCCTTTTGTGGCAACCTTGGTGGATGTGACCGGACTTGTGATCTATTTCTCGGTGGCATTGCTGATCCTCAGCGGCACCTTGTTGTAGGCGCCATGTGGGGCGTGTCAGCGATCACGTCCCACATCGTCACTGATGCGACAGAAGCAATCTCATCGCCACACGTCGCTCCGCTGAAAGCCCGTTAGCAACATCCGCCTGGAGGATCGAGGCTAGAAAAGGTGAGAGATCGCTCTCGGCAATCTCCTGAAACCCGAGCTTACAATAAAATGGCGCATTGAACGGGATAGAACGATCCGTTGTCAGGGTGATGCCATGAAGCGAGCGCTTCGCCGCCTCTTTGATTGCGACGGACATCAAACGCCGGCCGACACCCCTCTTTTGCCTGCAGGACGGACATCGATCTCCCTGACGTGAAGAAAGCCGTCCTGCTCGCGAGCCGCAAGAAAGCCAACCACCACGCGATCCGCTTCCGCCGTCCAGGTCAGGCGATCAGTGATGGCCGCGTCAACGAGATAGGCAGCAGTCGCCACACCTGCACTCTTGTAATCGCAAGCCTCAGCCCAGATCGGGAAAGCCTCAAGCTCTATTTCCGCTATCACAGCTTTATCGGAGCGCTCGGCATGGCGAATGTTGAGGTTCATTGAACCTCCTTGCACGTCGTGTTAGGACATTAGCTTTCACGCCCAGCTTCATCCGTAAGATGTTCTACTGTCCTCATCACATGTTCGGGTAGACGGGCCCTTCCCCACCCTGCGGAGGAACCCAGTTGATATTCTGGTTCGGATCCTTGATGTCGCAGGTCTTGCAATGCACGCAATTCTGACCGTTGATCACATAGGTTTCCCGGCCGTCTTTTTCGACCCACTCGTAAACGCCGGCAGGACAGTAACGCGTCGACGGTCCCGCAAAGATGGCGTGTTCCGAGCGCTTTTGCAGCTCCATGTCCTTGACCTGAAGATGGACCGGCTGGTCTTCCTCGTGATTGGTGTTGGAGAGGAAAACGGAAGAAAGCCGGTCGAAGGTCAAGACGCCGTCGGGCTTCGGATAGTCGATCTTCTTGTGGTTGGCTGCCGGCTCGAGACAGGCATAATCAGGCTTTCCATGCTTCATCGTTCCGAAGAAAGAAAAGCCGAACAACTGGTTGGTCCACATGTCGAGACCTCCCAAGGCAACCCCTACGGCTGTTCCAAACTTGGACCATAGCGGCTTGACGTTGCGCACGCGCCTCAAATCTTTGCCGATATCGCCAGATCGCCACTCGTTTTCAATTTCGACGACTTCATCATTGGCACGGCCAGCAGCAATGGCGTTTGCGAGTTTTTCGGCGGCCAGCATTCCTGACAGGACGGCATTGTGGCTGCCCTTGATGCGTGGCACGTTTACAAAACCGGCGGAACAGCCGATCAGAGCGCCGCCTGGAAAGGTGAGTTTCGGCACAGACTGATAGCCGCCTTCAGTAATGGCGCGCGCACCGTAAGAGATGCGCTTTCCACCCTCAAAGACATCGCGAATGGCAGGATGAGTCTTGAACCGCTGGAATTCCTCGAAGGGATAAAGATACGGATTCTTGTAGTTCAGATGCACGACGAACCCGACCGCGACCGTGTTGTCTTCCAAATGATAGAGGAAAGAACCGCCGCCGGTGGACATGTTCAGCGGCCAACCGAACGAATGCTGTACGAGGCCTTGCTTATGCTTCTCCGGCTTGACCTGCCATAGTTCCTTCATCCCGATGCCGAACTTCTGCGGCTCACGGCCTTCGGAAAGATTGAATTTTGCCATCAGTTGCTTGGCGAGCGAACCCCGAACCCCCTCCCCGATCAGCACATATTTTCCGAGCAAGGCCATGCCGCGCGTGTAAGCGGGTCCTGGTTCTCCATTCTTCTCAATGCCCATGTCGCCAGTCGCGACCCCGATGACGGCACCTTCGTCATTATAAAGGACCTCGGTCGCAGCAAAACCCGGATAGATCTCAACGCCGAGTTCTTCAGCCTTCGTTGCAAGCCAGCGACAGACGTTGCCAAGCGAGACGATGTAGTTGCCGTGATTGTTCATCAGCTTCGGCATCAGAATGTTGGGAAGGCGCAGCGATCCCGCAGGGCCGAGAAAAAGGAAATGATCGTCCGTGACTTTCGTCTTGAAAGGATGATCGGCCTCCTCGCGCCAGCCGGGAAGCAGGCGATCAACGCCAATTGGGTCTACCACCGCACCTGACAAGATGTGAGCCCCAACTTCCGAGCCTTTTTCCAGCACGACGACGGCAAGTTCTGGATTGATCTGCTTGAGACGAATAGCCGCCGCCAATCCGGCGGGACCTGCCCCGACGATGACCACGTCGAATTCCATAGCCTCGCGTTCAGGCAGTTCCATTGCATCAGTCATGCATCTCTCCACGCAGCGCCTTGCTGCACCGATCTCTTATCATTGCCTTCTTCTCAAAAGCACAGAGCTTTGTCGAGCCGGGAAGCGACACAGGCTTTCCCATCTTCAAGCCACCACCGACAAAATTATCTAACCTTTACGTTCACGTCAATTTTTATGAGTGATTGCAGCGGTACAAAACTCTCCTTCTGCCGCTACATCTGCCGCAAAGCCCGCTCTGTAATTAAGTGAGGCTGAAGACAGGTGCATTCAATCTCGGTTTTCGTGACACACTAAATATTGGATCAAGATAGATCTTTCGTAGTAGTGGCAAAGCGACAGACACTCGTTAGATCATCGGGGAAATGAGAGTAGACCATGGATCTTGGAATTAAAGGAAAGCGGGCGCTGGTCCTTGCCTCCTCACGAGGGCTTGGCCTTGGCATTGCAGAGGCTCTCGCGGCGGAAGGAGCAAATGTCCTTTTGTGTGGCCGCAGCAGCGACGTCTTGAAAACCAACTGCGCTGGTATCAACGCACGCGGCCACGGGCAGGCCGATTGGCTCGAAGCGGATCTGACGGATGAAGAGTTTGTCTCCACGGTGAGCTCGGCGGTAGAAAGCCGATTTGGCGGCCTCGATATTCTGGTGAACAACAGCGGCGGGCCTGTTCCCGGCTCCACGGAAGATATGACACCAGAAAAGCTGCAGACCTATTTCCTTTCCATGGTATCGAGACTGATCACTCTGACCAATCATTTTCTGCCCGGGATGAAGCAGCAAAAATGGGGACGGATAGTGACGGTCGCCTCATCGGGCGTGATCGAACCTATTTCCGGTCTTGCGCTTTCCAACACGCTGCGACCTGCCCTGGCAGGATGGAGCAAGTCCTTGGCCAATGAAGTTGGTACTCACGGCATTACGTCGAACCTACTTCTGCCGGGCAGCATTTTGACCTCGCGCCTTGATGACCTCGATGGCGCTGCCGCGGAGCGAACAGGTAAAAGTCTGGAAGACATCCGGCGCGACAAGGAAAGCCGCATTCCCGTTGGACGCTACGGAACGGTTGCAGAGTTTGCGGCTACAGCCGCTTTCCTCTGCAGCGCGCATGCCAGCTACATCACCGGTTCGATGATCCGCTGCGACGGTGGCGCAAACCAATCAGTCTAAGAAAGACCGAGGTGTCACGAAATATTCACCTGGTGTGATCCAATATTAGCGTTTAGCGCTATATCCTTTGGAACAAGGCATAAAAGCTTAAGCTTGGTAGTAAAGTTGAGACTTTTCGCGAAACGAGACAGTCATCTGGGCTTTGTTACCGAAATTTAAGTTGCGCCACAGCTTTTCGCGTGGAAGCTGAGGATAATGCCTGTGGTTTGAAGAACTTGGGCCTACCCGTTCACCAGCTGACTTTTCGGATCACTCATGAAGAAACTCCCTGTCTTACTCATCGTAATAGCAGCCGCGGCGGCGGGCGTTTGGTATTATCGAGCAGACATACCTTATGTGTCCGCCTGGCTGCCGAAGGCAGCTGGAGACACGAAGGGAGAAACAGTAAAGGCAGACGCCGGCAGCGAACAGAACGGGTCGCAAAAGGGCGGCAAGAAGCGTGGCGGCGGTCCGGCAGCGGTAAAGACGGTAGCGGCGAAAACCGCCACATTGCCGATGGACGTTCCGGCTACCGGCTGGGCCGAGGCTGAAGACACGACCACGCTTGCTGCACAGCAACAGGGAATTGTCAACGAGATCGCAGTGAAAGACGGAGTGAACGTGAAGGCGGGTGATCTTATCATCAAGCTTGACGATCGCACCGCCAAGGCTGCTGTCGAGAAAGACAAAGCAGCCATCGTCCGCGACCAGGCGACGCTCGACCAAGCCGAGACAGCATTGAAACGCGCAGGTGACCTCTTGTCCAGCCAGGCAGGCACCCAGCAGTCATTCGACCAGGCAAAGGCCGCTCGCGATACGGCTGCCGCAACCGTGGACGCCGACAAGGCCGCGCTTTCAGCCGACATGGTTCTGCTTGGAAACACGGAAATACGGGCCCCTTACGATGGCCGGCTTAGCGCGATCTCCGTCAGCGTCGGCGATGTCGTCAGCGCAGGAACAGCGCTCACAACACTTGTGAAATACGATCCGATTTATGTCCGCTTCCGCCTGCCGGAGGCTTACCTTCAACAATTGAAGAAGCAAGTTGCCTCGCAAGGGGGCTTAGTCGTTGATGCTGCCAAGGAATCGACCGGCGGCGTCGCAGACTCCGGCAAGGTGACTTTTTATGACAACGCCGTCGATACGGCATCTGGCACCATTCTGGTGAAGGCGGAATTTGATAACGCCGACGCCAAACTCTGGCCGGGGCAATCGGTGAATGTCATTGTTCGCTTCACCCCGGATGATAAAAACATCGTCGTTCCGACCGTGGCCGTGACACCAGGCGCCAATGGGTCTATCGTTTATGTCGTGCAAGATGGGAAGGTTCACCTTACGCCGGTGACGGTTGCTCGCACGAATGGAGACATGACGGCGATTGCCAAAGGCTTGTCCGAAGGCGCTCGCGTCGTCGTGGAAGGACGCAGCCAGTTGGTTGACGGTCAGACAGTTGCCGATCAAGGCGACAGCGATAACAAACAGACGCCAGTTGCAGACAATCAGTCAATGACCACGGGAGCCGTCGCCGAATGATCCCAGAATTTTGCATTCGCCGTCCGGTCGCGACCACCCTGCTTGCCATCGGCGCAGTCCTGGCAGGCCTTGCCGGCTATAAACAACTGCCCGTGGCAGCGCTTCCTCAGGTCGATTTTCCGACCATCAACGTGTCCGCCAGTCTGACGGGCGCATCGCCGCAGACCATGGCAACATCGGTTGCCACGCCGCTCATCAAACAATTCCAAACGATCCCCGGGATCAGCGAAATCAGCGCCAGTAACTCGCTCGGCAATACCAATATCGTTCTGCAGTTCGATCTGAACCGGAATATCGATGCGGCCGCGGCAGACGTACAGGCTGCGATTTCGACTGCCACTCGAAAGCTTCCAGACAATCTGACCACGCCGCCAAGCTATCGCAAGACCAACCCGGCCGATGCGCCGGTTCTTCTTTTGGCGGTCGCCAGCGATACCATGCCGCGCAGCAAGGTGGACGATATTGCTGAAAATATCATTTCTCCAACGCTCTCGACACTGTCGGGCGTCGCTGAAGTGAATGTTTACGGCGCCCAGACCTATGCTGTACGCGTTGAGGTGGACCCCGCAAAATTGAAAGCCCGAAGCCTTAGTGTTGGGACCGTCTCCAACGCAATCGCTGCGGCAAACGACCAAACACCAGTCGGAACGCTGCAGAACCACCAGCAGCAGCTGACGATCAATGCTGACACGCAGCGTACCAACGCCGAACAATTCCGCTCGCTGGTCGTGTCGTCTCCAAATGGAGCACCAATCCACCTTTCCGACATTGCCGACGTTCAGGACAGCGTGGAAAGCACGACCTCGGGCAGTTGGTACGATGGTAAGCAGGCGATCATCCTTGCTGTGCAGCGCCAGCCCGATGCGAACACCGTTGAAGTCGTCGACCGCGTCCTGGCAAAGCTGCCGGGTATGAAGGCCGAATTGCCACCTTCGGTCAGCATCAATGTGATGAACGATTCATCCGTAGCGATCCGCGAAGCCATCCATGACGTCCAGTTCACCCTGGCACTGACCATTGGATTGGTTATCCTGGTCATCTACTTCTTCACTGGGCGGCTTGCAGCCACGATCATTCCGGGACTTGCCGTTCCCTTGTCGCTGATCACAACCTTTGGGGTGATGTATCTTCTCGGCTACAGCGTCGACAACATCTCACTTCTGGCGCTCACTCTCTCGGTCGGTCTCGTGGTCGATGATGCTATCGTGATGTTGGAAAATATCATGCGGCACATTGAAGAGGGAATGCACCCGCTTCAGGCGGCGCTCAAAGGAGCATCCGAGGTAAGCTATACCATCGTATCCATGTCGATCTCGCTAATCGCCGTGTTCATCCCTATTCTGTTGATGGGCGGGGTCGTCGGTCGTGTCTTCAACGAGTTCGGGATGGTCGTGGCCATCTCGATCATAGCCTCTGCGGCGGTTTCTCTGACCGTGACGCCTATGCTGGCATCGCGTCTATCTGACAAGGAGCATAAGCCAGGTTTTCTGGTTCGCATGTTCGATAAGGGCTTTGACTGGACCCTGCGTGGTTACGATTGCAGCGTTGGATGGTGCTTGCGAAACCGAGGTATCGTTTTGCTGTGCTTCCTCGGTTCGGTCGTAGGCTCCGTCATTCTGTTCAAGACGCTCCCCCCGAGCTTCTTCCCTCAGGAAGACACCGGACGTTTGACGGTTTCTACTCAAGCCCGCGAAGACATCTCCTACCCCGCAATGCGCGACCTTCAAGCGCAGGTTGTCACTCTCATTCGCGCCAATCCGGCGGTCGCGCATGTCACCTCCATCGTCGGAGGCAACACGCGTAACCCGCTGAACAACGGCACGATCTTCGTGGAACTGAAGGATAAAAAGGCACGCGAACCGCTCGAAACGACCCTGAGTGAGCTTCGTCGCTCTTTGGGTAAAGTCGCTGGCATCCGCAGTTATATCACGCCGCAGCAAAGCCTTCGCTTTGGTGGACGGAGTTCCGCCAGCCAGTATCAGCTTGTTGTCCAGGCGATCGATCCGAAGCAAACCGATCTTTGGTCGGGCAAACTGTTGACCGCCATGCGCGGCGACAGAGACCACTTCACCGACGTGACGACGGATGCACAGAATTCGGCTATTGAGGCCAATGTTGTGTTCGATGCTCAAAAAGCGGCAGCCTATGGCATCACAGAAGCCCGGATGCGCCAAACGTTGGAAATGGCATTCGGCGGCTATACGGCGGCGCAGATCCAGTCGACTGGCAACAGCTATGACGTCATCATGGAGTTCGACCAGGATCAGCCCTGGAACGACCAGATGCTGAACAATGTCGATGTCGAATCGGCGAGCGGAGCTATGGTGCCGTTGTCGAGCTTCGCGCATGTCGAACGGACGGTGGCGCCAGTGACCGTCAACCAGACGGGCCAGCTGGTATCCACGACCATCTCGTTCAATCTGCCGGAAGGCGTTGCGTTGGGAACTGCGACAGAAGCAATCAATGCGATCAAGGCAGATATCCAGATGCCAACCGACGTCTTTACGTCCTACGGCGGCACGGCACAGATCTTCCAGCAGTCGCAGGGCAACACGCCCATGCTGATCCTAGCAGCCGTTCTGACGATCTACGTCGTCCTCGGCGTGCTTTATGAAAGCTACATCCATCCACTGACGATCCTCTCAGGTCTGCCGGCAGCAGCATTCGGTGCGTTGATCGCGCTTGAGGTTCTCGGCTTCGACCTGTCGATCATCGCCTTGATCGGTCTTTTGATGCTCATCGGTATCGTCAAAAAGAACGCGATCATGATGATCGACGTGGCGGTCGATACGATGCGCACGACGGGCGAAAAAGCGGGTGCAGCAATTCATGAAGCTTGCGTTCGCCGGTTCCGGCCGATCATGATGACGACCTTCTGCGCGCTCTTGGGCGCTCTGCCGATCGCCATCGGCGGCGGTGCAAGCTCGGAGCTTCGCCAGCCGCTTGGTGTTGCGGTGGTGGGCGGTCTCGTCGTGTCACAGGTTTTGACCCTGTTCATCACGCCGGTTATTTTCGTGGAAATGGACCGCTTCGGCAATTGGCTGAACCGACTGCGCAAAGGCAAGAATGCCGAAGAGCAGGAAGAACCGAGACAGGTTATGGCGGCCGAATAAGGATACACTGCCAACAAGAAAATTGCTCAGCGCGCCGCGCCTTTCAACAGTGGCACAAACGTCGCGCTAGCGCCTTAGGTTGCGCTGTTAAGCTCCCCATAGAACCGTCGGGATTTTTAAACCGGTGCTTTCAGTACTTTTTCGCCCGAGCCATCAAAGCCGGGCGATTTCTCTATCAGCTTTTTTCTCTACACGCTTGCTTCGGCTGCACGCTCATGGCATTTGGCCGGCGTCAGTATTTAAGGCTGGCCAAGTTTCACCCGACGTCAATCACCGAAAAGCCATAGCGGCCCTTGTGCCGATAGCCTCCGCGTTGGCGCTGCAAGGGCGATCGGCTGTCGCGCGGGATCATGAGATACAAGGAGATGAACGATGGCGCAGGCCCTGGGTTTGGACTTCGGCACCACCAATACTGTTCTGGCGACAGTATCAGGCAATGCCACGCAATCCATGCATTTTTCCAGCAGTACCGGTACCAGCGATAGCATGCGTACGGCCTTGTCCTTCATGAAGGACCGCCAACTTGGCGCAGCTGCCTTGAAGGTCGAGGCAGGCCAAGCTGCCATCCAACAGTTCATTGACAATCCCGGAGATTGTCGCTTTCTGCAATCGATCAAGACATTTGCTGCCAGTGCCCTCTTCCAGGGGACCATCGTCTTCGCCCGCCGATACGAATTCGAAGATTTGATGGAAGTGTTTCTCACGCGCTTGAAGCATTATGCTGGCGAAGAATGGGATGCGGGCGTCAAGCGTATCGTTGCCGGGCGTCCGGTCCACTTTGCCGGTGCCAATCCCGATGCCGGTCTTGCCATGCGCAGATACAACGAAGCCCTGAGCCGTTTTGGTTTTCCAGAGATCCACTACGTCTATGAACCGGTTGCCGCCGCTTTCTACTTTGCACAGAACCTGAAGAAAGACGCGACGGTTCTCGTTGCCGACTTTGGCGGTGGTACAACGGACTATTCCTTGATCCGTTTCGAGACCAAAGGCGGGCGTCTTCAGGCAACACCTATCGGATATTCCGGCGTCGGCGTTGCCGGCGATCACTTCGATTACCGCATGATCGACAATATCGTCGCACCGGTCATCGGCAAGGGGAGTCATTTCAAGAGTTTCGACAAGGTTCTTGAAGTTCCCTCCAACTACTATTCGAGTTTTGGTCGCTGGAATCTTTTGTCGATCTTCAAGACGTCTCGCGAATTTGAAGATCTGAAGAAGCTCGTCAGAACCGCTTTGGAGCCAGAAAAGCTGGAGACATTCATCGATCTCGTCGACCATGATGAAGGCTATCCCCTTTACCAGTCCGTGTCGCGAACGAAGATGGCCTTATCGTCGGCAGAAGAAGCCCTCTTCGAATTTGCACCGCTGGGTGCTGGCGCGCGTCGGGTCGTCCGCCGATCCGAATTTGAAAGCTGGATTGCCGAGGATCTTACGCGGATCGAAGCTGCGCTGGACGACGTCCTTGTGACGACCAACACGCCGACATCGCAAATCGACAAAGTCTTCTTGACCGGTGGGACCTCATTCGTTCCAGCCGTGCGGCGGCTATTCGAGGACAGGTTCGGCCACAAGCGTATCGAGACAGGCGGCGAGCTTCTGTCGATTGCACATGGCTTGGCTATGATTGGAGAACGAGACGATATTGAAGAGTGGACCGTCAAGGCGCAGATGTGAATCAAATCTATGGTTTGAACGTACGTCCTCGTCTTGTGGCTCAACGCGAAGAGAATACGGGGGATATGTCAAAAGCATTTCCCCCTTTGGCACGAATGACACTACAATCGGCCCATGATCTCTGCTGAAGACCTTTCACCTGCCCAACTGGCCGCCCTGCTTGCGTTTCATGCTGAAGCGGGTGTGGAATGGCTTGTTGAAGAGGAGGCTATCGATCGCTTTGCCGAGTTTCAAGCTGCAAGGGAAGCCAGACAGGCGGCTCCCTCCCCTGCAGCCCAGGTCGCCGCGCCTTCAAATGGGAAGGCCGCCGCTGCGCAAAATCATGCTGCTCCATCTCCAGCGGCCCGTGCGCCATCGCGTCGCGAGACAGTCATCCCTGATGGTGAGGCCATACAACAGGCCAGATTTGCCGCCGAGAGCGCGACGACGCTGGAAGAGTTGAGGACAGCGCTGGAGAATTTCGAAGGCTGCAACCTGAAGCGAAGTGCACGCAGCACCGTTTTCGCAACGGGCTCTGCAGAAAGCGGTATTATGGTGATAGGGTCGGCACCCACAGCCGATGATGATCGCGACGGTATTCCTTTCGCCGGGCGATGCGGTGATCTGCTCGATAAGATGCTGGCAGCGATGGGCCTGCAGCGAGACAGCATTTTGCTGACGCAGGCGATTGCATGGCGGCCTCCCGGAAACCGTACACCATCGCCGGCAGAGGCCGATATCTGCAAGCCGTTTATCGAAAGACAAATCGCATTGGCAAAGCCGCAAGCGATCCTGCTGCTCGGCAACTTCGCAGCCCGGTTCTTTTTCGGAGAGGGCGATTCTATACATGGGCTTCGCGGTCGCTGGCATGAGATTGCAGCCGACCACAAAGCTGTTCCCGCCATGGCCACCATGCACCCCCAGGACTTGATCACTGCGCCGCTGAATAAACGGCTCGTATGGCGTGATCTCCAGCACTTCAAGCTGCGTCTTGATGACCTGGCCTTGCTTCAAAAATAGCCAATTATTGAAATTTTATGAACGCGCTATGCTTTTGATGCATACCTGTTCAGTCGCTCGTGCGCCTTGTGAAATCAGTACTGCAGCGCAATATATGGTGGTGTCTTGGGAGGAACTGTCAGGAACCAAGGCCATGAGCGCAGAACATCGTTTTATACATAGCGGGTTTGAAACCCTTAGGCTGGCCGCCCAACCGGCGCGCAGCGGACATAGCTTCCGCCGTGCGGATTTTGTGACCAACGAGCAGATCATTGCTCGCGGCACGGGCGCAAGCAGCCGAATTTCCCGGCCGTTGGATCTTTTTGCAGAATTTCAGCGCTACTGAGTGAAAGGAGCCGTTTATGTCGATCTCCGTCAATCCGATCATTCGTTCGCTTCGTGTCTTCGAAGACATTCGTTCCGCCGTGGGTGCCGCAAAAGAGTTCAAGTGCCGGCAGGCTGACAAGGACGGACGCGCCGTTACGGTTGCCCTCTAAACCAATCGACGCCCAGTGCTTTCCAAGACCGCAGGCAGCTCTTCCAGCCTCAGGCTGCCTGCCTTACTCTTGCCCGCTCCAGCCCTAGTTGGCGCTCTCGATAAATGATGAAGAGCCCGGATCCGGCAACGATCACGGTACCGATGAGTGTGTTGAGGCTCGGGACTTCCCCAAACAGACTGTAGCCGACAATTCCCCCGAATAGGATGGAGGTATACTCAAACGGTGCGACGGTCGAAACGTCGGCATGACGATAACACTCAGTGAGAAAAATTTGAGCAATTCCACCGAGGAAACCCGCCGCCACAAGCAATAACTTCTGCTGCCAATCCAGTGTCATCCAGCCAAAAGGAAGGGTCAGAAGCGATAAGATCGATGCCGTCACAGAAAAATAAAGGACGATCGTTGTCGTCTTTTCTTCCTCGACAAGACGGCGAACCTGAATCATTGCCATGCCGGCAATGACCGAGGCCATGAGCATGCTCAAGGCTCCGATCGCCTGTTCTGACTGCATCCCTCCCGTTCGAAACAAGGTCAGCTGCGGCCATGATACGATCATCACGCCGATGATTCCGACAACGACTGCAGACCAGCGATAGATCCTGACGGTCTCCTTCAGAAAAATGGCTGCAAAGGCGACCGCGACCAGTGGCGTCGCATAGCCAAGAGAGATTGCTTCGGGAAGCGGGAGCATCATCAACCCAAAAAAGCCGAGCGCCATGGCAATCAATCCGAGCGTGCCGCGCTTCAGGTGGCCTAAGGGATTACGAGTCTTCCAGGCTTCGACCAACTGACTGCGCAAAGCAAGGTAGAGCATGATCGGAACGAACGCGAAGGCTGAGCGAAAGAAAGTAACCTGTCCCGCTGGTATTTCGTCGCCCGCCAACTTTATGAAGGTTTGCATTCCCAAAAATAGCAGAACCGAACCGATCTTCAGGAGAATGCCGCGTATCGGCCCATCCAAAGAAAGCGGCATACTTCATCCCCCTGCGGCGTCGGCCGGAAATCCGCCAGAATTTCGGGTCCACCCGATGAGTAAATTCAAACAGTTAGCACGGTCTTAATATCCAATCCGTTCCACCGTATGGTTGATGACAGACATAGCCAACGATGGAGATGTTGGATCGAAATATTGTTTCGCTCTGACAGTATTTGCTTTAACTTTAGTTCAGATTTGTTTGCAATGATGCGGCCCAGTTCTATCTCCGTCGGCCTGCGCACAGGTCGGCTCAATCCTGGAAGGCTTTCAGAGACCGTGATGCGCACCGATATAGGCCAGGTTATCCATCTGGCGGATTACCGCCCCACCGATTTTGTGCTTGAGCGCGTCGATCTCACGTTCGAGCTCGACCCGACCGCCACGAAGGTCGAATCACGGCTCATTTTTCATCGTCGCGAAGGCGTTGATGTCACTGCTCCACTAATCCTCGACGGCGACGAGCTGTCGTTAACGTCACTTCTTTTCGACCAGGAGGAGCTCGACGCTGCCCGATACGATGTAACGCCGGATAAACTGACGATACGCGAGCTACCGGCAGAAGCACCTTTCGAGATCACCGTCACGACAATCATCAACCCGCAAACCAATAGCCAGTTGATGGGGCTCTACCGCACGAACGGGGTTTACTGCACGCAATGCGAGGCGGAAGGCTTTCGTCGGATCACCTATTTCCCGGATCGTCCGGATGTGCTGGCTCCCTACACGATCACGATCATTGCCGACAAGGCCTCGACCCCTCTTCTCTTGTCGAACGGAAACTTCCTCGGTGGCGGCAACTATGACGAAGGCCGACACTTTGCCGCTTGGTTCGATCCCCACCCGAAGCCCAGCTATCTTTTTGCTCTTGTCGCCGGTGATCTCGGCGTCGTTGAAGATAGCTTTACCACAATGTCCGGCCGTGAGGTTGCGCTCAAGATCTATGTCGAGCACGGCAAGGAAGCGCGTGCTTCCTATGCGATGGATGCCCTGAAGCGTTCGATGAAATGGGACGAAGAGAGGTTTGGCCGCGAGTACGATCTCGACATCTTCATGATCGTCGCAGTATCCGACTTCAATATGGGCGCGATGGAAAACAAGGGCTTGAATGTCTTCAACGACAAGTATGTGCTGGCAGACCCGCAGACGGCAACCGACCACGACTACGCCAATATCGAAGCCATCATCGCCCACGAGTATTTTCACAATTGGACCGGAAATAGAATCACTTGCCGCGACTGGTTCCAGCTTTGCCTTAAGGAAGGTCTGACGGTTTATCGTGATCATGAATTCTCGGCAGATCAACGCTCTCGGCCTGTTAAGCGCATTGCCGAAGTCCGGCACCTAAAATCCGAACAATTTCCTGAAGATGGCGGTCCGCTTGCGCATCCTGTAAGGCCCACCGCCTATCGCGAAATCAACAACTTCTACACCACCACCGTCTATGAAAAAGGTAGCGAAGTGACGCGGATGATCGCGACGCTGCTGGGTGACGATCTTTTCCGAAAAGGGATGGATCTCTATTTCGAGCGCCATGACGGTCAAGCGGTGACGATCGAAGATTTCGTTCAATGCTTTTCCGATGTCAGCGGGCGCGACTTCTCGCAATTCGCCCTTTGGTATCACCAAGCAGGCACACCGCTGGTTACGGCATCCGGCAGCTATGACCCAGTGGCTAAAACCTTCACCCTGTCCTTGCTGCAGATGGTACCGGCTACGCCTGGGCAGACCGAGAAAGCGCCGATGCATATACCGCTCGGGCTCGTCCTTCTTGGGCAGAGCGGCGCGATCTTATCGCCCTCTTCCGTCGAAGGCGGGGAGTATGAGCGTAGTGTTCTTCATCTCACAGAGCGTCAACAGACCATACTGTTCAACGGCATTGCGGAACGGCCGGTCGTATCTCTCAATCGCGGCTTTTCTGCACCCATTAATCTCCAGTTCGATCAAACCCCGTCCGACCTCGCATTGATCGCGCGACACGAAACTGATCACTTCTCGCGCTGGCAGGCCCTGATGGACCTTGCCATGCCGA
This sequence comes from Oryzifoliimicrobium ureilyticum, assembly GCF_037199735.1. Taxonomy (NCBI): domain Bacteria; kingdom Pseudomonadati; phylum Pseudomonadota; class Alphaproteobacteria; order Hyphomicrobiales; family Rhizobiaceae; genus Oryzifoliimicrobium; species Oryzifoliimicrobium ureilyticum. Next base: position 462,038 of record NZ_JBBBVQ010000001.1, on the reverse strand, counting down.
ACCTGCTCCAGGCTGCACGCGATCAGAAGGATGGAAAATCTGCGAAAGCCGACAAAGCTTTCGTTGAAGCCCTATTGGCTGCAGCACAGGACGAAAGCTTGGAGCCAGCTTTCCGGGCACAGGCACTGGCGTTACCCAGCGAGTCCGATATTGCCCGCGAATTTGGTGGCAACAACGATCCTGAAGCCATTCATCTGGGTCGCCAGGCGGTCCTGACCGCGATTGCTGAAGCGGGCTCGACGATCTTCGTGCAGCTGTACGATACGATGAAATCGAACGGCACCTTTACTCCCACCGCGGAAAGTGCCGGACGTCGAGCACTTCGCAATGCGGCTTTGACATATCTTTCCTATGCCGAGCCCACGCCGCATCGTGCCTTGGCTGCGTTTGGGCAGGCCGACAACATGACCGAGATGCTGCACGCCTTGACCTTGCTTGCGCATCGCTTCCCAATGAGTGATGAAACCAACAAGGCGCTTGAAGATTTCAGAAGCCGGTTTGCCGATAATGCGCTCGTCATTGACAAGTGGTTCTCCGCACAAGCCACAATCCCAGGCGCCGGAACGCTGGAACGCATCCAGACCTTGATGGCAAACCCACTTTTCAATGCGGGCAATCCAAATCGTGTTCGGGCTTTGGTCGGCGCCTTCGCATTTTCCAATCCTACGGGCTTTGGCCGGGCGGACGGCGAAGGATATCGCTTTATTGCAAAGCAGATCCTTGAGATCGATCAACGCAACCCGCAACTCGCAGCGCGACTTTTGACGTCCATGCGTTCTTGGCGAAAGCTTGAACCCGGCAGAGCCAAACATGCAGAGGCAGCTTTGCGAACGGTCGAGGCCGCCCCTTCCCTTTCAACGGACGTTCGAGACATCGTTGAAAGAACACTAAAAGCCTGAAGCCTTTCACGGTACGCCGGTCAGCACCGCCGCGTCCGCAGATTGCCCGCCAGAGGTTCATACTTCGGCGGTTTTTCTTGACGAAGGCCGCCATGGTCAATGGGCTCATGGCGGTCCTGCTGTTCGCAGACGTTGCGGGGAAACAGAAAAGCGCTGTTTCTTAGCGATCGCATTGCGGCGTTCGAGGGATGCACGCTTAATATTCGGATAGCGCAAGACGTAGCCTAAATCTTTCAATTTGAATGTGAAATTTCATGATCCGGGCATGAATGGTCGAGGCGTCACGACCGCAGTTTCGGCAACTCTTAAAAATCAACCCTCAGAATTGGTTAATCCTTAGTTACCTTTTCCTCTGGACAAGCTGAATCCCGAATGATTCATTAAGCCAGATTCGCCCGGCGGCTTGGCGGATCACACGAGGGATTGTTAAGGATATGATGAACGCGCGACGGGCAACCGTGGCCAGCGGGCGCTTGCGTCTCGATTTGGCAAGGTTGGCGGAACGATTTGGCGGCAAGATCCGTCGTCGATTGGACGGCGAAGCCGTGGCGCGCAGACTGCCTCAGGCTGAAGCCGTCCTTAAGCGTGCTATCCCAATTCTTATCATTGCTTTCCTTGGGGTCGTTGCGGCATCGCATTTCTTTGGAATGATGGCAGAGTATCAACGCGCCGATACCGCGGCTCGCCACTCTACGATGTTATCGGCCGCCACGGCGGTGGCTCTGTTCAGCCAAATGCCAGACATCTTCGATGAGGGAAATGCTGCTGAAGCCGAGACCCAGCTTGCGAAGTTCTTTCCGAAGAGTATTTCCGCAGACGGTACTTTTATCTTGCTGGTCCAACAGACAGGGCGTGTGTTTGCCGCCTCTGGAAACGGATTTTCCTATGTCGGATCCAACCTCGCGCAGTTTATCCCGGATGTAGCGTCCGCGGACAGGAACGACATCAGTGAGTTGGCGATCGGTGACAACAGTCATTACCTTGCTGTCAGAGCGATCGGCGATAAAGGCGCTCTTATTGTCGCAGCCACACCGCTGAGGATGGTCGACAGCCTCTGGCGTGAAGAGTTGACGCTCAATGTCACGCTTTTTGCCGGCATCTCCTCAATCCTGCTGGTTATTTTATACGCCTATTACATGCAGGTAAAACGGGCGCGTGAGGCTGACGACATCTTCGTTGAATCGAATTTGCGCGTCGAGACGGCCTTGTCCCGCGGCCGATGCGGCCTTTGGGACTTCGATTTCGAGAACCGGGAATTTTTCTGGTCGCGCTCGATGTATGAGATGCTCGGCCTGAAACCAGGCAAAAAGGCCATGTGCTTTGGCGATGCGGCACGTCTGATGCATCCTGAGGACGATGGGATCTACAAGATCGCCCGGGCAGTGGCAAATGGCGGATCAACGCATATCGACCAGATCTTTCGCATGCGGCATGCCGCCGGGCATTATGTCTGGATGCGGGCTCGCGCCCAACTCATTCACGGGAATTCCGGGCGTCCGCACATGATCGGAATCGCCATGGACGTCACCGAGCAGCATCGCTTGGCGCAGCGCTATGCTGAGGCAGATCAGCGGCTTGCCGACGCCATCGAATCCACTTCGGAAGCCTTCGTGCTATGGGATAAGAACGATCGCCTGGTAATGTGCAATGCGCACTTCCAGGAAGCCTATGGACTGCCTGACAATGTCCTCGTGCCTGGCACCGAGCGATCCCTTGTCAGCGCGGCTGCTGCGCGCCCAATCATTGAACGACGCATCGCAAGCGCCGACGGGTCCGGATATTCGCGCACCAGCGAAGTCCAGCTTGCTGACGAACGATGGCTGCAGATCAACGAGCGCCGGACACGCGATGGTGGCCTTGTCTCGGTTGGCACTGACATTACTTTGCTGAAGAGACATCAGGAGCGCCTTCGCGAATCTGAGCGCCGGCTGATGGCCACCATCGGCGACTTGAAGGCTTCGCGTAAAACGTTGGAAAGCCAGAAGGCAGCTCTATCCATTGCCAACACAAACTATCTTGCGGAAAAAGAACGCGCAGAGGCGGCGAACCGCGCGAAGTCTGAGTTCCTCGCCAACATGTCGCATGAACTGCGAACGCCGCTCAACGCCATCCTCGGCTTTTCCGAGATCCTGCAAAATGGCATGTTTGGTCCATTGGGATCTGCAAAATACGATGAGTATGCCCGCGATATTCATCACAGCGGCAAGCATCTGTTGAATGTCATCAATGACATTCTCGACATGTCGAAGATCGAAGCAGGCCATATGAAACTGCAATGCGAGAAGATTGATCTCGCTCCACTGATCGAAGAGAGCCTTCGCTTTACCTCTATTCCTGCAAGCGAAAAGAATATCGTTATTGAACAGCGTCTCCAAGGCGACATCGTTTTAAATGCCGATCGCCGTGCGATGAAGCAGATTTTCCTTAACTTGCTTTCGAACGCTGTGAAGTTCACCAATGACGGCGGCAAGATTGCCGTCAGGGCGCATTGCGTGACGAACGGCATTTCCATCACGATCGCCGATACCGGCATTGGAATTCCGAAAAGCGCGTTGAGCAAGATCGGCCAACCCTTTGAGCAAGTGCAGAGCCAATATGCGAAAAGCAAAGGCGGTTCTGGCCTTGGCCTTGCCATCTCACGCTCACTCACGATGCTGCATGGGGGTCGCATGAAAATTCGATCTCGCGAAAACCATGGAACCGTTATCGCAATTCATGTTCCAAACTGAAGACGACACGGACGTGGCGAAGTTCTCGCTCAGCTCACAACTGTATGGAAAACACGACGGACCTCCCGAGAGAGATGCTTAATTTCGCCCTCCAAGCTTTTGATGTCAGGCGTTTCGCCAGCACGGCAAACAAAGTCGATGAGACCGGCCGGAGCCTCCCGTGGATCGAATACGCCGTCGATGCAAAGTCGGACAAGTTGCGAAAGTTCAGTGTAGAGTTTGTCTGCGGAAAGGCATAGCTCCAGGTCCTCGCTGGATAGAAAATGCGGGCCGAGTGCTTCCAGCCTTTCACGAGTGTTGGTGCTGCTCACATCTTCACAACGCGCTGCTGGAGCCATGAGCGATAGGAACTGGCAAATAAATTCGATATCGACGACTCCACCTGGAATCAGTTTCAGGTCCCAGAGACTTTTAGGGGGCTTTTCCTTGTCGATCATTTCCCGCATCTCAAGCACGTCACGGACAATCTTCGTTCGGTCCCTCGACTGACCGATAACATCTGCAATGACGACCGAAGCTTCATCGATCAAGCTTTGATCGCCGCAGATAAGCCGCGCCCGTGTCAGCGCCATGTGCTCCCAGGTCCAGGCTTCCCGGCGTTGATAGTTGGCGAAAGACCTCATCCTCGTTGCGACGGGGCCTTTGTTGCCGGAGGGGCGAAGGCGCATATCCACCTCGTAGACGACACCCTCAGCCGTTGGAGCAGACAGCGCCGCGATAAGACGCTGCGTCAATCGGGTGAAGTAACGCGTGGGATCGAGAGGTTTGACACCATTGGACTCTTCGGCGGCATCATGGAAGTCGTAGAGGAGAATCAGATCGACGTCGGAGCCTGCCGTCAGCTCGAAGCTGCCCAGCTTGCCCATGCCCAGCACCGCAAGTCGCATACCCGGCAAGACGCCATGCGTCTCTTGCATTTCATTCGCGACCGCAACGAAGGCTGCTTCGATGACGAGGTCGGCAAGGTGGGTAAAAGCTTTCCCCGCCGCGACCCCTCCAATGGCCCCTGTCAAAAGGCGAATGCCGATAAGAAAGCGCTGTTCGGCGGCGAATATTCTCAGTCGATCCAGCGTCTCCTCGTAATGCCGGGACTGGGACAGCGATGTCTCAAGCCGCGATGCGAGATAGACCCGCGTCGGAAGCTCGGAGATCAGACCGGGGTCCAACATGCCATCAAAGACATGGGGACGTGCTGCTATCACCTCGGCAAGTTTCGGCGCTGCCGACATGATGGTCACGATCAGTGAGAGAAGCGGCGGATTGCTGCCCATAAGAGAGAACAGCTGGATTCCAGCCGGCAAACCTGAGATAAAGCCGTCGAAGCGCAAGAGCGCTTCATCGGCTCTCCGGCTTTCGCCGAACACACGCAAGAGCTCCGGTGTTAGCTCGGTCAATCGTTCTCGAGCTTCAACGGACTGCGTCGCACGATAGCGGCCATAGTGCCAAATCCGGATCACACGCGATATATCTGCAGGTCTTTCAAAGCCTAACTTTTGCAGCGTAAGAAGCGTATCGGGATCATCGTTCTGGCCAGTAAAGACGAGGTTGCCACTTGCACCCGAGAGGTGATTCTCCTGTTCAAACAAACGGGCATAACGCCGCTCGACCGTCTTCAGGACATCAACAAGCCGAGCGGAAAATGAGGCAATGTCTTCGAAACCCATGAGATAGGCGATCCGCCGTAACTCAGCATCCGTCTGTGGGAGAAGATGCGTCTGTTCGTCATGGACCATCTGAATACGATGCTCTACATCCCTGAGAAACCAGTAAGCATTCTTCAGTTCCTGGCGCGTTTCCTCATCGATCCAGCCGGATTGCGCCAATGTTGCCAGCGTGGCTTCCGTTCTGCGATCACGCAAATTCGCCATTCGGCCCCCCGCGATGAGCTGCTGGGTCTGGACGAAGAATTCGATCTCACGAATACCGCCGCGTCCAAGTTTGACGTTGTGGCCTTTGACCGCGATGTTACCGTGCCCTTTATGGGCGTGAATCTGGCGCTTGATCGAGTGGATATCGGCAATGGCCGCATAATCAAGGTATTTGCGAAAGACGAAAGGCAAGAGGCCTCGCAAAAACTCCTGACCTGCAATCAGATCTCCGGCCACCGGCTTTGCCTTGATGAAAGCGGCTCGCTCCCAATTTTGTCCCCGACCCTCGTAATAGATCATGGCGGCATCGACCGAAAGCGCTAACGGCGTTGAGCCAGGGTCGGGCCGCAAACGAAGGTCGGAACGAAAAACATAGCCATCCCCCGTGCGCTCCTGCAGGATACGCACCAAACGGCGCACGAGCCGCGGAAAGACTTCGATGGGCTCCTCGCCCGCCGCGACAATCCCGGCATCCGGATTGAAGAAAACGACAAGATCGATGTCGGACGAATAGTTCAACTCGCCAGCGCCGAGCTTTCCCATCCCGAGAACGATGAGACCGGACCCGTACGAAGGATTTCCGGGATCGGGCAGTTTTAGTTTTCCGGTTTCATTGGCTGATAGCAGCAGATGATCGATCGCTGCACTTACGCAGGCTTCTGCAAGCTCACTCAATAGTTCTGTGGTCGATCTGGCGTCGAAAATTTTCGAAAGATCGCCCAGAGCGATGAAAAGTGCGGCGCGCCGCTTCAAAACGCGGAGCCTAGCCATCAGCTCCGTTTCGGTGACCGCGCCGTTCTCTCTAGGAAGCCATGCATCCCTTGCATCATCAATCAGCGCCTTAACCGCCACTTTGACAGGTTGGTTCACGATCTCCGCCAAAGCCTCAGGATCAAGGCGGGCGCAATCGCGCAGATAGGGCGAAAGGCTGAAGACGGCTATCAGGAAATTCCAGAGATGCCCGCCTTCCACCAGAACGTTTTTCAGGTTTGGATGCACCGCGCAAAGCTCACGCAACTCGTTTTGCGCGCTCTTCAGCTCGCTTTGATTGAGTGGCTTCAGGACACGTCCATCAACATCCTTAAGGCTTGATATTGCTTTGTCCTGCATCCGACTTTCCTACCCATCGTGCCCGATTGTAGAAGTTTTCGCGCGGCCATCAAGGCGCTCGGAGCAAACGTACAGCATCAGCCCAGCGATCGGAATCGATTTCGGGCTGCTCTGAAGCATACATTCAAGGGTTCAGCCTAGCTCGCTTAAGCCTCGGAAGCGTTGAACAGAAGAGTGACAGTCAGGCCGCGCGCATCTTGCGCATCCGGTTTTGTATCCGATAGCTCCAGACTTCCATGATGAAGTTCCATCACCGCCTCAACCAACGAAAGGCCGAGACCCGTACCGGGCTTTGAACGACTTTCGTCTAGACGAACGAACCGCTTTACCACATCCGCACGTCTGTCTTCCGGAATGCCAGGACCATGGTCAGCGACAGAAAGACAAATGTGTTTGTCACGTCGATGCAACTTAAGAATGATGGCCCCGCCTTGATCGGCGGAGTATTTGATCGCGTTGTCGATTAAATTGAAGATGGCCTGCCCGATCAATTCGCGATTGCCTTCGATTGTGATCTCAGGCTCGATTTCCGCCGATAGGCTGAGGCCAGCCTCTTCCGCGACAGGCTCGTAAAGCTCGGCGCTGTCGGTCACGATCGACGATAACTCCACGCTCGACATTTCCGCAGCAACCGATCCTGCCTCGACGCGCGAAATCATCAGCAAAGCGTTGAACGTTCTGATCAGTTGATCGGACTCGGCAATGATCCCTTCGAGTGCGCTATGACGCAGGTCTTCGTCCTGGCGATCGAGAGCGTCCACCGCTTTGTTCCGAAGACGCGTGAGCGGCGTTTTGAGGTCATGCGCGATATTATCCGAGACCTGGCGCAGTCCCTCGTTCAATTTTTCGATCCGCTCCAGCATCGCATTCAAAGAAACAGAAAGGCGGTCGAATTCGTCGCCGGAGCCGCTAACGGGCAAGCGCTGCGAAAGGTCGCCCGCCATGATCTTCTTGCTGGCAGCCGAGACGCGATCGATGCGCTTCAGAGCATTGCGGCCAATCCCAAACCAAATAATGATGGCTCCAAGACCCATGATCGCAAGCGCGATCATCAAAGCCTGCCGTACGAGGACACGGAATGCCTCCGGCTCGCCGAGGTCGCGGCCAATCAGCACGCGCATGCCGTTATCGAGAATGAAGATCTCTGCCAGCGCCATATGGTTTCTGCTAACGGCATTTTCGGCATAGCGCTGATAGCGGAACGGTGTTTCCGTCCAGCCCGACTGCAGGAAAACGCCGGGTTCGACCGATGCGACGTTGCCGGCCAAAATATCACCGGAAGGACCGGCGATGATGTAAAGATTGGCGCCCGGCTGGCGCGCTCGCCGCTCCATTACGCGCAGCAAAAGGTTCATGCCGCCGGCATCGTAAGCACGCTGGACTTGCTCAACCTCTTGCCGGACCGCCGTTCTAATCTGGCTGGTCAGCAGGTTTTCCGACATCGCCGTCACGTAGAACACAAGCGTGGCGGCGCACAGGGCGAAGAGAATGATGTAAAGAGCAGAAAGCCTGACAGCCGTGGACTTAAAGAGAAGCCAGAAGCGACTCATCCATCGTCCTTGATCATGTATCCGGCGCCGCGGATTGTCTTCAGAAGAGGCTGATTGAAGTCTTTCTCAATCTTGGAGCGAAGGCGCGAAACATGCACGTCGATGACGTTTGTCTGAGGATCGAAGTGATAATCCCAGACGTTTTCAAGCAGCATAGTCCGCGTGACAACCTGACCGGCATTTTTCATGAGATATTCCAAGAGCCGGAACTCACGCGGCTGAAGCGGAATTTCCTTTCCGCCGCGCCGTACCTCATGGGAGAGCCGATCAAGCTCGAGATCGCCCACCCGATAAACAACATCCTGATCCGGCGTGCCTTTGCGTCGACCCAGCACTTCTACACGGGCAAGAAGCTCACTGAAAGCGTAGGGCTTCGGCAGATAGTCGTCCCCGCCAGCGCGCAGACCAGCAACACGATCATCGACCTGGCCAAGTGCGGAGAGAATAAGGACGGGCGTATGAACGCCTTTACGACGAAGCTCGCTGATGACAGAGATGCCGTCTCGCCGCGGCAGCATACGGTCAATGACCATGACGTCGTAAGAATTTTCGGTGCCCATGAAGAGACCGCTTTCCCCGTCGCCGGCATGATCAGCCACTATTCCCGCTTCCCGAAAAGCTTTGGAAAGATAAGCCGCAGCCTCGAGATCGTCTTCTATAATGAGAATCTTCATGCGAGCGACATTACCTACCACATGAGTTTCGGCAAGGCTCGATCCAAAATCTTGCTGCACGGACGTCATGGCGACACCCTCTATCAAACCAGAAGATCAATGGACCGCGCGATCCGCGCGGTCCGGTTCATGTGTATCGATCAACCCTGATCGATAGGAAGCGCTACAAAACGGCTGCCTTCCTTCGATTGGATCTGGAAGAGAGCCCTTGTTCGACCGTCCTTCTTGGCCTGATTGACAAGTCGCACGATATCTTCGGGCTTTTTGACTTCCTGGTTGTTGACCGAGGTAATCGTCTCGCCCGCCTTGATGCCTTTGTCAGCGGCATCCGAGTTAGGGTCGATATCGGTGATCTGCAGGCCCTTCCCATCGTCAGCCGGCGCTACACTAAGGCCAAGGGCAGCCAAAGCCTTGTCTGTTGCCGGAGCTTGGCCTTGATCGGAATCACCCTGATCATTGCTTGCGCTCTGCTGCTCTGCCGGAAGTGTTCCAAGTTCAACGCTAATCGACTGGGCCTTGCCGGAACGCCAGACCGAAAGATCGACCTTGCTGCCTGGCTGCATCGAGCCGATACGACGGCTGAGCTCGCGTGCATCCTTGACAGGCTCGCCGTTCAAGGCCGTGACGACATCGCCCGCCTTCAGGCCGGCTTTCTGGCCTGGCGTACCATCCTGGGCGGAAACGACGAGTGCTCCATGCGGCTCCGAAAGACCGAGCGAGTCGGCGATATCCTTGCTGACGGGCTGGATCTGGACACCAAGATAGCCGCGCGAAACCTTGCCATCCTTCATCAGGTCGGCAACGACATCCTTCGCCGTGGAAGCGGGGATTGCAAATGCGATACCGACGCTACCGCCAGTCGGCGAGAAGATTGCGGTGTTGATCCCGACAACTTCACCGTTCAGGTTGAATGTTGGGCCGCCTGAGTTACCGCGATTCACTGGTGCGTCAACCTGGATATAGTCATCATATGGACCAGATCCGATATCGCGACCACGGGCCGAAACGATACCGGCAGTGACAGTTCCGCCGAGGCCGAAGGGGTTGCCGACAGCTACGACCCAATCGCCAACTTTCGCCTTATCACTGTCCGCCCATGTGACGTAGGTGAACTTGCGGCCCTTGCCATCAACCTTCAGCACAGCCAAATCGGTCCGCGGATCCTTGCCGATCAGCTTGGCATCGAGTTCGGTGCCGTCGTTCATCACGACGACGAAAGCTGCGCCGTCATCGACGACGTGGTTGTTGGTGACAATGTAGCCATCTTCGGAAATAAAGAATCCGGACCCCTGCGCGACTGGACGAAGGCGACCTTTGCCATCCTTCTGCGCATCGCCGTGGCGCTCGGGACCGTTGCGCTCAGGACCCTGGCCCTGGCCCTGGCCGAATTGGCGGAAGAAGCGCTTGAGCGGGTGGTCATCGGGAAGATCCTCAAAACCGCGGCCATTGAAATCGAACGAAAATCCGCTGTCGTTATCGGCCGCCGGGTTGATCCGGCTTTCAACGCGGACAGAGACGACCGCTGGAGAAACCGCGTCAACAACGCCCGAGAAGCTCGGCATGTTCGGGGCCTGGACCTTGACGGGTTCGGCGTAGGAACGAGTGACTTCATATGGAACACCGGTCGCGAGAACAGCAGCCGCAAGACCTGCAACGGTCGAAGCTTTGAGCGTGGCCGACAGGGATGGAGCTTTGATCTTCATTAGCATTAGGCACCTTCTCGTTGAATTCACTACCGGCCAGCGCATGTCTGCCGCCGCGATAGATAGAGATATAGGGACGAAGACCTTACAGCGAACTGTACGCCCCATGAAAAATTTGTAATCTCTGATATTCAATCGCTGAAGCCGATGGCTTCAGATATCTTTCAAAAGCTCGTCCATGTGCCGCTTTTCATCATCTGTGAGCGGCTCCGCCTCATAGCGGGCCTGGCGGCGGCGCAAAGAGGTTAAAATGGCGGCGACGCCGGCGATCGTCAGGATGCCGGGCGCGCCCCACAAAAGAATGGTCTTTGCCTCGAAACGGGGCTTGAGGAGAACGAACTCTCCGTAGCGCGAGACGATGTAATTCAAGACAGCCTGATCGGTATCGCCGGCTTCGATACGACGGCGAACGAGAAGACGAAGATCACGCGCAAGATCTGCATTGGAATCGTCGATCGATTGGTTTTGGCAGACCATACACCGAAGCTCTGCAGATAAGGCGCGCGCCCGCGCTTCTTGAGCCGGATCAGGCAACATCTCGCTCGGATTGACGGCAAAAGCGCCGACGGGATGAAGAACGACCGCGATCACGGCAGCGATCAAAGAAAGCCGAAGAGCCTCGTTCGCCCGGACAAATATTCTTGTCATTCGGCTGGTTCCGGGACCGCAGTTACAATTCGCGTCCGTCGGGCCGGTGCGCCGACCCGCAAGCGTCTGTCGCTGAGCGAAACAATACCGCCAAGCGCCATGACGAGAGCGCCCCCCCAAATACATAGAATAAACGGCTTCCACCATATCCGCACGACTGTACCACCATCTGTGGCGTCACCGAGCGATACGTAAAGTTGGCTGAGGCCGAAGGTGACGATGCCGGCCTCTGTCGTCGGCATTTGACGAGCGGTATAGAGCCTGCGCGAAGAATAGGTATCGGCAACGACCGCGCCGCCGCGACGAATGGTGAAGTGACCGCGGTCCTCGCTATAGTTTGGTCCCCTGCCCGTGCGCATACCGTCGAAAGTCAACGTATAACCGCCCGCATCGACGCTTTCCTGCGGCTTCATCGTCAGGATATGTTCGGTCTGAAGGGTCGTCACCACAACAATGCCGAGGACGCTGATACCAAGCCCGGCATGGGCTAGAGCCGTTCCGAAAGCCGACCGAGGCAATCCTTTAAGACGCTTCCAGGCGATCTGTGGCGCGACTTTGCCGATGCCGGCTCGCCAAACCAAATCGGCAATGGCCCCAAAAATCAGAAAAAGAGCAGCGGCAAGGCCGAAGGCCGCCAGAACAGGGCCACCATGCTGCATGTAGAAGAAGACCAGGCCGCAGAGAAACGCTAAACCAGCAGCAACATAAAGTCTCTGACAAGCAGCGAGGAAATCGCCCCGCTTCCAGGCAAGAAAGGGACCGAAAGGCACGATGAGCAAAAGCGGCGCAATGAGAAAGCCGAAGGTCAGATTGAAAAATGGCGGTCCGACGGAGATTTTCTCGCCTGTCAATGTTTCAAGCAGCAGCGGATAGAGCGTTCCAATCAAGACCGTCCCGCAGGCAACTGTAAGGAACAGATTGTTGAGAACGAGAGACCCTTCACGTGAAATCGGCGCGAACAGACCTCCGGAGGACAAGATTGGCGCGCGCAGGGCAAAAAGCGCCAATGCACCGCCAATAAAAAGAAGGAGGATTACGAGGATGAAGACACCGCGCGTGGGATCTGTCGCGAAGGCGTGGACTGAGGTCAGGACGCCGGAGCGGACTAGGAACGTGCCAAGAAGCGACAGGGAAAATGTCAGGATGGCCAGCAGCACCGTCCAGATCTTCAACGCATCGCGCTTTTCCATCACAAGTGCCGAATGCAAGAGTGCCGTGCCAGCCAGCCAGGGCATGAACGAGGCATTTTCAACGGGATCCCAGAACCACCAGCCGCCCCAGCCCAGCTCGTAATAAGCCCAATAGGAGCCCATTGCGATGCCCAGGGTGAGAAATGTCCAGGCCGCAAGCGTCCAGGGGCGAACCCACCGTGCCCACGCGGCATCAATGCGCCCTTCGATCAAGGCGGCCACGGCAAAGGAGAAACAAACAGAAAAGCCCACATAGCCGAGGTACAGGAGCGGTGGGTGGATGGCGAGACCGATATCCTGCAGCACAGGATTTAGATCTCGTCCTTCGGCAGGCGCAGGCCATAGCCGCTGAAATGGATTTGATGTCAGAAGAATAAACAAAAGGAAGGCTGTCGAGATCCACGATTGCACCGACAGAACCGTTGCCTTCAACTGCGACGGAATATTTCGGCCGAACAAGGCGACCAGGGCGCTAAATAGCGCCAGGATCAGCAGCCACAGCATCATCGAGCCTTCGTGACTGCCCCAGACGCCGGAGACCTTGTAGATCATCGGCACCAGCGAATGCGAGTTTTCCCATACATTTGCCACTGAAAAATCGGAGGTAACATGCGCATAGGTAAGCACGGCGAAAGAGAAGACGACCAAGAGAAACAAGGCAAAAGAGCCGGACGTGGCGACATCCATGAGAGCGACATCCGCTCGCTTTGCGCCAATGACAGGAACGACGGAAACGACCAACGCGACGGCAAGCGACAAGACCAGCGCGTAATGACCGAGTTCTATGATCACTTCGCTCCCTCCCCCTCTTTCCAGCGGCCTTCGGCCTTCAGCCGATCCGCCACTTCCTTGGGCATATATCTCTCATCGTGTTTGGCCAAGACCGTATCGGCTGTGAAGACATCCGTTCCGGATTCGAAGCGCCCCTCGGCAACGATCCCCTGTCCTTCGCGAAAGAGATCCGGCAGGATACCCGTAAAGCGGACGGGAACGATATCTCCGCTGTTGTCGGTAACGGCAAATCTGACGGTAGAGCCAGTCCCACGTTCGACACTTCCAACGGCAACCAGACCGCCAAGGCGAATACGCGTTCCTGGCGGTAGGGGATTGTTGACGAGATCTCCCGGCATATAAAAATAGGCCACCGATCGCGAAAAAGCGAAAAGCACAAGCAGAACAGCGAGAGCAATAAAGGCGACGCCACCCGCGATCACAGCAAGCCGCTTCTGTTTCCGGTTCACTCGGCAATTCCCCTCATGTCGACGCCAAGACTTTCTGCGAGTGCAAGAAGTTGCTTGCCTTCATTACCATTTGCCGGGAACGCGGCTATCGCCCTTTTCAACGCGTCTCGAGCGGCCTGCTTGTCGTTCAAAACCGAATAGGACCGAATGAGCTTCATCCAACCGTCGAAGTCAGAAGGATTCTTACGCAGTTTTGCATCCAATCGATCCACCATCCCGCGGATCATGTCCTGACGCGCTGCTGGCGTCATTGTGTCAGCCGCCGCGATATCGCTTGCGCTGGGGACTGGTGTACTTTGGTTTTCGTCTTTGCCGCCGTTCTTGGCAATATGTTCGGCGACCAAGGCCTGCCACGGAGCATTGGCGGGCGAGTCTTTTTGCAAGGCTTCAAACGCAGCACGCGCATCCACTGCTTTACCATCCTGTTCGAGACCAAGCGCAAGATAAAAACGAGCTCGCGGATTATTGGGCTCAAGCACCAGCGACTGAGCTAAGATCTGCCTTACCTCCGGTGTCACCATTCCATCCGCACCTGCCATCAAGGCCTCGGCAAGGCCGTCAAGTCTTGATGGCGTTGGCTCCAGAAGGCGGATGGCATTCCGGTATGCCTTTTGAGCATCGTCCACGCGCCCGCTGTTGAGATAAATGGGAGCAAGAAGGTCCCATCCCTTCCCATCTTCTGGATTGGATACCAGATGCCGCTCCATCTGGAGCAGCAGGATTGCCATGTCCTCGCCTGAATTTTGTAGCCTTGCGGCAAGAGGCTGAGCGGGAAGATCGGGCCTTCCGCTATCGAGATAAAGACAGAGGCTGACAAGAGGCAGCAGAATGATGATGAACATCTGAATGAAGCGGTGGCCGCCAACGCCCAACCGAACCTCGCGGTGCACGTCCCGCGCCGCCGACAAAAGCCGGCGGCCGATTTCGGCGCGGGCATTTTCTGCTTCGGCTGGCGAAATCAGCTTGTTGGTCAGATCCCGCTCAAGCTCGCGAAGCTGGTCGCGGTAAACTTCGGTCTGGCTTTCAGCATATAGGTCCGCTCTCCCTGTTGCTCGACGCAAAAGAGGATGGAGCAAGGCGGCCGCCGCCGCGGCAGTCATGACCGCAACCAGAATCCAGAATATCATGAGCGTCAATTACTTGAAGCTGCGCGTTATTCCAACTGTGAAGACGCAGCTCACGGTGAATTGTGGCGATTTGCTACGAAGGGCCATTCAAGCCTCTGCGCTCTGTGAGATCAGATCGGCGACCAGGTGCCATCCTGGTTTCGGCAGGCGACCCCCTTCGCCTCCGTGTCCTTGCCATCTGCGGTGATCTTGTGGGTGTATTGGCGGCAATTTTGCGATCCCACTTGATAGGGGGCTGCGGCGATAACGCTGCCACTGGCATCATCGCCCTTCCAAGGAACGCTTTGGCCAACGTCACCGGCTTCAAGCGCTCGATATTCAGCCTCAAGTGCCCGTTGCTTGTCGTTTTTACTCAACTCCACCCCGGCGTGTGCGACAAGCCCACCATCCAAAGCTGCAAGAACTGAAGCGGAGCTTGCGGTTTGTCCTGGGAGCAAGCTTTTGCCGGCCTTCATTGTCTGACAGCCGGACAAGACAAGCCCACATCCAGCCACCGCGATCAAAAGGCGTGTCGAACGCTTAGTCATTCCGCCGCACCACAATTCCGTTCCCATCCACCATCGCTACAAAAATATCTTGGGCGCCGCAACTTTCAGCCGCACACACAAATGTCGCGATTTGTTGTGACATCAAGCACTTGCTTAGGCAACATCCTTCGCAACGCCAGGCAAAATAAGCTTTGCCTTGAGGCCGCCGAGCTCGCTGCGCGACATTTCCAGACGCCCCTGATACTCGCCGGATATTTCCGTCACGATCGACAAACCAAGGCCGGTTCCAGGTTTGCTTTCATCCAATCTTCGTCCACGCTTCAACGCCTCTTGAATCTGATCGGGCTCAAGGCCTGGACCATCGTCCTCAACCACCAATTCCACCCATTGCCGGCGATGACTTGTTTCAGCACCTTTAACGTCATCGGCCGCTTCACGCGCTGTTAGAAGGACTTTTGTACTGGCAAAGCGGGCCGCATTTTCAAGGAGATTACCGACCGTCTCCTCCAAGTCCTGCTGCTCCATCGCCAAAGCAAGGCCAGGTGGAATGACACTCAGCTCGAAGGTCGTTTCGACATTCAGCCGGCGCAAGACGCGGATCAGTCTCTCAAGCGTCGGCTCAGCTTCGGTGCGCGCCAGAACCGATTCGCGCTGCGCGGCGATGCGCGCGCGGTTAAGATAAGATTGAACCTGGCTCTGCATCGCCTCTGCCTGATGTCGCACGATTTCGCCATGCAAGGGCTCGAGAACCCGCGCCTCATTCAAGAGGACAGCAATGGGGGTTTTCAGCGAATGAGCAAGATTGCCGACCTGCATGCGGGCACGCTCGACGATACGCCTGTTGCTCTCGATTAGCGCGTTCACTTCATTGGCAAGCGGTAGGATTTCTCGCGGAAAGTCGCCTTTCAGCTCGTCGCTTTCGCCGGTGCGAATGCGCCCTAGCGCCGCGCGCGCTTTGTCGAGCGGCTTCAAGCCGTAGAGCGTTGCAAGCGCGTTGACGACAAGACTGCCGAAACCAAAGGTCGCTAGGGACAGGTAAAGACTATGGGCGAAATTGCGCACATCATCTTCAACGACAGCAGTATTTCCCGTCACGCGAAAACGCGCCGCTCGTCCATCCGTGTCGAGAACGAACTCTGTCTCGGCCACCTGAATGGTGTTCCCAGCAGCATCTTTGACTTGATAATATCGCTCGTAATTCTTGTCGAAGGGAACTTCCACTATGGATGGAACCGGGATCGTCGAGGAGCCCAAAGACGGCGATACCAGAGGCGCGGCTGTGTAGGTTCCAAGCGGCTCTACCACCCAATACCAGCCGCTGCGCGGCTGCGCGAAGCGCAGATCGCCAAGCTGCGGACTTCCCGTCAAAGCGCCTTGATCGCCAATAGTCACGGAATTGATAACATTGGCGAGCTGCGCGCGCAGCAGGTCCTGAAAGCCGCGCTCGGCGCTGCGCCGATAGAGCGCTGATATCAAGAGCCCGATAACCACGAGCGCCACTGTCGACCACACGGTGGTCAGCAGCAGAACGCGCGCGGTGAGCGACTTAATGCGCATCGGTCGGCGCTTGGATGCGGTAACCGAGGCCGCGCACCGTTTCAATCAAATCGACACCCATCTTTTTACGAAGACGACCGACGAAAACCTCGATCGTATTGGAATCGCGATCGAAATCCTGATCGTAAAGATGTTCGACAAGTTCGGTCCGCGAGACAACCTCGCCCATGTGATGAACGAGATAAGCCAGCAACCGATATTCGTGCGACGTGAGCTTGAGCGGCGTGCCGTTCACCGTCACCTTCGATGCCTTGGTGTCGAGCCTTACAGGCCCGCAGACGAGTTCGGACGAGGAGTGGCCGGCAGCGCGGCGAATGAGGGCGCGGATGCGTGCCAAGACTTCTTCGACGTGGAACGGCTTTGTAACATAATCATCTGCGCCTGCATCGATGCCGGCGACCTTGTCGCTCCAACGATCACGTGCCGTGAGGATAATCACCGGCATCCCGCGACCGGCAGCGCGCCACTTTTCCAGCACGGTAATGCCGTCGATTTGTGGCAACCCGATATCCAGGACAATCGCATCATAGGGTTCGGTGTCGCCCAGAAAATGTCCTTCTTCGCCATCGAAAGCCTGGTCGACGACATACCCTGCCTCTTTCAACGTATCTGCCAATTGGCGATTGAGATTGACATCGTCCTCGACAACCAGAATGCGCATTCTTCAGTTCACTCCGCTTTTTCGGCCGCTGGTCAGGCCCGCGCCGGATATAAGGCGTTTTACTTGATCAGCAAACCGCAAACACAGTGCTTTCGACATTCGCTGACCGAAAGAGAGAAAATCACATTGGGACTTTGACGGTGATCTTGCGCGGACGCTGGCCCTGCCCCTGCACAATAACGGTGATGATGCAGCTGTCGCCGGAAGGTTGAACGGACAAAAGTTGACCACCTGTCTTTTCAACCACCTTATCGGCGGCATCGCTACAATCGTTTGAAATCTGCACTGCAAAAACGTGTCCCTGGTCCTGCGGTGCGACACCTGTCGTCAACCCGACAGCCAGCGCAGCGACACTCATGAGAGAAGCCATTTGCGATGCTTTCCATAGTTCGAATTTATGTTCGACTATGTACTGAGAACAGGCTGAATGGCAAATGAATGCCTTGCAACACAGGCATAACCTGGCGACGAGACACATTGCACAGTCAGCGGCTGAACGCATCCATTGGCCGGGATCATTGCCAGACGTCCTTAGCGAGCAGGCTACCCCGACATTGCGGCTCGATAGCCATTACAAAGTCGCTCTGATTCGGCCGGTGCAAAAAACTTTTCACACGATGCCTGGGTCAGATCTCAACCAGCGAATGACGCACGGCCTTGGAGACATCGTAATCGGCGGCAATACGTGTCTCACGAAGTGGCCGGACGCGATTGATCGAGGCTTGATATGTCGGATGATTCTTATAGGCGGACAGTGCGGCCTCATCATCGAACTCGCCATAGACGACGATATCAATGTCCGTGCCCAATTGATCGGTTTTCACATTGGTGCCGATTTCAAGACATCTGGCATGCGGAATTGTCGTCAAGACCGAAAGTCCTGCCCGGACGGCTTCAACATTCTCGGGTTTGGCGGTGAAGAAGACGATATGGCGGATCACCTGCATTACTCCAGCAATTGAGAAGCCGCTGAGTTCAGCGCTGCTTTTTGTCGATGAATGGCGCGATAGCACGCCGGAAAAACCGCTTCAACCGGCCACCGGCGGCCGGTCGAGCTTCGAGCGCGGACAAGAAGACCTTTGCGTAACCAGCTATCTTTTCGGCACGATCGGTGCCGTTCACGATACGGCGCGCATTGACCCAATCTTCGGTTTGGTCGTTAAAGTGATCGCAAAGCCGATGTTTCGTGAAACTGCCTGCGATCATGCCGTCGATCAAGATAGACACAGCAACCGGCATCTCCATGGCTCGTGACGGATCGCCTGTCAGATCGATACCGGTTAATCTGCTCATCTCTTCGTAATTCCGTTTATGGGTAAGCTGCACCAAACCGCGGCCGAGCCAGGTCTTGCCATCCTCATCGGGAGACCAATAAACAGTCTTGACCCACGAGAGCTTCCCGTTGGCGAAAGCCCGATCAAGACGCGCGACAGCTTCCTCATCGGACGATGCAAGAGTTTCGCGTACTGGCTGCATCGTGAAGGCGGTTTCATGATAGGCGGTCGCAAGAATGTATGCGAGCCAGCGCAGATCGCCTTTCGGAAACCGATCCTGCCAGCCATCCAAAATAGCGTTGAGGCCCTCTCTTCTTTCCGTCGAAAGCCCGGATGGAAACAGGGTAGCTTCAATGGCCTCGAAGAAAACCCTTCGATCAGGCGGCAAGCGTCTCATCCCTTACCTCTTATATCAGCACCATCTTAACCGATTAAATTTACTTAAATCGTTTAAAGTTTAAACCGCTATATTTACAGGATTTTTTTCTCATGGCACTCAAACAATCGTCGTATGAGACGACCATGGAGATCCTGATGCAAAAGCAGATTAAGCACCAGCCTATCATTCCTCAGCATGTGATCGACCAGCTCGAAAACGAATGGCGTCAAGTTCGCCCGGTCACTGACTCGGTCATTCCGTCTCGTTCTCAGACAGCATCAGTGCCGACGTCACGCTAGGCCTTTCAAGCTTTCTTCGGTTAAGAACAAAGGATGGCTAGAGGCGCCATCCTTGCGGGGTTTTTCAACCTTTGCGTTTGGCCAAAGCGGTTTCGCCGACGGTCAAGGGCCAGTCGACCACATAATCTTCCAGTTGGTCTGCATCAATTTCGGTTTCGCTTATTGTGCGCCCACGCGCCGAGATGCCTGCTGAGTGGACCGTTTCAGCGTCGCCCGATACGAGAGGATGCCACCAGTAAAGATCGTGGCCTTCGTCAATCAGACGATAAGCACAGGTTGGTGGCAGCCAGGCAATATCGGATACCGTTTCCTTCGTGAGCTGCACGCAGTCCGGCACGTAGTCCCAGCGATGCGCGTAGTCAGAACAGCGACAGCTTTCCCGATCCAACATCTTGCAGGCAACCGAGGTAAAGTAGATATCTCCGCTGTCCCACTCCTCCAGTTTGTTGAGACAGCAAAGCCCGCATCCGTCGCAGAGGCTTTCCCATTCCTGCGTCGTCATCTCGGCCAGGGTTTTCGTTTTCCAGAAAGGCGTCTTATCCATCGTCTTCATCACGCAACAGGCTGTAAAAATACAGCTCAATCCCTTCTTGGACGTACGATCGTCGCAAAATCAACTAATTATTCACCAAGCTGGCGCTAACTGAAAGCAGTGCGGCTCATCAGTCGCTGCTTATATGCTCGGATGATCCGAGTTGGTGCCGATTGGGCGGGAATACAAGACGTGACGGATCCGGACAATCCACAAAAGCACCCCAGGAAAAAGAACTATATCCTTCTCAAGATCGATGCCTGGATTGATTCGACAGCGTGGAACACAGGCTTCCGGGCTGGCGAAATCTGGGAAGATCTGACGATCTTCTTCCGGCGCTTCCGCGTCCGTGGGTGGAAGCGTGCCGTGTTCGAACTTGCCGGCGAAGCGATGACGCTTGGCGCGTTCGGCTCCGTCCTCATGCTGACCTTAGCACAGCCCGCTTTTCACGCGACCACAGAGGACTGGCGGAACAAAGGTGATTTTGCGATCACCTTTCTTGATCGCTACGGCAATATCATTGGCCATCGCGGCGTCATCCACCAGAACTCGGTCCCCATCGACGAGTTGCCAGACAACCTCATCAAGGCCGTCATCGCGACGGAAGATCGCCGGTTCTTCGATCACTTCGGGATCGATTTCATTGGGCTCGTGCGAGCGCTTGCCGAAAATGCAAGGGCGGGCGAAGTTGTGCAAGGCGGCTCCACGCTGACCCAGCAGCTCGCGAAAAACCTCTTTCTCAGCAATGAACGGTCTATCGACCGAAAGATTACAGAGGCATTCCTCGCGCTTTGGCTGGAAGCCAACATGTCCAAACGCGAGATCTTGTCGACCTATCTCGATCGAGCCTACATGGGCGGCGGCACCTTTGGTGCAGCGGCTGCAGCAAAATTCTACTTCGGCAAGGACATCAAGGACGTCAATCTAGCCGAAGCCGCCATGCTAGCGGGTCTCTTCAAGGCACCAGCAAAATATGCACCGCATGTCAATTTGCCGGCAGCCCGCGGCCGCGCCAACGAAGTCCTGACCAATCTCGTTCAAAGCGGCTTGATGAGCGAAGGACAGGTGATTGCTGCACGCCGCAATCCTGCCACCGTCGTAGACCGAGCGCAGATCGAGTCGCCAGATTACTTCCTCGATTGGGCCTATGACGAGGTTATGCGGCTTTCAAACCGCTTTCCCGACCACTCTCTGATTGTCAGAACGACAATCGACACTGCCCTGCAGAAAGCTGCCGATGACTCGGTCGAAACATCGCTGCGAGAGTATGGGGAAAGCTACAAGGCAAAACAGGGTGCTTTGGTTCTCATTGAACATGGCGGTGCTGTTCGGGCCATGGTCGGCGGAAGCGACTATGGGGAAAGCCAGTTCAACCGCGCCACGAAGGCTTTGCGGCAACCTGGATCGTCATTCAAGGTTTATACCTATGCCGCGGCGATGGAAGCGGGAATGACGCCCGATACGACCATTGTCGATGCTCCGATATCCTGGGGCAATTGGAGCCCGCACAATTATGAAAACCGTTATGCGGGCCGCGTAACGCTCGCAACGGCGATAGCGCAATCGATCAATACCATCCCGGTGAGACTGGCTAAGGAGAAGCTCGGTATCGAGCCGATCCGCGCGATGGCGAAGAACCTTGGAGTCGAAACGCCAATCCGCAAAGACGTGACAATTCCGATCGGGACCTCCGAAGTCACGGTGCTAGACCAAGCGACCGCCTATTCTGTCTTTCCGTCCGGCGGATACCAGGCGCGTCGCCACGGCATCCAGCAAATCCTCGATTACAATGGAAGGGTTCTTTACGACTTCGATCGGGACGAGCCTCCTGCAAAGCGCGTGCTTTCGGAGCGGGCCGGCTCCTACATGAACCAGATGCTTTCGCGCGTACCTTATGTCGGGACGGCGCGGCGCGCAGCGCTGGATAATGGAATCTTGACAGCAGGCAAAACCGGCACGACGCAAGCCTATAGGGATGCATGGTTCGTCGGCTTCACCGGCAATTACACCTGCGCCGTCTGGTTTGGGAATGATGATTACACCTCTACGGCCAATATGACCGGTGGCTCTCTGCCCGCTATGACGTTCAAACGACTCATGGATTTTGCTCATCAGGGAGTGAGCTTGCGACCTATCCCTGGAGTAGAGAATCCGAAGGTTGCAGAAAAACCAAAGGCAGTTGCAACAAAACAACAGCCACAGGAAGTCACGGTACCGTTTTTAAGACCACGAATGCTGGCTCCCGAAACGGTTAAGCTATTGAGAGAGCTGCATGAAAATTTACAAACTGCTTCTCCTATCCTACTAGATAAGCTTGCTAGTGCGAATTAACGTAGTTGTGAAGCAATCACCTGCTGGCAGTTGCATAATCTTTTCTAAAAATTTACGATGTTGGTCATGGAACAGCATCCATTTTTGGGTGGGTTGTCTAAATATCTAGAGTTTATCAGGGTGTTTGGAATACACCTATGGCTAGCCGAGCAATGGCAAGGTCCATATTTGGAAAAAAGGGGTAATACTATGCTTGAAGTCGTTGCAGATAACTCCCAGGCTGCCAACTCGGCTGATTGCCGCGAGCAGGTTGAAATCGCGATGCGTGAAATGATTGAGCGTCTGGCTTCGTCCGGCCTGCCACTGGCTGAAATTGCCTTGTGCCTTGCAGATGCTGCCGAAGAATATGTAATTTCGCTCGCTCAGGCGCGCCGCTCGCACTAACTTGACGAATTATCGATCCGGTTTGCGCGACTCCCACGTTCGGCCGGATCTCATCTCTCCTATCATTTGCGGGAGATGTATCGATTAGCAGTACGCCTCTCTTTCGTTGATTTTATCAAAACTGAGACGTGAGGCGTGCGGTTTCCCAAACGACAGAACGATGCTAACCCTTGGCTTCAAATCGAGTCGGGAGTTTATTGTTGTTTCGGTTTCCGCTCTTCGTCGCACTCATGCTTATCGTGGCATTCGGCGGAGGTGTTACAATTTCCGTCTATGCACTGAATGCAACTTCAGGGTTCGGCGCCATCAAGCTCGGACCTTGGGAGGCTTTTCCGCGGCTACAAACGGGCGATGCCGATCCCTATGCCAAGTCTCATCGCGCGCGGGCCGGTAAACTGCTTTATGGAACGGCTGAAGGTCTGAGCTTTACGGCAAAAACCGATAGCACCAACCAGCCTTTGGACGCTTCCTGCGATTACAAGCTAACTGGACAAACGCCGGCTGCACGTCTTTGGTCGCTCTATGTAACCGATCCATTCGACAATATTGTACCTGTATCGCAGGATTTGCCTTCAGCTCTAAATTCGCGGACCGTTCTGCGGGAGGCTGACGGCAGCTTCTCCATTCATTTATCAGCAACGGCCCAGCCCGAGAACTGGGTTGCGATACCACGAAATGGACGGTTTCAACTCGTCCTGACCTTGTTCGACACGCCAACGGCGGGTAGCTCTGGCGTCGTCAATCTTTCGATGCCTTCGATTGCTAAAGTCGGATGCTCCCATGTTTAGGATCCTATCCGCCCTTTTCGCCGGTGTTGTCGGAGCGTTCATCCTCCACCTCGTCATCATATTATCTCTACCACACTTTACGGAGAGCGATGCCTGGACAAAGGTTTCGCGTGAGGGTGAGGCTGCACGCTTTCACTTGCTGTCTGAAAAGATCGACAGCGCCGGCCTTTCTGTCAGCGATCCTTTTGTCCGCACAGCCGTCTGCTCTTTTGACGTCGAGGACGCACCAATCCGTTTCACTGCGAAGGGTGGCGTACCATTCTGGTCAATCGCGATCTTTGACAGAGCCTCCAACGAGGTGTTCAGCATGAATGACAGGACGGCAGTCAACGGCGCCCTTGATGTCGTTGCGGGAACGCCGATAGAACTCACCGCTTTGAGGAAATCGCTGCCGGCCGCCATAGAGCAAAGCGTTCTCGTAGAACTCACGAGGAATCAAGGCTACGCGGTCGTTAGAACATTGGTTCCGCAAGCGAGTTTCGACGACGCGGCCGACCGATTTCTAAGGGGAGCAGGCTGCCAGCCGTTTGAAACCGGAGCGGATTGAGCGGCAAGCGGGACTGTCAGCGCACCGGGCGCGGCATTGGCAACGGTATCGTCGATGTAGTCGCGGTGGAAATCTCGTCATCAACAGGAGGCCGATAGGGCTTGGGGAAGTTCGGCATTGCCTGACCCAAGGCGGCATTTCGATCAAGCGTATTGTCGGCTCCTGCCGAAACAAGCTGAAGCTTTTCCAAGGCAAGTTTGGTCGGCGCTTCGACCTCAACTTGCCGAGCAACTGGTGCCAGTGCAGGCTGCGTTTGGTTGGCTGAGCCAAAGTGCTCATCAAGCAGGCGATATGCGATAAATGCACCCTCGCGCGCTTGCGCTCCAAGTGCGGAAAGAAGCGTGCCACCCTTCACGCACAATTCCGGCTTCTCGCCACACATACCGCTCGCATAAGAATAGAGCCCGCTGACGGTGCTGACAGCGTCAGTTAGCTGGACACCTGGTGTGGCAGCACGGCCGTCAGGTCCAGCGCTGACAAAGAAAGGCAACAACAAGAGCACTAGGCCGAAGAAAAAGCATGTCTTGATGAGAAACCACATCGTTCGCTATCCGATCCATCGCCTCTGACGACGAGCTAACTTAGAAGCCCTACCCTAGTGTAATTTCACCAACACCCGTTTTCCGAAAAGACCAATATTTTCGTCAAATTTACTTCAAATTTTATCGACTGCGATCAACGGCATCCGCGTCTTCAGCAAATTGCGGCACACGTTAACGATGATCAAGTATCGAAGCTGCGCTATTGCAGGCTTTTGGCCCGATCTTGTTTGCCCCATCCGTTAACGCCAAGGCGAAATTTAAGGAAAATCCGCTAGTTACGCGTCATTAACCCTATTTTCGAAAGCACCGCGCGTTTGATCCAAAATGGGGCTTTTCTGCTCGTCCGACGGGATCTTGTCGGCGATCCTTATCCTTTCCTTAAACCCACGGTCCTAGTGTCGAGCCATAGTTACAGCCTTCCAAGGCAGGTTCCGCGTGATTGTGTTGAGTAGCGTAAAAAAGCAGGCTTCAGGCCTGATAGATAAAGCAGCGGCAGCATGGCTTTCCCGCATTGGTGGTGAAGATGCCGCGCGTCACCGCGAACTTGCGATCTTACGCCGCCTGGCTGCAATCTCCTCTGTTGGACTGCTTGCTGCTCCGATCGGTCTTTCCTTCGTGACAAGCCCGGCCGTTGCACTCCCCGCGGGCGTTGCCGCTGTCGCAGCTGCATTTCTCTTCTCTGCCGTTGGAAGCATCGCGCTGTCGCGCCACGGATCCGTTACCACACCAATGACTTCCGATTCTCTGCCAGGCGACCTTCCGATGTCGCTTCTTCCGGACATCATCCTGATCATGGATCCTCAAGGAAGTGTCTTGTCTGCTGGCGGCCGAGACCTGTCCAAGTACCTCACTTGGATGCAATCGCCGACAGATAAAGGTTTCTTCGAACAATTGCATGTTCATGACCGTGTTATTTTCCTGCAGTCGCTTGATCGGTTGCGGCAGGGAGAGGCTCGCGTTGACGTTGAACTTCGGGTTGAGAGAGCTGGGCTTATTGCGGAAAATGGACGTTTTGCGTGGCTGCGTCTGGATATGACCGCGCGTTCTGATTCCAATGGCGAGCTCAGCGATGTCATCGTGCAGGCACGCGACATCTCTGCCGAGAAACAATTGCGTCTTGATGTAGAGCGTCATGTGCGTGAGGCAGCCTCTGCCAACGAAGCAAAGTCGCGGTTTCTTGCTGCGGTCAGCCATGAGCTGCGCACGCCTCTCAACGCAGTGCTCGGCTTTTCGGACGTCCTTCTCGGCGAATATTTCGGCCGATTCGAGAACGAGCGGCAGCGCGAGTATGTCGGCCTTATCAAAGAGTCTGGTGGCCACCTCCTCTCGGTCGTCAATACAATGCTCGATATGTGCAAGATCGAGGCCGGGCGCTACGAGCTTACCATGGAGCCTTTCGAAGCTGCCGAACCTATCCGTGCCTGCGAAGGCATGCTGGGGTTTCAAGCAAAGACGAAGGGGCTTGTTCTGACGAGTCGCCTCCAGAAGGGTCTCGGAGAAATCGTAGCCGACCGCCGGGCGATCCAGCAGATCCTGATTAACCTCGTCGGCAACGCCGTAAAGTTTACCGAGGCCGGCGGCGTGATCACCATCGATGCAAGTTTGCGCGATGGCATATTCCTGCTCAGTGTCAGCGACACGGGTATCGGCATTGCCGAGGCTCAGCTCGAAAAACTGGGACAACCGTTCACGCAGGTTGAGGATAGCTATACACGGCACTATGAAGGAACAGGCCTTGGCCTGTGTCTGGTAAAGGGCCTCGTAAACCTCCATGGAGGCCATTTCGCGATTTCGAGCCGGGAACAGCAGGGAACGATCGTCTCGATCTCGCTCCCTGCGGACGGATCCGGCGCACTGACAGTGGATGACAAATCGGGCGGCGTGGAGTTTCCGCCTCGACTTAAAGCAGCAACGCCGGCATTGACCGGATTGCCAGAGGAAGGACTTAGGGATGGCGTCGCGCAAGCGAAAATCGCCTAAGGCAAAGCGAGGGCGGCAGCAGCCGGGCCTCGCGCTAATGGCGGCAGGTGCTATCGGGGGACTTGGGATGCGCGGGCTTGGAGGACTTGCCTCCCTCGCTGGGCGCTACCCATCGACCGCTGGCGGCACCTTGGCTTTTGTCGTGATTTTCAGTTTCGTGGCGGCCAATGCGCTCTGGTACCAACAGGGCGCTCATCCGCATCCATTCCTGCGCACGCGCGATCCGGCCTCTCCGCGCATTTTCGGCTCGGCGGTTACCAGCCAGAACGAGGCCGGCCAAGTTACAACGTTTCGCATTGAGCGGCAGACGGCGGATGCAGACGCCGCCCGCACCACCAATGCTGTTCCCACACAGCCGGCCACGGCAGCCTCCCCGCCTAGCCCACTCGTGATGGATATCCAGAAGGAGTTGATCCGCCGCGGCCTTTACAACGGCACTGCGGATGGTGTCACCGGACCACGGACCAGCGCTGCCATACTTTTCTTCCAGCAGACAGTCGGTATGGCCGAGGATGGCGAGGCGACACCCGAAGTCTTGGCTGCTCTGAAAACGGACTCGATTGGTGCATCGACGTTGCCTGCACCACGACCAGCAGAGAAAATTCAGCCTTCGTCGACGGCACCCGATCCGGTGGCCGCGGCTATTCTCGATGCAGAGCGCCAGATGAAGCCATCGTCTGTTACGCATAAGGTCTCGGCCACACCGCCGCCGCCAGCAGCCCGTCCTGCTGTCGCGGTCAGCAGCGACAAGAAACTAAGTGCCACGATCAGCAACGTGGATCTTGTTCTAAAAATCCAAAAGGGCCTTGCGAACATGGCCTACGCCAATGTGGGTGTGGACGGCGTGGTGGGAGATACCACGCGCGAAGCAATCAAACATTTCCAAAAGCACTATAACTTGCCGCCAACGGGTGAGCCGAGCGAAGCCGTACTAAAGAAGCTCAAGGAAATCGGAGCACTCTGAGCATCGGGGCGCGACAAGGATTTGTCCCGCCAAAGTCGACAATAAGTCTTCACATGCCTGGAGAAATGAGTCTCACGTCGCTAGGTTTACTAAACTCCGACCCCTAACGCCTTCGAATGGAGGGCCGATGAGATTACGTTCCGACATTTATGTTTCGGCACTGGTGCGGCGGATATTTTCCAAAGGTAGCTTTGCAGCTATCGAGAAAAAGGGCGCGCAAGAAGCGGGAGCCATCTTTATTCGTCAGCGATTTCGAGATGGAAGAGAAACACTCTATGCCCCTGCTCCTCAAAGCATTATGTCCGACCATGAAACCGACAGTCGCTTTTTTGAAGTCAGACTGGAACGCGCTGAACCTGAGGAAGTTCTTGCGTTTGTCGAACGCGAGAAGCGTTTCGATCCAGATTTGTGGCTGGTCGAACTTGAGGCCGATGACGTTTCGGGGCTTTTTCCGGTAGCCGCCGCGCCTGATTAAGGCGAATGTCCCTCTCAACGGGACCGGCGAACCAGCCTATAGGGCTGATGGATAACGGCGCTTTCCTCGATTTTATGCGAGTTGTTTGCGGCGTCGCCTTTCTCAGGATCGTAGGTATAGCTATCGGCCTTGCGCCATGCTTCCACTCTCTCCTGGCATTCTTCCGGATCGAGGGAATCAAGCAGCATCCAAGCGCGGCTGACACCATGCTGCATCTCGGCCAAATGCGGATAGAGCCTTTCCAGAATGAAGATCATATCCAAAAAGGGTGTGCCGAGACTGGTCAATGTCATGGCAAGCTGACGACCCGAAATATCCAGCATGATGCGCCGGATCAGCCAACGACTCGCTGAAAGAGCGTCGGCGAGCGTCGTCGAGAATTGCTTGGCATCGCGCACGCGGGCGAACCTGACCAGCAAAGCTTGCTGCAATGCCGATAGTGTTCGAAGACCGAGACGGTCGCCATCTCGCCGGCCCATATGCGCAGCCAGATCTTTCAGCCGAGAGCGCATCTCGGCTTCTCGCTTGCCGCCGTCTTTTTCGCCATCGTCCAAGGACGGCATCGAGGATTCTTCGTAGACAGCAGGTTGAGGAACGCTGACTGCGTTTGCCGCAGGATTTTCCTGGACTGGATCAATCGTAATATCTTCGAGCAAGAGGGTAACTTGCGCCTGCTGAGGACGGGTTTCCGAATGTCGCAAAGCCACCAGCGCATCAATAACCTTAGGCGAAAGCGACCCGCGATTCACAATCGTTTTTGCATGCTCGGCACCTTGGGTGCGGGCAATCGCAATCAAGGTTTCATCCGAAATTGCGGGCGATGAGATGAGAAATGGGGCAGCAATCGATATCGGCTGTGAACCGATGAAGAGGCACACGGCCTGAGGCATAACCTCGCATTGCGACAATGCTGCCACCGCCTGGCGCTTCGCCTCTTCCGATGACGCTTGGAATAGCGGCATAAACAACTCCGCGAACTGGCGCAGCTCCGATTTATTCGGCCTTGTCAGTCCTTCAAAGCTGCTGACTGTCGCCATCAGCACGACATCCTTCTTTCTTATCGCAGCAGGACCTTCGAGGTCTCGAAACCTGTCTTGCACACAAACACCCCGAATACGCTAGACAACAGATCGATGGCTCTAAGCCCGCTTAACGGCAGAGCGAAGGCTGGGTTTATGAACAAATCCTAGCGTGACACGGTTAATGTTTGCTGAAGAGCTCAAAGATTCTGTTCAGGCTTGATACGCCAGATGCTGCAGCACATTGGGTGCGCGCCGCTTGATCTATCTTGCCCAGAACGCGATGGGACCGCTGTCGGTGACAGCGAATCCCTTAATTCAGCCGAAAATCTGGACTTTCGAGCTATCGCAGCAGTCTTTAAACATTCGCAGTTAGGACAAAATTAACTTTAGCATGCATTAATACATGAAACGGGGGCCTGTTCATCGCCATACTAGGCCTCTTCACCACGGTACTGGAAACATTGCCGTGAGAAGGTACGCATGATTTTCCAATGCGGTAATGCCTTGGAAAAAGCGTTCCGGCCCTTATGTTGGGCAGGGTGAGATCTTCAACATCATCCGTCTCGCGCCTTTATGGAGACGATCATGGCTCAAGTCATCAGCTTGGCAGGCCGCACCTCGAAATCCGGCGGTAAGCCGAACAATACCAATGGGTGTCAGATCCTGATGTTCACAGGCGTGCGCTACGAACGCCTTGTTGCAACGCCGTCAATTCAACCGTTGAGCCAGCCTCGGTCTTCGAAAGTGAAGCGCCCGAAGGCCTGAGACTCAACTCGGCGCACGATATAGTGCCCGTCCTTATGAGAGGTTGAGGACGATCCCGATGCCCCAGGGATCGCGGAGAAAAACGCCGTCGGAACGGCGCTCAGTTGCAATCGAAAGCCTGTCTAGCGCAGTCAGAGCTTCCTCGTACGCATCGCGATCGTTGAACTTCAGCTCGTAGCTAGACAAACCGGTCATTGTTTCGTCGCGCTTGCCCGCTCCCCGACTGTTCCAGATGTTGGCCGCGACGTGGTGATGGTAACTTCCTGTCGCGAAGAAACTCGCGCCCGGATAGCGTGCCATAATCTTCAATCCGAGAACATCCGAATAAAATCGCTCGGCTTCAGGAACATCACCAACCTGAAGATGAATATGTCCGAGCGCGGTTCCCTCGGGAGCAGCTTCCCATGGACTTGAGCCAGCACTGTCGTATAGCGCCTGAAGATCAAGGCGCTTGGTTGCCATGGTGACCATGCCGTCCCTATCGAACCGCCAGGTCTCATGCGGGCGATCAGCATAGACCTCTATGCCGTTACCTTCTGGATCGGAAAGATAAATCGCTTCGCTGACAATGTGATCGGATGCACCGTCCAGCCGTTGGCCTTGATGGGCCACATGCCTCAGCCAGAGCGCCAGATCCTGGCGGCTCGGTAGCAGGAAAGCATTGTGGAACAAACCCGCTGCAGAGTGGCTTCCGGCCCTGACCGCGCGATCGGTCACCAGCCTCAAGAGCGGCTTTTCATCGACGCCAAGCAGCACCTCACTGCCGCTCTTTTCAAGAACGGACAAGCCTAAGATCTGCTGATAGAAGGAGCTGACCATGGGTAGATCGGAAACAACAAGACTTGCCGCTCCCACATGAGCCGGTCTCGACAAAGCATAAGCCGACTGAGTCGTCATTTCGAAGTCCTCACAGCGATATGAATTCAGGAGACACGCCTACCACTTTCATAGTCGCTCAATAAGTGAGCGAATGCCTGAAGAACTGTTCAGCTTTATTGGACGACCCGCGTTGAGGGGTTTCAGCTGAGGTTCATCTTCGCAATTTAAACCAGCTGTTATCTTGATAGATATTTTCTTAGATGCAAAAATGCAGCTGTTCAAAATTGATAGGTACGCGATGAACGATTGGACTGCAGTTCGATGGGCTTATGACAAATATGAGCTGATCGCGGATGGCATCGTTCATGGAGTTGGTCTTGCACTT
The DNA here is from genome assembly GCF_037199735.1 of Oryzifoliimicrobium ureilyticum. Lineage (NCBI taxonomy): Bacteria > Pseudomonadati > Pseudomonadota > Alphaproteobacteria > Hyphomicrobiales > Rhizobiaceae > Oryzifoliimicrobium > Oryzifoliimicrobium ureilyticum. The sequence goes on along the minus strand of NZ_JBBBVQ010000001.1, from coordinate 431,107 downwards.
GCCCTGGTCGGTGTTACCGTCCTCATTTTTTATGCGACGCTGTGGAGTTCCGACGGTGCGCTGATTGCAGCCTGGGTCTACGGAATAGGCTTGATCATGACGATCGGTATTTCCTTTTCCTACAATGCCTGGCCTGTATCGCGCACCAAATGGTTCTTGCGACGTCTTGATCATTCATCGATCTTTGTTCTCATCGCGGCAACATACACGCCTTTTCTTGAGCGAGGAGCAGACGATCCGCTGCTGCTGGGGATGTTGATCGCAATTTGGATTTTTGCCGGCTGCGGCATCGTTCTCAAATGCGCCTTCCCCGGTCGTTACGACAAGTTGGCAATTGCGCTTTATCTTGCGATGGGCTGGAGCGGACTTCTCGTCGCTGGCCCGGTAGCAGCGCGGATCCCTTCGGCCTCCATGCTTCTAATCGTGATCGGCGGCATCATTTACTCGGCCGGCGTTATCTTCCATGTTTGGGAAAAGCTACGCTTTCAGAATGCCATCTGGCATGGATTTGTGATTGTGGCTGCAGCTGTCCATTACTCGGCGGTTCTCACCTGCTTTAGCCTTTCTCCGTCAGCCTAGTTCAGACGTCCGGCAACATCTCAAAGCTCGTGCCTCCGGCAACTTTTTGGCAAGAACGATGGCTTTACAGCGCATGCCATTCGACCTATGCCCATCGAAGAGCAGGACGCATATCATGAATGAAACGACCACCATCCGAGACGCAATCCAGGCCGACTTGCCTGAAGTCGCAGCTATTTACAATCATGCTGTCGAACATACGACGGCGATCTGGAACGAAACGACCGTGGATCTCGCCAACCGGATCGACTGGTTTAACGCCAGGACCATGCGCGGCTTTCCTGTGCTTGTCGCTGAAATGTCGGGAAAGGTCGCAGGCTATGCCTCTTATGGCGACTGGCGCGCTTTCGATGGCTACCGCCATACGGTCGAGCATTCGGTCTATGTCGACAAAGATTGCAGGGGCCAGGGGATAGGCAAAATGCTCATGCTCGCTCTCATCGAACGAGCGAAATCCTCTAGCCTTCATGTGATGATTGCCGGAATCGAGGCCGGCAATCTTGCATCTATACAGCTACATGAAAAACTTGGCTTCAAAGCCGTCGGTACATTCCATGAGGTCGGCATCAAGTTTGGCCGCTGGCTCGACCTGACCTGCATGGAACTACGGCTTGCAGATTAACGTGATGCCTCACGCACCATCTTCCGGCTCGAAGATCATCGAATTGCCATTTATGCAGTATCTGAGGCCAGTCGGCGGAGGCCCGTCTGGGAACACGTGTCCCAAATGAGCGTCGCAGGTTGCACAGCGAATTTCGGTTCTGACCATGCCGTAAGAGCGATCTTGTAACTCTTTAACAGCATTCGGATCTACCGGTTCGAAGTAACTTGGCCAGCCACAACCGGCGTCAAATTTCGTGTCCGATCTGAAAAGCGGAGATTCGCAGCAAACGCAGCGATAGAGACCGTGTTCAAAGCTGTTCCAGTATGGGCCTGTAAACGCTCTTTCCGTCCCATGCTGACGGGTAACTCTATATTGCTCGGGGGTCAGCTTCTGACGCCATTCCTCGTCCGTCTTCACCATCGGCGAATCGATAATATTGCTCATAACCATCTCCTGTTCGGCAGGACGCACGTCTCTCCCTCACTTGGCGCACTAGGCCTTCGTCCCTCACCATTCTCCTGTATTTTCATCAAAGGATGCTGGACTAAGATTCACGCCTTCACATCCATATTCATGGATTTTGCGAGTGTGCTTTATTTGGGGCTGAAGACCGCCCACAACAAGTGCTGGGCTCTAGCCAAATCGCAAATGCAGTTATACGTTGTATTTTAGACCATGCCGCTTCAGCAGAGGGTGTAACTTCATTGTGAAACAATTTTCCACCTTAAATTCAGTTGCTCACGCTCTGCGTTAACCGGCTGGTAACCACAATAGGAAAAACAATCGTCAATGAAGCAAATACAACCGGGCTGCGTGCCTTGGGGCAAAAACGCTTACGATGCGTATAATTACAAGGAAAAGCAGTGAAACGAATCGCTGAAAGTTCGCCTTATAGTTTAACCTTCGCCAGAGGAGCATTCAACGGGCTACTTTGGTAGTAATATTTTAGAATACGGAGCAAAACGGCCATTTTTGCTCTCAAGTTTCCGTTGAAGTAAAATAATAATTGGCGCGCTTACGAAACAGTGTTAATTGATCTTCTAGTAGAGTTCGGAATATGGTTTAGAAAAAGCTTTGCCTTTCTTACAATGGCGGAAAAATTGCGCCGCTATATCCTTGTATATCTTAGGTCATAAGCGAATCTAGATAGTATTGACAGATAGGGTTTAGATGTTTCCGAAGAAATCTAGGGGTGGATTTCTAAAAATTGCGTCGGTTTCACTCTGGATCTTACTGCGCGCTCTACAAGAACGGTCTTTTCTTTTTATCTGATAAGGCTATCTGTACGTATGAACAGGAGACTTGAATTATGAATGATAACGCAACCGGGGGCGGCCCTGATTTGCTTGTCGAGCTGACTGCCGACATCGTGTCGGCGTATGTAAGCAACCACGTGGTTCCTGTCAGCGAGCTTGCAACGTTAATCTCTGACGTCCACTCAGCTTTGAGCACAACATCGGCGCCTCAGCCAGCAGCCGTTGTAATGGAAAAACCAAAACCGGCAGTTTCGGTTCGCAAGTCGGTTCAGGAAGAACAAATTACCTGCCTGGAATGTGGCGGCGCATTTAAGTCGCTGAAGCGTCACCTTATGACGCATCATTCGCTTTCACCCGAAGAATATCGTGACAAGTGGGATCTGCCGGCGGACTATCCGATGGTTGCTCCGGCCTATGCGGAAGCTCGCTCCCGTTTGGCTAAGGAAATGGGCCTCGGGCAGCGCCGCAAGCGTAGCAGAGCCTGATTATCGCATATAGTGTTGGATGATGCCGCTTGACTGCTCAGGCGGCATCTTTCGTTAGAACTATGGCCTTCCAAGTGTGGAATGCCATTTACTCGCATAGCTGCAAAGTCGCCACAGGCCTTACATTAAGCAGCCACTCGCGTAGCTGCTTCTCGTCTGATCCTCTCGATCATGGATCGCAAGCCGTTGGCGCGTTGAGCTGAGAGATTTTCAATCAGGCCAATCTCCGCAAAAATATTGAGGGCATCCAGCGATGCTATCTCCGAAGCATGGCGATTTGAATAGATCGCCAGAACGATCGCGACCAGACCACGCACGATATGTGCGTCTGAATCGCCGTCAAAGCTCATAACCGGATCGCTTGGGTTTCCACTCTCATGGCTTTTCAACCAGACCTGGCTCGCGCAGCCCGAAACCTTGTTTTCCGCTGTTTTGTCGTCTTCAGGAAAAACGGGCAGCGTTTTGCCTAGTTCGATAACGTAGCGGTATCGATCCTCCCAATCCTCAAGCATTTTGAAATCATCGATAATGTCTTCGAGAGACTGCATCAAACGCAAACCTTTCCGTGAACCTCGCTTGATATAAGGCAGTGGTTCACGGTTTTGAACCGTGCACCGATAGTTTACGAGATTGGTTACACTCCGCAGAAGGTCGCTCTCCTGTCTTTCGAAAGCATCGATATTGGCAGTATCAATTTTTGCGTGGAACCGTATGTCGCCAAATTCGTTAATTGCGAGATGCGTGGAGGGGCGCGTGCCACATGGGCATAGCAGGCGGTATTCGAAAACAAGCGAAAAAGATCTCATTACCTGAGCCGAGAACCAGCGGCTGGGCGAGGAACCTCATGTCAGCAACTGAGGAAATCCCCGCGAGTTTGCCGTCCACCCAAAAAGATGGGCTCGACATCATCACTGCGTGGTCCATCATCGGGATCTTCGCTATTCTGTTCTTCGCTGCCCTCTACTTTATGTCAATCATCCTTATACCCGTAACGCTTGCGGTGGTCGTGGGAATGATTTTGGGCATTGCAGCCGAAAAACTGTCAAATCTAGGTGTGCCAAGACTGGCAAATGCGGTTTTGCTTTCAAGCGCCACCGCTCTCGTGATCTTTCTGGTGGCAAATTCGCTCGCCGGACCGCTGACGACGCTCGCCAACGAAGGTCCGGCTTTTGCCGAACGCAGCATGTCACGTTTGCTGCCATATCTTGAAGAGATCAAGTGGCTTCATATCGCGCCAGCGACGTTCCAGAGCGGACCGATTTCGATGGATAAGCTCATCGAAAACAGCGGCAATGTTTTGCACGTCATCACCGCAAATCTGACGCCCGCACTGGTTCAGACCCTGATCTTTTTTGCGGCTCTACTTCTCTTCCTGGCGGGACGGATCAACCTCCGTAAAGCCATCATCATGGCGTTCCGTGGCCGTAACCAGCGCCTCTCGGCGATCAGAGTGATTAACGCAGTCGAGCAGGTGCTTGGCTTTTATTTTGCGACCGCCGCCGTCATCTACGCCTGCCTTGGCGTATCGATGACGGTAATTGCGTTCGCCAGCGGTCTCGCTGCTCCGGCTCTGTGGGGTTTTTTCGCCTTTCTCTCAAGCTTCATTCCCTATCTCGGCATCACGATCATGACCTTGTCGATTGCCATTGCTGGGATCTTGACGCATGACGGATTGTTCTTTGGATTACTCCCGGCATTCATTTTCTTTTCGATCCACCTCGTGGTCGAAAACCTGGTCTTTCCTGCTGTCATGGGCAGGCGCCTCGAGATCAACGCCTTTGTTATTTTCCTCGCCATTATTTTCTGGACCTGGATGTGGGGAGCGGTAGGCGCCATGCTGGCTTTGCCGCTTTCCCTGATTGCCATGACAATTGTCGATGAGCTTGTGATCGAAGAAAAAATTCAGCCGCAATTACCGAAGTGATCGGTGGAGGTGCAAGATGAGCGACGAGATCAGCGTTGATATGACCGATGACGGTCCTAAAAGCACTCTTTATCATCCTTGGCAAACGTCGCTAGAGCGACCAAGCGCTGCACCCTTGATTGAAAATCAGAAAACCGATGTGCTGATCGTTGGCGCAGGCATTACCGGTGCCTTGCTGGCTGAACATCTTTCGGCTCGCGGGCTTTCGGTCGTGATTGTCGATGAATGGAAGCCGGGTTTGACCGCCACAGCGGCGTCCACCGGAATGCTGCAATGGGAGCTCGACATTCCGCTAGCAGATCTTGTGCGCCGACATGGCTTCGAACGCGCAATCGGCATTTATAGACGAAGCGCGGCGGCTGTGACGGGCTTGAGCAAGCTAATCAGCGAAAAGAAGATTGCCTGCCAGCTCAAATCTCGCAAAACCCTTTATCTGGCAAGCAACCATGAAGGAGCGCGGGATCTGCTGGAAGAGGTTAAGCTTCGGCGTCGCGGAGGTCTTCCAGGGGTCTATCTGGAACATTGCGATCTCTTCACCCAGTACGAACTTGATCGGGATGCTGGCATTCTGTCCGCAGGATCGGCCGAGGTTAATCCTGTCCTGCTCACGGCTAGCCTCTTGAAGATGGCGATCACCGATGGTGCAAAGTGCGTTGCAGGCCGCGTCGTTTCGCTGAACAGCGAACCAAATCGCGTGACGGCCGAGTTGGCCGGATCTTCGAACACGATTGAGGCGCAGCATGTTGTATTGGCAACGGGCCATGAGATGCCCGGAATTGCTATGCCGAAGCTGCATCGCACCGTTGCAACTTACGCAATCGCCACCGAAAGCCAGGCACCAGGAAGCCTGTGGCGTGACGAGGCCTCTATTTGGGATGACAGCCATCCATACCTTTATGTCAGACCCGCGCCGGATGGCAGACTTCTGGTAGGCGGAGAGGACGATTTGACAATCGATGCGGCTGAGCGGGCAAGTCGGCTTTCAGCAAAAGCGGACCTCCTTCGCGAAAAGCTCAGGCTTCTATGGCCGAAGGCAAATCTCGAACGGATCGGGGCATGGTCGGGTGTCTATTCCGACAGCAAAGACGGGATCCCGTTTATAGGGCCAGTATCCCAGATGCCGAACGTGTATTCGGCTTGTGGATACGGCGGAAACGGAATGTCATTTTCCTATCTCGCCACGCTCATGATTGGTGCCATGATTTCGGGCGTAGAGCGGGACTGGTTCGCCGATTTCGCGCTCGACCGAGATGAGCCGCCGCATGCGGATGCTTATGAGTTTATTGCGCCGCAAGCCTCAAACTTTGCCGAAATGCACGCCGTTTAAACTTGCTATTCCGTGGTTTTGTCATCGCCGTTGTCAGTCACATCCTGAAGGCGAACAAAGTGGACGCCGCTTGCTTTCAGTTCTATTAGGGCCTTTGCAACGCCCTCGCCGGCTGCATGCGTTGGCTGATTGATATGTGCTATGACCACATCGCCGTCTTTCGCGCCAACGATATGTTTTTCCGTTATCGCCGCACCAAGAAGCGAGCCTCCGTCGCCATTGACGGAATAGCCTGCAATTCGATAACCCATCGCACGGATCTGCGCGATCGAGGCAGGATCATATTTGGCAGTGGCACCGCGGAACCAATGCGGCGCTGGAATGCCGGCTGAAATCATCGCCGCAGCACCGCCCGAAACCTCGCTCTCGACTGCGGCCGGCGACCCTGCCGCAGGAATACCGTAGATGGCGACTGGCATGCCCACGGCAGGAATATGATTTGCACCGTGATTTTCGAGTTCAAAGAGATCTGGATTGGCAAGAAGCGTCCGTAGTGCTTCGGGATTATGACGCAACCACCGAGCAGTCACGAAGATTGTCGCAGGAATCCGCTCGCTCACCAAGGTTGAAAGTATCCGTTCGTCAGCCTTGCCCATGCAAGCATCGAAGGTGAGAGCGACCTGCCGCTGGCCTTTCTGACCAAAGCGCGCAATATGCAAATGCGGCTCAAGCAGATGGGGACCGGCGCTTTTTGGCAAAGACGGCGTTGCAGGAATTTGCGGATCGGTAGGCACAGCGAGGTTTGCCGACAGGCTGCTTTGCGCAGAAAGACACACGAATGCGATGGTAAGCAAATGACGGAGCACGGGACTTCCTTTCGTCAGCCGCACGCTCATAACCTGAAAATCTTGCCGTTTCCAATCAAAAACCAGCTATGCGACGACCGTCAGAAGACTCATAATGCAAAACATGCACAGCCAAATGCCGCGTTCATGTTCCGCAAAAGGTTTGCAATACCCGTTCGTCCTGCTCTGGTGGCAGTTGGTAGGTGGCAAAACGCGGTTGATCTTCATAGGGTCGCGCCAGAACGTCGAGCAGTGCTTCGAAAAGTGAAAAATCCGCGTCTTGAACAGCGGCAAGAATTGCCTGTTCAATGCGATGATTGCGGGGGATGAACGCTGGATTGACTTTGCGCATCGCTTTCGCTCTCTCCGCGGAAGCAGCTTCTTCACGCTGAAGCCTTGCCTGCCATGTCGAGATCCAGCCAACCAACGTCTCCGGGGCCTTTGATAAAGATGTCAGCACGTCGGCTGGCTGCCCATCACACAGATCGGCCAGCCGCCGGAAGGTCAGCGTAAAATCCATTTCACCGGCTTGCATAGCCGCTAAAAGCGCTTGAACAAGCTCCAGGTCGTCATCCTGCGCCTCTAGCAGACCAAGCTTCCCGCGCATTCTTCCGAGCCATTCCGCTTGGAAGCGCTCTCCGTAAAACGCCATGACCTCATTCGCCATATTGACAGCTCGATCACGATCTTCATCGAAGAGCGGCAGCAGCGTCTCACCAAGTCGCGCCAGATTCCATTGGCCGATCCCAGGTTGGTTCGCATAGGCATATCGGCCGCCATGATCGATCGACGAAAAGACGGTGGCGGGATCATAACTATCGAGAAAGGCGCATGGGCCAAAATCGATCGTTTCACCCGAGATCGTCATGTTGTCGGTGTTCATGACGCCGTGAATAAACCCCACCGCAAGCCAGTGAGCAATCAACCCCGCCTGTCTTTCACAAACGGCGCGATAGAAGGCGAGATAAGGATTTTCGGCAGCTGAACAAACAGGGTAGTGCCGCTTAATCGCATAATCGGCGAGAGCCCTTACGGCCTCCTCATCGCCTCGCGCAGCAAAGAATTGAAAGGTTCCAACTCGGATATGGCTTGCCGCTACCCTCGTGACGACGGCACCCGGCAATACGGTTTCTCGATAAACTGGATCGCCTGTCGTGACCGCGGCAAGTGCTCGCGTCGCGGGAATGCCCAGTGCATGCATCGCTTCGCTCACGATGTATTCGCGCAGGACCGGCCCGAGTGCGGCTCTGCCATCGCCACCCCGCGAAAATGCCGTGGGACCGCTTCCTTTCAATTGGATGTCACGTCGGTTTCCGGCATGATCGATCACCTCTCCAAGCAGGATCGCCCTACCGTCGCCAAGTTGGCGAACGAAATTTCCGAATTGATGCCCGGCATAGGCCATTGCCAGAGGCTCTGCGCCTTTCGGAACTTTGTTTCCAGACAGGATCTGAGCGCCATGGTGCTTGAGATCGTAAGGGTTCAAACCGAGGTCTCGTGCAAGTGGCTCGTTCAGCTTGATGAGATACGGCTCAGAAACTGGCGTCGGATTGCGCTTTACATAAAAGCGATCCGGCAAACGTGCATAGCTATTGTCGAATTGTGCGAACGGAGCCTCGTTCGAGACATGATTTTCTTCTGAGCTTTTCATGACACAAAGGTAGTGCATTGCGGTTTTGCCGCAAGAGTCATTACCGAACCCGAACAACTATCGTTTGCGTTGTGGAAACTATTTTGCATCACCATCATAACAGAATTGCATTATAAGCATGCCACCGATTTTTTCATGAGCGTATGAAGAACGTCATTCCCGTTCCGATCGATGCTCGATGTCGGCAGGCTTTGCCGGCGAAGGAAAGCTTTTCGCATCATGGACCAGATTTTACATCATCCCGTGCAGTCACGGGAACAGTCCAATTTCCGGCTGATCGCCATGATTATCGCAAGCGCGATGTTTATGGAGCAGTTGGACGCCACGGTGCTTGCCACTGCCTTGCCCACGATGGCGCGGGACTTCGGCGTCAGTGCGCCTGCCATGTCGATCGCGTTGACTTCCTATCTGTTGAGCCTTGCCATATTTATTCCTGCCAGTGGCGTCATCGCCGATCGGTTTGGCTCACGGACAGTCTTTCGATCCGCGATCGCAATCTTCGTTCTCGGATCCATCGGCTGCGCTTTGTCACCTAATCTCACCTGCCTCGTCATCTCACGCTTGGTTCAGGGTTTGGGCGGCGCGACCATGATGCCGGTTGGTCGTCTCGTTCTGATGCGCAGCGTCGCCCGCAAAGATATGATCAGTGCGATGTCATGGCTGCTCGTACCAGCGTTGATCGGCCCGATTCTCGGTCCGCCCGTCGGCGGCTTCATCGTCACCTGGCTTAACTGGCGCTTCATCTTCTACATCAACGTACCAATTGGAATTCTTGGCTTTACTCTCGTCTCGATCTTCATTGCAGAAATCAAGGAACCGACCAAGAGACGCTTCGACAAGATAGGTTTCATCCTTTCCGGGATTTCCTTGGGTTCGCTGTTGTTCGGGTTCGAGATGTCGAGTCGCTCCGGTGAAGGAGCAACCGCCATTTTGCTGATCACAATCGGCGTTGTATTCGGCTGCGGCTACCTTTTTCATGCCAAGCACCATCCGGCTCCGATCATGGATTTCTCACTGATGAAGGTCCCAAGCTTTCGGATCTCGGTCATTGCAGGATCATTGTTGAGAATCACACAAGGCGCCCAACCGTTCCTGCTTCCGCTCTATTTCCAGATCGGCTTTGGTATGTCCGCTGCCGCAGCCGGCCAGTTTGTTACGGCAACGGCGCTTGGAGCAATGGCGATGAAGGCGCTGGCTCCCAGAATCTTGCGGAAATTCGGCTTTAGAAGCAGCCTTGTTATCAACGGACTGACATCGACACTGGGTTACGCTCTCTGCGCGGGCTTTCGTCCCGATTGGCCTTCAGCGCTCATTTTCGGCATTTTGGCGGTGAGCGGCTTCTTCATGTCTTTCCAGTTCACCGCTTACAATACCGTCGCCTATGACGAGATTGAACCGGCGCGGATGAGCGCCGCGATCAGCTTCTATACGACCTTTCAGCAGCTGATGCTTTCCCTCGGGATCTGCGCGGGCGCGTTTGCGCTCCATCTTTCGATGACGGCTGGTGAACGCGTCCATCCGGTTCTCGGCGATTTTTCCTTCGCCTTCATTTGCGTCACATTGATCTCGTTGACGGCCACCTTCTGGAATATGAAGCTTTCGCCCACGGCTGGCGCCGATATCAGTGGCCATCATCACCCGAAAACGGCGCATTAAAAAGGCCGCGATACATGCGGCCCTTTCGGCTGAACGCTTCCTCAACCGCCTTTGCGCAATAGAACCCGGCGCTTCAAGCCAACGCACAGGTCCAACAGGCAAGAGTTACATCTTACCTGCGACCTTGATCGCAAAGGCATATTCGAAGGCGACTTCTTCCAATCGCTGGAACCGGCCAGCAGCGCCGCCATGGCCTGCATCCATGTTTGTCTTCAACAGGATGGGATTGGCGCTTGTCGTCTTCTCTCTCAATCTGGCAACCCATTTTGCGGGCTCCCAGTAGGTCACTCTCGGATCGGTCAGTCCGCCGAGGGCGAGAAGCGGCGGATATGGCTTCTCGCTGACATTATCGTACGGCGAGTAGGCTGCAATCCACTCGTACTCTTGCTTGGATTCTATGGGATTTCCCCATTCCGGCCACTCTGGCGGCGTCAAAGGAAGCGTGTCGTCGAGCATGGTGTTCAAGACATCGACGAACGGAACCGCGGCAATGATGCCACCGAACTTCTCCGGTGCCATGTTCGCCACAGCCCCCATCAACATGCCACCTGCCGAACCGCCTTCGGCAATGATATGCTCGTAGGATGTGAAACCTTCCTTCACCAGGAAGTCTGCAGCAGCGATAAAGTCTTTAAAGGTATTCGGCTTTTTGGCCATCTTGCCGTCTTCGTACCAGCTAAATCCTTTATCCTTGCCGCCGCGGATGTGAGCGATGGCATAGACGAAGCCACGATCGACCAACGAGAGGCAATTGGTGTTGAATGAGGCTGGAATGGTGATGCCATAAGCGCCATAGCCGTAAAGCAGACATGGGGCTGAACCGTCGAGTGGTGTGTCCTTGCGATAAAGCAAGGTTACCGGCACAGTCTCGCCATCCCAAGCCGGCGCGAATACGCGTCGCGTAACATAATCCTGCGGATTATGACCTGAGGGCACCTCCTGTGTCTTCAAGAGCGTCCGCTCGCGGCTGGCCATGTTGTAATCGTAAAGCTGCGACGGCGTCGTCATCGAAGAATAGGAAAAGCGAATGACGTCCGTGTCGTATTCGGCCGCCCCGGAAAGACCGAGCGAATAAGCCTCTTCTTTGAAGGCGATCGAATGTTCTTCGCTCGTCTTCCGATCGCGTATGACGATCCGCGGCAAGCCTTCGGCCCGCTCAAGCCAAACAAGATGGCGAGCGAAGGCCATGTGGCTGATGATCAGCGTACCTGGCCTATGCGGTACGACCTCCCGCCAATTCTCCTTGCCGGGGGCAGAAACCGGCGCCTCCATAATCTTGAAGTCTTTCGCGCCGGCATCGTTGGTGAGGATGTAGAAAACATCGCCCCCTTCCGTCATCTGATATTCCACGCCTTCATGGCGGGCGGCCACTAGTTTTGGTTCCGCGTTCAAATCGCTGGTCGACAGAAGTCTGTATTCGCTCGTCTCATGATCGTGGATGTCGATATAGATGAAATCTTCAAGCAACGATCCACCCACTCCCATAAAGAACCCAGGATCCTCTTCCTCGTAAACCAGGCGATCCTGCGCTTGCGGGGTACCGATGACATGCTGGAAAACCTTTGAGGGTCGGTGATTTTCATCGAGCGCGGTGTAAAAAAAGCTTTTCCCATCCGGCGCCCAAACGCCGCCACCGCCAGTATTGTGAACGAGATCTTCGAGGTCCTCGCCGCTGTCGAGATTACGCACCTTCAACGTGTAGAATTCAGAACCCTTATCGTCAAAGCTCCACAGGCCATAGCTATGGTCGCTGCTTGCATCCAGCCCGCCCAAGCGAAAGTAGGATTTGCCTGCAGCTTCCTTGTCACCGTCGAGCAGGACGGTTCGAATTGACACGTCGTCAACCACTCCGTCGCGCGCAATGCGGAAGAAGTGAGGCTGCTCACCGCCGGTAACGAAGAATGTCCCGTAAGCGAAAGGTCCGTCCTTCATAGGTACAGAACTGTCGTCTTCCTTGATCCTCGCCCGCATTTCGGAAAAGAGCTTCTTCTGCAGCTCTTTCGTGTCCGCCATTGCAGCGTTCATGTAAGCATTTTCCGCCTCCAGATGGCTGCGGATCGCGGGATCCAAAATAGAAGGATCCTTGAACATTGCCTGCCAGTTGTCCGCCCTCAACCATGCGTAATCATCGGTCCTCGTGATGCCGTGACGTGTATCGTCGGAAGGATGTTTTTCTGCGACGGGCTTTGCAGGAAGGTTCTTAAAGACAGACAATGGGAGCTCCCGGTAGCGTGAGATGTTGAACGCAAGACATAGAGGCTGCCACCAAGCGGATCAAGGAGAGCGGAGAGCACGGCTCCTTGGGCGTCCTTTCCTTCAGTCGCCTGCTCCTTGTTCAGGCAATCGTGAGGGGCTTGCCGCAAACCGGCCTTGATGTGACCACATTTTTTCACGAAGGCCAGCACGTCTGCAAAGCAGGCTGCTTCGCCGTCCATACGGCTCAAAGCCGATTCCGGCGAGCCTCTGGACCTGAAATGAACCCATTTTTGGGAAAGGGATTTCCATTAATGTTACAGCGCGGCGCGTTGCTCCTTGCCTTCACCGCCATAAGCAGTTCGGCCTTTGCCGTTGATGCTTCAATCAAGAAGCAACTCGAAAAACTGGATCCAGAAACTCGTCTCGAGCAGAGTTGCGACACGGAGGCGATGTCTCGGATTAGCAAAGACAAAACCGGCTTCAAGCCTGACAAGGTCATTGCCTATACGTTCAAAGATCCGGTCAAGACCGCCAATTCAATGACAGCACCGGGCGCTGTCTTTCGCAGCAAGGGCGACTGGTATCATCTTTCCTACACATGCGTGACGGGTCCGCAGCACATGAATGTACGCGATCTCACTTACAAGATCGGCGACAAGGTCCCACGCCAGGAATGGCAACAGCACTACCTCTATGACTAGCTTTCTTACAGCTTGGCAGGCGGATCCTCTAAGCGCATGAATTGAAAGCTGCGACCAAGCATAAAGGCCGCGATACTCGCCTTCTCCTAAAAAACGCGCCGTCATCACGGCGCGTTTTTTGTTCGCAGCGTTGGGAGTGTCTTCGAGCACCAGGGCTATCCTCGAATATTTCACCGCTCACCGTGCGTTCTCTTGGAACCTGCAACTCAATGACTAGGTTCGGCCATTGAAACGCAGGGGTTGTGCCTTATTTGCCTGCGCAACGTGAGCCTTGCCGGCTCTCGCCCACACATCGCCAAACCCGGCATCGGTTCTAGCGCCTCTTCGGGAGATCGCCTGATGGCCCTTACCATCACATCTGTTCTTTTTTTGCTTATCGGGCTTTTCCTCGGTGGTGGCGGCCTTTGGCTCACTATCCTCGGCGGAAGTGTTTTTTACCTCTTTGCCGGTGTCATGTTCATTGCAACGGCCATAATGCTCTTCATGCGGAGATCTATTGCGCTTTGGATCTACGCTGCCTTGGTGGTCGTGGCGCTCTTATGGGCTCTTTGGGAGGTCGGCCTGGACTGGTGGCAGCTCGGAACGCGCGGCGGCGTGATCATCGTACTTGGCATGTGGCTCCTGACACCATGGATACGAAGACCGCTTGGCTTTAAGAGCCCGACCGGCATGATCTATCCTGCAGGCCCTTGGCCGCTGGCGATTACGCTTGGCCTAGCGCTTCTCGTGGCTGTCGTTTCTATGTTCAACGACCCTCACGATCTTGCCGGCGAGGTGCCGAAGGAAGTGGTTGCCGCCGCTCCGCCTTACGGTGGAGATGTGCCGGATGGCGAATGGCATCAATATGGCCGTACGCCATTCGGCCAACGATATTCACCGCTCGACCAGATCAACGCCACCAATGTCAAAGACCTGAAGGAGGTCTGGCGATATGAGACGGGGGACGTGAAACTCCCGGATGACGTCGGGGAAACGACCTATCAGGTCACGCCCCTGAAGATCGGCGACACGCTTTACATCTGCACGCCTCATAACTGGGCAATCGCGCTCGATGCCAAGACCGGTAAGGAGAAGTGGAAATTTGACGCCAATTCCGGCTTGAACCCCAATCGTCAGCATCAAACCTGCCGCGGCGTGACCTATTGGAAAGCTGCCGATACAGGCGCTTGCGCACAGCGCATATATCTTCCGACATCGGATGCCAGGCTGATTGCGCTCGATGCCACCAATGGGAAGATATGCGAGGATTTTGCGGATAAGGGCACCCTGCATCTCGAGCAGGGCATGAAATACAACCCCGCCGGATATTACTACTCAACCTCTCCCCCCGTCGCCGTTGCAGGCAAGCTTATTATCGGAGGAGCGGTGAACGACAATTACTCCACGCAGGAGCAGTCGGGCGTTATCCGTGCCTTTGACATTATGAGCGGCCAGTTGCTTTGGAACTGGGATTCAGGAAACCCTGACGAAACGGCGCCCCTGCCGGCAGGCGAGACATACACCACGAATTCGCCGAACTCTTGGTCAGTCTTTTCCGTCGATGAGGGTCTGGGGCTCGTCTATATTCCCCTCGGCAACCAGGTGCCGGATCAGTTGGGCATGAACCGCAGCCCGAGCGTCGAAAAATTCTCTTCCTCCGTCGTGGCGCTGGACATTAACACGGGTAAATATCGCTGGGTTCAGCAGTTCGTACATCACGATCTGTGGGATATGGATGTTCCGGCACAGCCAGTCCTGTTCGATATGACGAAAACCGACGGCACCGTGGTTCCTGCGCTGGTTGCACCGACAAAGCAGGGAGACATCTATGTTCTTGACCGGCGAACCGGCGAACCGATCATTCCATTTAAGGAAATACCGGCTCCCGGCGGCGCAATTCCGGAAGACCATACGTCCCCGACGCAGCCGATTTCCGACCTCACCTTCTCTCCTCCTCCGCTTCAGGAAAGGAATATGTGGGGCGTGTCTCTTTTCGACCAATTGGTCTGCCGCATTGAATTCCACCGCTATGCCTACGAGGGCCGATATACGCCGCCTTCCTTGCGCGGCAGTATCATCTACCCTGGTAACTTTGGGACCTTCAACTGGGGTTCTGTAGCCGTCGATCCAGAACGGCAGATCATGTTCGGCATGCCGACCTATCTCGCCTTTACCTCCCGATTGGTCCCGGCAGCCGACATTCCGCCCCCCGGCAAGGGGGATAAGGGGTCGGAACAGGGATTAAATCGCAACACCGGGGCACCTTATGGTGTGTTCCTGGGACCGTTCCTCGGTCCGCTTGGTATCCCTTGCCAAGCCCCGCCGTGGGGTTATGTAGCTGGCGTCGATCTGCGCACTGGCAAGATTGCCTATCAGCATAAAAACGGGACAGTGCGCGACATGACGCCTTTGCCTCTTCCCTTCAAGCTCGGCGTGCCTGGGATTGGGGGACCGATCCTGACGAAAGGCGGCGTGGCGTTCCTAGGCGCGGCTGTGGACGATTACCTGCGCGCTTACGATTCTACCAACGGACGGGTGCTGTGGGAAGCGCGCCTTCCCGCCGGCGGACAATCAACCCCGATGACCTATACCACGAGCGACAATAAGCAGTACGTGGTCATGGTCGCCGGCGGGCACGGGTCTATCGGGACCAAGCCTGGCGACTACGTTATTGCTTATACGCTTCCCTGAACCTGACAAAGGCCGTTGCGAAAGCAGCGGCCCTTCTCTTTACAACAAGCATAGTTCCGAAGGGCTCTTGACAAAATTCTTGTTTGAGCGAATTGATTGATCATGGAAACGAAGATCGCACACACAAACCGCTCATATTTTTGGCTGTACCTGTAAGGGGCGGCCGAGAGATCTTCTCATATCAACAGGCCGCCGTCAGGCGGCTTTGTTTTTTCAGCACAAGCGTCCTGACTGCGGAAAAATCAAGGGACGCAGAACAATGATTGAAATTGAAGACAGCGAAATCACCCTCGCCCGGCCGCCGGTTGTTACGATTCGCGCCGCCCAACACAAAGACTTGCCAGCTTTACAGGATATGATTGGGCTTTTGGCTCAGCATCATGGCGATGTGCCTCGGATCAACACGGACCAATTGGAAGCTGATATCTTCGGCCCCCTTCCCTGGATCACTGTGCTTGTGGCTGATGCCGGCGAGGAACTGCTTGGTTACGCGATCCTCGTTCCACTTTACAGGGCGCAGGACGGAAAACGCGGCATGGACCTCCACCATCTTTTCGTTCGCGACGGTCATCGTGGCCATGGCATCGGACAACATCTGGTGGATCGCGCAAGACAAGTGGCGCAAAAAGCGGGCTGCCATTATCTTTCTGTCAGCGCCGCTACCGGAAATTTCAGGGCGCACCGCTTTTACGAACAAATGGAGTTTGTTGCCCGGCCGGTCACCGGCATGCGCTACATGCAGATTTTAAGCTGATAGCAGCGTTTGTCTTGCTGGCATCGCGTTTTGTTTCATGGACCATCAGCCTGAAGATCAGGTGAATTTCAGGCTGATTGTGCAACCAATTAGTGCTTCGGGATCGCTTTCAGATAGGTAGCAATCGCCTCCAGATCCGACTTTGGAAGATGCGAGAGGTTTTGCTGGACCTCGGCCATTTGTCCTCCGACGCTGTCGAAGTCCGGCGTAAAGCCTGTTTCCAGGTAGTTCGCGATGTCGGCCTCACTCCAGCCCGATATTTTGTCAGATCCGGGCGTAATCCCTGGAATTCGACCCTGACCTTCGGGATTGGGAGCGCCGGCCAGCCAAAGATCATTTTTCAGACCGCCAAGTGCATCGCGAGGCGTATGGCATTCCCCGCAATGTCCGGGGCCTTCAACGAGGTATTGTCCGCGTTTTACCTTGTCACTTGGGCTTACCAGCGCGACGCGCGGCTGGTCATTCAGGTAAAAGAGCTTCCAGGCTCCGACAGCAATTCTCATATTATAAGGAAAGGAAAGCTGGTGCGGGGGAGCGACATTCGCGCTCTTCGGAAGCGTCTTCATATAAGCATAGAGATCGTTCACATCCTTATCCGTCATGCGCGCATAGGAGCCGTAGGGAAACGACGGAAAGAGATGCTCGCCCTGCGGCCCCACTCCACGCTTAACCGCATTGCCGAACTCGGCGAGCGTCCAGCGGCCGATCCCGGCGGTTTCATCCGGCGAGATGTTAGGCGCATAGAAAGTACCGAAGTCGGTCTTCAAGGCCAGACCGCCGGATAAAACAAGCTTCTGATCGCCTTCCGCGCCCGGTGCAGCATGGCAGCTGGTGCATCCTCCTGCCCAGAAAACCTGCTCTCCATTTTTTACATCCGCGGCCCCCAGGTTCTGCCAATGTGCCTCATCGAGCGGATTGGGCGCAGTCACATAGTAAAACAGCGCCCCGCCGATCAACACGGCACCCACAAGACAGAGCAGAAATCGGATAAACCTGCGGACCATCAGCCAATTCCTCGTTGTTCTTAAGCCGTATCTATCACTCTTACATCTGATGACGCATGTCACGCGCAAGCGATTTTAATCGTCGTCAGATTTAACAGAGGTGTGACGTGCCAAAGCGCTCCTTATAGATGATCAAGAAGCTGCTCTCCTGCATGCACATACTCCTTCCTCAGCTTGTGCAGAGATAGAAGCAAGAATGAAGCCTTCAACAGAGGTATGAAGAGCCGGCAGGTCTCAGACACTAAAAATGGCGCTGACAGGGCGCCATTTTATCTGCAGCGAGCGTGAGGGTCCTAACAGCAAGGGCGAGGCTATTCTTTCAGACGATAAATCTGATGACAGCCACTGCAATTTGCGCCAAGCGTTTTCACGGCAGCGCCGACGGCTGCGGCATCAGCTGGGGTTGCGGCTGCCAGTTGATCGGCATCAGCGGCAAGCTTCTCAGAGCGATTTTTGAAATCGTCGAAGTTTTCCCAGATTTTCGGGCTTGCCAGCTTGTCAGTCGCTGCCTTGCTATTGTCGAACTGTGCCGGGAATGCGCGCGCATTTTCGGCGATAGTTGAGAGCGCCGTCTTTACGGCAGCCGCATCATACGGCTTCTCGCCTTTAGCGATTCCGGCAAGAGCGCCAACGGAGCCGCCGATCTTTTTCATGATAGCCTCGCGGGCTTCATGTGTTCCCTGTTCGGCAGCCGTTGCCGGAACGAAGGTCGTAGCAGCAGCTGCGGCCCCCAAGCCGGCAATGACAAGAGCTGCTAAAGTAACTTTAAAGCGCATGCTTCCTCTCCTCTTTTCCAGGCCGCCTATGGCCGGCACCGTCCGCTGATAAGCGGCGGTACCATGATGGCAAATTCGCTGAGGGTAAGAAATAGTAAAAATTATCCTCAGGTAAGCTCCCGCATCAGCGCCCATCACAAAAAAGTGTGCGACTGTCTTCGCGCCCGAAACCTCTAACGACCAACTTGTCGGGGTGAACATCGACGACAGCGAAACTGTTGTCGTTTTCGGTGTCGACCATCCCCTTGAAATTCACAAAGGAGACATTTCCCGTCGTGCCAAAATTGCCGACGTGGTTGTGTCCGCTGAAATAGCCAATGACATGAGATTTGCCGGTGAGCGCCTCGAGGATGCGATCGCGATCCCAGGCATCATGCTCGTTCGACGGATAAACCGGGTAATGGTTCATGATAATAACACGTTCGCCGGAGTTCTCCGCCTTTTCAAGCTCAGCTAAGAACCAGGCGAGTTGTGTGTCGCTCATCGCCGCGTTCCATTCATGGGCATTGATCGCGCCAGAAGCCGTCAATTCAGCGAGCCTTTGTTTGGCAGAGGTGCGATAAGGATGACCTAATGGGGGTGCAAAGAGACTGACTTCATTGCCATCGAGGGCAATGAAGCGAATGCCCTGATGAGCAAAGCTGTAGTAGCGTGAACTCATGCCAAGCTTTTCATGGATTGCATCGAGCTCGTGAGGTTCAACCAGAAAATCGTGGTTGCCGAGAATAAACAAAGATCGATGCCGCAACCGCTCATAGACCGACAAGATATCGTCAAAGCTGCGAGAGTGACGGTCGATGACATCGCCCAGGGTCATGACGAAGGTTAGATCTTCCTTGTTAAAGACCTCGATAGCCTCAAAAAGTTTGTCCAGGCTGCGCCTGTAATAGCGATTGAGGGTGATGTTTGGCTCTTGTGCCGCATATTGGGGATCGGCAACGATGCCGAAGCTGAAAAGGCGATCGGTAAAGCTATTCGACATTGCCTTGGCTTATCGAGCGCGAGTTACATTTCTGTGACACCTGAAAAGAGTAGGCCCGAAAGCCTGCCTGGCTTTCGGGCCTATAACTTTCACAAGTATAGGGAAAAGCTTACTTCGTGGCTTCTTCGTAGCGCTCGAGGACGTAATCCCAGTTGATCAGGCTATCGACGAAAGCTTCGAGGTACTTCGGGCGGGCGTTGCGGTAGTCGATGTAGTAGGAGTGTTCCCAAACATCGACGCCGAGGATCGGGAAGCCGCCGTGAACCAGCGGATTTTCGCCGTTCGGTGTCTTGGTGATTTCGAGCTTGCCGTTCTTGACGGAGAGCCAGGCCCAGCCGGAACCGAACTGCGTCGCGCCTGCGTTCGAAAAGTCCGCCTTGAACTTATCATAGCCGCCGAGATCAGAGTTGATAGCAGCCTCAAGCTTGCCAGGCAGCTTGTTTCCGCCGCCACCCTTCTTCATCCACTTCCAGAAGTGAACATGGTTGTAGTGCTGAGCGGCATTGTTGAAGAGGCCCTGATTGGTGCCAAAGGACTTCTTGACGACATCCTCAAGCGAGGCATCGGCAAGACCGGCTTCAGCAGCAAGTTTGTTGCCGTTGTCGACATAGGCCTTGTGATGCTTGTCGTGGTGGAACTCCAGCGTTTCACGCGACATGAAAGGTGCCAAGGCGTCATAGTCGTAAGGAAGTGGGGGCAATTCAAAAGCCATGTCTGGTCTCCTCTTACATTGGTTATGTCAATCTCAGGTGTGGCGGAACATAGGAGCCGCTGACTACAGAGGCAACCGCGCATCATCCAAAAAACGGAGTGTATGAAGAAATTTCATTCCAAGTTTAGCAGCAACGATGATTGGGCCTTCAAGCCAGTGCCCTCATTTGTATCTTGCGTACCGAAAAGCGCGCGCCCGGCCTTGGCGGGCTCTGCGAGGCACCTCAATATGGTGCGTCGGCATTCATCTGGCAGGCGCAGATTGGCAGCTCGTCACCAGATAGCCCAGAAAATTCCAGTAATTTTCGTAAAACGTCGATGTGAAATTGAACTACCGGATGCGCCGTTCAGACGCACCGATGCCGCGGCATCGATGTGCTGGCATCCGCTATGATTGAAGCGAGAAGACCATGACCGCCGGCATCAACGCGCGTGAGGACGAGGCAGAGCAAGGCTCAATCTATTGGAAGCGGAACCTTTGGGTCGCGCTCGCCGGCTCCTTCACGACTATCGTCGCGATGACGCTGTTGCTGCCGTTTCTACCGCTTTATGTGGAGGAGCTTGGAGCGAAGGGGCGTCCAGCAATCGCGCAGTGGTCCGGTATTGCCTACGGTGCAACGTTCTTCGCCGCGGCCTTGGTTGCCCCTTTATGGGGCCGCCTCGGCGACATCTATGGGCGAAAGCTCATGCTCGTGCGCGCCAGCGCGGGAATGACCATCGCAATTTCACTCATGGGTATGGCAGGCGCCGTATGGCAGCTTGTCGCGCTTCGGCTCGTCGTCGGACTGGCAGGGGGCTACTCATCCGGCTCCATGGTGCTTGTTGCGACACAGACACCAAAGAACCGCTCCGCCGCAGCGCTTGGATTATTGTCGTCGGGCATTATGGCAGGGAACTTGATCGGGCCTCTCGTCGGCGGCGTTCTTCCACCGGTTATCGGTATCCGCAACACGTTCTTGGCAGCGGGCGGCATTATTTTCCTCGCCTTCCTTGCCACCTGTTTTTTGATCCGCGAGGAGAAAGGGCCCCCTAAAACGGATCGAGCAGCCAAAACGGGTGGCTGGAGCGCCATCCCCAACAAGCAGCCGGTTATCGCCATGCTGATATGCGGTATGCTGCTCATGCTCGCCAATATGTCGATCGAGCCGATCATTACCGTTTATGTCGTGCAGCTGGTCGGCGATGCTTCAACCGTGACGATCGCTGCTGGCATCGTCATGTCAGGAGCAGCGCTTGGCAGTATCCTGTCGGCGCCGGCGCTCGGCAGATTGGCAGATCGGATCGGGCACTGGCCTGTCATCGCAGCCGCTTTGGCGGTGGCCGGTGTCTTGCTTGTGCCTCAAGCCTTCGTGACTGAAATCTGGCAGTTGATCGGTCTGCGCTTTCTTATGGGGCTGGCCTTGGGCGGTCTTCTGCCGACGATTTCAGCCGTAATCCGGCACAGCGTGCCGCACCATGCAGCCGGCGGCATTCTTGGCCTTTCGGTTTCCTCGCAGTATGTCGGACAGGTTAGCGGCCCCATTCTCGGCGGGTTCGTCGGTGGCCACGTCGGGATGCCAGCTGTTTTCCTGGGAACAGCAGTCATCATGATGTCAGGTAGCGTCTTTGTCTTTATTGCGATGCCGAAGCGACGGGCGGCTCCCTAAAGCTGAATTCCAGCGCGTTCCTGTGCCGGCTCGAGTCAACTCCGATGTTAACCTATGAACGATTTGTGCATTGCAAAAGAGCACCTGTCATTTATGACAGAGATATGACAAGAACACCTCTCATTTTTCTCGCTTGGCTCGCACTTGCAGCGATCGTTTTTGTAACGATTTCACCGATTGGGCTTCGGCCTCGGGATGTTGCTCCGGTCGACTTCGATCGTGCAGCGGCCTTTGCTCTGACGGCGTTTCTTTTTGTGATCGCCTATCCTCGCCACTGGATGATTTGTGCGGTGCTCATTGTCTTCAGTGCCTTTGGTATCGAGGCTTTGCAATACCTGTCGCCTAGTCGCCATGCCCATTTGCATGATGCCTTGGTCAAGTCAGCAGGCGCAGTTGTGGGAAGCCTGATCGGATGGGTCTCCAACACGGTCATTTCATCGTTCTTTTCGCGGACGCGCTCGTATCAGGCATGAGGCGCCCGGCGCTTCGGAATGCTGGTTGACGGATTATCGTTGCGAAGACGTCAGTGCAAACCAGGCACCTTGAGGGTCGCGCGCGTGCAGGATCCAGCTTCCGCCGGGGACGGGCATTGGCTCGGAAAGAAGCTCGCCTTGCAGAGCTTTGATGCGGCGCATGGCGGCATCGAGACCCTCGACCACAAAGTAATAGCGCCAGCAGGCGCCTGACGCACCGGATGGTTTCTTCATGATCCCTCCGAGCGGCACTTCGTTGAGCGCGAAGATATAGTAAATTCCCATTGCGCCCATATCGACCTCATGGTGCTTCTTCCAGCCAAACTGCTGAGCGTAGAAGTCTAAGGCCTCTTCGGCATCATCAGCATAAAGCTCGTTCCAGCCGACGGTTCCGGCAGCGCCCGGCTGTAGCAGGGTTGGAGGGTTTTGTGGCGGTATGGGTGTCATGATGCAAAGGACGGCACCGTGAGGATCGGCGACGACCGCGAACCGGCCGACACCGGGAATGTCCTCCGGCGCGCGCTGCACCACGCCGCCTGCCGGTTCGAAGGCTCTTGCGGTCTCATCGACATCATTGACGGCCACATAACCCGTCCAGTTCGGAGGCAATCGCCCTTTCAATTCGGGCGGGAATACCATCATGCCGCCGACAGCCGAACGATTTTCTCCATCTCCTGCCTCAAAGACGTGGTAGGATGGTCCATTGTCAATCGGCAATTCCTGAACGCGCCAACCCGTCAGCGAGCTGTAAAAACGCCCTGCTGAATCGACGTCGTCAGTCATCAATTCGCACCAGATGAACTTGCCGTGCATCGCCACATTTTGCATTCTCATTCCTCCCCGAATTTTTAAAATACTTGCACCTCGGCGCGCCGAAGGACCATATTGTTGGCCCAGAGTTGCGGCAGTTCCATCAATGTGAGCAGCACGATCCTGTTGCCGGTGCCTCGTATTCATCGTGCCTCTTCACGAAATTCATTGTCGCACTTTCGTTGCGGCCAAGCGGCGCGCGATCAAGGATCATCAAAGTGCCAATCAGCTCTTCCGGCCCGCGCGCATAGCTGGAATAGGTGTGAAAGATCTCACCCTCAGGATTACGGTAGAAGGCAGATAGGCCGGGCAACTCGTCGAAAGCTGCGTTCGCAGGCAAGTTGGTGAAGTTGTAAAAGACTTCTGAGCCCGCAAGATCGTCATGGCTGAACGATACCTGAAAGTCGAAGTTGAAGTCGCTGCCATGCGAGGAAACCCACGGGAAGTGCCATCCCATTCGCCGCTTATAGGCATTGAGTTTATCAACAGGCGCGCGAGACACAGCGACAAAGGTCACATCGTGATTGTTCAAATGCGGCAATGTGCCGTCCACATGGTCGCATAAGAACGAACATCCGGTGCATCCGGCATCCCAGTCTGGGCCGAACATGAAATGATAGACGATCAACTGGCTTCTGCCGGCAAAAAGATCGTCAAGTGAAGCATTTCCATCGGCCGTTTCGAACAGATACTGTTTATCAACCCTCACCCACGGCAATGAACGCCTCGCCGCACGATTTTCATCGCGCAACCTGGTCTCCTGCTTTTCGCGCGACAGCAAGGCTCGTCGAGCCTGAAGCCATTCTTCGCGAGAGACAATGTCATTTTCCATGATGGCGCTCCTCCGTTGATGATCAACAGAATGCAGCTTCTCCCTAACAGCATCATCCTGTTGCATATTACATTGATATCAATATAATTTCGTCATGTCAAACGAGTCGCCCGTCCCCTTCTCCACAACCATTTATGTCCGCGATCATTGCCTCTGCTTGCATGTACAGCGTGCCGCGCGAAGTCTTGCGCGCCTTTTTGATGACGCCTTGCGTCCCGTAGCGCTGACCAACAATCAGTTCTCTCTGATGATGGCGCTCAACCGTCCAAGTCCGGTGCCGATGAAACCTGTTGCGGAGCTTCTCGCGATGGATCAAACGACTTTGACGGCAGCATTGAAAGTTCTACAAAAAAGGGGGCTGGTGATTGTTGAAGCCAATCCCGAGGACAGACGAAGCCGCCTGCTGTCGCTGACGGTCGCCGGTCAAGAGCTGCTCGCGGCAGCGGTTCCGATATGGACCGAAACCCATGCGGTGCTTGATCGGAAACTGAATGACCTCAGCCGTCTGCGACAAGATTTGCTCGCTATTTCCTAAAGGCGCGATTTCAAGATAAGATCGCCACGCGATTAAACCCTGCCCGGCCTTCTCAGACAGACGCATTAGATTCTGCGGATACGCATTGGTATGCCGTCAATCATCTTGCAGGATTGGTTGCGAATTAATATATTTTGCACAAGCTAATTCGTCGATTTGCGTTTTGCCCATGGAGGGTTCACAATCATCGACGGAAGGATAATGGGCGATGGCGGCGAGAAAACCTAAGGTTGACATCAAACCGGAAGACGAACAGCGCGTTGAAAAGCTGCTTTGTTTTGCCGTTTACTCGACGGCGCATGCGTTCACGCGTGCCTACAAGCCTATCCTCGACAAGCTCGGCCTCACCTATCCGCAATATCTTGCAATGCTCGTGCTTTGGGAGAAAGACGATATGCCGGTCAAGGCGATCGGTGAGCAACTAGACTTGGACTCCGGGACTTTATCGCCTCTGCTGAAGCGGCTTGAGGCCGCAGGTCTTATTGTCAGGCGCCGGCATCGTGACGACGAACGACAGGTCCTCGTATCGCTCACCCCAAAAGGCGCCGAGATGAAAAAGGAAGTCGGTCCGATCTGGTCGGAAATCGGCCGCGCGGTAGGCTGCGACTTGGAGGACGTGATTGCGCTTCGAGATACGCTTCATCGAGTGCGCAAGAACCTGACGGACGCAGCGAGCGAACTCCACGATTGACGCGCCGCGTACGTCAGCCCTTGGCCTAGAAAAGGTTTGCAGCGCGCTCAAGTGCTTTCAATCGAGCGCGACCGACATGTATCAAAATCATCAACTTGCAGAGACCTTCGTGCCCTCAGCAGCGCGGTACCGGCTTTTTGACGGCGTTATGCAGGATCCCCGATCTCGTGCCACTTGCGCCCATCCCGCTGAATAAGATCGTCAGCACAGGATGGACCATTCGAGCCAGGCTGGTAGGGTTCCGGTTTTTCATCTTCTTTTGCCCATAGATCGAGAAAGGGCTGGATCGCCGCCCATCCGGCCTCGATCCCATCGGCGCGCTGAAAGAGTGTCTGATCTCCGCGGAAAAGATCGTAAAGCAAGGATTCGTAACCAGTTGTCTTGCTGATATCGAACTTGTCCGCATAGCGAAAATCGAGCGAAATCGGAACGGTATCGACTGCAAGACCCGGCGTCTTGATCGAGATTTCCATGCTCAATCCCTCATTGGGCTGAACCTGAATGATGAGCTTGTTGCGCGGCAGGCGGCGCGTGACATCCGTCTCGCGGAACTGCGCGAAGGGAACCTGCCGGAAGGTGACAACAATTTCGGTGTCTCTTGCGGCAAGAGCCTTGCCAGTCCGCAGATAAAAAGGCACGCCAGCCCAACGCCACGTATCGACGTCAAGCTTCAATGCCACATAGGTCTCGGTCTTGCTGTTCGGATCCACATCCTGGGTGTCATGATAGGCCGGCACCTCCTTGCCGTTCACCGAACCTGCCGAGTAGACGCCGCGAACCGCATGCTCGCGCGCCTCTTCCGGCGTGTAAATGCGAAGAGCGCTTAAGACCTTGCTTTTCTCGCTTCGAATCGCTTCGGCGCCGAAACCGTTCGGCGGTTCCATCGCGATCATTGCAAGCAGTTGGAAAAGATGGTTCGGCACCATGTCGCGCAGCGCGCCGGTCGCATCATAGAACTTTCCGCGCGTGCCAACATCCACCAGTTCAGCTGCTGTGATCTGGACATGGTCGATATAGTTATTGTTCCAGAGCGCCTCGATCATCATGTTCGCGAAACGCGCCGTGAGGATATTTTGCACCGTTTCTTTGCCTAGGAAATGGTCAAGACGGTAGACTTGATTTTCCTCCACGCAGGCCAGAATGCGCGCGTTCAAAGCCTTGGCAGACTGAAGGTCCGTCCCGAAGGGCTTTTCGATCGCAATCCTTCGGAAAGCATCGGGCTTTTCTTCAGTCAACTTATGTTCAGCCAGTTTTTCGACGATCGGGCCGAAGAACTGAGGCGGGACGGCGAGATAGAAGGCTGCATTGCCGCTCGAATAGGTGTCGAGCCGCCGGCGGATATCTTGATAGATATCGTCCTTGGTAAAATCGCCACTGATATAATCGATCCGGCTCTTCAGATTCTGCCAAGCCTTGTTGCTGGCAGGAGCATGTTCCGCACCAAGGGTGGACAAAAAGGTTTCGAGACGCCCGGTGAGCATTGCTCCGTCCCCAGGCTCGATGCCGATGCCAAGAATATGGAGCCCGTGATCGACGAGACCCTGATCCGTGAGGTTGATCAAAGCCGGCATTAAAAGCCGGCGCGTCAAGTCACCGGTGGCTCCAAATATCACAAGGGTAACCGGGGGAGAGGGAACAACGTCCATGACAGTCCTCTTTCTGGGTAAGTCGCAGCGGATATAAAGCCGCAGTCGCCCTCTTCAAGCCGTGCTTGGAGCGACAACAGCAAATGGCTCAGTGTTTCACGGCAATTAAGAAAAAGCGCGGAAACCGTAGCAGAACACGTCCATCCATCATTCGTGGATAAGCCTTCTCGATAGCCTCGTGGTAGTTTGCAAGGAAAGCATCGCGATGTTCATCGCCAACGCGATTGAGATAAGGCATCAAGCCAGTGCCTTTGACCCATTCGACAATGGCTGCAGCGTCGGCCATGGGATGGTTGTAGATCGTATGCCAGAGTTCGACGCGCGCAGCCTTTCGTGTCAGTCGGTCGTAATATGCCGATGGCGCAGGCAGTGGCGTGCGGCGAGCGGATCTTGCCTCAAACGCCTTTTTCCATGGACCTGCATGCGCCGTTTCTTCCATCAGCAGATGCACTGGCTCCATCAGATTGTCAGGCATTTGGACAGCGAGAACACCTCCGGGTGCAAGGCTGTCGATCATTCGATCGAAAATGTCCACGTGATTGGGTAGCCATTGAAAGACCGCATTGGCAAAAAGCAGATCGACCGGCTGATCGGGACGCCAGGTGGAAAGATCGGCTTCGGCAAAGGACAGGTTTGGCAAACGTTTTCTGGCCGCCGAGAGCATGTCGGCATCGCTGTCCAGGCCTGATACTCCTTCAGGCCCATATCTTTCAACAATAAGTTCGGTGGAGTTGCCAGGTCCGCAGCCGAGATCGATTGCCGCTCTTATGGAGCCAAGGGGAACCTGCGCCAGAAGATCGCGTGCGGGGCGGCTTCGCTCATCTTCAAATTTCAGATATTGGGTGGCTGACCATGCCATCGAAATGCCTCCTATTTCGATCATCGCGAATGATCGATTGAAGGCGGCTGCGGCAAAATGATGGGCAGCCGCCGCTGCCTGTTAGAGCACCGGCGGCATCATCCTGTAAAGTCTTGATAAGTCACGTCGCCGGCACCGCATCAAGCCGCGAGTGACGTGCTTGCTTTCTTCATCGTGCCCTTCATTTCGCGCTCGGCCTCGCTCGCATCGAGCGTCCCGGAAAGAGCGGCTGGCGCCGTTTCAAGATTCGTATAGGCGTAGGTTTCACCGGCGGCGATCGAAAATACGGCGCCCGCCGCAAGGTCGCGTGTTTCCGGATTCCGGCCTTTGAACCGGGATAGGCGGATACGGCCTTCAAGGACACGCAGAACTCGTGGTCGTTCAGATTCCAGAATGTCAGTCTGTGCTTTTGGGGCAAGGGTGACATCGACGACGCTGAGCCATTGGCCTTTGATCCGGATCCGGCATGTCAGGGCGCGTTGCTCATTTTGCAGGGGGTTAATCGCCCTTATGGGCCGCCCGCCGTTTGGAGAGGAGAGCATGGGGTTTCCTTTTGTTGTTCTTCTTTTTGTTTTGCGGGATGGCGGGTTAAACGCTCATCGTGCCTTTGACAACCCGCTCCAGGCAAAGCTGCCATGCAGCCAGGACAGGTACGAATATAACGGGCGATGATCTCGCCGAGCAATTTTCTTGCCGTTTCAGTAAGTGGCACCCATTTTACATCGCTTTCGCTTGACCAGGCTCGTCACAGACGATTTGTGAATATCTCTGGCCCGCATGGAGGACTGAAATGGCTGTCGAAACCACCCCGCGCACGAAGACCTGGACATACGTAGATGGCGAGTGGCTGAGCGGTAACCCGCCGCTGATCGGGCCTACATCGCATGCCATGTGGCTGGCATCTTCCGTGTTCGACGGCGCAAGGTGGTTCGACGGGATTGCGCCAGATCTGGATGAGCATTGCAAAAGGATCAATCGCTCTGCCCTTGCCATGGGACTGAAGCCTACGCACGAGCCCGAAGAGATCGAACGCCTCGCCTGGGAAGGCATCAGCAAGTTCGATGGCAAGACCGCTATCTACATCAAACCTATGTACTGGGGCGAACACGGCACTGCAACCAGCGTTGTCGCGGTCGATCCAGAATCGACCCGCTTTGCACTATGCCTGTTTGAAGCCTCTCTTGGCAATTCGAAGACCAATTCGTTGACGGTTTCCTCATTCCGCCGTCCTTCGCCAGAAACGGCAATGACGCATGCAAAGGCAAGTGCGCTTTACCCCAATAGCGGACGCGCCATTCTCGAAGCCAAAAGCCGTGGCTTTGACAACGCACTCATGCGCGACATGAACGGCAATATTGCCGAAACAGCCTCTTCCAACATCTTCATGGTCAAGGACGGTATCGTCTACACGCCTGCGCCGAACGGTACGTTTCTGGCCGGAATAACGCGAGCGCGGGTAATCAATCTGCTTCGACAGGCGGGCTTTGACGTGCGCGAACAGACGCTCAACGTCTCCGACTTCACTGCTGCGGACGAAATTTTTACCACAGGAAATTACTCCAAGGTAGTCGGTGTCAATCGACTGGATGACAAGCATTTCCAAGAAGGACCTGTGACGCGCAAGGCGCTGGACCTTTACATGAATTGGGCTTTTGGACGCAGCGAGACCGGCGAATAACTTCTTGCAAGCCTTTGCCATACCGGCGCGCGGTAAGAGCGCCGGCAGGCTTATCCAGCGACGTGAGGCATCGGACTTTAAAGATCGCCCTTACCCTCCGCCTTGTCGCGCAGACTATCAGCGTCGTAGACTTCCAAGGATGCCACGCACCAATGCTTGTCCGACCTGCGTGGCGACCGTGCGTGCCATGCTCTTCATGGCAGCTTCGACGACAGTTTCCCTCTGGTAGCCAGCAGCGCGTTTTTTCCCGGCAGGCTCATCATCTTCGGGCTGTTTGTCTCCAAAGCCGGGAAGCGTCCAACGACTGCCCGCGCTTTCGTTAGAGGTACTATCGTTGCTTGGACCACTTGGTGCTTGAGGCGCTGGGGCCGCAGCTTTGGAGGCGCGCGCCGCGAGGATTTCGTAAGCGGATTGCCGATCGACGGTCTCATCATAGACACCCAGAACCGGACTTCTATCCAAGATCTGGCGCCGCTCATCATCCGTCAGCGGCCCGACACGCGCCGATGGCGGACGCACAAGCGTTCGCTGCACGATGGAAGGGGCGCCTTTTCCTTCAAGCGTTGAAATCAGTGCTTCGCCCGTTCCAAGCGCTGTAATTGCCGTGGCGCAATCAAAGGCGGGATTGGCACGAAAAGTTTCGGCCGCTGTTTTGACGGCCTTCTGCTCACGCGGCGAATAAGCGCGCAAGGCATGCTGCACGCGGTTACCAAGCTGTGCGAGCACGGTGTCCGGCACATCAAGAGGATTTTGTGTTACGAAATAGACGCCAACGCCTTTGGAACGGATGAGGCGTACCACCTGCTCGACGCGCTCGATCAAGACCTTGGGCGCTTCATCGAAGAGGAGATGCGCTTCGTCGAAGAAAAACACCAGTTTCGGCTTTTCGGCATCGCCAACTTCAGGCAGTTCCTCGAAAAGCTCCGAAAGGAGCCACAGGAGGAATGTTGCATAAAGCCGCGGGTTCATCATCAATTTGTCAGCGGCAAGCACTGAGATCGTGCCGTATCCCTTGTCGCTTACCCGCATGAGATCGGTAATCTTAAGCGCCGGCTCGCCAAAGAAATGCTCCGCCCCTTGCTGTTCCAGAACAAGCAAGGCGCGCTGAACGGCGCCAACGGACGCCTTTGAAATCAGCCCGAATTGTGCCGACAGCGTACTGGCATTTTCTGCCATATAACCGAGCAATGCCGAAAAATCCTTCAGGTCCAGCAATGGCAGTCCACCCTGGTCGGCAATTTTAAAGGCGATGTTGATAACACCTTCCTGCGGCTCTGAAGCGTCCATCAGGCGCGCCAGCAAGAGAGGCCCCATCTCGGCGATGGTGGCACGGACCGGATGCCCTTTCTCTCCGAATATGTCCCAGAAGATAACCGGAAATTGATCGTGCTCGTAATCGGTAAAGCCGATTTGCTTGGCGCGCGCTTCCAGGACATCCTTGGGCTCGCCTTTGGCCGCAATGCCCGAAAGGTCTCCCTTGATATCCGCGCAAAATACGGGAACGCCCGCCTGCGAAAATCCTTCCGCGAGAACCTGGAGCGTTACAGTCTTGCCCGTCCCGGTCGCGCCGGTCACAAGGCCGTGGCGATTGCCGAACCTTAAATCGAGATATTCCGGCTTTTGAAGGCTGTCATCGGGGTTGCGGCTTACACCGATGAAAATTTTTCCCTCTTCCAGCATGTCCAACTCCTCCGGGCTCGCCTACATGTTTGACGGGCTTGATGACACAAGCGTCATCTTCATTCCTGCGGACAGTTATAGGTAGGCAGATGTGCATCGACAACATCTGCCGTGAATGCCGGCTTGAGATCGCAGGAAAATTCAATTAACTTTGACGTTAACGTCAAAAAAGGGAGACTGACATGAACGAGTTGGTGGAGCAGATTGCCGAACGCGTGGGAATCGCACCGGATGTTGCAGAGCGCTCGCTCGGCATGATGCTGGGATTTCTGCAGCGTGAAGCGACCGATGGCCCCGTCGCCAAAATGATCGAGGCCATGCCTGGCGCAACCGAGCTTGTTGCCCAACATAATGGCGAAGGTTCGGGCGGTGGCGGCCTGATGGGCGGACTGATGAAAGCGATTGGCGGCGGCGGCATTATGGGGCTTGGACAGCAGCTCATGTCGCAGGGCCTCAGCATGGGAGAAATTACGGCGCTGGCGCGCGAGACGATTGCCGTCGCCAAGCAATATGCCGGCGAGGAAGTTGTCGACGAGGTTGTTGCCTCCGTGCCAGGACTCAGCCAATTCGTGTAAGACCAATGCCGGGCCGCCAAGGCCCGGCTTTATTTTCCTGCTGGCGACAAGAACGTCGCAGGCGAGCGGCTAGAGCGCGGTCTGCCAATATGCGCCACTGATTGTTTACTCCCTTGTGCGAAGGTTCGTTTCGAACAAGCGAAACGGTTTTTGCATGAAGCAGCAGCTCAGTTCCCGATCTCTCGACGTTGCGGTTAGCACGCGCGACCTGCATTCGCAGGCTGGAGAGCACGTCTCCACAACCCTCGAATTGATTTCCCATCCCATCGCCGTCAAAGGAGATTGGGAAAAGCTGGAAAAAAGCGGCTGTTGCAGCGTTTACCAGACGCGAGAATTCGTGTCTGCCTGGACCGAAGCGGTGGTGGCCGAGGGTCTATGTCAACCAGCTTTCGCGGGATTGAAGCGTGAAGGCCGGTTTATTTGCCTGCTGCCCTTTGCGATCAGGATCAGGCATGGCCTGAGGATTGCCGAATTCGTTGGTGGCACGCACTCGAATCACAATCTTCCTCTTTTTGACCCTGATTGCCTTGACGTACTAACAACCGATGTCATGCAGGCAATGTTGAAACAGTTGGCCTATCGGTTGAAAATCGATGCGTATGATCTGCGTCGGCAGCCGCTGACTTGGAACGGCGTCATCAATCCCCTGGCCTCAGCGCTTTCCAGCATGACCTCCGCGACGATTGCTCAAGACGTTTTCCTGGAAGGGGGTTTCGATGCTCTCTTGAAGAGGCACCGCGGCTCATCCAAGCGTAAAAAGCTTCGTGCGAAAGAACGGATCTTCGCCTCGTTTGGCGGCTACGAGATCCTGTGGGGCAATACGCCGGAGTCACGTCGCCAACTGCTGTCGATCCTTTTCAAACAGAAGGCACAGCAATTTTCCGAAAAAGGCATGAAGGACGTGTTCGCCGACCAGGCAACTCGCCGCTTTTTCTTTACGCTGGCCGAAGGGTCTGGCGCTAACCCAATTCTGGAACTTGCCGCTTTGCAATCGGCAGGCGTCATTCGGGCGGTGCGAGCCTACGCAATTCATCAAAATCGTCTTTCGTTGATGATGCAGTCCTACACCGAGGACGAACTGTCGCGTGCCAGCCCGGGCGAAACACTGTTGTTTCGCTCGATCGAAGAATTCTGCAAAAGAGGATTCCAGCGTCTCGATTTCGGCGTTGGCCGCGAACGCTATAAAGACAGCTGGGCCGACGCGGAATTTCCGCTGGTTGACAGCCTGCTGGCCGTCAGCACCGCCGGTCGCGCTTATACGACGGCCATGCGCCTGCGTTGCGTGCTCGAGCGTAAGGTGCGTAATAACAAAAAGTTATGGACGATGCTGAAAAAAGCGCGCCGCTTCGTGAAAGGGCGGGAGTCGTCCCACCATCGCGTAAACCAGACAGAAGACGACTAAGATCAAATACAAGATGGCGCCATGCGTTTGACCGCCGCATGACGCCATATGACCCGCTGCGCAGTTCCCATCCACGCAGCGAGCCGCATTCTATTTATTGAAGAACCAGGATCGGAGCCTTGTTTGGCACACGATCATAGAGATCGATGATATCCTGATTGAGCATCCGCACGCAGCCGGACGATACAGCCTTACCGATCGAGCGCCACTCGGGGTTGCCGTGTAGACGATAAAGCGTGTCCTGGCCGTTCGAGAAGATATAGAGCGCGCGCGCGCCGAGCGGATTTTTCAATCCAGGCTCCATGCCGCCATTCTCGATCGAGTATTTGGCAAGCTCCGGCTGGCGAGCAACCATTTCATTCGGTGGCTTCCAACGAGGCCACTTTTGACGCCACTGAATGACGCCACTTCCCTGCCAAGCGAAACCTTCACGGCCAACGCCGATACCGTACCGCATTGCGGTACCGCCGGGTTCGATGAGGTAAAGGAAGCGAGACGGCGTATCGACGACAATGCTGCCGGCTGGTTGGCCAGTCGGATCAACGACGCGTTGACGATAGTAACGCGGCGGAATCTGCTGATAGGGAACAGCGGGGATCAGAAATCCGCCGTCCTCAACCGGACCGTACATAACGGCTAGTTCAGCATCGCTTGGGCCGGAAATCGTGCTGAATGGGCTACGGAAGCCAACGGAAGGGCCACCGACCGATGAAGAAGTCGATGCACAACCCGTTAGCGCCGAAGCTGCGGTGAGCGCCGAGACTGACAGGAAGCTGCGACGGGAAAAGGGTTCTTTAAAGTTCATGACGCGAGGTCTGGTTCCTTTGGATACGAAGCGGGGGCCGATTCGTAGACTGATTCAACGCGATAAACGTCCGGACAAATATCTATCGTCTTCCGGCAAATAAGCCATGGCATCAAGCATTCGTGTAGCCATTCGCCAGCACGATATAGTGCTTGCTGTTGCGCTGCTACATCACAACGATCGGCGCACCGGCCGGAACCCGGTCGAAAAGATCGATTACGTCCTGATTGAACATCCGTACACATCCCGATGAAGTCGCCTTCCCGATGGATTGCCAGTCAGGCGTGCCGTGGATTCGGTACAGCGTATCGCGGCCGTCCTTGAAAATATAAAGAGCACGTGCCCCGAGCGGGTTTCCAAGACCGGGATTCATCCCGCCATTTTCAGCCGAGAAAGATCGGACGTCCGGATCGCGAGACACCATTTCCGACGGCGGCGTCCAACGCGGCCATTTCTGTTTCCAGCGAATGGTCCCTCGCCCGGACCACGCATAGCCGTCTCGTCCCAAGCCCACGCCATAGCGCATGGCCTTTCCGCCGCCCTCAACGAGGTAGAGATGCTTGGTCCGCGTATCGACGACGATGGTGCCTGGTTTCTCCGCCGTCTGATACTCGACTTCGCCTCGCAGATATTGCGGATCGACCCGGCTGACGGGAATGGCTGGCAAAGTGAAATCTCGATCGCGCAGTTCTCCATACAGAGCAGCATGCACGGGATTTGAGACAGGCAAGCCGTAGGTTTGATGGAACTGGGTCTTATAGAGTTCTCGCGTTTGCGGAACGGGCTGATCGGGGATTGCACGCACCCGCGCAGGGTCGACGCCTGGCGGCTGATAGAACACGGGTGACGTCTCTTGCACAAAACGAGCCGGATCAGTTGCCCCGGTGTCCGGTATGAGGACGTTACAGCTGCTCGCGCCACAAGCGATTGCGGCCAAGCCGACCAAGGCCGACATCCTTCTATAATATCCCATCGCACCGTCCTGTTCGACAATGGTTACCCATATTGCCGAGGCATGCCATCTGCGGCTTTCGCGAGGCTGGAGCCGCAGACGTTTAGGACGCTACGCTTTGAAAAAGCGGATGCTTTGGGCAATTTCCTCCGGTAGGGCCGACGTATGACCGCCTTTAACGATGGCAGATTCAATTTTAACACCCCCTGCCTTTGCACGCGTTACCAACAGGTCGGATCGATCCTGGAAATGAACTTCCTCACTGCCGTGCGTTATACGGACAGGGCATTTGAAGCTCTGAGCATAGCACAGCGCGCTGCGCACCTCGAATTCATGAGGATTGTCATCATCGAAACGGATGTCTTCCGGATAGCGCTGGAAAAAGCGAAAAGCGTCTGGATTTCCAGACATCGGCGCGCAGGCTTTAAAGTTTTGCGAGCACATTGCGCCGAGCATGGCGAGTGTTCCTCCGACACTGTGGCCAGCAAGAAATAAGCGATCACGATCGACGCCAGGTAGGTGCCTTAAACGCTCGGCTGCGGACAGAACGTCATCGACCTCGTCATAGAAGCCTGAGAAATTTCCTTTTTGCCCATTTTCCCCGCGCATGGAGGGCATCATGACGATGAAGCCAGCCTCGACATAGGTTTTCATATCGCGCCAATGTCCATGGCCAAGGGCGTTTCCGCCGTGCAGGAACAAGACCGCCGGCATGCGTTTTGGACCGCGCTTGTATTTCGAGACCCAAGCGGTCAACTCCAGCTCGCCGCCATAGCCCGAGCGATAAAACAGCCTCTGCGCGCCTTCGGGCGGATCAAGCGATTCATATTTGTCAGGTGCGGGCCCCTTTTGAAGCAGTCTTGTGCGAAAGCCCTTTCGGACCCTGGCATAGTCCCGATGAAGGAGACGCGGCGTTTCCGGCACTTCAAATGCTCGTGCGGCAGCCGGCGCCAAAGCAGCCGCTGCGGAGCCGATTAAAAATGAACGACGATTTAGGGGAAAGCCTTCGCCTCGGTATTTTTTCATTCTGTTTGTCCACATGCTCTGCGGGTTGCAATGTGCACGTCTTGCCGATCTCATCCAACACAAATTTGCTCGATCAGATACATTGAACAATCAGCTGTCGACTTTGCTTGTTTCATTTGCAGCATCCACCATCGCGATCAGGGTCTCCAACCGGTCTGCCTCGCCAGCAGGCTTGTCCGGCCTCAGTCTCGCTATCCGCGGAAAGCGCATGGCGACGCCGGATTTATGGCGCGTCGAGCGATTGATTCCTTCGAACGCAATCTCGAGAACAAAGCCGAAATCCTTGTTGGCGCGAACCGCCCTCACCGGACCAAACCGTTCGACTGTGTTGTTACGCACAAACCGGTCCAGCAGATCAAGCTCTTCGTCGGTAAAGCCGAAATAGGCTTTGCCGACAGGCACAAGTTGTTCGCCATCCGGGCTCTGCGCCCATACACCGAACGTGAAGTCGGAATAATAGCTGGATCGTTTGCCGTGTCCGCGCTGCGCATACATCAGAACTGCGTCGATCGAAAACGGATCGCGCTTCCACTTGAACCAGGGACCTTTGACCCGCCCGGCCTGATACACACTGTCAAGCCTCTTGATCATAACGCCCTCGATAACGGGATCGGGCGGCGTCTTGCGAAGTTCGTCCAGTTCCTCCCAAGAGCTGAAATCGACGCGCGGCGACAGATCGAACCTGTCATGCGGTGCCTTTTCGATAATTTCACCGAGGCGCGCGCGTCGTTCGAGATAAGTCCTGCCGCGGATATCATCCTCCCCATCGAAGAGGATGTCATAAGCTCGAACGAAGGCCGGGTAGTCGTCCAGCATTTTGTTCGTGACCGATTTTCGATTGAGGCGCTGCTGGAGGTCGGAGAAGGTTCTCGTTGGATTGTTCGACCGCATCGTGCCGCCGATCAGAAGCTCGCCGTCCAGAACCCCTTCGAAGTCCATCGTATCGATAATATCCGGAAACGCACCGGAAATATCGTCGCCAGATCTCGAATATAGACGGCGGGTCGCGCCTGCGCTCGAAAGCTGAACACGAATCCCGTCCCATTTCCATTCAGCGGCGTAATCGCCGGGATTTAAGGGTGAAAGCTCGGCAATATCTGCGGGATGCGCCAACATCACGGAGTGAAAGATAGCGGGGCTCGCCAGAACTGGCTTTTCCGCGCGATCTTCAAGCCAGGCAAACAAAGCTTGATAGGGTGGCTCAAGCCCATGCCAGAGCGTTTCGATCTCGACAACATCCTTGTTGCCGAAATCCGCCAGCGCCTGCTTGGCCAGCCGGGCTGAGACGCCGATGCGTAGAGAACCCGTCGCCAGCTTAATGAAGGCAAAGCGCTCGGAGGGATTTAAGCGGTTCAAGAGGTCGCGAACGAAGCCGCGCACCTCTGTTCTCCCCAGCGTGTTCATGCGGTCTATGACTTCCGAAAGACCCGGCTGTGCAGTCTCGTCGCGCTCGATGTCCTGTTCGTTATCCCACACCAGAGAGATGGTTTCAGCGAGATCGCCGACATAGTCGTAGGAATAGCGGAACAGGACGTCGTCCATGCGCTCCAGCACAAGATCGCGCAGCATTGCCGGCTTAACGTTTGGAACGTCCAATGTTCTCGCAATTGCCGCCAGACCGTATCCTCGATTGGGATCGGGCGTGTCTCGGAAATAGTCGCTCAGCAGTTTCAATTTGCCGTTTCGCGAAGGCGTCAGAACGAGGCGGTCCAAAAGATCGGCGAAGGCCTTCATGGCGCACCTCGGCAAGTATGACAGGCTTGGACAACGGAGACGCTAAGGTGATCCATTTCAATCGCCTTCATCTTCATAACCGACCAGATGAAGCGGTTTGGCGCGGATCCCCGCAAGTTCGCACCAACGTACCAAGGCTTCCTCACGACCGTGCGTCACCCAAACCTCCTGAGGCTGCAGCTCGGTAATGGTCGCTATCAGTTCCGGCCAGTCGCAATGATCGGAGATCACCAACGGCAGTTCGACACCAGCCTGGCGTGCACGCTGACGCACCATCATCCAACCGGAGGCGAAGGCTGGTAAGGGTTCGACGAAACGTCTGGCCCAACGTTCGGCGAAGGCCGATGAGGGTCCGACGACAACAGCGCCGCGGAACTGCGACTTATCACGCCCCACGATGGTGGCGGGCTGCAGATCTCCAAGATCGATGCCCTGCTGGACATAGTAGGAGCACAGTTTTTCCATCGCGCCATGAATATAAACAGGCTCGTCAAATCCGGTATCGCGCAAAAGACGGATCACGCGCTGCGCCTTGCCAAGGGCATAAGCGCCAATCATATGGGTCCGTTCCGGAAACTGCCGAAGAGATCCGTAGAGCTTTTTCATTTCATCGACGGGGTCGGGATGGTGGAAGACCGGCAAACCAAACGTTGCTTCAGTCACGAACACATCGCAAGGCACGGGCTCGTAGGCGGCGCAAGTCGGGTCAGGACGGCGTTTATAATCACCCGAGACGACGATGCGCAGTCCATCTTTCTCTACCGCAATCTGTGCCGAACCGAGAACATGACCCGCGGGATGAAAGGATACGGTGACGCCGCCAACAACGGTCTTTTCACCGAAAGCGACTGCCTGTGCGCTTCCGCAGAAGTCCTCGCCATAGCGAATTGCCATGATATCCAGCGTCTGGCGCGTTGCCAAAACGCTGCGATGGCCTGAACGGGCATGGTCGGAATGTCCATGCGTGACAAGTGCGCGCTCCACCGGACGCACGGGATCGATATAAAAATCACCGATCGGACAATAAAGCCCGCCTGGCGCGGGCCTCAACAAAAGATCTGGTTTCATCATCTGTTGGAAAGATAGCGCTGTAGCCCAACGCGACCAGTGCTGCTTGCTTGCCTCGACAAGGTGTTTGATCGGCAATTGGCGAAGCCGTGCCCGATCTTTGGTTGGTCATCGATCAAATGCTTTGATGGATACATGACCCATGCCTTCTTCTTTAAGAAAGCGAGGCGACCTAGGATGAGAAATCAACATGAGGAGTTCTTTGGATGCTGACCGTTTACGGGGTTTACCGCTCACGCGCCTCTCGCGTTTATTGGATGGTGGAAGAGCTGGGAATTCCGATTCAATCGGTGCCTGTCATCCAGGCTCGCCGGATCGAAAACCCGCTCGCCGCTGATGCGCCATTCAATACCCGATCTCCCGAATTTCTCGACATTAACCCGATGGGGCTCATCCCGTGCATCAAGGATGGCGATCTCATCATGCATGAATCACTCGCCATCACACTTTACTTGGAGCGCAAGTATGGTGCCGGAGCATCCCGCAGTGCGGAGGAGGATGGGCAAGTGACCATGTGGAGCCTTTGGGCCGCCACGGAGATAGAGCCACACAGCGTCAGGATCGTGCTGACCTACGACAATGGATTGGATGCACAAGAGGAGGGTCGCAATGTCATCTCCTCTTCGGTTGAAAAATTGCGCGCGCCTCTCACTGTCCTTGACCGCCACCTTGCAACGCGAGAATGGCTGGTCGGTGGGCAATTTACAGCAGCCGACCTCAATCTTGCGGAGGTCTTGCGTTACGCGCAGACCGAACGCAGGCTTTTTGACGCAAACCCAAACGTTGAAGCCTGGATCAAGCGATGCCAATCAAGACCAGCCTACAAGGCCATGCAGGCAAAGCGCGGCTTAGAGCCAGCTTGATCTGCAGCGCCTCCGGTGAAACGCGCTCGCCGGGAAAGCTCTAACGGTGACGAAATAAGACGCGCTGGCCGCAAGAGATAGTCAGGCCTGCTCCCGCTCAAGCGCCCGTTGAACGGCAGGGCGATCCATCATCCGGGCGTAATGTGCCGTTGCCTTCTGGAACCGCATGGGATCGACACCATCGCCTCTTAGCCAACCCGTCATGGTAAAGAGGTAAGGGTCGGCAACGGTATATTGTTCGCCCAAGACCCATGGACCTTTCAGCATGGTTTCCTCCATCAGCTCGAAGCATTCGCTCATTGTCTGTGGGACTTTGGCTTTCATGCTTTCGTGCGCGGCGGCGTCATCGGCCCAGCGAGACGCACGGCGTCCATGGGCATGGTTCACATGAACGGTCGTCGCGATATAGGAGTTGAAGGCTTGCATACAGGCAAAGTCGTAGGGATCGGTCGGAGCAAGTTGTGCCGCTGGTGCAATCTGAGCGATGTAGGCCAGAATTGCGAGCGTTTCTGTCAGGATACCGCGGTCTGTGGATAGAGCCGGGACGCGGCCTTTCGGATTGATGGCAAGGTATTCTGGTGAACGTTGCTCGCCCGCCGCCATGTTCATCTTTCGCGCTTCAAATGCGACCCCCGCTTCCTCAAGGGCAATAAGACTGGCAAGCGCGCACGATCCTGGGGCAAAAAACAACGTCAACATCGGTTCGTTCTTTCCTCTATGAAGCGGTCAAAATTCCATGTTGCGGGCGGCTCATTGCCGAAGAGCATCCGTCACTTTGACATCACCGACATGAATGCCGTTCCAATTGCGCAGCGGCCGATCGGCTTCCGCCATCAGCGCGTCATAGATACGGTCGTGTTTTTCAAAGAAGCGGGCTAAGCTAGCTGCTATGATTGCTTCGGCAGCACGCCCTGCACCGTCGTCGGATTTCACCGCCATTGCGATACCCATATGCGGCAAAAAGGCGACGAACACGCCTTCCGCACCGGTCTTGCAGAAGATTTTGCCAGGATCGATCTGCATCAGCCTCGTGCAGGCGCGGCCCGTTCCAGCAACGTAAAATGGCTCCGCCATGCAGGCGTCGAACAGTCTTTTGGAGGCGACAGCGCGGATGGGCGCCAGGCCTGTGCCCGTTCCCATACGCGCAAAACCGAGCGCAAGACTTTTGAGGGGAATGGCGTAGCTGGGAATAGAACATCCGTCCGTGCCGCAATTATCTTGCCCGAGTGACGCACCTGTCAGGTCCTCCATGACGTCGCGTATCGTCTGCTGCAGAGGGTGATCGTAATTTACGTATCCTGCCGGATCGATGTCTTGGTGACAGCATGCGCAAACGAAACCTGCGTGTTTGCCAGAGCAATTGTTATGCAGAGCCGTCGGCCGCTCAAAACTCCGGGACTGCGAGATGAGGACGGGCTGCTGCGAAGACCAGTGCGCGCCGCATTCAAGCGCCTCGACTGTTTTGCCGGCGCGCGCCAACATATGCTCGGCCAATGCGACATGCGCCTCTTCGCCATTGTGCGAAGAGCAAGCCAAAGCCAATTCTTTATTGCCAAAACCATAGGAATCCGCGGCACCGCTCTCTATGAGCGGAAGTGCCTGCATCGCTTTGCAGGCGGAACGCGGAAAGACGGCGGCCTCGACATCTCCCATCTCAAAGACGGTGTTACCGTCGCCATCGATCGCGACGATCGCACCGCGATGCCGGCTTTCAACGAGGCCACCACGCGTCACCTCAACAAGAATAGGATTACTCACAATTGGCTCCGCCCGGTGATTTTCGATTCGAACGACTGACGACTGCTGGATTCGCCAAGGTTTAACCTCTCGAACGCCGAACGAAAAGGGATGGTTCTTTGGCCAGGGTCAGATCGTCAATATGATCTTGCCGATATGGCTTCCTTCTTCCATTAGTCGATGCGCTTCTGCAACGTCGGCGAACGGTAGAACCTTGTGAATGACCGGGGCGACCTTACCGGCTTCGATAAGCGGCCAGACATGGGAGATAAGATCGTCGCGAATCGCTCTTTTTTCCTCCGCGGTACGGGGCCGCATGGTAGAGCCTGTTACGGTCAATCGCTTGACCATGATCGGCGACAGGTCGACCTTCTCAGCGATTGAACCTTGAAGAAAAGCAATGATGGAAAGACAACCATCTTTGGCCAGGCAAGCCAAATTTTTCTGGAAATAGCCGGCACCAATCATGTCAAGAACAACGTCGACGCCGGAGTCGGTTTCGGCTCTGATCACATCGACGAAGTCTTCCTGCTTGTAATTGATGGCGCGCTTTGCACCGAGGTTAACGCAAGCAGCGCATTTTTCGGCTGAACCGGCCGTTGCAAAAACCTCTGCTCCGAAAGCGCGTGCGAGTTGGATGGCCGTTGTGCCGATGCCGCTCGTGCCTCCATGGATGAGGACCTTTTCACCTTCCGTCAGACCCGCCATCATGAATAGGTTCGCCCAGACGGTAAAAAATGTTTCGGGCAACGCGGCGGATCTGACGAAGTCGTAATCCCTTGGCATAGGCAGCACCTGACCTTCAGGCAGGAGACAGTACTCGGCATAGGCTCCGCCATTCGCCAGCCCGCAAACGCTGTCGCCGATGGAGAAATCGGTGACGCCATCGCCAAGCCCTACGATCTCACCTGCAAGCTCAAGGCCCAACACGCTGCTGGCATCCTTGGGCGGCGGATACTTTCCCTGCCTTTGTGCCACGTCAGGCCGATTGATACCCACTGCTCGGGCTCGCACAAGAACTTCGCCGCGACGGGGAACCGGCAGTAGGCCCCTGGCGAACGTCATGACCTCTGGGCCGCCGAAACCCGATAGATCTACGAATGACATTTCTGCTGGCAGGTTCATGCAAGTTCCTCCTCATCTTCGACAAGGAGATAGGCAAGAAGCGGCATCTTGAGAAGGCGTAATGCGCAATCGCGTCAATTCGCCTCGTGCAGGCGGCGGAACGCAAGACCATCGTCGCTCGCCTTTGCCGTCGCTTTGATTTCGGCAATAGCGCCACCCACCCGCGAGGCGTCGTCCACAACCAGCCCCGAGCAAAGCTCAAGGACGCCGATCGAGCAGCGCATCAGAGGAAAACGGGCTTCGTTCCCGGAACGGTTATATCCAAGAATGTAGCCAGCTGTTCGATGCTCGTCGCGGTACAATTGATGGACGTCGTCGCAAAAGTCGCTGATGAGGCGATGGAGAACTTCTCTTAACTCCTCCTCCTGCCATCCAACGACAGCAATAAAGAAGTCGTCTCCTCCGACATGTCCGAGAAACTGCGCATCTGCAAAAAAATATCTGCGCATCAAAGCAGCGAACAGGGAGATCGCATGATCGCCAACATGGAAGCCATAGGCGTCGTTAAAGGGCTTGAAGTTATCGAAGTCGCAGTAGCAGAAATGACGGGTCGCCTCCCCGTCCACGCCCAGTTGATGCATCACTTCGCGGATACGGCGATTGCCCGGCAGGCCCGTAAGAGGATTTTGATCTTCTGCAGTCTTCAACTTCTTTTCGTTGACGACCTTAATGAGCGCGCTTGCC
Source organism: Oryzifoliimicrobium ureilyticum (assembly GCF_037199735.1). Lineage (NCBI taxonomy): Bacteria > Pseudomonadati > Pseudomonadota > Alphaproteobacteria > Hyphomicrobiales > Rhizobiaceae > Oryzifoliimicrobium > Oryzifoliimicrobium ureilyticum. The sequence goes on along the minus strand of NZ_JBBBVQ010000001.1, from coordinate 388,225 downwards.
GAGACTACACCCGCATAGCGCATATTCTCCGTCAGCAAGAGGCAATTGGCTCCCTCCATGTCTGCGAAGATCGACATGAGCTCCTCGGCATTGCTATCGAGCCCGACAACAGGTGCGGCTTCGACGAAATAGGAAATAGCGCGCTGGTAGGTGCGGTTTTTGAGAAGGTCGCGACCGTAGGGTTGATAGATGTATTCTTTGAGATGTCGCTCATGGATGATACCGCGAGGCTCGCCATTGGCGTTGAGAACAGGAAAAAATGCCTGACCCGGGTTACGCCGGAAGAGCTCGAAGATGCTCTCGATCGGATCGCTTTCATAAACGGCCGGAAGAATTTCGATCTGCCGGCGGATGAGGATCTCATCGAGAGATTGTGTCGTTGACCGTGGCTTTGCATCGAGTTGGAGAAGATGCGGCAAACCACCAGTCAGTTCATGAAGATGGACTGTCGGGCGGGAGATGAACCATCCCTGGACGAGATCCACACCATGTTCGCGACAGGCGAGAAACTCCTCCTCTGTCTCGACGCCTTCTGCGACCACTCGTGTGCCAAGGACATGAGCAATCTGAACAATGTTTTTGAGGAGATGACGCTTGCGGGGCGTCTTGTCGAGGCCCGAGACAAAATGCCGGTCAACCTTGAGATAATCGACCGGATATTCGCAGAGCAGCTTCATTTCTCCGCAGCCCACGCCAAAGTCATCGATAGCGAGCTTGAAGCCTGAACGTCGCAGTTTGTTAATGAAGGCGGGAAATTCGGGAATGCTTGTATTGTCGAAGCGTTCCGAGAGTTCGAAGCAGACACAAGATGGCGCGATCCCGGCAATACGAAGCTGCTCTATCAAAAGATCGAGCAGAGCTTCGCCGGAAGAAATGGCGCGATGGTCAACATTCAAAAATAAGGTAGCGCCAGCGATCTCGTGAACACTGGCAAAGCGGGCGATGGCGCGACTGCCCAGCATCTGCTCGACATGCACAAGTTGCCCCGCGTCATGCGCGGCATCGAGCAGATCGGTGGGGCGCGCGAAGCCCAGCCGCTCCTGGCCGCGCATGAGCGCCTCGTACCCAAAAATTGCGCCGCTTGCGGCTTCGACAATCAACTGAAATGCATTTTCGACGACAAGCTTCGCCAGCGAGCTTATTTGATCGCTTCTAAAGCGGCGCAAGATGTCGGATTCGGCCATAGCCAATGACGAGTCCACGTGCGGTCTCCATATCTACCGTCACTGTGGACTTCGCATGCAATCTCTGAACGAAATCTTTAAGTTGTATGAATATTGCATGACGGCATCATCAACCGCGCTTGCCGGGCCGCCATCTAGCTCCAGGCTTCACCGCGATGCGTTTTCGGTCACGAAGTCAGAGGCCATTGCGTGCCCTCTGCGTCGCCCTTCTTTCCCTAATTTCTTATCTACCCGCCCCTTGCGGTTTGCGCTCCACATCTGAAGAGCCTCGCGTACGACTTGGCTACTGGATGCGTAGCCGCCTTCATCGACAGCCTGCCGAATACCTTCAGCCTGTTGCGGAGATAATGAGACAGTAACCATCGGCATGAAATCGCTCCCTTGGCTGTGTCATTGTTTCGACGCGACACTGTTTGGGATTGACTGCTGACCGGTCTTTTCAGGCCAGAGCCATCCGGTACGCTTTCACTGCCGAGAAACTTAGGCCTTCCTAAGCGGTTTGTCAAAGACGGCTTTGCCTCTCGCAGAAATCGGAGTGTCTCAAAAGCTGATCTTTTTTATTGATTGATCAGTCAATTAAAAATAATGTGGAGGTAAGGAGAGCCTGAATGCCGAAGCTTGGAATGGAACCGGTGCGCCGGAAAGCGCTTGTCGATGCCGCATTGCGCGCGATCGGCGACCATGGTTCGCTGACGGTGACAATGTCCGAGATCGCGCGTCATGCCGGCGTATCTCCTGCACTTGCGCATCACTATTTCGGCAGCAAAGATCAGCTTTTGATCGAAACGATGCGAACGCTTCTGCGGCAGCTGCGCACAGATGCAGTTACCGCCGTCAAATCCGCGACGTCTTACCGCGAACGTCTGTCCGCCCTTGTAAGCGTTTGTTTTCGCGCCGATCAGTTTGCACCAGATACGATTGCAGCGTGGCTTGCCTTTTATGCAGAAGCGCAACGCTCTGAAGATGTTCGACGGCTCCTCATCATCTATGCCCGCCGGCTGAGGTCCAATTTGCTTGCGGATCTCAAGCAGTTGTGCGGGACCCGAGATGCTGAGCGCATCGCTGAAGGCGTCGCCGCAATGATCGATGGGCTTTATCTTCGTCAGGGGTTGCGTTCGATAGCAATCGGCACGCAAGGCTCAATTGAGCTGACGGAGAACTACATCACATCGCAACTTGCAAGCTTATCAACCGATGATCTGGCCCCAGCGTTGAAAGGAACCGTGTTATGAGAGCCCAACCGCCTGCCTCCCACTTCATCGACGGCGCCTATGTGGAAGATACCAACGGCACGCTGATCGAAAGCATCTATCCAGCCACCGAAGAGGTCATCGCGCGTCTACACGCGGCAACGCCGGATGTGGTCGAGCGTGCGGTTGCGAGCGCACGGGAGGCTCAGAAAGCCTGGGCTCACCTCAGTCCGACAGCCCGCGGCCGCATCTTGCGGAAAGCCGCCGATCTCATGCGCGAACGCAATCAAGAGCTTTCGGAGCTTGAAACACTCGATACCGGCAAGCCTATCCAGGAGACGATCGTCGCAGACCCCACTTCCGGGGCCGATGCATTTGAATATTTCGGCGGGATTATCGCCGCTGGGCAAAATGGCAGCCATATTCCTCTTGGTTCAGACTTTGCCTACACAAAGAGAGTGCCGCTTGGGGTTTGCGTCGGTATCGGCGCATGGAACTACCCACAGCAGATTGCCTGCTGGAAAAGCGCGCCGGCGCTTGCTGCGGGCAACGCCATGATCTTCAAGCCTTCGGAGACGACACCGCTTGGCGCGCTCAAGATCGCCGAGATCCTCAGTGAAGCCGGCCTGCCCAAAGGCCTTTTCAACGTCGTTCAGGGCGATCGTCACACAGGCCCCCTTCTCGTTGATCATCCGCATGTCGCTAAAGTATCTTTGACAGGCTCCGTCGCAACGGGCCGCAAAGTTGCTGCCGCGGCTGCCGGGCATCTCAAGCATGTGACCATGGAACTCGGCGGCAAGTCGCCTTTGATCGTTTTCTCTGACGCCGATCTCGACTCTGCTGTGGGCGGCGCGATGCTCGGTAATTTCTATTCCTCTGGCCAAGTTTGCTCCAACGGCACACGCGTTTTTGTCCAGCGGCAAGTCAAGGACGCGTTTCTGGATCGTTTAAAGGCCAGAACCGACGCTATTCAGCTTGGCGATCCCCTTGATCCCGCGACACAGATGGGGCCGCTTGTTTCACACGCCCAGCGCGAGAAGGTTTTATCTTATATCGAAAAAGGTAAGGCCGAAGGTGCTCGTGTCGTCACCGGAGGGGGAATTCCGAACAGCGTATCCGGGGAAGGCTACTACGTTCAGCCGACAGTGTTTGCCGACGTCACCGATGACATGACGATTGCTCGCGAAGAAATTTTCGGACCAGTGATGTGCGTGTTGGATTTCGATCATGAAGATGAGGTGATCGAAAGGGCCAATGCGAGCGAGTTCGGGCTTGCTGGCGGCGTCTTCACGGCGGACCTGTCACGTGGACACCGGGTGGCGGATCGGTTGGAGGCCGGCACGCTCTGGATCAACACTTATAATCTCTGCCCTGTCGAAATCCCGTTCGGCGGCTCAAAGCAATCGGGGTTTGGACGCGAAAACTCCCTCGCGGCGCTCGATCATTATACCGAGCTCAAAACCGTCTATGTCGCAACGGGCAAGGTGGAAGCTCCCTATTAGACCGTTTGGAGCGGCAGGGCGCAGCCCAGGCCCTCCCAAGTGACCAACACACTCTCAGGCACAGGTTCATTAGCGATGCAGCAGGCAGATTTCGTGATCATCGGTTCCGGCTCAGCAGGATCGGCTATGGCCTATCGCCTTTCAGAAGACGGAAAGCACAGCGTCATCGTCATTGAAGCTGGAGGCTCGGACATCGGTCCGTTCATTCAGATGCCTGGAGCTTTAGCCTGGCCAATGAGCATGAAGCGCTACAACTGGGGCTATCTGTCGGAACCGGAAGCCAATTTGAATCATCGACGGATTACGGCACCTCGCGGAAAAGTGGTCGGAGGGTCCTCTTCGATCAACGGTCTCGTCTACGTGCGCGGCCATTCGGAGGATTTCAACAGGTGGGAAGAGCTTGGGGCGGCTGGTTGGGCCTATGCGGATGTGCTTCCCTACTTCAAGCGCATGGAAGACAGCCATGGCGGCGAAGAAGGATGGCGCGGCACGGACGGGCCGCTTCATGTCCAGCGCGGCCCGCTCACAAATCCCTTGTTTCACGCCTTTATCCAAGCGGGATCGCAGGCCGGCTTCGAACTGACGGATGACTATAACGGCTCGAAACAGGAAGGCTTCGGGCTGATGGAGCAAACGATCTACCAGGGACGGCGGTGGTCGGCAGCCAATGCCTATCTGAGACCCGCCTTAAAGCGTCCGAATGTTTCCCTCGTTCAAGGCTTTGCCTTAAAGGTTATCATCGAAAGCGGCCGCGCAACCGGCGTTGAAATTCAGCGGCGAGGAAAAACCGAGATCGTTCGCGCCAATCGCGAGGTCATTGTGGCCGCCTCGGCGTTCAACTCACCGAAGCTTTTGATGCTATCAGGTGTCGGCCCAGCCGATCATCTTCGCAGGATGGGTATCGAGGTGAAACTTGATCGACCGGGGGTCGGCGCCAACCTGCAGGATCATATGGAATTTTATTTCCAGCAGGTTTCTACCAAGCCCGTCTCTCTTTATTCGTGGCTGCCATGGTTCTGGCAAGGTGTGGCTGGTGCCCAGTGGCTCCTTTCAAAAGGCGGCCTCGGCGCCTCCAACCAATTCGAAGCCTGCGCATTCCTGCGTTCCTCAGCGGGATTAAAACAGCCTGATATTCAATATCACTTCCTGCCAGTCGCCATCTCCTATGACGGGCGCGCGGCAGCGAAGTCGCATGGTTTTCAGGTTCACGTCGGTTACAATTTGTCGAAATCGCGTGGCAGCGTGACGTTGCGATCTCCTGATCCAAAGGATGATCCGGTATTGCGCTTCAATTATATGAGCCATCCGGAAGACTGGATCAAATTTCGCCATTGCGTGCGTCTGACGCGAGAAATTTTCAGCCAAAAGGCCTTCGATGAGTTCCGCGGACCGGAAATCCAACCGGGTAGCCATGTTCAGTCTGACGAGGAAATCGATGATTTTCTCAAAGAACATCTTGAAAGCGCCTATCACCCATGCGGGACGTGCCGCATGGGTGATCGCGATGATCCGATGGCTGTCGTCGATCCACAAACGAGGGTCATCGGCATTGACGGACTGCGGGTTGCAGATAGCTCCATCTTCCCGCACGTGACCTATGGAAACCTCAATGGTCCATCAATCATGACCGGTGAAAAGGCTGCAGATCATATTTTGGGCAGACATCCGTTACCGCGCTCCAATCAAGAACCTTGGAACAACCCGCGGGCTGCCGTTTCTGATCGATAAAGGCGGTTCCACTCGACACTGGGTCTTTTCACGCGTAGTAGGCGATCATCGTTTCCACCGATAGAAACACCACTCCGCAGGCGCGCTTGACCCATGGCTGCATCATACAGAAAATCGAAATTCTTGCGTCGGTCGCGTGTTTTTCGCGGCTCGCGCACATTTTGGCGCGCCCGGCTGGTCTTTTGGATCGGTGCTTTTGCCATCGGCGTCATCAGCGTGGGCTTTGCCGAAGCTGCCGATATCGCTCAACACCTCTTCGGGAGAATGCTGGGCAGCAACCAGTGGTCGTTTCTCCTACCGCTCCTTGTCACGCCGGCAGGATTTCTCCTATCGGCTTGGCTCGCTGCGCGCTTTTTCCCGAATTCGCAGGGAAGCGGCATTCCGCAGGCAATTGCGGCGCGTCATCTTCACGAGACGAAAGACAGGGTCCCCTTGCTTTCCCTGAAAATTGCTGCCGGCAAGATTGTTTTAACAGTGCTTGGCTTGTTCTGCGGTGCTTCTGTGGGCCGAGAAGGACCGACCGTCCAGGTTGGCGCTTCTATTATGCTGGCCGTCGCGCGGTTCGGTGGCATGGCGCAGGCTCGCGGGCTTATTCTGGCGGGATCGGCAGCAGGGATTGCGGCAGCATTCAACACGCCTCTCGCCGGTATTGTGTTTGCGATTGAGGAAATGGGACGCGCTTACGAAGCTCGTACCAATGGCCTTGTTCTGACCGCAGTTATTCTTTCTGGCCTTGCGGCCCTTGGACTTGCCGGGAACTACAATTATTTCGGCTCGTCCGACGTTGCACCCTTAATTGCACAAGACTGGAGCCTGATCCTCGTCTGCGGGATCGGTGGGGGTGCTCTTGGTGCGGCCTTCAGTGGCGGTGCGCTTTACTGCGGAAAACGCATTCGTCGTTATGTTCAGCCAGACCCCATGAAACGCATGCTTATCGTCGCAGGTGTCTGCGGCCTTGGCGTTGCGCTGCTTGGCATCCTGTCGGGTGGCATGACCTTCGGCACCGGCTACGAGCAAGCGCGCGGTGCGATCGAAGGCAGTCCCCTCCCCGTCCTATACTTCATCGAAAAGTTTGCCGCAGGCTTTTTGTCGATGATTTCCGGCATCCCTGGCGGCATTTTCGCACCATCGCTGTCTGTTGGTGCTGGGCTCGGCAGTGCGGCGGGAACGCTGATCGGAACGAGTATCGCTCTTGCCGCCATCCTGGGTATGGCTGGCTATTTCGCGGGCGTGGTTCAGGCGCCCATGACGGCTTTCGTGATCATCCTCGAGATGACGGGCGATCATCAGGCCGTCATTCCAATCATGGCTGTTTCCATGCTGGGTTACGGAACATCGCGGATCTTATCTCGCGAACCGCTTTATCACGGTCTTTCCAGGGTTTACCTCGCGGCTGCCATTCGCGCTCAGCGCTCACAAGAGCGCGACCACGGGGATGTACCGAAAAGCGTAGCGTTGCAGGATCAACCTACCGAAGGCAAATAAGCTGCGACCATGCCACCAGCAACCTAGCGTGAGCATGGAGCAATCTGCGCTCACTTCCCTATGTTCTATATGTGGCAGATGCTTCAGGCCAGCAACCTTGTGACCTCAGCACCTCGTCTGTTCGCAATTGCATCTGCGATGGTGGTTGAAAAAAGAACTTTTCTGGTCGCCTCGGCAACACGTGCGAAAACATGTCTGATTTCGCAGCTTTGCTCGCCGTCGCAATCCTCGCAACGCCGATATGCCGTGAGAGAAAGACAGGGGAGCGGCGCAATAGGACCATCGATGACACGCAGCACTTCGCCAAAAGTAATAGCGTGTGCAGGCTTGAGGAGAAGATAGCCGCCTTGTTTACCGCGCCGACTTTCAACCATTCCGTGATGCTTGAGATCAAGAAGGATTTGCTCAAGAAACTTCTTCGGAATCTTTTGCTGAGAAGCGATGTCAGAAATCATGATCGGTTCGCCATCTTCCGCCTCCGCAAGGACTGTCAGAGCGCGGAGCGCGTATTTTGCCTTCTGCGTGATCATCATCAACCTGTCAGCATCACAATGAGATAAGCGGCTGCTTTTATATACGTATGTTCTTAAGCTTTGTCCGATGAATGGAATTTGAACAACCAAGGTAAAAGACCAGAGATGCTGGCGGCTTACTACTTTTTCTGGTTGTTTTTCTTCAATTCGCCCTCCAGTCCGGCGAGCAGTTTTCTCATCACCGAGTGAGGCGATGAAAATTCCATATTGACACCCGCACCTTAACTCGACAAATTCAATAGAGATTGGCGAGTTACACCGCGGCATCATCTTTTTCGCATTGCAGCAGCATGCGAGAGATATTTGCTATTCTTCATCTTGTTTGGAAATCGCTTTTGCTGTCCCCGTAGCGACAAAGCTGCAATATTCCGGCTCCAATCAAGGAACTGGGAATATGTCCGTCGAATTATCGATTTCCTATGCGGAGCGCCTGAACCAAGACCTCGCTAGCCGTGGTCTAGCAGAACGTCTTTCCTTGGTAGCCTCGTTGCAGGGCCGAGCGATATTTACAACGTCGCTTGGCATAGAGGATCAGGTCATTACCGCTGAAATCGGTAGGCATCGTCTCCCCGTCGATATCGCGACTTTGGAAACAGGCAGGCTGTTTGCCCAGACAGTGACCCTCGTTGACGAAACAGAGGCTCAATACGATCTACAAATTCAGCGATTTTTCCCAGAGCAGAGCGACATTGACGAATTTGCTGCCAAATATGGCATCAACGGCTTTTATGATAGCGTCGAGGCGCGTCATGCCTGCTGCGGCATCCGAAAGCTGAAACCTCTGGCACGGGCATTGTCGGGAGCGAGTTTCTGGATCACGGGCTTACGTCGGGGACAATCAGCGAACCGTGCCGATACGCCGTTCGCGGAATATGATGCCGATCGTCATCTCATAAAGATCAATCCATTGGCAGATTGGGGGATCGACGAGATCCGCGGCTATGTCGAGAAAAATAATGTCCCGATCAATCCGCTTCATGCGCGCGGGTATCCGAGTATCGGATGCGAGCCCTGCACGAGGGCCATCAAGCCTGGCGAGCCTGAAAGAGCTGGCCGCTGGTGGTGGGAACAAGATGAGACGCGGGAATGCGGACTTCATGTTGCCGAAGAGACCGTCGCCACAGCCTAAAAGACTCGAAAGGCCGGTTGTCTTCGACCGGCGTCAATAATTCTGGAGACCAGTTTGATGTCAGACAGCCACAGCGTGGTGGATGCCAGCGAAATGCCGAAATCCAAGCCGCCACTCGATCCCCATCTCAAAGCCTTGGAAAACGAGTCCATTCATATCTTCAGGGAGGTCGTTGGGGAATTTGAACGGCCGGTCATGCTGTATTCGGTGGGCAAGGATTCCTCGGTCTTGCTGCATCTGGCCCGAAAGGCGTTCTTTCCCGGCCGCGTGCCCTTCCCGCTCCTGCACATCAACACGGGATGGAAGTTCAAAGAGATGATCACGTTTCGCGATGAGATCGTGAAACGATACGACCTTGATCTCATCGAGCATATCAATCCGCGCGGGGCGGCAGAGAACATAACGCCGTTCACCTATGGCTCAGCGCGTTATACCGATATCATGAAGACGGAAGCGCTGCGAAACGCACTTGATGCCGGACAATTCGACGCGGCCTTTGGCGGCGCAAGGCGCGATGAGGAGGCGTCACGCGCGAAGGAACGGATCTATTCTTTCCGCACGCCGGATCATCGGTGGGATCCGCGTAACCAACGACCGGAGCTGTGGAACATCTATAATGGCCAAATCCGGAAGGGTGAAAGCGTTCGCGCGTTCCCGCTTTCAAACTGGACCGAAGTTGACATCTGGCGATATATCCAGGCTGAGGACATCCCGATCGTTCCGCTGTATTTCGCGGCCAAGCGGCCATATGTCGAACGCGACGGCATGATGATCATGGCAAGCGACCCAAGACTTGAACTGCTGCCAGGTGAAACAAAGAAAGAAGACTTCATTCGGTTCCGCACATTGGGGTGCTTCCCTTTGACGGGTGCCATCCGCTCGCACGCAACGACAATGGAAGACATGATTGCGGAGCTTGAGATCGCGACCGTTTCCGAGCGGCAGGGCCGCGCGATCGATCGGGATCAATCGGGCTCCATGGAAAAAAAGAAGCGTGAAGGGTATTTCTGAGATGACCGCAGCAAAAAGCTCCGCCGAACCAGCGACGTTGGGTTCACCGGTCGCAGAACAACAAACGCTTGTCCGCGATACACGCCCGCTACGCCTTATCACCTGCGGCAGTGTTGATGATGGTAAGTCGACACTCATCGGACGACTGCTCTGGGACACGAAGGCCGTAAAAGAAGACCAGGCCGCCACGCTTCGCCGTGATTCAACTGGCAAGCAAAATGATCTCGGATTGCCCGACTTCGCGTTGCTCCTGGACGGCCTTCAGGCTGAGCGTGAGCAAGGCATCACTATCGACGTCGCCTATCGCTACTTTTCGACGGACCGTCGCTCGTTCATCGTCGCGGATACGCCCGGCCACGAACAATATACACGCAATATGGCGACAGGCGCCTCGACGGCCGATCTAGCCGTCTTGCTGATCGATGCCCGCGCCGGGATCCTGGAACAGACCAGGCGTCACGCGACAATCGCCGCGCTACTTGGAATCAAGCAGTTCGTTCTTGCGGTAAACAAGATAGACCTGACAGGATACGACCGGGCCGGCTTCGAGAAAATTGCGCATGATTTCCGAGAATTCGCGCTGACCCTTGGCATCAAGCAGGTGACGCCTATCCCAATGTCAGCGTTGAAAGGGGAAAATGTCGTCCATTCTGGTGTCCCGGTCATGCCATGGTACCAGGGACCCACTCTGGTTGAGGCCCTCGAAAGCGCAACGGTGCGCTCCGGCCAATCCACCGGCTTTCGCATGTCAGTCCAGCGCGTTGCCCGTCCTGGTGAGAGCTTTCGCGGCTACCAGGGGACCGTCGCAGGCGGAGCAATCAAGCCAGGTGACAGCGTCATGATCCTGCCATCAGGAATGGTGGCAAATGTTTCCAAGATCGTCACATTTGATCTTGTCCGGAATGCTGCCGTTGCTGGCGATGCAATCACGCTTGTGCTTGACCGTCAGGTGGATGTTGCGCGTGGCGACATGATTGTGTCGATCGAAAGACAACCACAGACCGGCCTTTCCTTCGATGCCCAGATCGTTGCCCTGCAACCTGAGGGTATTGAAGCTGGAAAGCGCTATTGGCTGAAAAGCGGCAGTCGGAAGCAACGCGTGCTTGTCGACCCTGTTGCGCAACTCGAAATGAAAACTGGCGCGTGGGTCCCGGCAGACCGCTTTTATATGAACGCCATCGGCAAGGTGCGGCTTACTTTCGATGAAATGGCAATGTTCGATCCTTATGAACAGAACCGTTTGACCGGCTCATTCATTCTGATTGATCCTGAGACCAACAACACGGTCTCTGGCGGCATGATCACCGGAAAGCGATCTGAATTGGGCGGCCTTAACAAAGACGATGCGAGGGTGGTTCTTTCCCTTCCCGCTGACTTGGCTGAACAGATTATGGCAAGCGAGCTCTTTGCGCGGCGACGTGACGAGGCACAGATCCGTCGGATGACCGCGGCACAGGCAGCGGAGCTCTGGGAAAATGCAGCGAGCGATATTTAGGCATCGAATCAACTGATGCTTTGGGGCTGCCCGGCAGACGCCGGGCAGCCTTCTTATTTTGTTGGCTTACGACAGGACGTTTATCCTCTTGAAATCACTAGGGTGCTAACGAGTTGTGGGCACAATGACGCCGCTCGTCACAAAACTGTGGCGAAGTGGCAACGCCTAAAATCTAAGCTGCTTGATGCCTCATCGAGCGTTTGACAGCACGGGCCGGAATGGCGTTTAACGTTACCACGCACATCACGCGTTTGTGAGGTGCGCTTGGGGGGTGATAGGAGCAGAGGGGCAACGTCTTCTCCTATCGAAATATTCTCCAAAGAGTGAATCGAGATTTGAACCGAAACTTGCATTGGAGAAACCATGCGCATTAAGAGCCTTCTGCTCGGCTCCGCGGCTGCCCTCGCAGTCGTATCCGGCGCTCACGCTGCCGACGCTATCGTCGCTGCTGAACCGGAAGCTGTTGAATATGTTCGCGTTTGCGACGCGTACGGCACCGGCTACTTCTACATCCCAGGCACCGAAACCTGCCTGAAGATCGACGGCTACATCCGTTTCGAAGCCGACTTCGCTCGCGGTGTTGCTGGCGGCTTCGGTAACGGTTCGGACTACGACGTCTTCACGCGCGCTCAGCTGCAGTTCACTGCAAAGAGCGACACGGAATATGGCGTTTTGACCGGCCTTATTGCTCTGCGTACGGATGCTGACTCTGCTGCAAGCCGCAACACGTTCATCGACGTTGCTTACCTCGACATCGCAGGCCTCCGCGCTGGTTACTTCTACAGCTGGTGGGACGACGGCCTCAGCGGCGAAACGGACGATCTGGCAAGCCACTCCACGAACCACAACTCGATCCGTTATCAGTATGAGTCTGGCGACTTCTATGCTGGTATCTCGGTTGATGAGCTGGAAGGCACTGTCTATACGCTCAACGGTCTTGCTGGCAGCCCGACATTCGGCCCACGCACCAACAACCTCGGCGTTGCCGGTGCAGTTGGCGGTAAGGTTGGTGGCTTCACCTATCAGGTCACTGGCGGCTACGACACCGACACCGAAGAAGGCGCAGTTCGCGGCATGATCACTGCTGATCTCGGCCCCGGCACGCTCGGCCTCGCTGGCGTTTGGGCAAGCGGTGCCAACGCATATTACGACAACTCCGAATGGGCTGTCGCCGCAGAATATGCCATCAAGGTAACGGACAAGTGGAAGATCACGCCTGCCGCTCAGTACTATGGTCACTACGGCCTGGTTTCCAAGGGCGACTTCTCGGATGACAACGCTTGGAAGGCCGGCGTAACTCTTGACTACCAGATCGTCGACAACTTCTATGCCAAGGCAACCGTCAACTACAAGAAGGTTGAAAACAGCGAAGGTCAGACGACCGGCTACTTCCGCCTGCAGCGCTCGTTCTAATCAAATTTTGTAGACGCGCGCACGATTCCCACGGCTGCGTCTCCATCTTTGATTTGTAGCGAATTGGCTCATACATCATTGTCACGATCCGAATTGACCTCCGATCGGTGACAGAAAGGGTTCGGGATTTCCCGGACCCTTTTTTACGTGTGGGCAGGACTAAATTGCACGTGATGTTCGCGTTTGCCTAAGAAGCGTCTGCCCGAAGCATTGCAGAGTCGGGTGATGTGACACCCGACCATTCAGTGACAGCGTGCACAGCTATTGCCTTGGATCAAGTCTATGCTTCTGGTCGAAACTCAGCTGTCGTTCGGTTGCCATGCTTGTTGATTTAGGCTTCGTCCTGATTTCCGAATAAATCTCCGGATGTCGAAGCTGTTTTTCTGCAGCAGTTTTGTTCGCGAATTGCTCTCTTTATACAAACACACTATTCATTAGTGGCCTACTAATTCACGATTGCATGAATGCACGAAAGCTGCTTAAGTAAAGGCGAGGCAAGTTTCGGTCTCAAATCTTGAATATGAAGGCCTGCCTTGCCCCGGCAGGCCTTTTTTGCGACAAGGGCAACGGCACCGGGCAGTGGAACAGCCGATCTAATCCAGCGTCTTACATTTACACTTATATAGTGGCCGTCGCGCTTGAACGGCCTCACGAGAGCTATGGCTAAGAGTTGCCGGAAGCGACTTCCTTCGTGGATCGGACAACGAAGCAACAGTGTCGCAAGCCCGATCAGACGATAAATTCGCAAAAGGGGCGATGAAGACAAGCTCTGGAGACTCATCATTATCGAAAACCGCGCAGATAGCAGTTTTTGGCCGAACGAAATGCGCGTTGCGCTGTAGGTCGCCTTCGGCCTAATGGGAGAAGCGGCTCTCCGAGTGAGAGCCGCTTTCCAGATTACTGGTCAGATGCCGTCGATGGTGCGAGGAACTCAGCACAATAAGAGGGACCATTAACTCCAGGGACATCGCCCATTACCTTGATATTACGAATAACGTAATCCGCGCCGGTTGTGATTTCCGCCTGGCACTTCAGCGACAGCTTTCTCGTCGCCGCTGTCTTTCCCTTGGCCTTTCCGCCATCCTCTTTCGCCACGGGAACGCGAACCGTCTTGTAGCCGCCGCGCCACGTGTAGACTGTCATGTCGCCGCGTTCTGCATCGGCAATTGGCGGACCGTAGGCAGCAAAGAACTTACCAGCGGACTGACCGACCCAACGCGCCGAGATCGGATTTGTGGACGGCGAGGACGGGAGAGAGGTGCAGCTTGCGAGTGATACGGCAAGCCCTGCAGCAGCGGCGATGCGAAGTTTCATTGGTGGGTCCCTGGAGCTGTCTTCGTTTTCCAACAGAATTGCTGAATATGTTCGTTATTCTGTTTCTAGCCTTCGGCTTTACTCGCAAAGCATCCAAAAGAAAATCACTCTGAGAGGCCGCCGCCAAAATTTGGATGAAGTGTGGCATTTTGCTTCAAATGAGCGCCTGACCGGCAGTCAATTTCGAATGATTCCTGAGTTTTAGAGCTTGCACCCGAAAAGGACCCGGTCTATAGAAACGCCCGCTGGTCACGGAGTGTAGCGCAGTCTGGTAGCGCACCACGTTCGGGACGTGGGGGTCGAGTGTTCGAATCACTCCACTCCGACCAGCCGAACTGCATTTTGTCGCGCCTCTGGAATTATAGTATGAAGGTGATGGAGCGACTGGCGAGATTTCTGCCGCACCCGCATTTAAAGCCTCAATCTGAGATCCGCGATCCAAAGGCAGTTGAGCGCATTATCTGTTTCGCACGACTTCCAAATCCAACATTTGATTATTATTTTGCTGCACGCTTGAGTGCGCCCGACGCGCCACCTTACGAGATCGTCGATATCAAGTCTTTCGACCCGGAAAAGCTCGATGCCCGCGGTGCCTTTGTCGTTATCTGCCGCTACGCCAATCGGAAGGTGACACATTGGCTGACGCAAAACGACCGTAAGCTCAGCGGTGTAGGTCTCTTCTTGGATGACGATATTGCAGCGACTGTGGTCAGCGAAGATGCAAGTTTGCGCTATCGCTTAGCACTCATTAAGAGGGCTCTCCTCCCGCTTTACAAGCTCAATCGCCATCTTGATCTCATCTGGGCTTCCACGCCAATTTTGGCAGCTCGAATTGGTATGAACCATTGCCGCGTCCTCCCCCCTCTTCCGCCGGCAGACATGATCGGCAATGCCGTTTTTAGTGGCTCGACCGATCGGCGCATTACCATTGCCTATCACGCAACAGCGATCCATCTTGCAGAGCATCGCTTTCTTCAGCCGATTGTGAAGGCCGTTTTGCAAGCGCGCGACAATGTTGATTTCGAAGTCTTTGCCGCGCGTCGCGCCGCGGACTATTGGAAGGATTTAGAGCGCGTAACGATCAAGAAGCCGTTGTCTTGGCCGGACTATCTGGCAGAGAGCGGGAGACGGCAGCTCGATATTATGCTCGTTCCCCTTCTTGCATCCCTTGTGAACGACTGCCGCTCCCCCACGAAGAAGATCGAGACTGCCCGCTTCGGCGCTGCCGGAATTTTTTCCGCTTCACCAGCCTATGCCACCATTGCTGAACCTGGAGAACTGCTACTTCCGAACGAGGAAAGCAGATGGATAGGGACCATTCTCGATTTGGTTGATAACAGGAGCAAACGTCTTGAAGCCGCGTTGGCCACGAGACGTCTTGTTCAGCGTATGGCGGCAAATCCGGTGCCTCTTTTTCCTCGCTTTTAGCGCAGCCGCGCCCTCAATAAGGGTTTGGCATTTTTTTACTCGTCTTTCAGTCCGAAGATGAGGTCGGACGACCAATCTGCGTTTCGCGCATCTGTCGAATAAGGCGGCGTTCGCAAGACATCTTCTTCGGCAAGCAGCGACTGATTGGGATTGAAGAAAGGATCACGCGCAAGAATAGCACCCCAGCGCTCATACATAATCCGCTCTTCTTCCGCGAACCGTTGCAGCTTGGCGTCCGTATCGTCCTTACCCCGCGATACGGATTCCTTGTGCCATAGCTTTGCAAACGGGGTCCAGACGATCGTCTTCTTGATCGCCCCGAGCTTAAGACAGTAATCGACATCGTTAAACGCAACGGTCAGGCTTTCTTCATCCATCCCGCCAATGCGATCCCATAACGACTTGCGCGTCAGAAGACATGCGGCGGTCACCGCGGATGTTAGCCGCCTGTGCTGAAGCAGATCTCTGTGCTGTCGGGACCGAGGATGAATGAAATGAAAGCGGTGGCGGGCGACGGAACCGGCGCCCAGCAGGACGCCTGCATGTTGAACTAGACCATCCGGGAAAAGCAGATAGGCCCCGACGGCCCCAACGAGGGGATCTTCCAGTTCCTGAAGCATCTGCAAAAGCCAATCCTCGTTGATCGGCTCAACGTCGTTGTTGAGAAGCAGGATTTGCTCAAAGCGTGCTGAGGCGACACCCTTGTTGCACAAACGCGAAAAATTGAAGGGGCCGCCCGCCTCAATGACGCGCGCAACGCCAGATATTTTAAGACCTTTGAGATACTCGATCGTGGCTGGCTCAACACTGCCATTGTCGACGATGATGATATCGAGCGTCACTCCCATGGTGCGCGAGAACAAACCATCAAGGCAGGGCTTGAGGAGGTCGACGCGATCGCGCGTCGGAATGATGATGCTTGCGCTTGCGTCTTTCAGTCTGATTGCCGGCTTTTTAGCAGCGATTGGATCCGCTCTGCGCTTGATGCGATGCAAGAGGATACGCGGAATGTGGAGGATACTCCCAGTTCCACGCGCATGGATGTCAAGAAGCAGTTCAGCCGCTGTTCTTCTCCTAACACCTTCCTTATCAGGCAGCATGGAGACGCGGAACATTGCTGCCTCAAGACTAAGCCAGCCCGATTGCGCCAGCAGAGGATCCCAGGCAGGCTTGAAATCAGGCTTACACCGATTCAAGCCACCTACACCACGCCGGTCTTCATCGCTATAAACAGCGGCGACGTCGGGGTTCGCAAAGGGCGAAACCATCGAGGCCAAGGCATCTGGCGCAAGACGATCTCCGGCAGCGAGCCTGATCCAGAGAAGGTTTTTGCTCGTGGGAGATTCGATTGAACGTCCAAAGGTTTCTTCATCGACTTCTCGAAATCGCGTGAAGCTTTGCTTTGCGAGGGATGCTTTTGTAACGCGCAGATCCGAGGCTTTACCTTGATTGATCGTCACAATAACAGATAACGGGGGATGATCTGGTGGAGGATGAAAGCTTTCTGCAACAGACTTAGTCCACTTAGGATAAGATAAAGCGTTGAGCTCATCCGTAAGCCGCCCAAACCTATAGTCAGTTCCACGGCTATTCCCATGACGGATGGTCGTCATGATGGAAAGCAACTTGCAAGGCCGCTTGACCGCTGCGGTGAGCGCGATTTCCACGATTGAAAGTGAACGACAGCGAAAGCTTACGTTCGGCGAGATAACGGGGGCTCCGTTTCGATCAACGAGGCCAACATGCGTTGCGCCTCTCGGCACCCAGCAATAGAGAACGACCTCGTTTTGAGAGCGGCGGTATGGCGACCTCGACACAATTTCGGGACGACGCCCGGGACGAAGAAAACCTACCTGTGTTCCAGCAGGAATCACATCCTCCCCACCAGCCTTGACCCGAAGTTTTATCGCCTTTCCTGCAAAGCGCAGCACATCGATGCCAAAAGTGCTGCCGGCAACAAACAAAGCTACGCCCCTACCAGAGTTTGAGAGACAGAAACAGCTTGTTGCAACATTCCAGCACCGATCTCGTACGTGCTTTGAGCTTGATCGAGAAAGCCATCAATCTCCGCGCCATTCATCTGCAAAATTCCAATTCGCCCGACCCTATTGCTTGCTGCATAGCGCATAGTTGGAAGCACTTGAAGCCGCTATGAGGAGCGGCGTTCCGTCAAAACAACATAAAGATTGGCGGATGCGGCTAGAGCAGAATGTTGGCCGCGCCCTTCTGCGACATCGCCTCCTACTTCTAAGGAGCTTTCAGGCGGGATTGCTTAGCAAGTTTTATGATCGGCGTGTTTATGTCCACTGCATACCAAGCAGGAATCCGAAGCTTGGCTATGGTTGTAGCCGACTCCCAATTGCCATCTGTGCCGACGTCATTGCTCCAAATTTCCATGGAAATCTGTCCGTCATCTATCCCGTTTGCAAATCCGCATGAGGCTGTTTCGGCAGGAAATTCGCTACTGTGCCGGTTGGAAATCACATCCATATAGCTTTCTCCCATCTTCACGTGCTGGGAGAAATCGATGACATTTTCCTCACTCGCGTCCTTTGAAAACTCTGGCTGCCAAGCCGAGCTCGGATCCTGAAACATATCTTGAAAGACATCGAAAGCCAGTTGACACACGTTCATCATTTGATCGCGAGAAAGCTTCCCAGGCGTGATATCGTAGCTCAGCCGCGCTCCGCTATGCGCAAGATCTCGTATAGTTTTTACTTCTTGTGGCTTCTGCGACGCGGACATAATGAAATTCAAGAAAAACCAGTCTGAGACCTTTAGGTCTTTCTTCAACGTGAGCATTTTGCGCATGAAGTCTGCTGCCCCGGCTGGAGGCGGGGCGCGATATGCAATGCTTGCGCCAAGTTCAACCAGACGCGAGACATGGCGAAAGTCTCCCCACCCGCTTCCGCCAAGAAAAGCTATCGCGCAAGCCCTACACACTTGTCACCGGACCTAACGATAGTCCCGACACCATTTTCCATAAAGCTGTTGGCGAATTCCACACCTTCGGAGAAGGAGCCGCCATCGCTGTTTAGGCATATCCTAGCCCTGTCCTCTGAGCCTTTAATGATTTGCTCAACTTTCGCATGGTCGCCATCATCGATTTGTCCCGTCAGCTCGATTGCGCACCTGGTATCATTAGTGACTTTGATCGACGCGCCCTGCACGGTCGCAGGGCCTAGCAATGGTAGAACGAGCAGGTAAGGAAGACGGCGCATCGCGAATCCCCGGTTGACACTCAGCGTTCCATATCTCACCTTGAAAAGCACAACTGGCTCTGTGCCTTTAAGGAAGCCTTCGTTGGCGGCAATGCTGTTTCAACTGAACGGCGGATGCAAATGCGAACGACCGACAAGAAAATATGGCTGGGGCGCCTGGATTCGAACCAGGGGATGGCGGTACCAAAAACCGCTGCCTTACCGCTTGGCTACGCCCCAATGCCGTTCGGTCGAGGACCGAAGCAAAGCGGTGCCTGCTTAGCAAAGCTTCACGCGTCTCTCAACGAATAAGTTCTGAATGGCGAAAATATTTTGTGGCAAAGAGAACTGCTGATCATACTTGAGAGTAGGCTTTGCTTTCAGGCACGTTGTGGGCTGAGTTTAAGCTTCCGGAGTGTTATCGACAAATGATCAGATTGAAACGAAGCATGCAACGTCATGAAATTTAATCGCGCGTTTGAGCCGAATCACGGGATTGCCGTTCCGATCGGGCCGGGAATTCAGCGCTTAACCGCGAAAAACCCCAGCCCCTTTACATTTCTTGGCACTAACACCTATATCGTTGGCGAGCGCCAGGTGGCTCTCATCGACCCCGGTCCGGATGACAAAGATCATCTCAAAGCGATAGTGAATGCGCTTGATGGCCGTAAACTCACCCATATCTTTGTCACGCACACACATAAAGATCACTCGCCGCTTGCAAGACGGCTTCAAGAGGAAACGGGCGCCCTTGTTCTGGCGGAGGGCCCGCATAGGCTTTCGCGGCCGCTTTCCAACGGCGAGATCAACGAATTTTCCGAAAGTTCGGATCTCGATTTCAGACCGGATGTTGTGCTTCGCCACGATGATGTCATCACCGGTGATGGATGGGCGCTGCGCACCGTTCTTACGCCCGGCCACGCAGCAAACCATGCTGCCTTTGCGATTGAGGACCAAGGGATCTTGTTTTGCGGCGACCATGTTATGGCTTGGTCGACGACCGTCGTGGCCCCGCCTGACGGCTCGATGAAAGACTATATGGCCTCCCTCAACCGATTGATCTTACGCAACGATCATCTGCTGTTGCCAGGGCATGGAGGCGTAATTGAACAACCTCGTACCTTCATGCGGGCCCTAAAAGCACACCGGCAGATGAGAGAGAAGGCTATTTTTCAAAGGCTGCAGGCTGGCGACCGCTTTATTGCCGACATCGTTGCCGCGCTGTATGCAGATGTCGATCCTCACCTACATCCGGCAGCGGCTTTTTCAGTTCTCGCGCATCTCGAATCGCTCGTACAAGATCGGCTGGTCTATTGCGAAGGGCCTTTATCACTGCAAGCAAAGTTCCAGCCGGTTTAGGTGCAGGTGATACGATTGCTCCGTCCCAAGAAGGCGCTTGGTGTTTTATAAAACGCGCCTTGGAGCTTTGATGACAAGACCGTGTGGCGATTATGGTTCGGGCCTACAGCAACTAAGAGCCCGCGATTCCCAACAGTTCGGCATCCAGCGCTTTGAGGTAGTCTTCCGCGATTGTTTTGCTGAAACCAAGATCGTGCGGCCCATAACGGGAGGCAACACGGATGTCGACAAGCGTTGTTTCTGCCTCCTCGTGCAGGCGAATGACAACGTCAAAGCGGAGACCAAGAACAAGCGATCGCGCCTCTCCTTGTAGAACGACACCATCTGCTCGGCGGATCAGCTGCGCTACATCGTCGTCGAACGGACGCGGTGTTGGGACGGCGACCAGTTCAGGAGCATCGGGAACAGCCTCCCCGTTTTGTTTTGGGCGCATGGGCGCTCGGGGCGTATCATCAGCCGGTGCCGCGTCCCCCTGTGACTTCACAATGTGGATGCCCTGCAATCGAGCAACCTTTTTGACCGCATCCAAAACGCGATCAATAGCACCGTCGTATCGACGGCCAGTCAGTTCCGGATAGGCTTCCGTCTGCAACTCGCGATCTTGAGCCGTTACCGGCTTTCGCGCCGGCAGCCATCCTTGGTCTGCCGCTGGCGTGACGAGCCACTCAGGTGCGGAAGAAATATCCGTGCTCACATCATAAAGCTTTGGGAAGAGGATATAGCGCTCGGCAACAAAGCTCCCGCAAACAAGCGCCGGCACTGCAAAGACCAAAGCAACCAGACAATCGATACCGCCACGAGCACCGGTCACCCAAAGGCTGCGAAGTCCGGCAGTTGCCAAGACAAGGGTGAGGCCAGCCGCAACAACGGCAGTTACGAGCAAGATCGCCATGTTCGGTGCAGACAGACCAGCCAAGCGATGCCCAAGCAGCGCTGCGACTGTCAACAAACCGGAAAAGATTCCGCATCTGCGAGAAAGACGTGCAGCAGTGGAAACGGGACGGTCGAAACGGATTTTCATAGAATGTCAGTATGTCGCGGGCCGGCCGGGAGAAGTCATCTCTCCTCAACCGCCCTCTTAGAGCACGGGTCGCGTCAAAATGAAACTGTCTTCAACAGAAACGAAAACAAGGAATCTTCACCAAGGTTAGATCCAGTCGCTGAATAAGCCGTAAAAACGCCATGGTAAGAGCAGTAATTATGCTTAGGAAGATACGGGAGAAAGTATCATGATCGCATCCGAGTTTTTCTCCACGCCGAGCATCAAGCAACTTTCGCCCCAAAAGGCAGACGATACTTTTTTGCCTCTCGAGCTTCTGGAACTCGAGCTCTCGCTCGATAGCTACGCCGGCGAGACACAAAACTTTGCGGAAGTCGTTCGGCAGGCTGCTCAGAAGACCGGCGGGGAAATGTTGTTCGACTTGCCGGCACGCGGTTTGCTAGAAGATTGCCAGCGTGTAGCGGTACTGCGCATACCGGCTCCCAAGAATGACAAGCGTGTCGTCTTGGCAATGCTCGATGAAAGCGGATACCACATACGTATCCAAATGCCTGATGCGAAGAGTCAGCAGCTCGTCCGTCTCGCCAATGCCTTTGTGGATGTGTTCGAGAAAATCTGAAGCTACTGCGAACTCGGCGATCCTGATCTTTATCAAGTCGTCAAAGACGAGCTTTCCAAGCGGCTGCGAAACGGAAATTTACGACCGCATTCGCATTTCAACATGAATGCTTCCTGGGTTCGAGCCGTTCTTTGGACGAAAAAGCCCTGCGGAAGTGCGTCGACTTTAAAATCTGGATGAGTACGGCCTGCGTCGTCACTTTCCGAAGCTTCCGCAAAGCCGGTGTTGCCACATTGGGGGCAAGTCAGTTTTTTTGAGAATCGATCGCGCAGCGCCATACCCTTCCTTCAACGACTCATCTGCTAACCGCAGCCAACTTTACCAGAGACAAACGGGTCACGAAGACGTCAATTCAAAGCGTCATTCTCACTGATGAAGCTTTGGCTTTTTCGGAATGATCCTGTAGCGCGCAAGTCTTGATAAGAAAAGCCGGAACCTCGCCCGATCTGCGTCGTTTACGATATACGACCGTCGGGGAGTGACGAGGTTCATATCGGCGGAGCTGTCGTCTGCAAAGGCAGATGTTCGTTCAACGATTGTCGCGCGACTGATGCGCCCGTGTCAAAATCGGCGCCTTGCAAAACGCGGCATGACGAGGAAACGTTCTCGCAAAAAGGGAGATCACGCTATGCCTAACAGAGATCCGCTTCCAATACCCGGCGGTGTCGAAACACCACTTGGGCCTATTTCGACACCGGGCATTCCCGATCGCGTTCAGGACAAGCCGCCACGGACCCCAGTCCAGGACAAGGGAGATACGAAGAATCCCGAAGATCCGATCCTTGATCCGGCTCTTCTTCCGATCGGCGATCCAGCCGGTGCAGCCTAGAGATTGAGTACCTTTCGTGAAGCACCGCGCAGCCGCCTTTCGGGCGGCTGTTTTCGTTTGAAACCACCGGCTATCAGCCGGGCTGTCTGGTTGAAGGTCAGCGATCAATTCGCTCGCATGACGATTGCCGCCTGCGCCGCGGCAAGTCTTGCAATCGGCACTCTGAAGGGCGAGCAGGAAACATAATCCAAGCCAATTTCCTCGCAGAAGTGAATCGAAGCTGGATCGCCACCATGTTCGCCGCAAATTCCCAACTTCATATCATTGCGTGTTCGTCTACCGCGTTCGGCAGCAATTCGGATAAGTTCGCCGACACCATCGAAATCCAATGAGATGAAGGGATCATGTTCGATGATACCCTTCCTCTGGTAAGTTGGCAAAAACGCCGAAGCGTCATCGCGCGAGATACCGAAGGTCGTCTGCGTCAGGTCATTGGTTCCAAAGGAAAAGAACTGAGCAGCCTCCGCAATGACATGAGCGCGAAGAGCGGCGCGTGGCAACTCGATCATGGTCCCGATCAGGTAGTCGATGGCCATGCTTGCCTCTTGCATCACCGCCTCGGCCACGGCATCGATACGTGCCTTGATATAATCGAGTTCGGAGCGTAGCCCGACCAAGGGCACCATGATTTCAGGAACAACAGGCGCGCCAGTCTCGCGCGCTGCTTCGACGGCTGCTTCAAAGATTGCCCGTGCCTGCATTTCTGCAATCTCCGGGTAGGAGATCGCCAGACGACAGCCTCGGTGGCCGAGCATGGGATTGAACTCATGCAGCGCATCAAGCCTTTCGCGCATGGCCTTTTCTTCCATACCCATGGCAGAGGCGACTTCGGCAATTTCCCCGTCGGTCTTTGGCAGGAACTCGTGGAGCGGCGGATCAAGCAATCGGATGGTCACCGGTAGACCATGCATGACACAGAAAAGTCCGGCGAAATCGTCGCGTTGCATCGGCAAGAGTTTGTCCAGACAGCGACGACGTCCTTCCTCGCTCTCGGCCAAAATCATTTCACGCATTACATGAATGCGCTCACCTTCGAAAAACATATGCTCTGTGCGGCAAAGACCAATGCCTTCAGCTCCAAAGGCGCGCGCGGCACGGGCATCAGCTGGCGTGTCCGCATTGGTGCGCACAGTCATTCTTCGCATCTCATCCGCCCATTTCATAATCCGGGCAAAATCTCCGGAAAGCTCTGGCTGAACCATGGGCACAACCCCCTTCAGCACCTGTCCGGAAGAACCATCAATTGTAATCACATCGCCTTTTTTGAGCGTTGCGCCAGTTCCAATCAACTGCTCATTTCTAATGTCAATGCGCATCGTACCGGCGCCAACGACACAGGGAATTCCCATTCCGCGGGCAACAACAGCCGCGTGGCTGGTCATTCCACCGCGTGTGGTCAGGATCGCTTCGGCGGCATGCATGCCGTGAATATCTTCAGGGCTGGTTTCAACCCGCAAAAGAATGACTTTTCGCCCCTCCTCAGCCGCAGCAACTGCTTCCTCCGCAGTAAAGACAATCGCGCCGGTCGCCGCGCCCGGCGAGGCCGGCAATCCGTGGCCAATGACCTGACGATTCACTCTAGGGTCGATCGTGGGATGCAAAAGCTGGTCAAGGCTTGACGGATCGATCCTGGAGACAGCCTCCTCATGCTTTATCAGCCCCTCTTCCACCATATCCACCGCAACTTTCATGGCAGCCCGTGTCGATCGCTTTGCGGCGCGCGTCTGCAGCATCCATAGGCGACCTCGCTCGACTGTAAATTCGATATCCTGCATGTCCCGGTAATGGCTTTCGAGCCGCGCGCAGATCGCACGCAGTTCGGCAAATACATCAGGCATGAGTTTTTCCATCGAGGGTCGATCCGCGCCCGAATCGATTCGCGCCTGTTCGGTGATGGATTGGGGTGTGCGGATGCCAGCGACGACATCCTCGCCTTGAGCATTGACCAGAAATTCGCCGTAGAGCGCGGCCTCTCCCGTCGAGGGGTTGCGGGTGAACGCAACACCGGTCGCAGATGAATTGCCAAGATTGCCAAAGACCATAGCCTGAATGTTGACAGCCGTTCCCCAATGTTCGGGAATATTATGAAGCTGCCTGTACGTGATAGCGCGTGCGTTCATCCAACTGGAAAAGACCGCGCCGACAGCGCCCCATAATTGCGCGTGCGGGTCCTGCGGAAAAGCTGCACCGAGTTCCTCATCAAGCAAATGTTTGTAAGCCTCGACGACTTCCTGCCAATCCTCTGCAGCCATTTCGGTGTCGAGTTCATAACCGCGACGGGCTTTTTCATCCTCCAGAATTTCTTCGAAGGCTTCGTGATCGAGACCCATAACCACATCGCCGTACATCTGGATGAAACGCCGGTAACTGTCCCAGGCAAAGCGCGCGTCTTTAGAATCTTCTGCGAGCGCCTCCACAGTCTCGTCATTGAGGCCAAGGTTCAACACAGTGTCCATCATGCCCGGCATCGACACGCGCGCACCCGATCGCACCGAAAGAAGCAACGGCTTTTCAGATGCTCCGAAACGACGACCCGTTTCGCCCTCGATGAGAGCGATACCGCTGATGATCTGCTTTTTCAGTTCCTCGTCGAGTCGGCGTTCATTTGCGTAATAGTGGGAACAGGCATCGGCCGTCACGGTCAGGCCGGGTGGCACAGGCAACCCAAGGCCCGCCATCTCTGCTAGATGCGCGCCTTTCCCGCCAAGAACCTCGACATCTTTGGCGCCGCCTTCAGCCCGACCAAAGCCAAAGCTGTAAATCAACTTCGCCATGTTCCCCCCGTTTTCCCGTCTCCCAGGACAGTTTAACCCCAAGCGGAGACAATGAAAACCGAGGAATGCGGCGAAATGGTGCAGTGCACAATGACCAATTGCCAAATGGCCATATAAAAAAGGCTTTGCGGGCGAACATGCCTCCCGCAAAGCCTTTTCCGTCCAGACAGGAGACTGGGCGGGGGGTTCAGCTCGCAAGGTAGCTCGCCAAAAGCCTCCCGCGAAAGATCGGGACGTCCACCTTCATCAACCGATCTGATTGTTATCACTATACATTAAGAGAGCCGAAAAGCATCGGCGAAGTTGGCTCTCGACTTATTTCGAGACCCACCATTTTTGGGTTTTTTGCATATATTCTTATTTAGAACATATGCATTTATGCGACGTTTTCCCGCAGCTGCTCAGCCGTTTGTAAATCGACAGACACGAGTTGGGAGACACCTTGTTCGGCCATCGTCACGCCGAACAAGCGATTCATGCGCGCCATTGTGATGGGGTTGTGGGTGATGATGATAAAGCGGGTCTGCGTGGACGCCGCCATTTCATCCATGAGGTTGCAATATCGCTCCACATTATGGTCGTCGAGCGGTGCATCCACCTCATCGAGAACGCAAATCGGCGCTGGATTCGTCAGGAAGACCGCGAAAATCAGGGCCATTGCGGTCAGGGCCTGCTCGCCGCCAGATAGAAGCGTCATCGTCTGTGGCTTTTTACCAGGTGGCCTTGCCAGGATCTCCAACCCCGCTTCCAGCGGATCGTCCGACTCGATCAATTGGAGTTCGGCGGTCCCTCCACCGAAAAGATGCGTAAAGAGACGCTTGAACTGAGCGTTGACGATATCGAACGCCGCAATCAGCCTTTCGCGGCCCTCGCGATTGAGGCTTTGAATGGCGCCACGCAACTTGCGGATTGCGTCAATCACATCGTCACGTTCGCGGATCATGATCTGAAGACGACCTGTCAGCTCCTGCTGCTCCTCGTCGGCCCTCAGGTTGACTGCGCCCAGTCTTTCGCGTTCCATTTTCAAACGGTCTAGTTCCCGCTCAATGTCGCGCGGGTTCGGCAAAGTAGCTCCTGGCGTCGCTCCCGCGAGCCGCCAAACCTCGTGTGCCTGAACATTGAGCGAGGTACGGATGCGAGTTTCGCTTTCCTCCCGCCGCTCTCGAGCCGACATAAGGCGTTCCTCCGCGCGTCCGCGCCGCTCGCGACTGTCGGCCAGTTCGGATAAAGAGACGGCAGCCTTGTGATCTGCCTCGCGCTGCATGGTCTCAGCGTTCACCAGCCGATCGGCAGCCTCGCGGCGCGTTGCTTCCATTTTCTGGAGCTCATTCATCAACGCACGACGCTTTTCCTCAAATTCATCAGGAGCGACATCAAGCTCCGCCACTTCCTCGCGGGCTTCGTCCTCGCGCTCGCGCAGCGTGGCGATATGTTGCTCAGCATTTTCTGCTCTTTGCCGCCAGTTCTGTCGCTCCGCATCAATGGCAGCAATGCGCCGCCGACGTGCGGCATTTTCACGATCAAGACTTTCATGTCTGGCGCGCGCTTCGGCCACTGCGGCGCGCTCCATGAAGACCGAAGCTTGCTGTTCATGCAAGCGCGCCTCGATCGCGGCAATGTCTACAAGATCGTTGAGATTGGCGCGCGCCTCCTCTTCCTGCGAAAGAAGGTCGTCGATTTGACTTAAAAGCCCCGTGAGCGCTTCATCCAGGACATCGCGACGGCGCAGGAGCTCTCCCGACGCGCGTTCGGCCAAGGCCAGCGCATCTCTTGCCTCAATCAGCGTGCGCGAGGCAAGTCTGACGGCCTCGCGACTTTCGTTTTGAGATGCTTCTGCAATACGCACAGCGCCAGCAGCGGCGGTGAAGGCGGCTTCGGCTTCCTCCAGAACGAGGCGCGCAGCCTCAATCTCTTCTTCAAGTTCGGCCAGCCTGTTCTTTTGTGACAGGCGAAGGGCGGCGGCGCTCGGCGCGTCCGCTCCCGTCACATGACCATCCCAACGATAAACGGCGCCGCCTCGCGTCACAAGCCGCTGACCGGCTTTCAGCTGGGCCATCAGACCAATCGCATCGCTTTCATCCGCAATGATACCGATTTGCCGCAACCGTCTAGTGAGCGGACCTGGGGCACGAACATAGCTTAAAAGCGGCGGAACGCTCTCCGGCAGGCTCGGATCTTTCTCTCCATCACCATTGTCGGTCCAATGAGCCGGTGCTGCCGGATCAAGCGGACTATCCAAATCTTCACCTAAGACAGCGCCTAGGGCTGTTTCATAGCCACGCTCGACGGTCATCGCATCGGCAACCGGAGAATAACCACCGGCGACCGCGCCGGCAGCCAGCATTTTCGCAATTGTGCGTGCCTCGGTTTCGGCAGCATTCAATTGCGAGCGCGCATCCTCGACCGGCGCTCTTGCCTGAACTTCTGCGTCCCGCGCTTCCGTGAGCAGCGTCTCGGCGTTTTCAAGACGTTCAGCCGCATCCTCGCTCGCCGCTTCGGCTGCGTCTAGAATTTCACGCTTCTCGCCAGGATCGGGCAGCTCCGCAATCTTCGTATCAAGAGCGGCTCGTTCGCGCCTCGCCTCGTCCAGCTGGCGATCGAGCTTTACCTTCCGCTCTGCGAGATCACGCAGCATGCGCTCGGTCTGGCTACGGTTGGCTACCGCTTCGGCGCGCTCGGCCGTCAGGGTCGATAGAAGAGCTTCGCTTTGGGCGAGCCGTGCTTCGGCTTCCTCCAACGCGTCGCGAGTTTCCTCGGTCAAACGCGACGAATCGGCAATAGCGTCCGCCAGTTCGGCTTCTTCGTCATCGAGACGCTGCAAGAAACCGGCATTATCGGCAACGAGGCGCTCTTCGCGACGTATATCTTCGCTCAATTGAGACAGTCGCCGCGTCAGCTCATCGCGACGGCGGGAAATGCGGCCCGCATCTTCCTCCAATTGGGCACGGGCGATCTGCAGCCGCTGCAGGCCTGCAGCCGCGTGCGCCTCGGCTTCGCGTAGTTCCGGCAGTTTTAGGCTGGCGATCGCCTGCTGTTTTGCCGCCTCCATCTGCGCCTGCGCCTTCTCGGCGACAAGGACCGTTGCTTCGTTCAAGGCACGATCTGCCTCCGATTCCGCTTCCTTGGCTTCGGACCAAAGAATATGCAGCAGCATCGCTTCGCGCGCACGAATATCGGCGGATAAAGCCTTGAAGCGGTTGGCTTGGCGCGCCTGACGCTTCAAACTTTCGATCTGACTTTCGATCTGTGCGGTGACATCATCGAGGCGCTCAAGATTGGTTTCGGCAGCACGCAGCCGCAGTTCCGCCTCGTGACGCCGGGAATGCAGTCCGGATATGCCCGCCGCTTCCTCAAGCAATTGCCGACGAGCCTGCGGCTTGGCCGATATCAGCTCACCAATACGACCTTGGCCAACCATCGAAGGCGAACGAGCCCCGGTCGAAGCATCGGCAAAGAGAAGCTGTACATCCTTAGCCCGGCTTTCTTTGCCATTGATACGATAGACCGAGCCATGCTCCCGTTCGATACGACGGCTTACCTGGATTTCGTCGCTATCGTTAAATGCAGCGGGCGCCGTTCTGTCGGAATTGTCGAGATAGAGCGAAACTTCCGCAGAGTTCCGCGCCGGCCGGTTTCCCGAACCCGAAAAGATGACGTCGTCCATACCGGACGCACGCATGTTCTTATAGGAATTTTCGCCCATGACCCAGCGAAGAGCCTCAACGAGATTGGACTTTCCGCAGCCGTTCGGCCCGACGACGCCCGTCAGACCCCCTTCGATGATAAATTCGGATGGTTCTACGAAGGATTTGAAGCCAACAAGGCGAAGCTTATTAAACTTCATACCGACCGCTCCATGCTCATCACAGTGAGATGAACGCAAGGAGGCGCATCGCAAGCGACGAGCGCTATCGGCGGATGCAAGGGAACGGGCACCGCAAGGTTGCTGGCGCCCGTTCCTAAGAAGGGTAAGCCGTTACATGAGACTATCGACAAGTGCCGACAAGCTATCAAGCGACATATCTCCAGCGTAGCGCTTTCCGTTGATCAGGAAAGTCGGGGTCGCGTTGACGCCAAATTCACTATTGCCCCGTTCCCGCGTGGCATTCACTTCATCCAGCAGCTTCTGGTTCGTCAAGCACTTCGTGAAGCTTTCCTCACTAAATCCAGCGAGCTTTGACATTTGAAGCAGCGCGGCACGCTTGTCTTGGGCAGCCGCCCAGGTTTCCTGCTGCTTGAACAACATGGAAACCATCGGGAAATATTGTTGAGGCGTGCTGAGGTCTGTCGGGTTCTGCGGGTTGCAGCGCGCCAACATGAAGGCCGCCGCCGCTGCCGGATCGAATGGGAATTCGCGAATAATGAAGCGCACCTTGCCGGTGTCGATGTACTTCTTTTTGAAGTCTTCGAACGTCGTGTTGTGGAAATGGGCGCAATGCGGGCACGTCATCGACATGTATTCGATGATCTTGACCGGTGCATTCTCTGGACCCAAGGCCATGTCGGGGAGAACGCCGGGCTTCAGCGCCGCATTCATGTCGACGGTTCCCTCGGATTCTGGAATGTCCGCGGCGGCTGCTTTGCTGACAGCAGCAAATGCGATTGTTGTCGTGGCGATACCGCCCAGAAGCTGGCGTTTCGTCAGTTGGATTGCGGACATGTTCTTGGCGCCCCTTGAATGAGAATAACTGGTACAGTGCGATATATCGGCATTCGAGTGCCGACAAGGCAGGCAAAGCAAAGATTCTTCAAAGAATTGTGACCCTTGTCAGGCGATGGAGCCTTCTTTTCCTCAACGGCCTTTTGATTTCCCCAAAACGGCTGTTCCGAGTCGTTTGACGGCGCTTCTCAAGCGATCGTCTTCCAAGCCCTTCATCATATCCTCCAGCTTAAGCGCCGCCTCTCCCTTCAAGGGCTGGGGCGGGCGCGCATGCTTGACGGCCAGAGATACCGGCTTTTGCACGATACGCACCTGATGGACCGCAGCAAAACCAAAGAAGCTATTGATCCGCTGGATCAATTCGCCCTGCGCATGCGACAGGAAAAGCGCTCGGGCTCCTTCGCAGGCAATGGTCAAAACGCCGGGCTTAAAATTTCCATCCTCGGCACTTCGCGCCCAGGCGATTTTTTCCGGCCGCGTGCAATTGGCAAAGTCCGCTCCGACGATTTCGTCCCAGGAGCCCAAAAGTGCAGTATTGATGCCGGCTCGGCGGGCCAAAACAGGATCAATCAGCCCGTTAGCCAGCTCTGCAATCTGTTTTTCGCCTTTGCGTCGATCGTTCATGTCAGCGCGAATATCACGTTTAACCGCTTTCTTCATCTTAAAGATAAGGGTGAGGTTGTTGATCAAGATGATGAAGCACGTGGCTTCCCTAGTGAGTTTCCACAAAAGGAGCGCCCAAACGACTTGATCCGCTATCGGCTGCCGTCCATCTATTGAATGAACCGATAAGCAAGAGCACGATGACTTCACATCCCCCCGACGGACCGGCTCCTGGCCTGATATCTCCTTTGTTGTTGGCCTGGTACGACCGGCATCACCGCATTTTGCCTTGGCGTATAACGCCTCAAATGGCTCAAGATGGTGTGCTTCCCGAGCCCTATCATGTCTGGCTTTCCGAGGTAATGCTGCAACAAACCACGGTAGGCGCCGTAAAACCATATTTTACGAACTTCCTCGCGCGTTGGCCGACGGTAGAGGACCTTGCCGCCGCACCTGTCGAGGATGTCATGGCCGCCTGGGCGGGACTCGGCTATTATGCACGAGCCAGAAACCTCAAGAAATGTGCTGAAGCTGTAGCGCGTGATCACGGCGGACGGTTTCCCGACACAGAAGAAGGTTTGCGCCAGCTGCCGGGTATCGGCGACTATACGGCAGCAGCAGTCGCGGCCATCGCTTTTAATCGCCCGGCCGCTGTGATGGATGGCAATATCGAGCGTGTTGTAACGCGTCTTTATACGATCGAGACACCCTTGCCGGCGGCCAAACCGCTGATCAAGAAGAAAGTTGCGGCGCTGACGCCGTCCGATCGACCCGGCGATTGCGCTCAGGCGATGATGGATCTCGGCGCAACGATCTGTACGCCAAAGCGACCAAGCTGCGTCTTATGCCCTCTGCGTGAGATCTGTCGCGGCTTGAAGACAGACGATCCGGAGCGCTTTCCCGTCAAGGCAGCAAAAAAAGATAAGCCTGTGCGGGTGGGCGCGGCCTTCATCGCGGTGACGGATAACGGGCACATCCTTCTGCGGCGACGTATCGACAGTGGCCTTCTCGGCGGCATGACGGAGGTGCCCACCACAAGCTGGACCGCCCGTCTCGACGGAACAGTGGATCTTTCAGAAGCTCCTTTCGAAGGCGCTTGGCAGCCCTCAGGAACCGTCATCCACGTCTTTACGCATTTCGAATTGCGGCTATCGGTGTGGCGCCTCAATGCGCCTGCGCCGCTGCCCCTTCATGACGCATGGTGGGAGCCGGTTACAAATCTTGAAAGAGCAGCTCTCCCGACTGTGATGAAAAAAGCAATTTCAGCCGCTATTCCAGAGGCCTTTCGTACGGCAAGGAAAGTCTCTTCATGATTGATCATATCGTCTTCGATATTGGGAAAGTGCTTATTCACTACGATCCACACCTCCCATTCGCTCGCATCATTCCAGACGAGAATGAGCGCAAGTGGTTTTTCGAAAACATCTGCACCCACGAATGGAACCTTGAACAAGATCGTGGGCGTAGTTGGGAGGAAGCCGAACGCCTTCTTGTTGAGCTTCATCCAACACGGGAAGATCACATCCGCTCGTTTCGGCGCTACTGGCACGAGATGGTTCCCCACGCATACGACAGCAGCGTTGTCATTCTTGAAAAGCTGATCGAAGACGGTCGCGACGTGACCATGCTGACCAACTTTGCGTCAGACACCTTTCGCGAGGCACAGAAGCGCTTCCCATTTCTGCAAAAGCCGCGAGGTGTGACGGTCTCTGGTGACATCCGGCTTATCAAGCCTGATGTCGAAATCTATCATCATCACGCCAAAGCCTTCGGATTGAATCCGGAGCGGACGATCTTCATCGATGACGCGCCCATGAATATCGAAGGTGCAAGGAAAGCGGGCTGGAAGGGTGTTGTTTTCACAGACCCTCAGAAGTTGCGCAACGACCTTGCCGCGCACGGCATAGAAGTTGGTTGAAGAACTTTTTAAAGTGATTCAGCATCGAGGTGCAGACTGATGTTTACTCGCGAGCTTTTCGTCTCGCGAACCAGTTTAAGTCATTCGCCATATAATAAAAAAGAGCGTCCGAAGCTTTTAGACTTCGGACGCGCTACCCTCCCCCGCAACTGGAGGTACATGAAACCGGAGGAAGGCATTCGATCCGGCGATGGCAGTTACTGTGCCTGTGCGAGATCGCTTCGGACAATCATCCGCAGATCGTCGATCGGACGCAGGGTCTCTCCATCGTCGAAGTGCCAGAACGTCCAGCCATTGCATGCATCGAGACCTTGAAGGCGGGCGCCAACGCGGTGAATAGAGCCGGCTTCGCCACCAGCCGCGAGTGTGCCGTCGGCGCGAACGATTGCGCTGTAACGGCGCTTGGCATCCGTCAGAACCTGGCCTGGTTTGACCAGCCCGCTTTCCACCAAAGTAAGGAAAGCTACTCGGACCTCCGCTTTTTTGCCGGTAAGCACGGTCAGCTCTGCCCGTCCGAGCGGCTGCACCTCGGCAATACGTTGGGCGGCAGCGTCGATATAATCTTGCTCCCGCTCGATACCGACGAAATGACGGCCCAGCTTTTTCGCAACAGCGCCGGTTGTGCCGGATCCGAAGAACGGATCAAGGATCACGTCTCCCGGCTTTGACGAGGACATGATGATGCGTGCCAGGAGCGCTTCCGGCTTCTGAGTCGGATGAAGCTTCTTGCCATCATCTCCCTTCAGCCGCTCTGCACCCGCGCAAATCGGGAAAAGCCAATCGGAGCGCATCTGAACATCGTCATTGGCAGCCTTCATTGCATCGTAGTTGAAGGTATAACCTTTTGCTTTCGCATCCGGGCTCGCCCAAATCATGGTTTCATGAGCGTTCTGGAACCGCCTGCCTTTAAAGTTCGGCATCGGATTGGTTTTACGCCAGACGATATCGTTGAGGATCCAGAAATTCAAATCCTGCAAAGTCGCGCCAACGCGAAATATGTTGTGATAAGAACCGATAACCCAGATGGTGCCGGTCGGCTTCAAAACGCGTCTGCAGGCAAGGAGCCATGCGCGGGTAAATGCGTCATAGGCCTGGAAAGAGGCAAATTGATCCCATTCGTCATCAACCGCATCAACAAGTGACTGGTCAGGACGATGCAAGGCGCCACCCAATTGCAGATTATAAGGCGGATCGGCAAAAATAACGTCGACAGAATTGGTCGGAAGGGCTTCGAGAGCAGCGACACAATCGCCTTTGATGATTGTGTCGAGCCAGATATCCGACCTCGCGCAGGTCTTCAGGTCGGCAAGCGGGAAAACTGACGCCATACAAGATACTCGCTGTTACGCATTACGCTTTTACGTCCTGTTATGGTTACCCATCTTGGTTACCAAAGACTGAAGGCGGCAGACTTTTTGTCCAGAAATAGCGTGAGCGGTCACGTTCGCTTCTGTTTGGCGGCCTCGGCTCCTAACTGATGAAGCCCTTAAACGCGTAAAACCCGCCATAGAGCGGGTTCGACGTCGCGACTTTACAGCGAAACGCCAGTTTCAGACTTTAGCGGTCTGTCCCGCTTCTCTGAGAGAGACAAATTTCATTGTGACGCTCTTGAGATTGTCGTCAAGCCAGCGTGCCATAGCAAGCTCTTCCTCAAGATTTGCGCTTAAAGCCGATGTAAAGCTCGAAAATCCGCCATGTTCGCCCACTGATATCAGCGATTTATAAGCCGCGATTTCAAAATTTTCGAAGGCAAAATTCGCGAAGGAATTCTTCAGGATCTCATCACCTGCAACTGTGTGGCCGAGAGCTGCCATGGAACCGGTGAGCGACAGAGCCATATCTTTGAGAGCCGAGCGATCTTCGGCCAGACCATCAAGAACTTCCTCCAAACGCCGGACCTGGCCTTCGGTCTCCCGATAATGCTGCTCCAGCTTGGCGGCCACCTCCGGATAGTTTTCGATCCGGGAAAGCTGTGGCTTGATGATGGAAAGGGCCTGATTTTCCATCGCATGCGCATTTTTGATACCAGTAACGAAGATGGACCGCACTTCAGATGTTTCTGCCATATTAATTTCTCCTCGTAGGCATCGCTAACCTCGCGAGATGGCCAAGGTTCCAAAGCACTCATCCAAAAGGGCTCCTTGCCTGTCGGAGGCTAGAATGAAGGCGATATACGGCGGGAACGGTTGAGCTTCCCATGCAGGTCGTGTATGGCTCACGCCACCTGCTGCTTGACGTACGCAGCTTTAACTCCCCTTGCATGTCATTGCGCCAAAGCGCCTTACCTGAAGGGCATGCGCACCTACGGACGATGGATTTCATGGCTGGCTTTCAACTCATCATCTTCGACTGCGACGGCGTCCTGGTCGATTCTGAAATCATAGCGGCAGAAGTTGAAGCCGCTCTTCTGACGGAAGCGGGCTATACGATCAGCGTTGAAGAGATGGGCGCGCGCTTTGCGGGCATGACGTGGCAGAACATTCTGTTTCAGGTGGAAAAAGAAGCAAGCATTCCCCTTTCTGCCTCTCTGCTCGACAAATCCGAAAAGCTTCTGGACATCAAGCTGGAACAGGACGTCAAGGCTATTGCAGGCGTTGAAAGTGCTGTTGCTCGCCTCGACATGAAGCGTTGCATCTGCTCGAATTCCAGCGGCAAGCGCCTCGATATGATGCTCGGCAAAACGGGGCTCAAGAAGCTTTTCGCACCGCATATCTTTTCGGCAAAAGATCTGGGGGCAGATCGTGTAAAGCCAAAGCCAGATATCTTTCTGCACGGTGCCAAGCAAATGGGGGTTTCCCCCGACCAGGTGATTGTGGTGGAAGATTCAGTGCATGGCGTCCACGCAGCGCGCGCGGCCGGAATGCGCGTCATCGGCTTTACAGGCGCATCCCACACCTACGCCACCCACGCTGATCGGCTGACGGATGCAGGCGCCGAAACGGTTATCGCACGCATGTTCGATCTGCCCGGCGTTGTCGCCGCAATGGCGGAATGGGAAGGCGTGCTTTAAATTTAGCGAAGGCGTGACGACGTCACAACTTGATTATCAGCTGGCGGCGTGACGGGCGCTGTCAGCTTGAACCTCATGCATTTCGTTCCGCTCAGTTGACATCCATCTCAGCGCAACATCTATTGGTTTTTAGCTAGGTGCGCGCCGCTTGAGCGGCAATGGCAGCAGGGAAGAGATGATGTACGATATTGTGAAAGCCGTCCATATCGTTGCGGTCATCGTCTGGATTTGCGGCCTTATCGCAACTGTCCTCATGCTGAGCCACGGCTCGAAGCAGCAATTGGCCAACTTCCGGCGCGTCAACCTTTTCGTCCTAAACCCGGCGATGATCATCGTCTGGGCTGCCGGCATCACGATGGCTGTTTGGTATCATTGGTTTGCCAGCGGCTGGTTGTCTTTGAAGCTTGTTTTCGTGATCCTTCTCTCGGGTTTGCACGGCTTCCTGTCTGGAAAATTAAGGAAAGCCTCAGAAGGCGCCGATGTAAAAGTCCGAAAGCTATCGCCGATCCTGCTGCTGATCATTACGGCCTTCACGATCGTCATCGTGCTGCTTGCAGGCGCAAAGCCATTCTGATTCGCCATGACGCTGAAAGAGTTCTAAGGGTAGAGGTCGTGCTCAGCTGGCTCAATCTGAGCACAGCCGCGTGCATCGAGCACGATGTCTCTGACCCGATTGGACGCGTTTGTTGAACAGAGAGCGCCCTAACCTCTCATCCGCTACTTCTTCTTTTTCGTTTTGGTCTTGGCTGGCGCGCCTTGGTCAAAGCCGACATTGACGCGCACGAGCGCGCCCGAACCCAACGGCAGCTTGATTCCATCCTTGCGGAACAGCACCTGTGCACTGCCCTGGCCGGGTGGCAGTTCTGCCGCGAAGTTTGTTACTTCCGAGTAATAGGTGCTCGTTTCGTCTTCGACTGTGATACGGATCGGCAGATTGACAGAACCGCTGTAGCCCATCGGTCCGGCCACGAGGCGCAGCTGAGCGACGACCGTCATCGTCAAGTTTTGGTCGTCTGTCGTGCATTGGCGTGTGTAATTGCCGATCGAGGCTTGCAAGCTGACCTGTTGCGGATCGTCCTTTTTTCCGCCCTTGGCGTAGACGCGATAGATGGCTTCGGCATCCTTCATAAAGATCTGCGGGCAGGCCCCTTGCACAACGCGCTGGGTCGTGCCGGACGCAGTCTTCGCAGTGCCTGCCGGCTGACCAGCATCGCCCGATGACGATATCATGGGCGTGATATGCGACGAAGGGTCCGACTTGCCGGCCCCATTTTGCCCATTGCCCAAGCCACCAATGCCGGAGGAGAAATAACCCGAATTGCCCGTACCGGTCGAACTGCAGCTTGCAAGCAGGATTGCAGCCGAAGCGCATACGACGAAACGCGAGACATTGCCGAGCACGATTCCACCCCTCTTATAAACAATGTTATCAAGGCCCTGTGTCAGTCGATCTAGGCCCTTTCGTGACAATTGTGGATGGTCTATATCAGCGACGCTGACAAAAATCGATTGGGTGGCGCCTGTTTTCAAAGAGATTTAAGGCTGCCATTCCCTGCCGGCTTCGGCGCCGGTGAGCAAGGATGATGACATTGGATTACATCTCGACCCGCGGAGAGGCCCCTTCCCTCGGTTTTTGTGACGTGTTGCTGGCTGGCTTGGCGCGTGACGGCGGTCTTTACGTGCCGCGTGCATGGCCGCAATTCTCGAAAGAAGAAATCCGTGCCTTGCGAGGAAAATCCTATCAGGACGTTGCTTATGCAGTTCTTCTGCCGTTCACCAACGGGGAGATTGCACCTGAGACATTCCGTGGCATGATCGAGGAAGCCTATGCGACGTTCCGCCATCCGGCCGTCGCTCCGCTTGTTCAAACAGGCGCAAACAGCTTTCTGTGTGAACTCTTCCATGGCACGACGCTCGCCTTCAAGGATGTGGCGATGCAGCTTCTGGCGCGGCTGATGGATTATGCTTTAGAGCAGAGAGGCAGCCGTGCAACCATCGTCGGTGCGACATCCGGGGATACGGGCGGCGCGGCAATCGACGCGTTTGCCGGGCGTGAGCGCACAGATATCTTTATTCTTTTCCCCCATGGCAAAGTGTCGCCTGTTCAGCAGCGACAGATGACAACGTCGACGGCCGCCAATGTTCATGCCCTTGCCGTCAACGGGAACTTCGACGACTGCCAAAACCTCGTCAAAGCCATGTTCAATCACGGCGAGTTCCGCGATCGGGTTAACCTCTCAGGTGTCAATTCGATCAACTGGGCCAGGATCATGGCTCAGATCGTTTATTATTTTACCAGCGCCTTGGCGCTCGGAGCGCCGGATCGCGCTGTTTCTTTCACCGTGCCGACGGGCAATTTCGGCGACATTTTTGCCGGCTATGGCGCAAAGCGCATGGGGCTGCCGATCGAGAAGCTGGTGATTGCCAGCAATGAAAACGACATATTGCCCCGCGCTTTCAAGACGGGGCGGTATGAGATGATGGGCGTTCACGCCACAACCTCCCCCTCGATGGATATCCAGATCTCCTCGAACTTCGAGCGTCTTTTGTTCGAGGCCAATCATCGCGATGCCTCCAAGGTCAAGGCTGCGATGGAAAGCCTGAAACAGTCCGGCGGCTTTGAAATCGGCGGAGCGGCATTGGAGGCAATGCGCCGCGAGTTTGAGGCCGGCAAGGCGAGTGAAGCGGACGTACGAGCAACGATAGAGACTGTTTTTTCGCGGACGGGCTATCTTCTCGATCCCCATTCAGCGATCGGCCATTTCGTTGCCGCGCAATACGAAAAGCCGACAGCTCCGATGATCACCCTTGCGACGGCCCACCCCGCCAAATTTCCCGCCGCGGTAAAATCTGCGTCCGGTATTGACCCGGCGCTTCCGACGTGGCTTGCTGATCTGATGCTTAAGGAGGAACGCTTCGAGGTTATCGATCCTGAGCTGAGCGCGGTCGAGGGATTTGTCGACAAGCACGCCCGGATATAACCTCAAGCGAGGAAAGAAGGCCTATGACAGTTGAGTGCACCCGGCTAAAATCCGGGCTGACAGTAGTCACCGAGACCATGCCGCATCTTGAAAGCGCTGCACTCGGTGTTTGGATCAAGTCCGGCTCGCGAAACGAGACGGAAAATGAACACGGAATTGCCCATCTGCTCGAACATATGGCGTTCAAGGGCACGGCGCGCCGATCCGCACGCGATATCGCCGAACAAATCGAAGATGTTGGCGGTGAAGTCAACGCGGCAACCTCGACAGAAACGACCTCATATTATGCACGCGTTCTAAAGGACGACGTCCCTCTCGCTGTTGATATTCTCGCGGATATCTTGACGGAATCGGCGTTTGATGAGGACGAGCTTGAGCGCGAAAAGCAGGTTATCCTTCAAGAAATCAATGCCGCCAGCGATATGCCTGACGATGTCGTTTTCGATCGATTTTCGGAAACGGCGTTTAGCAATCAGACGCTCGGACGGCCAATCCTCGGCACGCCCGAAACGGTTCTGTCCTTCTCGCCCCCACAAATCCGTGCCTATCTTGGGCGCAATTACACGACCGATCGCATGTTTGTGGTGGCGACCGGCGCAGTCGAGCACGAAAGTTTCGTGCGGATGGTCGAAGAGCGTTTTGCATCTCTTCCGACACAGCCGACAGCGGCACCGGTTCTGGAGGCCGCGCGCTATATTGGCGGCAATGTGCGCGAGCCCCGCGATTTGATGGACGCGCAGATCCTTCTGGGCTTTGAAGGAAAAGCCTATCACGCGCGTGACTTCTACTGTTCGCAAATTCTAGCCAATGTCCTTGGCGGCGGCATGTCCTCAAGGCTGTTTCAGGAAGTGCGCGAAATCCGCGGGTTGTGCTATTCGATCTACGCCTTTCACTGGGGCTTTTCCGATACCGGCATCTTTGGCATTCATGCCGCGACAGGTGGGGAAAACCTTCCTGAGCTCGTGCCAGTCATCATTGACGAACTGCACAAGAGCGCTGAGCACATCGATAACAAAGAGGTGGTTCGTGCAAGGGCGCAGATCCGCTCCCAGCTTTTGATGGGACAGGAAAGCCCGGCGGCTCGCGCAGGTCAGGTCGCAAGACAAATGATGCTCTACGGCCGTCCGATTTCGAATGTCGAGATGATGGAGCGGCTGGAAGGCATCACGGTGGAACGACTGACCGATCTGGCGGGACGACTGTTCTTCGATACCGCACCCACGCTTTCGGCCATTGGACCGCTTCAGCATCTTGCTCCTATGGAAGATATCGCGGCCTCGCTTTCCTCACCGCAGCAACAGGGCCGGCAAGCCAGCTTGTAGGTTTCTTGTAGCTTCCCAGACGTTTCGCGATCCGGAGTGATCGATGCCTAAATCGATGTTTCGGTTCCTGTCTCGGCATAATGACATGGTTGAAATTGCCGACGACCGCTACCTTTTGCGTCTTCCGCGCTATCAGGATTTTAACCAATGGTACAAGCTTCG
This sequence comes from Oryzifoliimicrobium ureilyticum, assembly GCF_037199735.1. Lineage (NCBI taxonomy): Bacteria > Pseudomonadati > Pseudomonadota > Alphaproteobacteria > Hyphomicrobiales > Rhizobiaceae > Oryzifoliimicrobium > Oryzifoliimicrobium ureilyticum. Next base: position 348,376 of record NZ_JBBBVQ010000001.1, on the reverse strand, counting down.
AGCTGCCAGCCGTCGCTTCCTGGAGCCATGGGAGCCGATCTGGCGCTCCGATGAATTGTCTGAAAGCGCATTTCGCGCGCGCGTGATCCGCGGTAAACAGGAATTTGCCTCTGGCCAGGCCGTGCCTTTGTTGCTTTTCCACCGCGAAAAGATGTCGCTACTTGGCGGTCTCACCATAGGCTATATCCGGCGCGGAGCGGCCCAAAGCTGTATGATCGGCTACTGGATGGGGGAAAGCCATGCGGGCCAAGGCCATATGTTCGCCGCACTTCAATTGGCAATTCCATACATCTTCAACGAGCTCGAGTTGCACCGTATTGAAGCAGCTTGTATTCCAGACAATGCAAGAAGCGTGCGTCTGCTCGAGAAAGCGGGCTTTCAGCGAGAGGGATATTTGCGCGGCTACTTGAAAATAAACGGTCAGTGGCAGGACCATATCATGTTCTCGTTGCTTGCTTCTGACACGCATCACAGGAAAAGCTTTAGCCTATGAACACTCCCCGCAAGCTTCGCCACTCGCCGGTCGATTTATTGACTGCTGTCATGGCGTGCCTGCTGTTTTCGGTGGTGTTCACCTTCGCGGCTGCGAGCGCAAATGCTGCAGAGCCCGTCAAGATCTCACGAGACGATACGGCGCTCGATCTCACCCCTACGACGGAAATTTACGTGAACCAGGGCGAGGCGTTTCAGGTTTCGACCGCAGCGGGTGCCGACGGAATTCGGCGGCGGATCGAGGTGCGGGCCAGCTCGGAAAATCATCAGGGCGATTGGGCCGTTTTTGCTCTTGCAAACACATCTGAAGAACAGATTGAGCGCGTGATCGTTGCGCCGCATTTCCGTTTGGTCAATTCCAAACTATTCTGGCCAGACCTTGGCTCTCAACGGATCATTGCAATCACGCCGAGCGAAGGCTTTGCCCTCGACCGACAACCAAGCGATGATGCCGATGTCTTTCGCATCACCTTGAATCCAGGTGCTGTAATTACCTTTGTTGCCGAGCTTGCAACGCCTGATCTTCCCCAGATCTACCTCTGGGAACCGGACGCTTATAAGGACACGATCAACTCATTCACGCTTTATCGCGGGATCGTCCTTGGTATCGCTGGCCTGCTCGCCGTGTTCTTGACCATTCTTTTCGTGGTCAAAGGAACGTCCATGCTGCCGGCAACTGCTGCACTGGCTTGGGCGGTGCTGGCCTATATCTGCGTGGACTTCGGCTTTATCGGCAAGTTGATCAATGTTGCCTCCGCCGATCAACGAATATGGCGCGCCTGCGTCGAAGTTGCGCTTGCCTCGAGTTTCGTGATCTTCCTATTTGCCTATCTCAACCTCAATCGCTGGCACGCGCATCTCGGCTACGCGACCTTGGCATGGGTGCTGGGCCTTGCGCTTCTTTTCGGGGTCGCAATCTACGATCCCTCGATCGCCGCCGGCGTTGCGCGTCTCTCCTTCGCCTTAACGGCAACGATAGGCCTGATCCTGATTGTCTATCTTGGTCTTAACCGCTACGACCGCGCCATCCTTCTCATCCCGACATGGGCGTTGATCCTTGTCTGGATCTTTGGCGGGTGGCTGACGATCACCGGCCGTCTGGACAATGACATCATTCAGCCAGCCCTGGGCGGCGGCCTCGTTCTCATCGTGCTTCTGCTTGGCTTTACCGTCATGCAGCACGCCTTTGCCGGCGGCGCATTCCAGCAAGGCCTCTTTTCTGATCTAGAGCGCCAATCGCTTGCACTCACGGGTTCCGGCGACATGGTATGGGATTGGGATGTCGCGCGAGACAGGATCGTTACCATTCCGGATCTTTCCGTGAAGCTCGGTCTTGGTGCAGGAACCATGCACGGGGCGGCACGTAACTGGCTGCCGCGACTTCATCCTGACGATCGCGACCGGTTCAAGGCGACCTTGGATGTCCTTCTGGAGCATCGACGCGGTCGCCTCAATCACGAATTTCGCATCAGGGCGGAAGACGGGCATTTCCATTGGCTGCTCATCCGTGCGCGCCCCGTCCTCGGCTCGAACGGCGAAATCATTCGCTGCGTTGGAACGGTCGTCGACATCACCGAGCAGAAGAACTCGGTTGAAAGACTGCTGCATGACGCGCTTCATGACAATTTGACGGGTCTGCCCAACCGGCAGCTCTTCATCGACCGCCTGCAGTCCGTCTTGGCAGTCGCGCCGACCAATGATGCTCTAAAGCCGACTGTCATGGTGATCGACATTGATCGCTACAAGCTCGTTAATGATACCCTCGGCATTGCGGCTGGAGACAATATTCTTATTGCTCTGACGCGGCGCCTGCGTCGTCTGTTGAAAGCGCCGGATACGCTCGCCCGTTTGGCAGGCGATCAATTCGGTTTGATCCTTGTGTCCGAGCGCGATCCTGTGAAGGTTGCTGATTTTGCCGATGCGGTGAGCAAGGCGATCATGGTCCCTATCCATTTCGCAAACAGGGAAATCATGCTGACGGCATCCATCGGATTGACGTCATTTGTCGATCAGCAGGAAAACGCCTCGAGCATGGTGAGCGACGCCGAACTTGCGATGTATCGCGCCAAGCGCGCCGGCGGGAGCCGGGTCGAGCCGTTTCGTCCGGCTTTCCGCGATTTTGGTGCTGATCGCCTTCAACTGGAGTCTGATTTGCGCCGGGCTGTCGAGCGGCGTGAGCTGACGATGATCTATCAACCGATCGTGCGGCTCGACGATGCCGAAATCGCCGGTTTCGAAGCTTTGGTCCGTTGGGAGCATCCAAGACGCGGAACCATGTCGCCCTCTGACTTCGTTCCGATTGCAGAAGCCTCTGATTGCATTGGCCAACTTGGCCTGTTCGTTCTGGAACAGGCGACGCATGACCTCATGATGTGGCAAAATCAGACTGGCGATCTGCCGATTTTCATGTCGATCAATCTTCCGAGTGTCCAGCTTCTCAATAACGAACTTTACGAAGACATTCGCTCAATCCTGGCAAAGACTCATTGTAATCCGCAACGGCTGAAACTTGAGCTGACCGAAAGTATGGTGATGGAAAATCCCGAGCAAGCCCGGCTTGTTTTGACGAAGCTCAAAGACGCAGGGCTCGGTTTGGCGCTGGACGACTTCGGCTCGGGGCATTCCGCCCTCGCCTACCTAACCCGCTTCCCATTCGACACGCTAAAGCTCGATAAGAGCGTGGTCCGCGACACCAGTGATAAGAAGGCGACGGTGTTGAAATGGGTCGTTTCCATGGCGCGTGAACTCGACATGAAGGTTATTGCGGAAGGAATCGAGTCAGACGAGGACGCGGTGGAGCTTGCAAAGGTTGGATGCCCTTACGGGCAAAGCTTCTTGTTCGGTCCGCCGATGGCATCCGACGCCGTATTGCGGCTTCTGAAAGAGCGTTTCCCTCTGACAAAGCGGGCGTAACTATTTCATGCCGCAGCGCGGGCACCTTTGTCGGCCTGTCCGTGCAAAAGCCGATGCAGATAATCGAGCTTTTCGACGACAGGCGGCGACAGCACAAAGGGATAAGAATCGGGCTGGCCCATGCTGCGCTGGATCGCATTGATGGCAACGCTCAGCGGCACCCATGCTTCCACAAGCTGAGTTGCGCTTTTCGCCCGATATGGCGCGAAGTCCACTTCCGCGGCAATCTCTTCATGTCCACGTGGGTCAACCACGAGGCCGAAGGAACGCGCGGTCTCTAGCGTATCCACGATGTGCAGATAATGCGCAAAACACTCCGCAAAGTCTTCCCAAGGGTGAACCGAGGCATAGGAACTGATGAAGCTGTTTTGCCAGTCGGGCCTTGGTCCGTTTGCGTAATTGGCCTGAAGAGCCGCAGCATAATCCTGACGCTCATCGCCAAAGACCGATCGGAACGTGTCGAGACCACCTTGGTCGCGAACAAGCTTGTTCCAGATGAAATGGCCAGTTTCGTGCCGGAAATGTCCAAGGAGCGTACGATACGGCTCGTTCATCTGCGTTCGGATCTGCTCACGCGTCGCATCGTCGGCTTCGGCAGCTCTGATGGCAATAACGCCCTCATCATGACCCGTCATGGCTGGAACCACCGTCCCGTCGGCCTCGACCTTATCTTCCAGAAAGTCAAAGACGAGGCCACCTTCTGGATCTTCAGTCCGGGTAGGATGCGGCAATTGCAACCTAAGAAGCGAATAAAAAAGATGCCGCTGCGCCTGACTGATGCGCCGCCACCGCTCTACTCCCTCAGACGTGTCAGTATTGGGAACGAGGCGATTGTGACGGCAGGCGATGCACAGCGTTTCTGTCTCATCAGCTTCTATGAGCCAGTTGCAGATGTCCAAACCTGCGTTGCCACAGAAGCGAACGGCCTTCCGGTCTCGCCGAACTGTATGCCACGTGCCTTCGTCGACAGCTTCCAGAGCATACATGTTTAGGTCATTGGGCAAAAAGCCAAGCCGATGCGCACATCTAACACATTGGCGATTGTCGAAATGCACGACGTGATCGCAACTACCACAGGAAAATAGCCGCATAAGGCTCCCGATCGCCCGCTAAGCAGCAAGCGTTGACGACCCAAGGCGGTCAGAAGCTTGCCATCACTACACTGATTGTGATTGTCTAATTTTCAAAAACAAGGGCTCGCCTGATGCAGACGAGCCCTGTTATCTCGTTAGACGCGATCGACCGCGTCCTTCAATTTTTCCTTGCCTTTGCCGACAGTGCTCTGGGTCTTGCCTTTCGCTTCCTGTACAGCGCCCTTGGCGCGCATGGAATCGTCACCAGTAGCTTTACCTACGGCTTGCTTGACCTTACCAGCAGCTTCATTGGCTTTGCCGGAAATCTTATCGCCCGTGCTACCCATCTTGAAGTCTCCTCTTGTTGTCGGCGAGATGCCTTTTACATCGAGACAACGTAGAGGGGACTATTCCGTTCCAATCGAAATCTTTCCCATCAGCAATGTTTGTGGCGAAACCTTAGGCGTGACCCGCTTCCGTAGACAGCATGGCTGCGTTCACCCCGATGCTCGCCAGGGCACGCTCATATTTGTCATCAAGATGCGGATCGAAAATCAGATCGTCAATCGCGGCACAATTCAGCCACCCGTTATTGGCAACCTCCTGCTCCAACTGGCCAGCAGCCCAGCCTGCATAGCCCAGTAACATGGTCGCACGCTTTGGGCCGCTGCCTTTCGAAATGGCACGGACAATATCCAGGGTGGCCGTCATACAAATCTCGTCGCTCACAGGGATGCTCGACTCAGTCAGATAATCGTCGGAATGAAGGACGAAGCCCCTTCCATTCTCAACGGGGCCACCCGTTTGGATAGGAAAATCCCGCGCATTATCCGGAAGCAAAATTGCTTCCTCGTCCTTGATCATCTCAAGATGCATCAGGACATCCGTGAATGTCAGGTTCTGCGGACGGTTGATAATGAATCCCATCGCGCCTGCATCGGAATGCGCACACACATAAATGACTGCGCGCGAAAACGTCGTATCGCTCATGCCGGGCATCGCAATGAGGAACTGGCCGTCGAGAAAACCGCGTTGCCGTCTATTCTTGAGCGTCGATAGGGACATCAACTCCTCCTGGGCCAAGCTTGTTTCGGGGTTCATAAAAGAAACATGGGGCAAGGTAAGAGATCAATCAACCGAAAATGAACAATTAAAGCCGGCTGTCTTCTGGCTGACGTAAAAGAAGTGCGCTAAAGCTCCGTATCACCATGAAAAACAGCGCTTCTCTTTTCTTTATATATTTTTTTTCTCTGGCATTTTTTGCCTTGTGCGAGGCACCATCCGTGGCGCTGGCGGCCAGTAGCGCTTGGATCGAGGGAGATGGCGGGCGAATGCGGCTTGTTGCGACCGAGCCCGCGAAAGACGGCTCTGTCGAAGCGGCTTTGCAAATCGAACCCAAACAAGGCTGGACGACCTATTGGCGCGAGCCTGGCGAAGCCGGCATCCCGCCGCAAATCACGACTGCTTCAGGAAGCGGACTTTCGATCGACGGCATCGGCTACCCGACACCAAAGCACCTCGTCAATGCTGAGATTGACGAAATCGGTTATGATGGACCCGTCACCTTTCCCTTCTCGCTTTCCCCTACGGCGAAGGGCAGTTTCCCCAGCTCCATCAACGTCAACGCCTTCATTGGCCTATGCCGCAATATCTGCATACCTTTTCAAGGCAGTTTCGAGGTCGCCCTGATATCGAGCCGATCGGAAGCCATCGATAAGGCCATTATCCAGAGAGCAAAGGCTTCGCTACCTCGCCCCCCGACTTCCGATTTCGAGATCATCAGCCATCGCCTTTCGCCTGATTTTCGCCGTTTATCGCTGACCTTTCGCCTGCCTCACGAGGATGGAGGACCTGCGAAAGTGATCATCGCAGGTCCGAGCGGATATGTTTACACGCGTGTGCTTGCGGCAGAGCGGAACGGCAGCACGTTTTCGACGGACCTTGCGATCGACAAATTGCCAAAGGGATATTCCCCGATAGGCAAGAGTTGGACTGTGGTCGCAATCGATGAGGATCGCGCCATCGAGGCGCCGCTTGCCTTCCCCTAATCGACTCCTATAGTTGGCGCAGTGACCGACATAGGATCGGCTGACCTATTTTTAATTTCATTGGAGCACGTCATGACAATTGCAATTGGTGATAAAATTCCTTCTGCTACTTTCAAGGAAAAGACCGCTGACGGCCCGGTTGAGATCTCCACGGACGCATTGTTTTCCGGTAAAAGAGTCGTTCTTTTCGCAGTCCCCGGCGCTTTCACGCCGACTTGTTCGCTTAATCATCTTCCCGGTTATCTCGAAAATCGCGATGCTATCTTGGCAAAAGGTGTCGACGACATCGCAGTCGTTTCGGTCAATGACTGGCATGTCATGGGCGCCTGGGCGCAATCATCCGGCGGGATGGGCAAGATTCACTTCCTGGCGGACTGGGATGGAGCTTTCACCAAAGCGCTTGGCCTCGATGCGGACTTGTCTGCCGGCGGCCTTGGCGTCCGATCCAAGCGCTACTCGATGCTTGTCGACAACGGCGTCGTGAAAACACTCAATGTCGAAGAAAATCCCGGGCAGGCTACCGTTTCGGCAGCTGCCACGATCATCGAACAGCTGTCGTGAAAAGGACGCCCGTAGAGTGAGACGACGTAGCTGAAAGCTTGCGCGTCAGGTCCTGTCATAGGGCATTCACAGAGCCGACCTAATTTCGGATCACTTGGTGCATGGTCTACCCTGACGGGAACGCTATGCACGCGTCCGATTTCATAAGAAAACGCTGTATGTTCAACCGGACATGCAGCGTTTTGGGTCAGAAAAGGCTTTGCATATGTCTGACGTTACGGCCGACCGCTCGCATCCTCTCGAAACTCGCCACGCATCTGCCAAACTGTTCCTTCCGATCTTCCTGATCGTGCTTCTCGCCGGCCTTGGCTATATCGCCTATGCCCTCGGCAACGAGCTGGCAAGCGCCGAAGCGGTTCCGTGGATCCTGCTTGGCATCGCGCTCCTGATCGCGCTCGGCTTTGAATTTGTGAATGGGTTCCACGATACCGCCAACGCAGTCGCCACCGTCATCTATACCCGCTCTCTGCCCGCTGAATTTGCCGTCATCTGGTCGGGTTTTTTCAATTTCCTCGGTGTGCTGACCTCAAGCGGAGCGGTTGCCTTCGGCGTTCTGTCGCTTCTACCGGTCGAGCTTATTCTTCAGGTCGGCTCCGGATCTGGTCTTGCCATGGTTTTCGCGTTGCTGATCGCAGCCATCATCTGGAACTTGGGGACCTGGTATTTGGGCCTACCCTCGTCCAGCTCTCATACGCTGGTCGGCTCGATTATGGGTGTCGGCCTTGCCAATCAATTCATGGCGCCCAGTGGCTCCGCGACAAGCGGCGTTGACTGGTCGCAGGCCACCAATGTCGGGCTGTCCCTTCTGATCTCACCGATCATCGGGTTCATTCTATCTGCCATCTTGCTTCTCGTGATGAAGCTCTTGGTCAAAAACAAAGAGCTATACCAGGAGCCCAAGAAAGGCGCTCCGCCTCTCTGGATCAGGGCTATTCTGATTTTTACCTGTACAGGCGTCAGTTTTGCTCATGGGTCTAATGATGGCCAGAAAGGTATGGGCCTCATCATGCTCATCCTGATTGGTCTCGTTCCGACTGCTTTCGCCCTGAACCGGACACCAGATGTCAATTACCTGGCAGCTTATAAGCAGGCTGCAGCGCAGGTCGAAACCGCACTGGGTCGGTATGTGGCCCCGAACGCTGTTGTGGAAGCAGCACAAGCAAAAGCCGAAGTTGCCGCCGCTGTAAGGAACCGTGTTTGGAACGAACGGACCGCATCGGCTTTGCAACAATATATCCATCAAACCAGCGGCGAAGTGGCGGCATTTCCAAGCCTGACAGCGGTTCCGACGCATCTTGTCACCAACATCCGGAATGACATCTACCTCATAGGCGAGGCTTTAAAGCTGATCGATAAGCAAAACCTTCTGAAAATGGAGCCCACCGACCTTCAGGCTGTGAAGAACTATCACTCTGCGGTCGACAATGCGACGAAGTTCATTCCCACATGGGTGAAGGTTGCCGTCGCTCTGGCTCTCGGCCTAGGCACCATGGTCGGTTGGCGACGGATCGTCATTACCGTTGGGGAAAAAATCGGCCAGACGCATCTCAGCTACGGACAAGGCGCCGCAGCCGAATTGGTCGCTATGGCGACGATCGCCTCGGCTGATCATCTGGGATTGCCGGTCTCGACGACACATGTTCTTTCGTCAGGCGTTGCCGGGACCATGGCCGCTAACGGATCCGGTCTGCAGTGGTCAACGGTGAGAAACATGGCGGCAGCCTGGATTTTAACCCTACCTGCATCAATCGCGCTGTCTTTCGTGCTGTTTCTCATCCTGCGCCAAGTATTTTGAGGGTTTCTAACCCTCATCGCGTTGCCAGGAGAGCTATCTCCAGGCAACGCTCAGCCTTTCCTACCTCAAAGACTTGAGCGATCCCTTCTTCATCGCAAATGCCATGAGCCGTGGGATCGCAGTCGAGGGGCACTCATTGCAGTGTGATACGGCGCATGTAAGCGGCCATATTTGCCGACAAGTCACCTGCCGCCACAATCGTGAGCTGATCGGTACGCACCGCTCGTCTGTATGCAGTCAACGCCTGCAGCAAACAGCCTTTCTTTTGCCATAATTGTTATACCATAACACGTAATGTTATTACGTACGGCTACATTTCATGAAGGTCAATTTTGTGTCCAGGGCTAGCTTGTTATCGCGATCAGCGGCCGAACGTATCATTTCCATCATCGCTATTATTTGCCTCCTGTGGCTTGCGATTTATTGGGCGGTGGCCCTTCTATGAGCCAGGCAATACGTCTCGCAGATGTGACCGTCGCCTATGAGCGTCATCCGGCGGTTCATCATGTCAGCGGAAGTTTCGATACTGGAAGCTTGACCGCTATTGCCGGGCCAAACGGCGCCGGAAAATCAACACTGCTCAAAACGATCATGGGCGAATTGAAACCTGCTTCGGGTCGTGTCGAACATCGATTGGCGCCTCTCGACCTCGGTTATTTGCCGCAGGCGAGCGAGATCAATCGTCGTTTCCCTATCTCCGTCTTGGATACGGTGCTTCTGGGTGCCTGGCGCACCAGCGGGGCCTTTGGACGCATCGGAAGACAAGCGCGTGTTCGAGCTGTCGAGGCGCTAGGCGCAGTAGGCCTGCAAGGATTTGAAAAACGCCACGTGGGTTCCTTGTCCGCTGGTCAATTTCAACGCGTATTGTTCGCGCGTCTTCTGCTCCAGGATGCCAAGGTTATTTTGCTTGACGAGCCGTTCACAGCGATCGATGCGCGAACGACGACCGATCTCCTGGAGATCGTCGCGCGCTGGCATGGCGAAGGACGAACGGTTATCGCGGTGCTCCATGATTTTGAGCAAGTTCGCGCTCACTTCCCAAAGACCTTGCTGATAGCGCGCGAATTGATTGCATGGGGCGCGACACCGGAGGTGATGTCTGGCGCCAACCTTCTTCGGGCACGCGCCATGGCCGAAAAATGGGACGATGCGGCGGGCGTATGTGAGCCGACATCATGACCTTTTACGACATCTTCTTCGCACCTTTCGTGGACTATGGATTCATGCGGCGGGCTCTGGTGGCATGCGTATGCCTGGGCCTCGGTTCCGGCCCTATCGGCGTATTCCTAATTCTTCGCCGGATGAGCCTCGTGGGCGACGCCATGAGTCATGCAGTATTGCCCGGGGCTGCGCTCGGCTACCTTATCGCTGGATCGCTGTCCTTGACTGCAATGGGTTTAGGCGGGCTTGTCGCAGGCCTTTCGGTTGCGCTTCTATCCGGGGCTGTCAGCCGCGTCACTGTCCTGCAGGAAGATGCGAGTTTTGCAAGCTTTTATCTGACATCCCTAGCGCTCGGCGTTCTCATCGTATCTCTACGCGGCTCCAACATCGACCTTCTGCACGTCTTGTTTGGAACGATCTTGGCGATCGACGCGACGGCCATTTACCAGATCGGTGCAATCACATGCGTGACACTCTTGGCTTTGGCTCTCATCTACCGCCCACTGGTTGTCGAGTGCTTCGATCCCGGCTTCCTTCGCGCCGTCGGGGGAAAAGGCGCAATCTATCACTTTCTGTTCCTCCTCCTTGTGGTGCTCAATCTCGTTGCCAGCTTTCAGGCGCTTGGAACCTTGATGGCCGTCGGCCTGATGATGCTGCCCGCTGCGATCGCCCAGCTTTGGGCCCGTAACCTACCGCAGATGATGGTTACAGCAGCTGTTGTCGCCGGCGTTTCCGGCTATTTCGGTCTCATCGCATCCTATCATTTTGAACTCGCGTCCGGTCCCAGCATCATTATCACCGCCGCGATCATCTATGGCTTTTCCATTTTTCTCGCGCCCTCAGGACTGATCTGGCGCGCCTTTCCTCGTTCCCACCTCAAAGCATAATTGGAGAATTTATAATGCTACGACGATTGCTCCTTACTGCGGCTCTTCCCCTTGCCTTCGCGGCCTCATCAGCCCTTCCCGCTTCGGCCGAACAGCTAAAGGTCGTGGCCTCTTTCACCGTCCTTGCAGACGTTGTGAAGCAAGTCGGCGGCGATCATGTGAAGGTATCAAGTCTTGTTCCGCCCAATGGCGATCCCCATGAATTCGAGCCGACGCCTGCCAACGCCAAATCTCTCAAGGCTGCTGACGTCGTGTTCGTCAGCGGCGAAGGCTTGGAAGGTTGGATGGACCGTCTAATCACCGCTTCCGGCTATAAAGGGACACCTGTGACGGTTTCCGAAGGCGTTAGCCTGCGGACCATGGAAGAAGACGGGAAAACAATCACCGATCCGCACGTCTGGAACAGCCCAGCCAACGTCAAGGTTTGGGTTAAAAACATCCAGACGGCATTGGCTAAAGCAGATCCTGCCGACGCAGCCGCATTCCAGAGCGGCGCTGAGGCTTATAACAAAAAGCTGGATATGCTCGACGCTTACGCCCATGAGAAGCTCGACAAGATCCCCGAGGATCGGCGAAAGGTTCTGACGAGCCATGACGCCTTTGGGTACTTCGGCCGGGACTACAAGGTGACATTCCTTGCGCCGTTGGGCATTTCGACGGAGAGCGAAGCCTCGGCCGCCGATGTGTCGAAGCTTATCGAGCAGATCAAGACAGAGAAAGTGAAGACCTACTTCTTCGAGAATTCGAACGATCCGCGCCTTGTCAAACAGATTGCAAAGGCAACCAGCGCGACACCAGGTGGCGAGCTTTACGTAGAGGCACTCTCACCTGCAAAGGGACCGGCCCCGACTTACGAGAAAATGTTCCGTTACAACGTCGACCAGCTTGCAGCAGCCATGGCAAAGTCCAGCTGATCGAATGGAAAGCGGCGGCGCTGAGAGGCGCCGCCGCTTCGCCTATGTCCCCTTCGTCAGATCTCCAGATCGAAAACAAGGATGCCGGAGAGGCCGCCATCGGTAGCCGCAACCAGACGTTCGCCAACTGCGACATGGTCTGGATGCGGAAGATAGGCATCGCGGGCTTCAACACTTTCGAACGTGACCGTGAAGCCATCGACAAACCCGCCATGCAGTCCCTCAGGCGAAACGTTGGGGCCATAACTAACCGAGACAATGCCCGGAATTTTCGCCTTCAGCCCACTGACAGCCTCCAGAAGCTCCTTCTTCTCGTCCGCTGATAGAGCAGACTTAAACCGCAGAAACACGCAATGCAGGATCATCGAGATCTCCTCTTCTCTTTGCGGCGGGAGCATAGAGAGAAACGAACGAGACACAAGCTTTCCCAAATCTTTGCGCTTAAGAGGCGATAGCAAGAGCATCTTTTTTCATGAAGGCATAGCAGCAAGCGTTCTAACGTTTTTTGAACGGCTCCATGCCCTTACGCGCAAGCTCATCTGCCCGCTCGTTCTCTGCATGGCCCGCATGTCCTTTGACCCAGTGCAAGGTCACATGATGCCGGTTGCGTGCTTCTTCCAGCGCTTGCCAAAGTTCTGCATTCTTGACTGGCTTTTTGTCGGCGGTCTTCCAGCCATTTTTCTTCCAGCCGTGAATCCATTTGGAAATGCCGTCCTTCACGTAGACGCTGTCGGTATAGAGATTAACTTGGCAAGCCTCTTTCAGCGCGGTTAGCGCCGAGATTGCAGCCATCAATTCCATCCGGTTGTTTGTCGTTTCAGCCTCGCCGCCGAACAGCTCCTTCTCGACCTCGCCATAGCGCAGGACCGCACCCCATCCGCCTGGGCCGGGATTACCTGAGCAGGCACCATCAGTGAACACATCAACCTGCTTCACGCGGAAATTCCATATTCGGTCGTATCGGAGATCTGCCGATGGAAACGGAGCTTCCGCAAATATTCGAGCGGGTCTTTTTTGACGACCAATGCGCCAGCCGGCGTCGTCAACCAGTCGTATAGCCTTGTGAGAAAGAACCGAAGTGCCGAGCCGCGGGACAGGATCGGCAGAGCGGCAAGCTCATCGCCGCTTAGCGGCCGTACGCTGCGATACCCCTCCAAAAGGGCTGTGCCCTTCGTGACATTATAGGCACCATCTTTCTCGAAGCACCACGCATTGAGGCAGATCGAAACGTCATAAGCGAGCAGATCGTTGCAGGCAAAATAGAAATCGATCAGGCCGGATAGGCGGTCACTGAGAAAAAAGACATTGTCCGGAAAAAGATCTGCATGAATGACCCCTTGCGGCAATTCCGAGGGCCAATGCTCGGCAAGAAAAGAAATCTCGGTTTCAATCTCCTGCGAAAGGCCTGTCTCCACCTCATCAGCCCGCGCTTCCGATTTATCCCATAGCTCGCGCCAGCCAGCAATCGACAGGGCATTGGCACGCTGGATGGGAAAGTTTTCGCCGGCAAGATGCATCGCGGCCAGCGCCTTGCCCACTTCGCGGCAGTGCTTTGCCTCCGGCTTGCGCAACCACATTCCTTCCAAAAAGGAAATCAGCGCGGCCGGCCGACCGGAGAGTTCACCCAGCATCCCCCCATCCCGACGCTTCAAGGGCAAGGGGCAAGACAAGCCCTTCGCGGCAAGATGCTGCATCAGTCCGAGAAAAAATGGCAAATCATTCTTCTCGACACGCTTTTCGTAAAGCGTCAGAATCAAGGTGTGCTGCGTCGTATGCAACAGGAAATTGGAATTTTCGACGCCTTCGGCAATACCCTTGTACGACAGGAGCTCGCCTGCATCATAGTCCGCAAGAAACCGCTTCAAGTCATCTTCGGAAATATCGGTGTAAACGGCCAAAACGAAATCTCACAATGCGGATAAGACGGACGATGGTTCAACGCTTTGCCTGCAGACGACAAAAACGGCAAGAGGTCGATACTTTCAAGGCGCAATGGTCCCCAGCGATTTACGCCCTGTTCTTGCGGTATAATTCAGCCGTTGACAAAGGCCATGTCTGCCGCGGTTAGTTCGACGCTGCGCAATTCGCGGTTCACCAGAAAATGCTCATTTTCCTGCACCGTTTCTGCCAGTTCGACGCGGGCAGCGAACCGGGTGCGAAACGCCTCGATAATCTCGTTGACGATAACCTCAGGTGCGGATGCTCCCGCCGATAGACCTACCGTCGCAATCGGACCGATTTCATCCCAATCAAGCTCGGATGCGCGCTGTACCAGCAGGGACTTCTTGGCACCGGCACGAAGCGCAACCTCGACAAGCCGTTTTGAGTTTGACGAATTCGGCGCGCCGACAATGAGGAAAAGGTCGCAGCCGGGCGCGGCCTGTTTGACGACCTCCTGCCGATTGGTCGTCGCATAGCAGATGGAGTCAGCAGCCGGCGCTGTCAGCGCCGGAAAGCGCTCTTGCAGCTTGGCGATGACACCAGCTGTGTCGTCAACAGAAAGCGTCGTTTGCGTGACATAGCCGAGATTGTTCGGATCGGTAGGCGCGTATGTCTCGGCATCTTCTACCGTTTCGATCAGGGACACCGAGCCCTCGGGCAACTGGCCCATCGTCCCGATGACTTCCGGATGTCCGGCATGGCCGATCAGAACAACATGCCGGCCCTGGCGATGGTGACGGATCGCCTGTTTGTGAACCTTTGATACCAAAGGACATGTCGCATCGAGATAAAAGAGGTTGCGCGCATCTGCATCAGCGGGGACAGACTTCGGCACGCCGTGGGCTGAGAAGACAACTGGCTGTCTACGATGCTCTTCTGGAATTTCGCCCAGCTCTTCTACGAAGACCGCGCCTTTCGCTTCCAGCCCTTCAACGACGTAACGGTTATGGACGATCTCATGACGAACATACACCGGAGCACCATAGGCTTTCAAAGCAAGCACAACGATCTGGATCGCGCGGTCGACACCGGCGCAAAAGCCACGTGGTCCACAGAGCCTGATGGTCAAAGGAGGTTTGGCAGCGATAGTCATCTCGTTCCCGATCAATTCCAATTGCGGCTGTCTATCCCAATATAGGCCGGAATTGAAGCCACGCTATGATTATGGCTCCGCTCGCCGCCTGCGCTGAAACCAACTGACCGCCGCCATAGCTGCTAACGCTGCGGCAAGCCCATACCAGGTCAGGGCATACTGCAAATGATTGTTTGGCAGATCAATCTGGGTCACGCCGCCAACCGGTAATCCGCCCGGATTAGGTGTTGCGTCCGCATCCAGAAAAAACGGGATGACGCGCGCGGCTTCGAGACCGGTGCTCGCGGCCATGGCATCGAGGTCCTTCCAGTAAAAAATATCGCCGGCGACATCATTGTCCGGAACGATCCACGAGGGCTTCCCGGCAAGCTTGTTCCTTGCAAGGCCCGTCACGGTTATCTGGCCCTCGACCTCGCCCTCCCGTCGTGTCTGCGAAAGCTTCTTCTCATAGGGAACGAAGCCGCGGTTGACGAAGAGGTAGCGCCCGTCCTGAAGTTCAAGGGGCGTATAAACGTAAAAGCCAGTCTGTCCCTGCCATGTTGCGAAGAAATGTCGTTCCCGATCATTCAGGAAATGGCCGGAAACAGACATGCGCCTGTATTCGATATCATCTCCTTTCTCATGCAATCGCTCGATCTGCTTGAGCTCGACTGGTTCAGCTGCGAGACGAGCCGCAATGTCAGCCAGAAGGCCTTCTTTCCAGTGAAGCCTTTCGACTTGCCAGGTGCCGAGCGACAGCAGAATGACAAGACCGACGATCACACCGATGACCGCAAGAACGCTTCGCCGATCAGACCTTTTTTCGATCGGCGGGACTGTCTGATCTAAAAGCTTATTCACTGAGGCGGCCTTCCTGCGCCTTATGTCGAAACTGTAACGCGATCAGAAGACCCTTCATCCAGCGCAGGGTCAGGAGACAAAGAATGACCGTCAAGGGACCGAAAAGAAGAATAAGAAGCCAGACGGGGGGCGAGTACGTCACCTCAGCCCAAAGAACCGACCCGATAATTATGAAGCCGACAATAAGAATGACAAAAACCGCAGGTCCGTCGCCTGCATCGGCAAATGCATAATCCAGCCCGCAGGCATTACAGCGCGGCGCGAGACTAAGCATGCCGGAAAAGAGCCGACCTTGCCCGCACCTCGGACAAAGTCCACGAAGTCCGGTCTTGACCGGATCGACCGGCGCAAAACGGCTATCGTCGTCGCCGCTCATGTGATTCCTCTCCTCCAAAAGCGCCGTATGTACGGCATCATTCTTTCATAGATGCTTGTCATCAGGAATGCCATGAGCGATTTTCGCGCAGCGATTCGCGCCTAAATTGAATAACGAAAAGAAAAAGCTTTTATGGATACTCGTGCTCACAGCGCTCAAATCGTCATTCTCAATGGCGCACCTCGAAGCGGCAAATCAAGCATCGCCAAGGCCATGCAGGCAAGCGCCTCGGAACCGTGGATAAACCTTGGCGTCGATGCCTATTACGAAATGACGCCCGAGCGCCTGCGTCCTGGTATTGGTCTGCGCCCGGGCGGCGAGCGCCCCGATATTGAAGATGTGCTGCCCTATCTTTATGCAGCGCTTTACGAATCCGTTGCCGCCCATGCGGGGCTCGGACTAAATGTCGTCGTGGACATCGGGCACCACGATCACTACTCGCAGCCATTGGGCATACTGCGCGATAGCCTGCGTCGGCTCGAGGGCTTTCCTGTTCTCCTTATCGGCGTACGATGCCCGCTCGACGAGGTCATGCAGCGACGCGCCATTCCTCAGCCGGGGAGAGAGGAACTTTATCACGTTGGCGGCGATGCGAGCACCATCCCTGAACCGGTACGGTTATGGCAGGAGGCCGTTCATATCCCCGGCGTCTATGACCTTGAAGTCGATACATCCCGTTTAACGCCAGATGAATGTGCTGCATTGATCGCAGAGCGTCTGCAGCGCGGTATCCCGTCGCCATCAGCCGCAGAACGGATTGCCGCTTCCAAAAGCAGCCTCTAAGCCGGAGCGCGCCTCAACTTGCTCAAGCTATGCTTAAGGGCTCAGGTCGCGAATGGCCGAGCCCGCCTTGCGCATGGTTTCATCCCAACCTGGCAGCGTCCGCGCCATGGCAATCGCAGCCTGTCGTGCCTGTTCGTAGTGCCCACGCTCTTCAGTCAAACGCACGATCGCCTTGGTCATCGATGCCGGAACGTCATCGGGCAGGATAATTGCGCCCTCACCTGCCCATCCAGCGACGGCGCCGGACGCGGTGGAAATGACCGGCAGTCCCCGGCACATCGCCTCGGAGATCGACATACCGTAGCCCTCATAGGCTGAAGACGCGAGATAAAGGTCGGCCTTGCGCCAACGCTGTTCGAGTTCTTCTGCCGAAAGTTCGCCGGTAAACTCAACATTACCCGAAAGACTATATTGCTCGATGCGTTCCTCAAGCATCTCTACATAATTGGGATAACGCGTTGTGTTGCCGATAATCGCAAAGTGCCAGTTGCGTGATGCCAATCCACCCAGGGCCTCGATAGCAAACTCATAGCGCTTGCGCGGAATAACAGCCCCGAGAGACAGGAACCGCCATAGCCCTGCGCCGGGAGCCGGCTTTTCGGTGATCTCCGGCTTTTCATTGCCTGGCAACGCGACGACCACTTTCTTGGAAGAAATGTCGTAATGCCGAGCAAGATAGTTGCCACTTTCGGTGGAGGTCGCAATCACGAGATCCGCATGCGACAATGCTGCCCGCTCGACATCTCGCTGGTTTTTGCCCGTATTATTCTCTTCGGCAAGCGAATGGTGGAAAATCAGGACAAGCCGAAACTGTCTATTTTGGAGCAGATCTAAAAACATGCAGCCATAAATATGGTCAGTGACCAGGAGGTCTTGCGAGCCGATCTTTGCAAAGAGACTTCTGACGGCTGTCTTCGTCTCTATTGCCGGTTCGGGGAAGCAAACGGGGACCGTGAGACGGCGAAACGAACCGTCTGCGTCAAGCCAGCTGGCCAGATGCTCGTTATATACATAGCCACCGGTGCGGCGCTCGTAATCGTCGCTGATGAAATAGAAAATTGTCATGATTAGCTGAGATCTCTAAAACAAAACGCCGAGCATCCAATGAGGAAGCACGGCGCTTTTGGAACACATAAAGGCTTGAGGCTCTGCGTTAGCCGGCAGCGACGGGCGCACCCCAGCCGCCCCAAATGTAAATGCTGAAGAACAGAAACAGCCAGACGACGTCGACGAAGTGCCAATACCAGGCTGCAGCTTCAAAGCCGAAATGCTGCTTTGGCGTAAAGGCACCGTTCAAAGCTCTGATCAGGCAGACAAGCAGAAAGATGGTTCCCACCAAAACGTGAAAACCGTGAAAACCGGTCGCCATAAAGAAGGTTGCACCGTAGATCGAGTTACGGAACGCAAAAGGCGCGTGTGCGTACTCATAAGCTTGGACGCAGGAGAACAGCACCCCTAGCATGATCGTCAGCACCAGACCCTGGATGAGGCCCTTGCGGTCATTATGGAGCAGAGCGTGGTGTGCCCAGGTAACGGTGGTGCCAGACAAAAGCAGGATCACCGTATTGTAAATTGGCAAGTGCCAGGGATCGAGAACTTCAATACCCTTCGGTGGCCATTGGCCGCCCGTATAGGCAAAGCGCGATGCTTGTATGGTTTCGTGAGGAAACAGGCTGGCGTCGAAGTAGGCCCAGAACCATGCCACGAAGAACATCACCTCGGAAGCGATGAACATGATCATGCCATAGCGCAGATGAAGCGCGACAACCGGGGTGTGCGCACCCTCATGGGCTTCTTTGATCGTATCGGCCCACCAAGCGTACATGACGTAAAGGATGACGGCGAGGCCTATGTAAAAGATCCAGGGTGTCGCCCATTCGATCCCAAAGAGATGCAGCGATCCGCCATTGAGATAGCGCATGTAACCTACGCCGCCAAATGTCATGACCAGCGCACCGATCGAGGCCATCAATGGCCATGGGCTCGGCGCTATAATGTGGTAGTCGTGGTTCTTCTGATGCGCATCCGCCATAACGGGACCCCCCGGTTCTTTCCTGTTTCGGTCTCCGGCAAAAGCCGAAGACACGCCTCCTCAAAGACTCTTCTGATGACCGTCTTTCTTTTCAGCCGACGATGCAACCGGTTTTGGTGCTTCTTTCGGGTAGAAAGTGTAAGACAAAGTCACCGTATGTATATCCTTCGATTCAACCGCCTTGGTGATCTCAGGATCTATGTAGAACACGACCGGCATCGTCAATTTCTCACCGGGCTTTAAAACGGTCTCGTTGAAACAGAAGCACTGAACCTTGTTGAAATAGGCTCCTGCCTCACCAGGCGTCACATTGAATATCGCCTGCGCATATTGTGGCTGATCCGAGCGATTGACGGCCGTAAACTCAACCTGGATGGTCTCGCCGATACGAGGATTGACCTCGCGCTGAACTGGTTTGAAGTCCCATTCCAGGCCAGGTGCCACATTCGCGTCAAACGTGACGCGCATTTTCCTGTCGAGAATAACGTTGGAGGCCTGCTCTACCCGCTGGGTCGTGCCGTTATAACCTGTGACCTGACAGAACAATCGATAAAGCGGAACGGCAGCATAGGTCGCAGCGCCCATGCCGACGACGAAAGACAGACACATCAAAACAACGGCGGCGTTATTGCGAGGCTTATGCGTCTGCTTTTCCACCTGTTATCCCCCTAAGCGTGCCATGCCGACATTTTTACGATGGTAATCGCGTAGAAAAGCAAAACCATAGCCGCTAGTACAATTCCCAGGGCTATATTTCGGTTGCGCCGGGATTTGCGCTGGGCCTCGGTCAGCTTCACGGTTTCAATCATGCGGCACCTCCCGCCGACATTAGAACGCCAGCGAGATGATCGAGCATAAGCGCAGAGAAGATCGCAAATAGATAGACGATGGAGTAGGCAAACAGCTTCTTGGCAGGGACCATCTTCTGGTCGCCATCAGCCATGCGCCAAACTCCAATCGAACAGAGCAGGAAACCCGCACCAAGCACGGCTGCAGCCAAACCATAGCCAAGGCTCGCAAAACCGAGCAAGGAAGGAGAAATCCCGCTCAGAACGGTCAAAACCGCATAAACCAAAATCTGATTTTTGGTCGTCCGTTCGCCAGCTACATTGGGCAGCATCGGAACACCGACAGCCTCGTAGTCACGCATCTTAAATAGAGCCAATGCCCAAAAATGGGCCGGCGTCCAAAGGAAAATGATGAGGAAGAGCGCAATGCTCTCGATCGTGATCGTTCCTGTCACGCATGCCCAACCGATCATGGGCGGAAAAGCTCCGGCAGCACCCCCAATCACGATGTTCTGCGGGGTCGAGCGCTTAAGCCACATTGTGTAAATGACGGCATAAAAAAAGATTGTGAAGGCAAGAATGCCTGCAGAAAGCCAGTTCACTGCGAGGCCAAGTATCGCAACCGAAAATCCGGAAAGCACTAGGCCAAAAGCCAGCGCTTCCTGCGGGCTCACACGACCAGAGGGAATTGGCCTGCGCGACGTCCGCGTCATGATTGCGTCGATATCCGCATCATACCACATATTCAGCGCGCCCGATGCTCCGGCTCCCACGGCAACACACAGGATCGCAATGATGGCGAGGACGGGATTAATGTGGCCTGGGGCAACCACGAGGCCGGCAAAGGCCGTGAAAACCACCAGCGACATAACGCGTGGTTTCAGGAGCTCGAAGTAATCACGAGCGCCGGCTTCGGAAAGGCTGAGATCGCCTTCTTGCAAAAGCGCATCATGATTGTCGATTACCGTCATTCTTCTATCCAGTGCTTAGCTCATGCACCGACTCCAGCAGCCGGTGCATGAATTGTTCCTAGCGGATGCGAGGAAGCTGCTCCCATTGGTGATAGGGCGGCGGGGATGGCAATTGCCATTCCAGCGTTGTTGCTCCCTCTCCCCATGGGTTGTCGCCTGCTACGCGCTTCTTGGCAAAAGCCTCGAAGACACCGAAAAGGAAAATAAGGACACCGACGGCAGAGATGTAAGAGCCAATCGACGAGACATAATTCCAATGAGCAAAGGCGTCCGGATAGTCAATATAACGCCGCGGCATACCTTGCAAGCCGAGGAAATGCTGCGGGAAGAAAACGAGGTTCACACCGATGAACATCACCCAGAAGTGAAGCTTGCCGATGAACTCGTTGTACATGTAGCCACTCATCTTCGGGAACCAGTAGTACCAGGCCGCGAAGATCGCAAAGACAGCGCCGAGCGATAGAACGTAGTGGAAGTGAGCGACGACATAATAGGTATCGTGCAGCGAACGGTCGAGACCGGCATTAGCAAGCTGGACGCCCGTAACGCCGCCGACGGTAAACAGGAAAATGAAGCCCACTGCCCAGATCATCGGCGTGCGGAAGGTGATCGAGCCTCCCCACATCGTCGCAATCCAGGAGAAGATCTTCACGCCGGTCGGCACTGCAATCACCATCGTCGCGAAGACGAAGTAGCGCTGCGTATCGAGAGACAAGCCCGTCGTGTACATATGATGGGCCCAGACCACGAAGCCGACAGCGCCGATAGCCACCATCGCATAGGCCATACCGAGGTAGCCGAAGACGGGCTTTTTCGAGAAGGTCGAGATGATGTGGCTGATAATGCCGAAGCCAGGCAGGATCAAAATGTAAACTTCAGGATGGCCGAAGAACCAGAACAGATGCTGGAACAGGATCGGGTCACCGCCATTTTCCGGCGAGAAGAATGACGTCCCAAAGTTACGATCCGTAAGAAGCATCGTGATGCCGCCCGCCAAGACCGGCAGCGAGAGCAGGAGAAGGAACGCGGTAATCAGGACGGACCATGCAAAGAGCGGCATCTTGTGCAGCGTCATGCCAGGTGCGCGCATGTTCAGGATCGTCGTGATGAAGTTGATCGCGCCGAGGATCGACGATGCACCAGCGACGTGCAGCGCAAAGATCGCGAGGTCAACGGCCGGCCCCGGATGGCCGGAGGTCGAAAGCGGCGGGTAAAGCGTCCAGCCACCACCGACACCGTAAGCTCCCGCAGGGCCTTCCACGAACATCGAAAGGACCAGAAGGATGAAGGCCGGCACGATCAGCCAGAAGGAAATGTTGTTCAAACGCGGGAAAGCCATGTCTGGTGCGCCGATCATGATCGGCACCATCCAGTTGGCAAATCCGCCGATCATCGCAGGCATGACCATGAAAAAGATCATGATCAACGCATGCGCTGTCGTGAACATATTGTACATCTGCTTGGCGCCGTCGATCGCGGCGTCGCCTTGATAGCCATAGACCATCGAAGCCAGACCGTGGAAGATCTGAATTCCAGGCTCCTGCAACTCCATGCGCATGGCAACGGACAGGGCCCCGCCGACAATACCGGCGATGATCGAGAAGATCAGGTAAAGCGTTCCGATGTCTTTATGGTTGGTCGAAAAGAACCAACGATCCATAAAACCGGGCGTATGAGAATGATCGCCGCCTGAAGCGTGCGCACCGTCACCGTGGACGACTTCACGAAGGTCGTGATGTGTGGAAGTTCCAGCCATGTCGAGATCTCCCCTCAGCGAGCCGTATTTTCAGCGAGATCAACGGACGGGGCCGTCGGTCCGGTTTGCGCCATCAGCGTCTTATATGCTCCTGGAAGATCCTTGGCCGCAGCCGTTAGCCACTGCCTATACTTGTCTTCAGAAACGACGCGGATCGCGATCGGCATGAAGGCATGATCTTTTCCGCACAATTCTGAACACTGGCCGTAAAACAGACCTTCACGCTCGGCGCGGAACCAAGTCTCGTTCAGACGACCGGGAACGGCATCGATTTTGATACCGAAGGAAGGCATGGCAAAGGAGTGAATCACGTCCGTTGGCGCCGACGTCACGAGGACACGAACTGTCTGGTTAACAGGCAATACGAGTTCATTATCCACCGCGAGAAGGCGTGGATAGGTCGCAAGATCCGTCTTGCCGGCACTTGCACGGTCCGGATCCTTCAGAAGGTAGGAATCGAAAGCAACTGGCGTCTCGCCGCTGCCCTCATACTCATAATTCCACTGCCACTGCGTTGCGGTGGCCTTGATCGTCACATCCGGATTTTCAGGTAAGGTCAGCTGGGCTGTCAAAAGATTGAAGGAAGGCACAGCGAGGAAAAGCAGCACGAGCACGGGACCCACGGTCCAGATGACCTCGATCACGGTGTTGTGGCTCGTCTTCGACGGCACAGGATTGGCGCTGGCGCGAAAACGCACGCAAACGACAATCAAGAGCAGCAACACCATCAAGGTGATCGGCACGATGAACCAGAGCGTATAGTGCTCGAACCAAGTGTTCTCGCGCATGATCGGCGTTGCCGCCGGCTGCATCGTCATTCCCCATGGGGTCGGTTGGTCGGCATGTCCGCTCGTAGCGGACAGAAGACAGACCAGCGCGGTCAAACCCGCATAAGCCTTCTTAATCACACGTCTCTCCCTCAAGCTCCGACGCTGCGCAACGCGACACAGAATCTCGCCATCCTCTCTCCCGTTTCAAATCATAGTTTAGAACCGACCGCAACAGAACAGAAGAGATGGTGATGCGGCATTTTTGCCTGTTTGCATAAGAAACCGCTTTGGAAAGCAGCTTTCTTCCGCTGGGAGATTGCGACAAAGCGTTGACAAGGTCCTATTTCTGCCGCACTCCCCAGTTTGTGCTGGCATGGCTTTTCGTTTTTGATGGCTGCCTGCAAGAATACGGCACCGATTCGATATCCAGAGGTTTTCATGGGTCTTCCTTCCCTCGCAAGGTCGTTTCTTTTGATTGTAGGCCTTGTCGCCGCAGCAAATCCGGTCTGGGCGCAATCGCAGTCGGCCCCATCGAAGATGGCGCCTCCATCTGGCGGCGCACAGCCCCCCGTGGAGGATGTGAAGCCGGGCCAGGCGCAACCTCAGGCCCCGGGAACGGTCCGGTCCAATCACGGCGCTTGGTCGATTGTCTGCGACAAGCCCGCCGGCGCGTCTACTGAACAATGCGCTCTGATGCAGAACGTCATCGCTGAGGATCGGCCGGAGGTCGGGCTTTCTGTGGTAGTTCTGAAGACTGCTGATCGGAAGTCAAAAATATTGCGCGTGCTCGCTCCCCTTGGCGTCCTGCTGCCTAACGGTCTTGGCCTTAACGTAGACGGCAAGGATATTGGCCGCGCCTACTTCGTCCGCTGCTTTGCGGATGGTTGCTATGCGGAAGTGGTTCTCGAGGACGAGCTGTTGAAGACGCTGCGCAGCGGTGCCAGTGCAACCTTCATCGTCTTCCAGACACCGGAGGAAGGTATCGGCATTCCGGTTGACCTTAAAGGCTTCGCGGAAGGCTACGACGCTCTGCCCTGAGCCTGACCAACAATAGTTGAGCAAACAAGAAATGCAGCGCCGGACAATGTCCGCCGTGCATTTCGGCTCGAGGCAGCTTGTTCTGTGGCCGAAGGCAGCCTACATCGAACATAGGATCGTATCCGCCGGAGCCTTCGGCGAGATATGCACGGATTTCCGGAAGCTGCGGAGCATGCGATGAATACCGACCTGCTTACCCTGTTCGATGCCGACGAAGCTGCCCTGCGCAGACTGGTCGCAGAATCACTCTCGGGCGCCGACGACGGAGAGCTTTTCATTGAACATGCGCAGGCTGAGTCATTGATGTTCGACAATGGCCGCCTGAAGGGTGGTAGCTTCAACACGGATCAAGGCTTCGGCCTTCGCGCCGTGGCCGGCGAAGCGGTTGGCTATGCGCACGCTGGTGAACTTTCTGTTTCCGCTCTCAAGCGCGCTTCCGATGCGGTGGGTGCGGTAACTCGCGGCTATTCAGGCAACTACTCGGCAGCACCGCAGCCCACGAACCGCAAGTTCTACAGCGACGAGAACCCGATCGGGGCTCCGAGCTTCGAAGAAAAGGTTAAGCTGTTGACGGAGATCGACGGCTATCTTCGCAGTAAGGATGAAAAAGTGCGGCAGGTCACGGCATCCGTCGCGGCAAGTTGGCAGGTGGTGGATATTTTACGTGCCGATGGCCACCGCGTGCGTGACATCAGACCCATGACGCGCCTGAATATCTCCGTGGTTGTCGGAGACGGCGACCGTCAGGAAAGCGGGTCCTACGGCATAGGCGGACGGACGGGTTTTTCCGAGTTTATCGCGACAGACAACTGGCAGGCTGGCGCGGATGAAGCGTTGCGTCAAGGACTGGTCAATCTCGAAGCAATCGATGCGCCGGCGGGCACGATGGACGTCGTTCTCGGTTCAGGCTGGCCTGGCGTCATGCTGCATGAAGCCGTGGGCCACGGTCTTGAGGGCGACTTCAATCGTAAAAAGACCTCGGCTTTTGCCGGTTTGCTAGGCGAAATGGTAGCGGCTAAGGGCGTGACGGTTGTCGACGATGGGACCATCGACGCTCGGCGAGGCTCCATTTCCATCGACGATGAAGGTACGCCATCTGGCTACAATGTCCTGATCGAGGACGGGCGGCTGGTCGGCTACATGCAGGACCGCCAAAATGCGCGCTTGATGGGAATGGCCGCGACCGGCAACGGTCGCAGACAAGGCTATGCCCATGTGCCGATGCCAAGAATGACGAATACCTATATGCTCGGCGGCGATAAGACACCGGAGGAGATTATTGCCTCCGTCAAGAAGGGCATTTACGCCGTGTCGTTCGGTGGTGGCCAAGTGGATATCACCTCTGGAAAGTTCGTGTTTGGATGCACCGAGGCCTACCTCATAGAAGATGGGAAGATCGGACCTGCTATCAAGGGCGCCATGCTGATCGGTAACGGTCCCGATGCAATGAAGCGCGTGTCGATGATCGGCAATGATACCAAATTGGATACGGGTATCGGCAATTGTGGCAAGGCTGGCCAATGGGTACCTGTCGGCGTGGGTCAGCCTCATTTGCGAATGGACCAAGTTACTGTTGGCGGTACGAAAGCCTAGGGAGCGTCAATGACCGAGATCACCATTCGCCCATTTGTTGAAGCCGATGCGGATAGTGTCATTTCGATGATCCTTGCCATCCAGCGTGATGAATTCTCAGTACCGATTACCGCCGACGCCCAGCCGGACTTGCGGGTTATCCCCGACTTCTATCAGACGGGTGACGGCCAGTTCTGGGTGGCAGAGCATAACGGAGAAATCGTCGGTACCTTGGGTCTCAAAGACATCGGCGAACGACAGGCGGCTTTACGAAAGATGTTCGTTTTGGAGGCGATGCGCGGGCCGCAGCATAACATCGCGCGCCAGCTTCTGGATGCGCTGCTTCTGCACGCGAACGCTCGTCAGTTGCGCGATATCTTTTTGGGTACGACAGAGCATTTCCTGGCGGCACACCGCTTTTATGAAAAGAACGGCTTTGTCGAAATCGGGCGGGAAAAGCTGCCACGCAGTTTCGCCGTGATGGCCGTCGACAGCAAGTTCTATCATCGCCACATCCAGGCCTGACCGTCTCGATTTCCTGCAAGACGGACGTCTAGCAGACCGGCTTAAACTTCCATTTGCGCTCAATGGCCGGTGCGAGATCGAGATTGTTTTGACGTGCGAATAAAAGAACATGACCGAGCAGGTCAGCCGTTTCATCGGCGAGAGCGCGTGATAGTTCGTCGCGCGACTTGCCTTTCGGAAGGCCCCTGCCCGTCCACTTGTTCCAAGTTTGAACCAGTTCCCCCAGTTCCTCCTGAAGCTGCAGGATAAACCAATCATCGTCGCGCATGATCTCGTAGGCTTCGGCATAGGATTTGGAAGCCAATTCGAATTGGCTGGACAACTGAGCAAGCATTTTCGTTCTCCTTTTATTCTCAAGGAGTGACCGATTCCTGTCTGATCGTCCAGCGGGTTCGCCTGCTCGCTGCGGCAAGCGGACACGGCATCGCTGCTGAGTAAAAGCAAGCCGTCGCCATTAGCCTTTGCTGGGCAACAGCATGCAGTCGTAGGAACGGCGCTTGAGCGCTTCGCACGCCGTGTTGGCAGCTTCGCGGCTTTTGAAGCCAACGAAGCGCGCGCGATAGATTTTGCGAGATCCGGAACCGACCGACTGCGTGAAGGGTGACGCGGATTTCAGGGCCGCTCCACCTTCAGACTGCGCCTGGGAAAGAAGGGCATGGGCTGCATCTTCGCTAGGTGCGGCCGAAATTTGAATTTGCCAGCCGGCTACTGAAGAAAGAGATCCCGTCGCATCGCTATCGACCGCCGCAAATGGTTTGGCAGAGGCGATTTCCGGTAGATCCGCGGGGCGGTCTAGGGGAACGGTTCCCTGGGGAATAGCGGCAGTCGAAAGATAGCCAAGAGCCTTTGGCTGAGGAGAAGTCGTAGTTTCCTCAAGACGCGGCGCAACGACCGGCATCGGCACATCGCTGTCCTCTGCTGCGGAAGCAACTTCGACAGTACGACGGCCTCCGACGCTCGCGACCAGAGAAGAGCCGGCAGAAGCCCGGCTCATGTAGCGGTCAAGAAGGGAAGCCATATAGGCGTCACGGCTACGTGCAGTTCGTCCACCCATGACAACGCCAATGACGCGGCGGTTCCCGTCCCTGACAGCGCTGACAAGATTGAAACCGGACGCATTCGTATAGCCGGTTTTGATCCCGTCCATGCCCCGATAACGGTACATCAGATTGTTATGGCCATGAATGGTCCGTCCGCGGAAATTGAAGCTTTCCGTCGAGAAAAGACGATATTCACTTGGAAAATCACGCATCAAGGCAACAGCAAGTGTCGACATGTCACGCGCCGTCGTCACCTGACGATTGTCTGGCAGCCCGGATGCATTGACAAAAACTGTGCGGGTCATACCGAGAGAGCGCGCCTTTTGCGTCATCAGGCGCGCGAAGTCGCTTTCCGATCCACCAAGTTTTTCGCCAAGTGCCGTTGCTGCGTCATTCGCCGACTTCGTGATCATACCGAGGATCGCTTCACGGACCGTCACGGTGCCGCCTGGTTTCAGTCCGAGCTTTGTCGGCGGACGCGTCGCAGCATATTTCGACACCGTGATCGGCGTATTCCAGCCGAGCTTGCCACGCTTCATGGCATCAAAGGCCATGTATATCGTCATCATTTTCGTCAATGACGCGGGATGATTGATGGCATCTGCATTTTCAGATGCCAGAATTCTGCCGTTGCGCGCATCGAGAATGAGCGAGGCACTGCCGGCGGAGGCCATAACGGGTGCGGCAATCGTCATTGCAGCAGTCATCAACGCAGCCAACAGCTTTCTCATGCACTTTCCCTCGATCGCCGGCAAGTTGCCGAACATGCTTGTCCCGTTTTGCAACACATGCGGTCGATATGGCGCAACTTTGCGGCAACGGAGATGAATCATAGGGAATTTCTGCGGGTTAGGTTAAGTCCGGGTTAATGGCGCACAAAGAAACATTCAACTCAAGCGTTTCTCGGTGGTTAGACCCGGCGAAGCGCTTGTCGAAATCCCATCCCGCAGAACGAATGACCAGCCTCGACCTGTGTCATTAGGCACTCTTAAGCGATCTTTGGGTAAATCAACATAAAGCCAGAGATGATGAGAACGATAATGGAACTGAAACAGCGCATGCGGCTGACGGCAATCACTGCCGGGCTTGAGATTTCGCATCTCGCTCACAAGCTAAACACGTTCTCAAAGGCACGCGGCCGCGGCGTTATCTTCACGCTTCATCATGTGAGGCCACATATCGAGCGCACTTTCAATCCAAATGCGCATCTTGAAATCACGCCGCAATTCCTAGACTGCCTACTGGGTAGGCTAAAGTCGGATGGCTATCGGTTTATCAGGCTGCAAGAGGTTCCTGATTATCTTTCGAAGGCCGATGCGCAGAACCCGTTTGCAGTCTTCACGCTCGATGACGGGTACAAAAACAACAAACAGTATGCGACCCCGATCTTTGAACGGCATGAATGCCCGTTCACCATCTTCATTGCGGGCGGGCTCGCAGAGCGCACTCATAGCCTGTGGTGGGAGACGCTGAGCAAGCTTCTCAATGAAACAAGCGATATTCAATTCGACTTTGGCGAGGGCCTGGAGAAACTGCAGGCCACAACATCAGCGGAAAAGACCAATCTATTTTCTCGGTTTGCGGGCTTTGTCCATGCAGGTAACGAAGCTGAGCGTGTGGCGCAGCTTGATACCTTCGCTCTTCGATGCGGTATTGAACCCATATCCCTTGTTGACGACCTCGTCATGACACCGCTGGAGTTAAGGCAAATCGCCGAACATCCGCTGGTGGACTTCGGAGCGCACACGATGTCGCATCGCGCTGTTGGCCGATTACCGCCGGCAGATGCCTTTCAGGAAATGCAGGCATCCGCAGATTACCTTGAGAGCCTGACCCGGCGTCGGCCCAGTTCGATTGCATTTCCCTATGGGACGAAGGAAGCTGCAACCGAACGGGACGGCGGACTTGCCGCCCAGGCCGGTTTCAAACTTGCCGTGACTACACAGCCTGGGATCATCAACGACAAAGCCGCGATGACTTATCTGCCACGCATGTCGATCAACGGCCTTTATCAAAGACCCCGCTATGTCGCCGCCCTTGCTTCCGGCATACCGCTCAAATTGATGGGCCGCTGAGCACTCCTCCTGCTCAGATTGATCCGATCGAGCGGCGCAAGCCCTATGGGTACATTCTGACTTTGTCCCAATGACCCGACGCAGGATCAGGACGATGAAACTCGATCCGATCATGGAGCCGGAATTTTCCATCCTTCCAAAACTCGATTGAGGTCGGGCGAATACGAAACCCAGACCAATGCGGCGGACGCGGAATTTCCCCGAGAGCGTAGCGGGCCGTGAATTCGGCAACCGCCTTTTCCAATGCGAACCGGCTTTCCAGAGGGCGAGATTGTTTGGATGCCCACGCGCCTATGCGGCTGCCGCGCGGACGGCTTTGGAAATAGGCATCGGCCTCGTCATCGGCAACAATCTCGACGGGTCCTCTCACCCGAACCTGCCGCCGTAGCGACTTCCAATGGAAGCAAAGAGCAGCTTTTTTCTGTCCGAGGATTTCTCGGCCTTTCTGACTTTCAAAATTTGTGTAAAAGACGAAGCCGTGATGATCGAATCCCTTCAGCAGAACCATCCGGACATTGGGAAGACCCTCTTCGTCCACCGTCGCCAAGGCCATAGCGTTCGGATCGTTGATTTCCGAAGTTTGAGCCTCGTTCAGCCAATCTGCAAAAATAGCAAAAGGCTCGTTTCGATCGGTAAAGTCACCGGTTGTTAACTCGTTTTCCGACATATTAGTTCAAATGCCTCGGGTTTAAGTTGATTTGCCCAGCCGCACGTAACTGGACAGCACTGAGGAGACTAGTCATTAAAAAGAGGTTTCTCCATAAAAATGGCCGGCCTTTTGGCTATGGGGTCCTTTTTGTCGCGGGTATCTCGGTTCTCGCTCTGCCGGGGTGCACGACGAGCGGCCTGGACATGTTCTCCCGCACGCAGGTAGATCGTTCGGTCAAAACGTCCACCATTCCTCAAGCTGCGCCAACCAGTGACTCGATTTCCGACGAGGTGACGGTCGGGAATGCTGTCACTTCAGCAGATATTTCCAAAACGGCGGGCCAGCCGCTCGCCTGGGCCAATGCCTCGACAGGAAGCGCTGGAGTTATCGACAAGATCGTTGAGAATAACGATTCCGGCGTCATTTGTCGGCAGTTCACGACAACCCGGCATTCTTATGTTGGCATTGCGAAATTTGCTGGCAAGACATGTCTCGTCAATAGCGGGAATTGGCAACTGATGAGTTTTCAGCAGCAGGGTTGATGAAGGCCACGAACAAGCCCGTTCGGCCTTCTTTATGAACATCGATCAATCAATATTTAGCAAAAGGCTAACCATTTCCGGCAGAACACGTGCGGAAAGACCGCCAGCTAACGACTGATTAGCAGTTTTCCTCGACCATTCCGCTTGAACGCGCGCTTTCGTTTTGAACCGGAACGCGCCGAAAGAGTTGTTTTGTCGGCATACGCTATAGAAACTGCGTAGGTCGCTGAGCCGGTGGTTGATATATGCGTGACCCTTACAAAGTCCTGGGAATCCGACGCGACGCAAATCAAGCTGAGATCAAGGCTGCCTGGCGTAGTCTGGCGAAATCAGCCCATCCCGATCACAATCCGGGTGACCCGGATGCCAATGCGCGCTTTATGGAGATCGGTCGCGCCTACGAACTGCTAAAAGATCCAAAAAAGCGGCGGCAAGTCGATCGGGCCGCGGCTATGGCCGAGCCGAAAAGCGACGAGCCTACGATCATGCAACAACGGCAGGCAGCACGTGAAGCGGCCGAACGTGCCAAAGCGGCGCGTGAAAATGCCGAGCGGATCATGGAAGAACTTGCCAGAGCCGCGGCACAGAAGGCCGCTGCGGAAGCTGCCAAGCAACAGACGGGAACCGTGGAAGCCGAAGAAGTTGTGGAACGTATGTTCGGCTTTTCCGGCCGCGCCACGTCCGGCAGCAGGGCAAGACCGTCCTCGGCAGGTCGTCCCGCAGGTCCTGAGGCAGAAACAGCAAGCGCTGCCGCGCCGGAAGAAAAACCATCCGCCGACGACAACGCGCCAGCCAGCGATCAGGCTGCCCCGCCTCCCAGCGTTCTTCAGCCGCTTACTCTTCTGACCTCGCTGGTTCGGCGCATCACCGGCGCTGCACCGCTGCCCGAAAAAGCGCCAGACGAATTGGCGATCGCAACGGTGACCATCCAGGAGATTATGGAGCAGGCGCGCGTGAGCGTGCCATTGCACGATAATAGAGAGGCGACCCTTACTCTTTCCCCTGGCATGACAGAGGGCAGCGAAATCCGCTTGAAAGGACAGGGCTATAAGTTGCCTGGCATGGCGCGAGGCGATGCCGTCGTGACGTTGAAGGTCGCACCGGACGCCGACATGACCGTGCGCGGCTATGACGTTCATACCATACTGCCGGTCAGTATCGATAATGCCGTCCTCGGCATGCAGGCGGAAGTTCGGGGGCCGACGGATTCTCTTAAAATCGATATTCCCGCCTGGTCGGGATCGGACAAGGTTATCCGCATTCCCGGAAAAGGGCTGCCCAACGAGGCAAGCGAGCGGGGTGACCTTGTCGTCGAGCTTCGCATCGTTCTGTGGGAGAAGCCTGACGATAAGATGACCGATCTCATGCGCAGTATGAAAAACGGCCTCTATCTTTAGTTATAAACTTTCGCGGCTTCATCTTTCCTGGAAAGGCTATGTCGACCGAAAAGCTGAAAGCAAAGGTTGCACGCTCCATGGACAAGCCTTTCGATTGACAACTTTCGCCTGACGATCCGGCGCAAGGTTTGTTACGGTTCCTAACAGTTGATGATTGCTGTTCAGCTTGAACCGCGGATCGGCCTATGCCATAGGCAAATCCACTTGAATTCTTTAGGGGAACAAACATGGCTCAGGCATCCGGCCTCATGTCTGGAAAACGCGGCATCATCATGGGTGTTGCCAACAACCGTTCGATTGCATGGGGTATTGCCAAGGCTATTCATGCCCAGGGCGGCGAAATTGCGTTCACCTATCAGGGCGATGCGCTGAAGAAACGCGTCGAGCCACTGGTCGCAGAGGTCGGTGGGGTCCTTGCCGGCCATTGCGACGTTTCCGACGAGGCGACTATTGACGCGGTCTTTGATCATGTCGGCAAACTTTGGGGCAAGATCGACTTCGTCGTGCATGCCATTGGTTTTTCCGACAAGGATGAGTTGACTGGACGGTATGTCGATACGTCGCCGGACAATTTCACCAAGACGATGCAGATTTCGGTCTACTCCTTCACATCGGTGGCACGGCGCGCCGAGAAGCTGATGACCGACGGCGGCTCGCTTCTCACGCTCACCTATTACGGTGCAGAGAAGGTTATGCCGAACTATAACGTTATGGGCGTTGCGAAGGCTGCACTTGAAGCAAGCGTCAAGTATCTTGCTGTTGACCTCGGCCCCAAGAATATCCGCGTCAACGCAATATCCGCCGGCCCGATCAAGACATTGGCGGCATCTGGTATCGGCGACTTCAGATATATTCTGAAGTGGAATGAATATAATGCGCCGCTACGCAGGACGGTAACGATCGAGGAAGTTGGCGATGTCGGGCTTTATATGCTGTCTGACCTTTCACGCTCGGTCACAGGCGAGGTCCATCACGCCGATAGCGGTTACCATGTCATTGGTATGAAGGCGGTCGATGCGCCGGATATTTCCGTCGTAAAGGATTGATGAAGCTGGCCTTTCATGGGGCAATGCAGTGCTGATCTATGTGATCCGTCATGGACAGACCGATTGGAACGCTGAGCGCCGTCTGCAAGGCCAGAAGGACATTCCTCTGAATGCCGTTGGCCGTGCTCAGGCAGAAGCCAACGGCCTGTTCCTCGCATCATTGCTCGGCGAACGACATCGCGACTTCGATTTCGTGGCAAGCCCGCTTGGCCGCACGCGTGAGACGATGGAAATCCTGCGCAAGGCCATGGGCCTTGATCCCCTCGCCTACCGTACCGACGACAGACTGATCGAAGTGTCCTTCGGGAGCTGGGAAGGTTCAACGATCAAAGAACTCAAGGTGGACAACCGCCGTGGCGTCGAAGAGCGGGCGTGTAACAAGTGGCATTTCATTCCGCCTGGGGACGATGCCGAAAGCTACGAAATTCTTTCCTGGCGCACCGGCTCATGGCTGAAGTCGGTTGAAAGACCGACAGTGTGCGTCAGCCATGGCGGCGTTATCAGAACGTTCTTCCGTATGCTGGCCAATGTTCCAGACCACGACGCCGCGGAAGGCAGCATTCCTCAGGATAAGATTTTGCGGATAGACAGAGATGCTGGCGAAATCAGCTGGCTCTGAGGCCGGATGATCGGTCCGTCTTGTTAACGCTCGCCGATCATCTGACTACTTGACGATATCGAGGTCGTTGATGACACGTTTTCCATCGACTTCAGTGTAAAAGACGATCACTTTCACGCCCGCCTTCAAGCCCTCAAAGTCAAATTCTTCTGAGGCCTGATATGTTTTGCCGTCTTCAAGCGTGATGCTGTGGGTATTCATATCGATCTTTCGGATCACGGATTCGACGTCCGCACTCTCAGCGAAACCGCTGATCGGGGAAAGAAAGCTCGCTGTGGCCAAAAGCGCGGCAACGACGAAACGCATGATGGCACTCCTCACCATAAAACGGGTTTGATTCGATTTTGCTTAAATAGCCTTGGGAATATGGCGGAATTTGCCCGGAAACTTGGCACTTCGCGCCTAATTGATGAATCGCTTTTTAACCATACTGGCCTGTTGCATCCGCGTTGCGCCAGAACAAAGAAAGTCTTTTGTCACCTCGACTTTTCCCTTAAGAGAAAGCCAAATTAACAAGAAAGCGTGGCCGCCCGCCCGCGCAATCCGGTTTTGGTTCATGTCGCATAATAGTTTCGGTCATCTCTTTCGTGTCACTACATGGGGTGAAAGCCATGGGCCTGCCCTCGGTTGTGTCGTTGACGGTTGCCCCCCCGGCCTGAAGTTCAAGCTCGCCGACGTTCAATCTTGGCTCGATAAGCGGAAGCCTGGACAGTCGCGCTTCGTCACGCAACGCCGCGAGGACGATCTGGTCAAAATTCTTTCAGGGGTCATGACCGAGGCTGATGAAGAAACGATCGTGACAACGGGCACACCAATATCCATGCTGATCGAAAACACCGATCAGCGGTCCAAGGACTATGGTGAAATCGCTCGTCAATATCGCCCGGGACATGCCGACTATGCCTACGACGTGAAATATGGCATTCGCGACTATCGCGGCGGCGGACGCTCCTCAGCGCGGGAAACGGCCGCCCGTGTAGCTGCTGGCGCAATCGCCCGGCTTGTCGTTCCCAATATGATCGTTCGCGGCGCTCTGGTGCAGATCGGCAAGCATCGCATCGATCGCAGAAACTGGGACTGGGATCAGGTGTCGCAAAACCCGTTCTTTTCCCCTGATGCCGCCATCGTTCCGGTCTGGGAAGATTATCTCGATCAAATCCGCAAAAATGGATCTTCGATCGGCGCCGTTGTTGAAGTGGTCGCCGAGGGCGTGCCGGCTGGGATTGGTGCGCCGATCTATGCTAAACTCGATCAGGATATCGCCGCCGGTCTCATGTCGATCAACGCCGTTAAGGGTGTCGAGATTGGCAACGGGTTCGGCGCAGCAGAGATGACTGGCGAAGAAAATGCGGATGAAATGCGGATGGGAAATGATGGACGCCCGCTTTTCCTATCGAACAATGCCGGCGGCATTTTGGGCGGAATCTCGACAGGTCAGCCGATAGTTGCGCGGTTTGCAATCAAGCCCACATCGTCCATCCTGACCGAGCGGCGCTCGATCAATGCCGACGGCGAGAATGTGGATATTCGCACCAAAGGTCGCCATGATCCGTGCGTTGGCATTCGCGCCGTACCCATTGGAGAGGCCATGATCGCATGCGCCATTGCCGATCATTATCTTCGAGACCGGGGCCAGACGGGCCGCGACAGAGAGGGAAACCATCATGCCTTTTGATCAAAAGCGCGTCGTTGACGCCATTCGCGCCTTCGAGGCCGGCGAAATCGTTGTGGTCGTCGATGATGACGGCCGCGAAAATGAAGGCGACCTGATTGTTGCGGCTGTCCATTGCACGCCGGAGAAGATGGCCTTTATCGTGCGCCACACATCCGGGATCGTTTGCACGCCGATGCCGCGTACGGAAGCCAAAAGGCTAAACCTTAACGCAATGGTGGCAGAGAACGACTCAGCTCATAAAACCGCCTTCACCGTTTCCGTCGACTTCAAGCACGGTACGACAACAGGCATTTCAGCTGATGATCGCACGCTGACCGTTCGTAACCTGGCCAACCCGAATGTCGGCGCGAATGACTTCGTTCGTCCGGGTCACATTTTCCCGCTGATCGCAAGTGAAGGCGGCGTGTTGATGAGGTCGGGGCACACGGAAGCAGCCGTAGATCTTTGCAAACTTGCCGGCTTGCCGCCGATCGGCGTGATCTGCGAACTCGTCAATGACAATGGTTCGGTGATGCGCGGAGAGCAAGTGAGCAGCTTCGCAGCGTCGCATGGCCTGAAGTTGGTCTCGGTCGCCGATCTCATTGCCTATCGGCAGCGCAAGGAAACGCTGATTGAACTCGGAGAGAGTTTCGACGTCGAGACACCTTTTGGACGCGCGAAAGCCTCTACCTATTCCCTGCCCTGGGACCCGATGCAGCATCTCGCTGTGGTCTTCGGCGACATTCGCGATGGCATCGACATTCCCGTAAGGCTTCATCCGGAAAACGTCGCCGATGACTTGTTTGGCAAGGCACGCCCAGTCGATCGCTATATGCAAAAGATCGCGGAAGAAGGCCGTGGCATCATTGTTTATCTTCGAGAGGGGTCCGTCGGCGTCGGGAACCAGGGTCGCGGTCGCGAAAACCTGCGAAAAAACCGGGAAGATCATGCGGAAGCGCGTAGCCGCGAAAGCGAATGGCTGGAGATCGGGCTTGGCGCGCAGATTCTGAAGGATTTGGGCGTTACCTCGATAAAGTTGCTGACAAGCCGCGAACGCCATTATGTCGGCCTTCAGGGTTTCGGCATCGAAATCTCTAAGACGGAGATCTGCTGACTTTCACCTCGGTAACAAATCCCTGGCAGGACCTCTTCAACCCTGCCAGCCGTCCTGGTAGACGACCTCATCCAGGCCAGCAAATTTTGCAAGCCGACCAAGCTCCGAGGCAAGAAGGGCCATTCGTCCTGAGGATGGTCTCACGCCCCTTTCAAGCCAAAGGCGTTTGACCGACAGAATGTTGGATTTTCGATCGGCTTTCATGTCGATACGACCGATCAGCCGATCGCCTTCCAATAGCGGAAAAACATAATAGCCGTATTGGCGCTTGGGTTCGGGTACAAAAACCTCGATCCGGTAGAAGAAGCCGAACAAGCGCTCAGTGCGAGCACGGTCGCGTATCATCGGATCGAATGGGCTGAGTACGCGCAGGCGGGCCGGTGGCGAAGGCGCGTCGAATGCCTGTTCGCCGAAGTCTTTGAAAGCATAGGCAGCTCGCGGCTTGCCCTCCAGCGCCGGCTCGATCAAAACGGGTTCAAGTTCATCCCGATGCTGCTCCACCCACAGCCGCGCTTCTTCCGGTGAGATCAGTGCCCAAAACGCAGCGATTTCCCCATGTGTTGCAAAGCCAAGCCTTTGCAGTGCGCTTCGGCAAGACCAGTCGACAAAGTCGTCGTGGCTAACTTCGGGCATTAAAAACTCCGCGGGTATTACGCGCTCCGTCAGATCGTAGATTTTTTGGAAGTTCGCGCGGCCTGCAATTGAAAGACGTCCCGTATGCCAGAGGTATTCGAGCGCAGTCTTATTTGGATGCCAGTTCCACCAGCCGCCCGACACGTGATCTTCGGCCTTGACCTCTCGGGAGGTGATCGGACCACCTTTGGCAACCCGCTCGTAGGTCTCCGCAAAGGCAGCTTCAAAACCCTCGCCGCGCCACTTGCGCCAGCGCTCCAGCAGATCTTGTTCTTTACGCCGAAAGCGATGCTTCCAGTATTTGAAGAAGGCGCTCGGCAAGATGGCTGCATCATGCGTCCAGTGCTCGAAAAGCTGTCTGTCGTTTTCCAGAAGCTCCGTCAAATGCTCTCTGCGATAGGTCTGGTTGCGTGAGAAGAGAATTTGATGATGCGCGCGCTCGACGGTCTGAATACTGTCGACCTGGACAAATCCTATGTCCTCGATAAGTCCGAGCAGCCCAACTTTCGTAAGGAGTCGGCTTGGCGGCGCAGAAAGGCCTTGTCGTTCCAGGAAAACACGACGGGCGACGGCATTTGGAAGTAATGTGGTCATGCCGTCACTTTAAGCGGAAGAAACGCTTTATCCACCCGAAATGGAATCTATCGCGGTACGCATCCGCCTTTTTCTTGGCCTTAGCGAGTTCAAGCTCTATGACAGGCGATGCGCTGAACAGTCGCGCCATATCAATCGAGCTGGAGAACGCAGCCTTGGAGATACGCTTCGAACAGGCCGAAGTTCGATACGGGGAAAAGGTTGCTCTCCAGCCTCTCTCTCTTTTGTTGACCGAAAATCGCATCGGCGTCATCGGGTTGAACGGATCCGGCAAAACCACCTTTGCCCGCATGATCAACGGCCTTGTCAAGCCGACCAGTGGAAAGGTCATGGTGAACGGGAAGGATACGACCGATGCGAACGGCGCCCTCGCCGATATCGGCTTCATCTTCCAGTCACCGCAAAACCAGATCATCCTGCCGATCGTTCGCGAAGATATCGCGTTAGGTCTCAAAGCGCGCGGCGTAGCCAAAAACGAGCTTGACGCGCGTATCGACGGGGTGCTGGGCCGTTTCGGCGCACAAGCCCTTGGAGATCGTCGCGCCCACGAGCTTTCAGGCGGCGAGTTGCAGATTGCGGCGCTCTGCTCAGTCCTCGCGACCGAACCCGCCCTTCTCATCCTCGACGAACCGACGAATCAGCTCGACTTGAAAAACCGACAGAAGGTCGCCAGCATCATCTCCAACCTTCCAGAGAACATTATCGTCATCAGCCATGATCTTGACCTAGTTGCCGATTTCGATCGTGTGCTGGTGTTTGACCAAGGGCGGCTTGCCGCCGATGCGCCAGGTCGGGATGCGGTGAACCGCTACCGGGATATCGCATTGGCATGAAGTCTCTTTATGTCGAAGGTCATAGCCGGCTTCACCGGCTACCTGCTCGCCTCAAGCTGTTCGTTCTCGCCATTCTTGGCGTTGGGATTTTCCTGACGGACGATCTTCTGGTACTTGTCGCCTTTGGCGCAGTCGCAGTTCTGATTTTTGCGAGCATTGGCCTTCCCCTTCGCGCGGCCTTGGCGATGTTGCGCCCGGTTTTCATCACAATCTTGATCGTTGCCATCTTCAGCCTCGCCTTCAATCCGTGGCAAGAAGCATTGATGACGCTACTGCGGCTGACGACGCTAATGGTATTTGCCGCTGCCGTGACAGCGACAACCAAGGTGACGGATTTCATCGATGAGATAACGCGACTGGCTTATCCTCTTGAAAAGATTGGTCTACTGCGTGCGAGTGACGTAGGGCTGGCAATTGGTCTCGTCATACGCTTCGTGCCCGATATTCTCACACGGTATGAGGCCATTCGCGACGCCCATACGGCGCGCGGCCTGCGGCTTCGCCCTCTCAGCCTTCTCGTACCGCTCATCATCTTGACCCTCAAGGACGCAGATAATGTCGCTTCCGCGATTGACGCGAGACGAATTAGACGGCATGCGGTAACGAAAAACAAAGAGGAGAACTAGCCAATGCTGAACACCCGTGATCTCGTTCTCGCGGCCCTTTTCGCCGCCATCATCGTGGCACTTGGGCTCGTACCGAAAATCGAACTTGGCTTTTTCCCCGTTCCAATCACGGCGCAGTCGCTCGGCGTTATGCTGGCGGGTGTCATCCTCGGCGGTAAGCGCGCGGCAATTGCCGTGCTGATTGTTCTGCTTCTTGTCCTGATCGGCCTGCCGGTGCTTGCAGGCGGACGCGGTGGCTTGGCCGTTTTTGCGGGACCGACCGCCGGCTTTCTGCTCGGATGGCTGCCAGCGGCCTACTTGACCGGCCTTGCCTCCGAAAGCCTCGTTGATCCTGCGACCTCGGATATGAAGCAGCTTATGAGCTTCTTCCTTGCAAGTGTCCTTGGCTGCATCCTCGTGCTTTACGGCTGCGGCATCGTGTATCTTTCGATTGCAGCGAAGATGGGCTTTGTCGCCGCCTTCAAGAGCT
Source organism: Oryzifoliimicrobium ureilyticum (assembly GCF_037199735.1). Lineage (NCBI taxonomy): Bacteria > Pseudomonadati > Pseudomonadota > Alphaproteobacteria > Hyphomicrobiales > Rhizobiaceae > Oryzifoliimicrobium > Oryzifoliimicrobium ureilyticum. The sequence goes on along the minus strand of NZ_JBBBVQ010000001.1, from coordinate 308,756 downwards.
CCATGATTTTTATCCCGGTCGATGTCGTTAAAGCGTTCATCGCCGCGCTGGCGGGACGCGCCGTTCTTGCTGGCTATCCCCTGCTGCCGCGCAGCAAAGCTTGATTGAGCGCTTGGCTCCCATAAAGCTCGCGAAGATCAACTAAGATCGGGACATCACTCCAGCTTGTGTCCCGAACCTTGAGTTAGGGGACACCGCCGGTCAGACGAGAAAACCGTAGAGCCAGTCCCGCGTCTCCTCTGGCAGAGCCATGAAGCTGCCGTCGTCGGGGTCTCGGGATTGCCAGATGATTTCGATCTCGGCTGCCGTTTCTTGCCTGCTTTCCGCGACCACCATGAAGCCGACTGAATGTATGCCGATCTTATCGACGGAAGGTACGAAGCGTACCGGATCGCGATGAGCCAATGGCCTTCTAATCGTAAGCGAGACTTTGCTGACGGTGTAATGTGGCTCGACGCCACTCGTAGGACGACGCGACCAGAATGCTTCCAGGGCGGCCTCTGCATAGGTGATATAGGAGGCCAGAAACATGCTCCCGTTCATGTCGACATCATGAAAGGGAACAGCCATTTCGGATAAAGGCAAATATCTCTCTTCGGCCATTGAATAAGCCCCAACAAAAAGCCGCATCTTAGGCTTAGCGGGCAAGTGATATGTTGTAAATCGAAGCCTTCTACTGGGACGACGTCTTCTTCTGATTAGGTAAATAAAGCAGACCTGCTTGTAGCTGTTGAAATCCTTGATATCGACAACATGTGGAATGGATGATGACGCAGGGTGAGGATAAATTGCAGCAATGACCACACGCTTTTACGAACATCCGGTCTTTCTGGAACACACCACTCCGGCCGGCCATCCGGAACGCGCTGACCGTTTGCGCGCTTTGGAGGTTGCTCTCCAACATCCGAATTTCGCGCGCTTGGATCGAAAGCAAGCACCGCAATCGAACGAAGATGCCGTCCTTTTGGCCCACCCGGAAGAGCATCTCTTCGCCGTCATGCGGCAAATTCCCGAGGAAGAGGGCGAAATTCATCAACTTGAGGCCGACACTTATGCTGGGCCAAAGAGCCTGCAAGCGGCTTTGACTGGTGTGGGCGGAGCCATTGCTGCCGTCGACGACGTGTTTTCAGGAGCTGCGGACAATGTCTTCGTGGCGTCACGTCCGCCAGGACACCACGCTGAAAAAACAAAGGCAATGGGCTTTTGCTTTTTCAATAATGTTGCGATTGCGGCCCGCCATGCCCAAAAAACCTATGGGGTGGAGCGTGTCGCCATCGTTGACTGGGATGTTCATCATGGCAATGGAACCCAAGACATTTTCTGGGACGATCCCTCGGTTCTGTTTTGCTCGACACACCAGATACCGCTTTACCCAGGCTCTGGCGCAAAGGACGAAACGGGCACCCACGGCAATATCGTCAATGCGCCTTTATCTCCAAACACGGGCAGCGAGCACTTCAGAGAGGCCTTTAAATCTCGCGTGCTCAGCGCGCTTCAAAATTTCCGGCCCGATTTTCTGCTCGTTTCGGCCGGGTTCGATGCGCATCATCGGGACCCGCTTGCGCAGATCAATCTCGTCGGTGAGGACTTTGACTGGGCAACAGGACGTCTTCTGGAGATCGCCGATCAAAGTGCCTCCAACCGGGTCGTCAGCCTGCTTGAAGGCGGCTATGATCTTGAAGGCCTCGCCGAATCGGCGGGATTGCATATTTTACGAATGATGAAAGGTTGAGTATGACTGGCAGCGTCGGAACCGACGTCACGGAACTGTCCTTTGAAAAGGCAGTTGCCGAACTGGAAAGCATCGTTGCGCGTCTGGAGCGCGGAGACGTGGCGCTCGACGAATCCATCTCGATCTATGAGCGTGGCGAAGCGCTGAAGAAGCATTGCGAAATGCTGCTCACGTCCGCCGAAAATCGAATCGAAAAGATACGCCTCGATCGCTCCGGAAAGCCACAAAGCGTCGAGCCACTGGACGGAGAATAACGATCCGAAGGGAACAAAAGGCATGTCGCGGCATTAACCGCGCATGCCTAAAGACACCTCTCCCAAAGCTCGCCGTGGCATGACGACCTTCGTCATTGTCATCTTCATTATCGCAGTTCTGCTTGCAGCTGTTTATCTGCTTGGCTTCACGCCGGGCGAGACCACCTCGTAAAAGAGGGCATCGTCGCCATCACCATCCTGAAGAGACCTTTATCAGGCCGCTTAGAGTAGAGTTCCTTCTTCACATTTGTGCGGAAGGTTGTTTTCGTCTAAGCACTTTGCATGAGCAAGCTCGAATGTTCGGGCTGCAGGCGCAGCAATCTGTGGTCGCGAGACGGGGCACGGTCTATGTCTTTCTTTCCCGGTGAAGATCCCACAGCTGGCGATGCCCTTTCATCCGATGCCATCGAGAAGCTCATCATCCCGCGCACGAGCGATATAGGCGGGTTCGAGGTTCGTCGTGCTTTGCCAAGCAGCCGGCGTCGGTTGGTCGGCCCTTTCATATTCTTTGACCGAATGGGGCCGGCACTTTTGAAAGCGGGTAGCGCTCTCGACGTGCGCCCGCATCCGCATATTGGCCTCTCGACCGTCACCTACCTCTTTGACGGCGAGATTAAGCATCGCGACAGTCTCGGCACGGAACGCGTTGTTCGACCCGGTGATCTCAATCTGATGACGGCTGGCCGGGGTATCGTTCATTCTGAACGAACGCCCGAGAATTCGCGTGGACAACCTCTTTCAATTTCCGGCGTACAAACCTGGCTTGCGTTGCCCGACGGACGCGAAGAAATCGATCCTAGCTTTTCACATACGGATCGAGATGACATGCCCGTCTTCGCTGCTGGAGGCGCACAAGGAAGACTGATCATCGGCGAATTTGAAGGTCTTGTATCTCCGGTCTCGACGCTAAGCGATACACTGTATGTCGACCTGAGGTTGGATCCCCTTTCGAAATTTCAATTTTCGGCTGGCTATGAAGAGCGTGCGATCTATATCCTCGAAGGCTCGTTGACCATTGCGGGAGACAACTTCGATGCCGACCGTCTGTTGGTTGTAAGGCCAGGAGACGATGTGACGATCAAAAGCAATGAAACCGGTTGCCACATCATGCTGTTCGGTGGTGCTCCACTTGCCTCTCGACGCTACATCTGGTGGAATTTCGTTTCGTCATCAAAGGAAAGGATCGAACAGGCGAAAGAAGAGTGGCGCACAGCGCGCTTTGATATCGTGCCTGGCGATGAGGAAGAATTCATCCCTCTGCCAGAATGATCGACGAAAACTCCCCCGTCTTGTATTCGTACACAAAAAAGAAACTCCAGGCGGTTCTTGAAATAGGCTTGTTTCACAGCAATCTGATCGCATAAACCGAGATAAGAATGACAAAAAGGAAGGGCGTTCGCCCGTGACACAATCGTACAAGACACCGCTTCTGGACACTGTTTCCATTCCTGCCGACCTGAAGAAGATCGAAGATCGCGATCTGCCGCAATTGGCACGGGAGGTCCGCGACGAGATGATCGACGCGGTCTCCAAGACTGGTGGACACCTTGGAGCCGGACTTGGCGTGGTCGAATTGACGATTGCTGTCCACAAAGTTTTCAACACGCCTGACGACCGGCTGATTTTTGACGTAGGACATCAATGTTACCCGCATAAGATCCTCACGGGCCGACGGGATCGCATTCAGACATTGCGGCAGGAAGGCGGCCTTTCTGGCTTCACGCGACGCGCAGAAAGCGAATATGATCCTTTCGGCGCGGCCCATTCTTCGACATCGATCTCTGCCGGCCTTGGCATGGCAGTCGCAGCCGATCTTGCGAAAAGCGAGCGCCGTGTCATTGCCATCATCGGCGACGGCGCAATGTCCGCAGGTATGGCCTATGAGGCACTCAACAATGCCGGCGCACTGGACGCCAGGCTGATCGTTATTCTCAACGACAACGACATGTCCATCGCCCCGCCCACTGGCGCGATGAGTGCCTATCTCGCTCGCCTCGCCTCGGGCCGCAGCTATATGGGAATCCGTGAGTTCGGCAAGAAGCTCACGGCCTATCTTGGCAAGTCGATTGATCGCGCCATCACGCGCGCCGTCGAACATGCGCGCGGCTATGTGACCGGCGGCACGATGTTCGAAGAAATGGGCTTTTATCATATCGGACCGATCGATGGGCATTCGTTCGATCACCTCTTGCCTGTGCTGCGGAATGTCCGAGACAATGCCCGCGGCCCGGTTCTGATTCATGTCGTGACGCAGAAGGGCAAGGGTTATCCGCCTGCCGAAGCGGCTGCCGATAAATATCACGGCGTCAACAAGTTCGATGTCATCACCGGCGCACAGGCGAAGGCCAAGCCGAATGCGCCAAGCTATACTGCTGTTTTCGGGGAAGCGTTGGTAGAAGAAGCGCGGCGCGACGACAAGATCGTTGGAATCACCGCTGCCATGCCTTCCGGTACCGGGCTCGACAAACTCCAGCAGGTTTTTCCGGAGCGAACCTTCGACGTTGGCATCGCGGAGCAACATGCCGTGACCTTCGCGGCCGGTCTTGCATCGGAGGGCTTCAAACCTTTCTGTGCGCTCTACTCGACTTTCTTGCAGCGAGGCTACGATCAGGTCGTTCACGATGTGGCAATCCAAGGTTTGCCTGTTCGCTTTCCGATCGATCGCGCCGGCTTTGTCGGTGCCGATGGCCCGACGCATGCAGGTTCGTTTGACACAACTTTTCTGGCGGCCTTGCCGGGAATGGTCGTGATGGCTGCGGCAGACGAAGCCGAGCTTAAACATATGGTGCGCACGGCAGCAGCCTACGATGCCGGGCCAATCTCGTTTCGTTATCCTCGCGGAGAAGGCGTTGGTGTCGACCTGCCTGAACGCGGCGAAATTCTGGAGATCGGAAAGGGTCGCATCATGAAGGAAGGCGCAAAGGTCGCGATCCTTTCATTCGGAACGCGCCTCGCCGATGTTCTGCTTGCTGCAGAAGATCTTGATGCCGCCGGCCTTTCCACGACAGTGGCCGACGCGCGATTTGCGAAGCCGCTCGACCACGATCTGATCCGCCAGTTGGCGCGCCACCACGAGATCGTTTTGACGATTGAGGAAGGTTCGATCGGTGGCTTTGGCAGCCATGTCATGCAGTTTCTCGCCTCTGAGGGACTTCTGGACGCTGGTTTGAAGATCCGCTCTCTGGTGCTGCCGGATCTGTGGATGGAGCAAGCAAAGCCTGAAGTCATGTATGCGAAGGCAGGGCTTGATCGCGCTGGGATCGTCGCCACCGTGTTCAAGGCGCTCGGTCAGGATCGGAAAATCGGAGCGGCAGGATAACTGTCGTAATGAACGGCTGCTCCGCCGTTCGTCGCTGATTCGGTCCCCCTCAAGAATAAAGGCTTGCATCCGAGCCATTTGCCCGTCATGGACAGCGCATGTCCACACACAACATTCGTCTTGATCAGTTGCTCGTGCAGCGCGGGATTTTTTCCAGTCGCTCACGCGCTCGCGATGCGATTGAACGGGGAACCGTTAAAGTTGCCGGCATAGTTGCGAGCAAAGCTGGACAGCTCGTTCCTGAGGATGTCGAAGTCGGCATCGAAGATCCGGCTCTCGGCTATGTATCGCGGGCTGCGCTTAAGCTTAAAACCGCGCTTGATCACTTCAACCTTGATCCAAAAGGGCGGCACTGTCTGGATATCGGCGCTTCGACGGGCGGGTTTACACAGGTTCTTCTCGAATACGGCGCCGCCCATGTCACCGCCATTGACGTCGGGCATGGACAAATGCATCCCAGCATTGCCAATGATCCGCGTGTCACGAATATTGAAGGCTTCAATGCCCGTGCGCTCGCTCCGGAAGATTTGCCAGAGTCTCCTGAGTTCATTGTTTCGGATGTATCCTTTATTTCCTTGAAACTTGCTACGGCGCCAGCCTTGTCCTTTGCCCTTTCCGGCGCAGTCGCCGTTTTGCTTGTCAAACCGCAGTTTGAAGCTGGTCGGGAAGCCATCGGGAAAGGCGGCCTTTTGAAAGATCCGTCGAGCGGCCCAATCGTCGCGAGCGGCCTTGAAAGCTGGTTTACAGACGTAATGGGATGGCAAAGCCTTGGACTTGCGCCGTCCCCGATAGTTGGTGGCGACGGCAATCATGAATTTCTACTTGCGGGAACAAAGCCTTGAGCACCGAAACAGTTAAGATCCAGCGATTTGGCCAGCACGGAGACGGTATCGCCGTGCAAGACAATGGCCCTGTCTACATTCCCTTTGCCTTGCCTGGAGAAGAAGTCGCGATCGCACGAGTCGGCAATCAAGGCACGCTCATGTCGATCGCGCATGCCTCGCCGGACCGGCGCGAACCTGCCTGCCGGCACTTCGGTCCAGATGGCGAGGGAGGCGCCTGCGGGGGATGCAGTCTTCAACATCTTAAAGATGCTCCCTACCATGCATTCAAGCGCCAGCTGGTTATCGACGCGCTCAAAAGCAAAGGGATAACCACGGACGTATCGGAGATTGTCATCGCCCGACCGGGCGAACGCCGGCGTCTGGTCATGGCTGCGCGCAAAACTGAAAAGGGCATTTTGCTGGGGTTCAACCAAGCTCAAAGCCATCACATCGTTTCGATCGTAGAATGTCCCATCGCTGTGCCCGGCATCGTGGCGCAGCTTCCCGCGATCCGGGCCATTGCAGCGGCACTGGCCGTCAATGCTGAGCCGTTCAAGATTGCCGTCCTTGAAACACAGTCAGGCCTTGATCTTTCGGTAGACGGGATTGCTAAACTGACGGATGCGCAGAGACGTAAGGCTGTAGAAACCGTTCTTGCGTTGCGGGGAATTGCACGCCTTTCCCTGGGTACAGAAATACTTGTCGAGCCGGTAAAGCCGCAGGTTGATTTCGGCGGCGTTACCGTTGCACCGATGGCTGGCGGCTTCGTGCAAGCCACCAAACCCGCAGAAGATGCAATGGCCGATCTCGTGATGGCGCATGGCGGCAAGTCGAAGAAGGTGGCAGATCTTTTTTCGGGTGCAGGAACGTTTGCGTTGCGGCTGGCGAAGCGCGCCATGGTGCATGCCGTCGAGAGCGAAGCTGGCGCCCTTGCAGCGCTCGATTTTGCCGCGCGCAACACGCAGGGCTTAAAGCCCGTCAAGGCCGAACGCCGCGATCTGTTTCGTCGACCGATAACAGCATCGGAATTGAAGATTTTCGATGCCGTCGTATTCGACCCGCCGAGAGCAGGTGCGGAGGCACAATGCCGGGAGTTGGCGCGCTCGAAGGTCAAAACCGTCGCAGCCGTAAGCTGCAACCCTTTGACATTGGCGCGCGATCTTTCGATCCTGATCGAGGGCGGCTATCGCATCAAAAGCGTGACGCCAATCGACCAGTTCCTTTGGAGCCCGCATGTCGAAGTGGTTGCTCTACTGGAAAAGAACGCAAGCTAAAAAAGGGCCATCCCGTCAGCGGCGCGATTTGCGCATGAACGCCTCGAAGGCAGCGCGCGCCTCAGTGCTCGTCAGTCGTGCGCTGAAATGCATAGCCTCATCATCGATGCGCTGATGAATTTCACCCGCGTTGCCACGGAGAAGCTGTCGGGCAATGGCTAAAGCTTCCGGCGGTTTTGACGCAAGGCGCATCGCAACGTCGAGTGCCTCGCGCTCGACCTCATCAGGCTCCACGACCTTCCACACAATAGCTGCGTCTTTGGCTTCCTCGGCAGAAAACGCCTCACCCAGAGCAAGCAGTGCGAAGGCACGCTGGTTACCCATCACGCGCGGCGCGATCAGGCTTGAGGCTGCTTCCGGCACGAGGGCCAAATCGACGAAAGGCGTCTGGAAGCGGCTGCGCGAAGACGCAATCGTCAGGTCGCAGTGGAGATGCAAGGTCGTGCCGATACCGATGGCCAAGCCATCGACACCGGAGACGAGTGGCTTTTTGCAGTCGACCAGCGCATGCAGGAAATCGAGGATGTCCTGACCGAGTTTCCCGCCCGCGGCAGCAGCCAGAAAATCTCCGATGTCATTGCCCGCAGAAAAGCAATTCTCGGAGCCAAGAAAGACAACGGCGCGAATTTCCTGTTCGTTTTCGGCAGCCTGGAGAGCATCGACCATGGCGCGATACATCGCCGCCGTGATGGCATTCTTTTTCTCTGGTCGATTGAAGCGGATGCACAAGACACCAGGTTGACGAGAGGGTTTCTCAATAAGAATTGGAGCGCTCATTTTTTCTCCTCAGGCGAGAACCGCGCGAGCCGCTGCGAGGCTGACTGCACCTTTTGTCACCGTTTCCCGCAAGGCTGTCGTTTCCGGAAGAAGATTATCGGCAGCAAAACGGCAGAGGGCGGCACGTTTTTCATTCCTGCCCTCACCGTCATCAGCCAGTGCGCCTTTGGCAAGATATGAACCGGTCAGAGCAAGGCCGAATAGGCGCTGGTAAGGCGTGGCACCGGCAAGAGCTTCGCTCGGCTTACCCTCAGCGAGTTGGGCCAGCAGCCATTCAGTCGATGCCTGCAGGTCGTCGATCGACGCCTCCAATCTTTCGGCTGTGTTGCCCAAAGAGATTTCATTGCTGCCCTTCACGGCCTCTGCGACAGCGCGCATCTCCATGATCAGGCTGCGCACAGCTTCGCCGTCGGACAAAGGCAGCTTGCGCGTGACAAGATCGATCGCCTGGATACCGTTCGTGCCTTCGTATATCGGCGCAATACGCGAATCGCGCCAGTAACGCGCCGCACCCGTCTCTTCGATGAACCCCATACCGCCATGGACTTGAATGCCGAGAGAGGCGACATCCACCCCTGCATCGGTCGAGAACGACTTTGCAATTGGCGTCAGGAGCGCCGCCCTTTCCTGCCATTTACGCCGATCGTCGAAAGCTCGATGCGACATGTCGATAGCATGCGCGCAAGCGTAACTGATGGCGCGCGCGCCTTGCGTCAAGGCCTTCATCGTCAGCAGCATGCGGGCGACATCCGGATGCTCGATGATCGGGCTCATTCCGGAACCGCTCCAACCTGGAGCCTTGCCCTGCGTCCGTTCCTTGGCATAGGCAATCGCTTTTTGTGTCGCGGCTTCGCAAATGGCAACGCCCTGCATGCCGACCGCAAGGCGTGCATTGTTCATCATGGTGAACATGCATGCCAAGCCTTTGTTCTCCTCGCCAATCAGCCAGCCTTTCGCGCCCTTCTCAGAGCCGAAGCGACCGTCGCCATAAATCATCGTACATGTTGGCGAACCGTGGATCCCGACCTTATGCTCAATCGAGTGACAGAAGAGATCGTTCCGCTCTGCAAGTGAACCGTCCTCGCTGACGAGGAATTTCGGCACGAGGAAAAGAGAGATGCCGCGGGTTCCGGCCCGTGCATCCGGCAGGCGCGCAAGAACAAGATGAATGATGTTCTCTGTAGCTTCGTGCTCGCCCCAAGTGATATAAATCTTCTGCCCGAAAATACGGTAGCTGCCATCATCGCGACGCTCAGCACGTGTCTTGAGAACGCCCAGATCTGATCCGGCATGTGGTTCCGTCAAGTTCATCGTGCCGGTCCACTCTCCCGACACCATCTTGGGAAGGTAGATAGTTTTAAGAGCTTCACTGCCATGAGTGGCAAGCGCTTCGGCCGCGCCCATCGTCAGGGTCGGGCAAAGCGCGAAGGCCATGGATGCGCTGTTCCACATTTCGAGAGCGGCGACATTGAGCATATGCGGCAAAGCTTGGCCACCGAACTCCTCAGATGCCGTCAGGCCATTCCAGCCGCCGGCTGCCCAATCCTGATAGAGCTTTCCCCAGCCGTCTGGCAGAACCACTTTTCCATCTTGCAGACGGGCGCCCTGGCGATCCCCAACCTCAGCCAGCGGCGTGATCTCGTCGCTCGCAAAACGGCCTGCTTCCGTCAGGATAGCATCGACCAGATCCTCGGAGAGATCACCGAACACGCCCTGAGCGAGCCCATCCCCAAGACCTGCAACATGCTTCAAAGTAAAGGCGATTTCCTCGACTGGGGCCCGATACATCAACGTCTCCTCGTTCCTTAGCGCGCTGTACATCTAACGAGATGCACATAGGGTGCCCTAAATCTTTTGATACCAGCATCAGCTTTCCATCAGTCCTTCAGGATTGCGGCGCCGATGCCTTTCGGCCGCGCCTCTGCGCTGCCTGATCCTCCATCTGGAGAGCTAATTGATTTTTACGTAAACGTCAAATTTTTATAAGCTTCTGTCCCCGCCCAGCAGAGGAGGAAAGGTCCAGCGAATTGACATAAGCAAGCTAAGAAGAGCTGTCACAAAGGATGTCAGTTTGCTTTTGGGAGGGAAAGTCGCAATGTTGGATCATATGTCTAATGCCCAGCCCAGGAACACTGCGTCCATGGACACAATACCCGTCGCGATACCCGGTCTCGTCTGGGCCTATCAATTTCGACCCAATAAATTCGGCGCCGTCCGTCTTCCAAACAGTGCCAGCCTTAGTGAACTTCAGCAATCGGAAGGCTTTTACTGGCTGCATCTCAACTTGACCGATGTACGGGTGCCAGCACTTCTTAATTTGATTGAAGGGTTGAACGAGGACGCACGCAGTACACTGACAACACGTGACCGGCATGCGCAGTTGACGGTGGACGAACAACTTCTTTATGGAACGCTAATTGATTGCCAGCGTGAATTTGACCGCGATACCGCCGACCTCGGCGCGCTTCACTTCGCACTTTCTGACCGGTTTATTATCACGAGCCGCGTACAGCCGCTGCGCAGTGTCGATAGTGCGCGTGTGCTGATCGAGAAATATCCCGCTAAATTCGAACGACCCGTCGACGTCTTCGAAGCCCTCGTCATCGAATTTCAGCGAACTTTGATCTCCATCGTTATCGAACTCACAGACGAACTGAATGTAATCGAGGACTATGTTTATGACGCAACGCCGCGCGATGAGCGACGGCGTCTCGCGCCATTGCGTCGGACGGTCGTACGCATTCACAGGCATTTGCGCACCGTGCTCTCCTTGATGCGCAGGGCTGCCGCCTCCGATGAGGACGAAATGCCGTTTGGCTTTGAAGACGTGGCTGGCCGACTGACAGGGCGGCTCGAATCCGTCGATCACGATATTTATGCGCTGCAGGACCGTGCCCGATTGCTGCACGAAGAAATCGATTCAAAGCTGTCCTCGGAAACAAACCGGCATCTTTATATTTTATCGCTAATGACGGCTTTTTTGCTTCCACCCACCCTCGTGACCGGCTTCTTCGGTATGAACACGGCTCATCTCCCCTTTGCGGACTCTCCGCACGGGACGAGCTATGCCGTTGGTTTGATTGTCGCTTCTATTCTTTTCGCCTGGTGGCTTTTGCGGCGCGTGCGCATTCTGTGAACGAACAGCCAAAAGACGAAAGCGCAACGCCTCCGTGGGACGCGCTGCGCTTCTTTTCATCTGTGCGCTCTGTTCTTCCAAAGCAGAAGGATGAGGCTATAGCCACCCTACGGCCGCGATGGCCGGCTCCTTAGAAGTACGGCGAATAGCACTGACGCCGGGGACCGGAGTTAGGCTGGAAGGTATTGTCATAGGCGCGATATGACCGATAGCGCGATTCACACCAAGCAACGTGCCGCGGATTGATACCGCCGGCAGGTACATAAGTGCGCGGCGCCGGCGTATAGTAACGAGGTGCCGGCTCGTAGTATCGAGGGGCTGCTAGCGCGCCGCCAAGCAACGCACCTGCGCCGAAGGCTGCAAAGGGATACCAATATCCGTCGTCATGACGGCGGTAGCCGTATCTTTCGTAACGATACCCGCGATAACCATGGTACCAGCCTGGGCGATAATAACGGCGATACTGGACGTTCTGGACATTCTGATCCGCCGCATTCACTTCAAGTTTAGGACCTGAAGGCAGCGGCATCGCCATCGCGGGAACGACACCGGTGGCAAACGTGGCAATGGACAACGCAACAACAAATGTCTTTTTCAATGCCCGAAACATCTTGATCTCCCTAGGCAAGAACTTGAATAAGCGCAGGAACGTGCCTTCTTGAAGAAGGTTCCAGATTCTCAGACAGCGATCGCTGCGCTCACAAGGTTTTGATCCTGAAGCCGGTACATCATGAGCATAGGCGGATCGATTGAGGGTGTATTCTGCACCTCGGACCAAAGAAGTGGATTGGCGTGACAGATCGATCCACAGATATAGGCTTGTATCCCTTCAACACAGCTTGTCATCGTTTGATGGACATGCCCGCTGCAGAATGCCAGTGGCCGCCTTGCGGTTTCTCGCATCAACAGCTTCAGTCGGTCGATGCCAAGACATATTGCATCGTCTAAGCGATCAATACCGCATGGGAAAAGATGGTGATGTGTGAAGATCAGTGGCGTACCTTCCAAATCACCGTCCAGTGTTGAGCGCAGCCAGGCCAGATGCGGCGTAAGATCGCCATGAGCATGCGTATCAACGCAGGTATCGAGACACACAATTAAGGCCTCACCAACAGTCTTTGCAATGTTGAACCCTGCACCATGTTTCTGCCAACCGTTGCCAGCAGAGAGAAGCGCGACCTGTCGCTTATCGTCTGCATTCCCTGGCATACACACCACTTCACACGGGAGCTTTGCAGCAATGGTCCCTATAAGCCGATAGCCTTCGTTCCACCCCTCGTCGACAAGATCGCCGCTCAAAACCACAAGATCCGGTTTCGTCTGGCACAGCCAATCAACCGCGCGAGAGAAGCGCGCAATCTCGCCTCCAGAAGGGTTGGCATGGATGTCGCTCACCTGTGCAATGATCATTTCCTGCTTCCTTCCTGTCGCGCTCTACTTCTAGATTTTGTCGCAATTAACGGTGAATTAACCAAGAATAGGCACGCTCTTTCAATGGGGCGATCTTGGATAGGAAATTTTCTCTTACAGGCTGCAGCGTTGCTTTTGGCGGCGCCGATGCAGAGCCTCGCCGCTGGGCCATCACTTGCTTGGCAAGACCCCTCCAAAGCCTTGATCATCGACGCCTACGAGTTGAACATTGTCGATTGGACAGCAATGGTGACCGACAAGCGGATTGCTGGTTTCATTTCAAAGGCATCCGACGGACTTCCCGAAAGCTTCAGCTGCAAGGGCAAGTTTAATGGCGACACGCCGGCCCACTGCCGCACCATTTGGCGCAAATACGCAATCAGCCGCGAACTTTATCAGACGCGTCGCCTTTTAGCTCGCAGTCTGGGGCTGCTCTGGGGTGCCTATCATCTGGGCCGACCGGGAAATCCGATCGAGCAGGCCAATCACTACCTGGATTACGCCGACCCGCGCCCCGACGAACTGATGGTTCTCGATATCGAGGGCATCGATCCGGACAAATTCATGTCCTTTGAAGACGCAGAGATCTTCGTCAATCATATCAAGACAAGAACCGGCCGCTATCCGATCCTCTACACCAACCACAAAACGGCCAAGGCGATCTCGGATGCAGCGCGGCAGTATCCGCTGCTTGCGCGGCTGCCGCTTTGGTACGCCCGCTACCGGCCGGATCCCGGCGGCGCATTTCCTTCAGGCAATTGGGATAATTATTTCCTCTGGCAATTTTCGGCAGGCGCAAATTGCGACAAGCAAAAGTGCCTTTATCGCGTTCCCGGCACCTTACCGGATATCGATGTCAGTGTTGCCAACGTCAGTCGCGAAGAATTGGCTCGGCTCTGGCCGCAGGGCGATTTACTGCCGCCCAAGGATGACCTTCTGCTGGCCGACCGCGAGAAGGACCAGCCGCAAACCGCGCCAGCCCTTTGTTCGCTGACAGACGACACCATCAAGACAGCCTCCATCTCCGCGTTGACGCCTCCGGTCGCGGCGGTTAATCCGCCGCAACCGCTGCCAGGGAGCAGAGATCTCATGTTACAGGATGTTGGGCGTTAGAGCGTCTCTCCTTGCGGAGATCAACCGCCCGCCCTCTGACTTGATTAGGCGACCACGGAAAGCTTGGCCTGATCACCCTGCAGCCGCGTCGTCATGAACAGCGTGTACCATTCCAGAAACTGCATCACGCCACCTTCATGCACCTCTGAATAAGGTCCAGGCTCATAAGCCGGTGAATGGATCCCGAACGCGTTCTCTTCCACAATGCGCCGGTCCTGATCGTTTGTCTCTGTCCACACATGGGTCAGGTCTTCGATCGTGTAATCGACACCTTCGACCGCATCCTTATGAACGAGCCACTTCGTCGTTACTGCAGTCTCGTTGGCGCTGATCGGCAGAACGCGGAACGAGATGGCATGATCGCCCAACAGATGGTTCCACGTCGTGGGATAGTGGAACAACAGCATGGTTCCGATGTGATCGAGTGTCACGCTGTCCGAGAGGCCACGCTTGACCGCAGGACGGCCGGACATCGTGTAGCTTTCCGCATCTTCAAGAAGCGGCATGCGTGCCGCGCGGAACTGACCGTCCGGAGAGATCTGGAAACGACTCGGCAAGCCGGTGGCCTCGCAGCGCGACCAGTGATCGGCAATTTCAGGAACGTCCGCGCCGCCATCTGTCCCGGTTACGCTTGGCGCTTCGGGATAGGTCCGGCATAGTTCTGGATGGTTCGCTGCGCAGTGATAGCACTCGCGGTTGTTCTCCCAAACGAGCTTCCAGTTGCCCTTTTCAATGATGGTGCTTTCATAGGCGATCTTCGCCTCGCTGAGCCTATGCGGGAGCATGTAGGGCGAAGCCAGCTCGCGAAGCGGCTGGATATCAGGGGCCTTATCTGCAAGGCAGATAAAGATGTAACCTGCCAAGCTCTCGCAATGGACAGGCTTCAACCCGTAACCGCTTTTATCGAAGTCGTCGCCCATATGACGGGCAAAGGCCAGCTTGCCATCGAGATCGTAGGTCCATTGGTGGTAAGGACAGACAAGCCGCGTGGCCGAACCGTGATCCTTCGTGCAAACGCGTGAGCCACGGTGCCGGCAGGAATTATGAAATGCGCGAATGACATTATCGCGCCCACGCACGATAACGATGGGATAGTCGCCGATCTGAACCGTAAAATAGGCACCAGGCTTGGGCAGTTCGCAATCATGGCCCATGAAAAGCCAATCGCGATACCAGATCATCTCCATGTCGAGCTTGAAATAGTCCTCATCGACATAGAACGGCCTTTCCAGGCTCATTTCCGGTCGGCGATTTTTCAGCTGCCGCAGGACGTTGTTGCGAATATCCATTGCCTTGTCCTTCTGCCACATCGCCGCCCCCTCACCGAACGCGGCCGCCTCTCATACAGGCGCTCTCTGGTTAAAATTATTACCCGAGGCTGCGTCGGCCACATTGCTGCTCTGCGACATCGGCTTCGACATTGACGACAAGATATATGAGCACGTCAATCCCTCTCTTTCCGGACCTGAACGCAACCGCCCGGTTCACCCACATCCTGCATGACCGTCGCATTTGCGACATTTGGCAGAGGGGACAAATTAACAGCACCTTAAGCAAGAATGCATATCTTAGCATTTCTGGGCGGCAAAGGAACCAAGCGATGGCAAAGCTACGCTACTTCGCTATGAATGAAGTGAATCGGCAGAACGTATCTGCTCCCAAAGCGGTGCATTCCGAATTTCTACGCACAGGCCGGATCGACCGCCACAAGCGGCACTGGAATACCGAGGAGCGACGTTATCTCACCTATGAAGAGGTGGCTGAAAAGACGGGCAAGCGGCTCGAAGCAGCCGGCGTGAAGACCTACGAAAACATCAACAGCTTCCACCAAGCCATCCGCTTTCCGAAATTCATCCTTCCCCATGTTCTGGATGGTAGTCCGCATCTGGGTTACTGCCATGTGACAGCTGCCAGATCTCGCTTCGCGCAATATGACGATGTGGGCTGGGCCTTTTACATTGCCAATTTCTATGCCGAGCTTGGCGATCACGAAGAGCACTTCTTCAAGGACATAGATCTGCATTATTCGCGCATGTATTTCGCGATTGCGATGAAGGCGACGCAGCAGCAGGATGAAGAAAGGCCCCGGATGACGATCGACCGTTCGATACGGGGCAATGGCCTGCTGTTTCGAACGCACGATCCCTCCACGGCAATCAAAAACGTGCTGATGCTCGGTGCGCGAAACGAGCAGATGCGCGCGATCATCCGCCAGATGCGATATTGATCCCATCCTTTCAAAGGCCTATGGACAATCCTCAAAGGAATGGGCCATGGCACAAAGGATTGACATAAAAGGTCAGCGACAAGACGCGATCACGGCGGCGTGCAGCGTGCTCGCGGCTAAACGTCCCGTCGCGATGCCCACGGAAACTGTCTATGGTCTTGCGGCTGATGCCACGGATCCAGCGGCAATAACGAACATCTATACGACGAAGGGCCGGCCACGCTTCAACCCGCTGATCTGCCATATGGCCGATATTACGATGGCGGAACGCTATGCCGTTTTCGATCCCTTGAGCCGGAAACTGGCCTCGGCTTTCTGGCCGGGGCCCCTCACCCTCGTGTTGCCTCTCAAAGAAGACAGCGGCATTCACCCGCTCGCGACCGCAGGCCTCGACACCGTTGGGCTTCGTGTGCCGAAGGGGTTCGCCGGTGAATTGATCCGAGCCTATGGCCGACCGCTCGCAGCGCCAAGTGCCAACACGTCGGGTAAGATCAGTCCGACAACAGCAGATCATGTCGAGGCCGATCTCGGCGACAAGATCGAGCTGATCCTGGATGGGGGGATGGCGTCGGTCGGCGTGGAATCGACGATCATCAAGGTCGAGGGCGAAACGATCCGGTTGTTAAGGCCAGGCGGACTTGCTGTCGACGAGATAGAACGTCTGACCGGAATTTCCGTCACGCGCAATGCTGGTGCATCTGCCACCATCGAAGCACCCGGAATGCTTGCCTCTCATTATGCGCCCGAGAGCGACATTCGCCTGGATGCGCGCGAAATCGGCACGCAGGAAGCTCTTATCGACTTTGGGCAGAGCGAGATAAAAAATCGCGATTCAGCCCTTGTCGTTCTCAATCTCAGTCCGTCGGGAAACCTCGCCGAGGCTGCCGCCAACCTATTTTCCATGATGAAGCAAGCGGACGCTAGCAAGGCTCGAGGGATCGCTGTTGCGCCTATTCCAGATCACGGCCTTGGCGAAGCGATCAACGACCGGCTGAGAAGAGCTGCCGCCCCTCGCTGAACAAGAAGGATTTGCGTCATGAGCGGGACCTTAGCCCCTGATCTTATTCATCGCTTTACTCAGCTTGTGGGCGAGAAAAATGCCATTCAGGCAGAAGCGGATCTTGCACCGCATCTCGCCGAAAACCGCGGGCTTTACAAAGGCCGTTCTTCTCTCCTGCTCAAACCAGGCAGCGTCGATGAAGTGTCGGCAATCATGAAGCTGGCTACTGAAACGAGGACACCAATCGTACCGCAGACGGGCAATACCGGCCTCGTCGGTGGTCAGACACCGCGTGAAACCGGTGGAGACGTCATCGTGTCTCTGGAGCGAATGAATAAGATCCGCGACATCGACCCGGTCGCGAATGTTTTGATCGCCGATGGCGGCGCTATTCTTGCTGATGTCCAAAAGGCAGCCGAAGCCCAACAACGCTTATTCCCGCTGTCTCTCGGCTCGGAAGGCTCCTGCCGGATCGGCGGGAACTTGGCGACGAATGCCGGCGGCACGGCCGTTCTGGCTTACGGCAATATGCGCCAGCTTTGTCTCGGTCTTGAGGTTGTGCTGCCTACCGGAGAAATCTGGAACGGGTTAAGACGATTGAAAAAAGACAATACCGGATACGATCTGCGTGACCTCTTCATCGGCGCGGAAGGTACGCTCGGCATCATTACGGGGGCAGTCCTGCGCCTCTTCCCGCAGCCCCTCGGTCATCAGGTGGCTTTTGCCGGCCTTGCATCGGTCGAAGACGCACTCGCACTTTTCGAACTTGCTGCGCGCCTTTGCGGCACCTGCCTGACCGGCTTCGAATTGATGCCGCGCTTCGGCGTCGAAATCACCGCCCGTAACATCGAGGGAGTACGCGATCCGCTTGCAGGACAGCATCAGTGGTACACATTGATCGACATCTCCACCTCCGACTCGGCGGACAGCGCCGAACGCATGATGACGTCTCTGCTCGAACAAGGTTTTGAAGCAGGATTGATTGAAGACGCTGCGATCGCTGCCTCCGTCCAACAGCAAAAGGCTCTTTGGCATATGCGCGAGAGCATGTCGGACGCACAAAAGCCAGAGGGAGGGTCAATCAAGCACGATGTTTCGGTGCCTATTTCAAAGATACCGGCTTTCATGCACAGAGCTGACGCAGCCGTTCTTGCAGCAATTCCTGATGCACGCATCTGCGCCTTCGGCCACATGGGTGACGGAAATATTCATTACAACATCTCGCAGCCGATCGGTGCCGATAAGGCCGCATTCATCGGGCGCTGGCGAGAAATCAACACAATCGTCCACGCCATCGTGCTCGAGTATGGCGGATCGATTTCAGCCGAACACGGAATAGGTCAATTGAAGCGCGATGAACTGGCCTCGATCCGCTCGCCGATCGAAATCGATCTGATGCGCCGGATCAAAACCAGTTTCGACCCGGCCAACATAATGAACCCCGGAAAGGTTCTTGCTATTTCTTGACTATGACGTCGAGCCGACGGAGGAGGACTGCAGGATCGTCAGCGCGGATGAGTTGTTTGTGCTGTTCTGCAAGTCGTACATTGCGGTGAAGCGTTTGACCAATTTGTCCAGTTTCGTCGGGTTCTGAAGGTCATCGATACTGAAGAACTTCTTCAACGTGGAAACCTGCTGGTCCGTATCCATGTTTGACATCGCGGCGGGTAAGTTAAAGGCCGTCTGAACCACTTTGTAGAGGGCCGAATCACCGAGGATCGAATAGTAGGACGTGACGTTCGGAGCCTGCCTGCTGAAATAGAGCGCCAGGCGGATGCCATCGTTGGTATCGCCCTGCTGGCTTTCGAGAGTCTGCTCTAAATAGTTCTGCTGGGTGCGGTCGAGCGCACCGCTGTTTTGCACCGTGCCCGTTTTGGCACGCGTTAGATTACCGGATGTATCGAAGTTGAAGTCCGCAACGATATCCTTGAACTTTGCGTCAGCCTTCGTGTTTAAGTAGCTCTTAGAGTCGCTTGGATCCGAGGTGAAGATCTTTTTCAAAGTGTCCGCGTTGTAGGCCTTGGGATCCAGACCGTTCGCCTTAAGCACGAAATCGGTCAACTTGCTATTTGCGAGGAAGTCGCTCAACGACTTAACGGCACCGATGTCCTTGGAGAACTCGGTCGCAGCTGTTTTTGCGTCCTTCGTCGCCTTGTCTTGCAACGCGGAGTTATCGATGCCCATCGTCGTGCGCGAACTGTAGCTGCTGATATAGCTCGCAATCGTTGCCGGCGCGATAGGCTGCAGTTCGGACGAAATCTTGCCGTCGGAGCCAAAGTTAAAGTCACGAACCATGTTGGTAATGCGATCATCCTTCAAAGAAGCCACATAGCCCTTGGGGTCATATGGATCGCTTTGAAGAAGCTTGCGCATCATCGAGCGGGGAACGTCATCCTGCGTGAGACCATAGGCACGTAGCGCCATTTCGTAAGGGCTTGGCATATCTGCAGCGCCGTTGACCGTCTGACCGGCAGCTTGCGTTGCGACGAAGGCGGCGTTGCTCTGCATGAAATCGTTGATGTTCTTGACGTTTGTCGAGGTCATCCGTTTCTTGTAATTGGCAACGGCGGCGCTGATCTCCTCCTGCTGCAAATCATCATAACGGGCCATGTAGTTGTCAGATGTTCCCGTTGCCTGGTCTGTGGTCTGAGCAGCAGTCGCTCCTGACTCTAGTTTGCCGTCGGATCCGAAATTGAACGCCTGGTTTAGGTCCGACACACCTAGCAGCCTCGCGTAGGTCGGGTCCGTGAGAGCGCTTTTGAGAGCGGCATTGCTAAAGTCCTGACCAAGGCTATAGGCAGTCTTGATATACGACGTGAGCCGATCATCGGCGACAAGGTCATCGACAGTTGTGACGCCGGCAATGGTCTTTTGATAGTAGGTTTTATTGTAATCGGCGGCCGTTGCACTGGTGTAGCGCACTTCGCTCGAACTATCGGAACTCGTGATCAGTGCCGCAGGCACAGTCAGGTTGTACTGTTCCTCTACCGCTGCCTGCTGATCCGAGGTCTGTGCAGCTCCATTAACCGTTCCATCCGCCTTGAAGTTGAACTGCTTGGCAAGCGCCTTGTACTTGTCGTCGCCGTTGACATTGACGAAGCTATTTGGATCGTTGACGTCGCTGGTGAGCACATTGGTCAAAAAGTCATTCGAGGCATAGGTCGGGTCGATGTTGTACGCCTTCAAGACGTAGGTACGCAGGCGATCGTCCCCGATCAGGTCCGATACGTTTTTCACGTCGGAGATATTGTTGTCGTAATAGGTGGTTTCGGTGTCCGCGGCTTTTGCATCATTGGCAAACGACTGCGTGTAAAGATCGGTGAGATCTTCTTCCTGGCTGTCGCTTTGCGGTGTCGTGGTATTGCTCACGAAGTTGAACGCTGCCGCAAACTGCTTATAGCGCGGATCGTTCAGTCGGTTTGCGAAGCTGGTTGAATCAGTAAGGTCGCTCTCCAGCACCTTTTTCATGAAAGCTTTGCCGTAGGTCATGCCTTCAAGGCCATAGGCCTTCATCGCATAGCTGTAGAGCCGGTAATTACCGAGAAAGTCATCAACGGTTTTCACATTGTTGATGTTGGCTTTGTAGTAATCGGCTTCGCGCTTGACAGACGCTTGATCGGCCACGCGATCAAGGCTCTGCTTCATATTGGACGTCAAGATGTTGTAGCCCATGGAGGCCGAAATCATGGCGGTGTTCCTGCGTCTGTTCCTTGCGCCCGCGCGGGCTGAATCTGTCCTATTTTGCCAAGGAAAGCTTACTTCTGGCTTACCAATATTAGCTCTTCTTGCCGCAACAACATCTTCACCTTCCGGAAACCCTGCCGGATTGGGTTTTGATAACCATCCATCCAGGCAAGCCTTTCTTAACTGCAATTTTTAAGCGGTACGGAAGAGGCGGTGCGTAATGTGAGGCCATAGAGGGCGCAAAGCCCCAGGAGAAGACCGGACACGGCTCTCAGGTAAGACAAGGGTAGAATGAACATGACAAATAGCGTTATGAAGCCCGTATGGGCGCGTACGAAATTCCGTCTCGATCCACTGCGCTTTCCCCAGCAGGTGAGCTACGCCATTCAGGGCTCAGCCGGCGATGTGAGCATAACAATCGACGAACGCGGTGCAGTTCTCCGCAAAATCCTTCCGTCGAGTGGGCTTCCTCTTTCCATTGCTCTGCCCAAACGCGCATTCAAGGGCGTGGCCGCCAGAGCGATCGATCACGGCAATGGGGCAGTTACGGTTACTCTCGAACTGCATCACGATGATCCCGAGCTGTGTATCCCGCTGCTCGTGGCCCATGATCTCGCCGATATCGCTGCGGACTGGCGCGGCTGGTCGGAGGCCTTCCATATTCCGATGCTCATGATCGAAGCGGACGGTGTCGCAAGGCCGCTAGAAGATCATATCGGGGACCTTCGCACAGCGCGTGTTCAGCCAAGACGTCGGCACTCCTACTTTGCAAACCGGCGACCACGGTTCCTGGTGCGTCGTCGCACGGGGAAGCTCGGCGTCAGCATGAAGATCGAAGGACGCGAGATCATCGCAAGAAGCTGATCTCCATGTGCCGGCGACCTTCCTGCACAAGCGACACTTGTTTTCAAGGCTATTGATTTCTATCGCGCTCGAATGATCACATTCGGGCGCGATAGCAGTTGCAGAGGCTCACACCGATCAAGCCTCGCCTGCCAAATCTCACGTTTGATGGAGAGACGCGCCGATCCGTCTCAGGCTTTGTTCGACGGCGTTAAAGAGAAACGACCAACGCTGCGAACAAGCCAAGGAAAAGAACAAGCCCGACCCTGTTATTTGACCTAAAAAGGGTCAAGCATTCGTCCGGGTCATTGATATCAAGACGAGTAATTTGTCGGCCGAACAGAAGAGCGGCGAGCAGCAGACCTGCATAGGCGACGATGTTCACACCAGCCAGCACAAAAGACAGCAACATCAGGACAAGGGTCGCGCCGTAGAGCCCGATCAGCCATTGACGTGTCTTTTCCCCGAACAACCTCGCTGTCGAGCGCACGCCGACAAGCTCATCATCTTCACGGTCCTGATGCGCGTAAATGGTGTCGTAGCCGATCGTCCAGAGCACGGATGCAACATAAAGGCAAAGGCTGGATAAGGACAAAGAACCGAACCAGCCGGCCCATCCCATCAACGCACCCCATGAAAAAGCCAATCCCAGGAAAAACTGAGGCCAGTCTGTAAAGCGCTTGGCAAAGGGATAAAAGGCAACAATTACCAGTGAAAGGATACCCAGTCCGACGGCAAACCAGTTGAACTGCAAAAGCACCACAAGGCCGATCAAAGCCTGTATAACAATGAAAACCTTCGTCTGCGCACGCGAGATGCGACCTGACGGCAGTGGGCGAGATCGTGTGCGCGCAACGGCCATATCGATCTTATGATCGACCAAATCGTTGTACGTACAGCCGGCGCCGCGCATTGCGACAGAGCCGATAAAATAAAGAAAAAGATGGTAGACATAGGTCCAACCGACAAACGACTGCTGCTCGGCCGCGACATTGGCCGCCAGAGTGAGTGACCACAGACAAGGCCAGAGCAAAAGCTGCCAGCCGATTGGCCGGTCCCAACGCGCCAGTTGCGCATGCGGCCACAGCCAAGGCGGCAGCGCCCTGTAGACCCAATTGTCGGATGGCGCATCCGCGACGCGCCCGTTTATTCCGCCGATCTCTTGCATGGCGTATCTATGTGATCAGGTTCGCTGCGGGTCAAGGCGGCTCGGTTGCCAGCGACCATTTCCCGGTATCATTTTAAACGCTGTTCCAGCGTCGGACGACCGGCTCGTTGAGGTCGTGCTCATAGCCTAGAATGCTGATGCTGGCGGTATCGAGGACGAAGTACTGCCCTCCTTCCGGAGGTAAGCCCAGCCATCTGGCTGTGAGGACTCTGAGAAAATGCGCGCTTGAAAAAATCAGCACCGGTGAATCGGCCAGCCGGATTTCGGTGATGATCCGGTCGGCGCGTGCGCCCACATCGGCTGCCGCTTCTCCGTCGGGACATCCATCGCGGAATAGCTGCCAATCCGGACGGTTCGACAGAATCTGCTTTGTCGTGATCCCCTCGTAGGCGCCGTAATCCCATTCTGCGAGATCCGCCTTTATCTGAGCTTGTTCGCCGAAGCCAGCAAGCTCGGCCGTACGACGCGCCCTTTGCGAAGGGCTGCTCCAAACTGTGGTCACGTCCAAGCCATCCAGCCGACCGGCAAGCGCCCGTGCAACCTCTTCTCCATGTGCCGTCAACGGAATATCGCTGCGACCTGTGTGCCGACCGGATAAAGTCCACTCTGTCTCCCCGTGACGAACGAGATGAATCGTCGGGTAGTTCTTGGCCATGAGCGGCTCCTTGCATACTGGCTCTGTCTAATCGCCCTAAACGCCGATCAGAGACGCCAGGTTCAGACAGAGCTTGTCTTGCTCTGCCTATAAAATGACCTTTTGAAGCGGACGACGCGTTGCTTCAAACGCCTTGAGTGCCGCTTCGTTCTCCGCAATATAGTTGCGAGTTTGCGGTGTGGCGAACTGGTTTTTGGAAATCTGGATCTGCATGATGAAAAGTTCATCCCAGCGGAAACCGATTTCCGAACCGGCGAGGTAGAATTCCCACATCCGGAAAAAGCGTTCGTCGTAAAGTGCCACCGCCGCGGCCTTGTTTGCAACGAAGCGTTCTCGCCAGTGACGCAGAGTATAGGCATAATGTAGCGGCAGAACCTCGACGTCGCGGATCAGCAGACCATTCTTTTCGATGAACGGTAGCGTTTCAGCGATCGAAGGCACATAGCCTTGGGGGAAGATGTACTTCTCGATGAAGGCATTCGTTCCCAAGCTCGGTTTCGGACGCGCGATCGAATGCAAAAGCATGACGCCGTCGTCGGCGAGGAACTCACGGACCTTTCGGAAAAACTGTCCGTAATGGCCGATACCAACATGCTCGAACATACCGACAGACACGATGCGGTCGAATTTGCGACCGATCATCGTTCGATAATCTTGAAGTTCAAACCGGACTTTGTCTGACAGGCCGCGACCAATCACGCGATCACGCGAGATTTTCAGTTGCTCCTCGCTCAAGGTGATACCGGTGACATCAAGCCCCGGATAGGCCTCGGCAAGATACATTGCCATGCCGCCCCAACCCGAGCCGATTTCCAGAACGCGATGTTCAGGCTTGAGGAGAAGTTTCGCCGCGATATGGCGCTTCTTGGCCACCTGCGCTTCCTCGAGCGAGATGCCTGGCGGATCGAAGTAGGCACAAGAATATTGCCAATCCTCATCGAGGAAAAGTTCGAACAGGCGCTCCGACAAATCGTAGTGATGAGCGACGTTCCGCTTATTGCGATTGATAGGAACGCGACTTTTCACCTGCTGAATGGCAATACGCCCGATCAGCAGAGCGGCCATTGGAATATCGAATATCTCATCGATGGTGTTCTGCTTTACCGTTTCGAGGAAGTCATAGATGTCTCCTTCCTCAAGGATGAAACGGCCATCCATATACATTTCGCCGAGCTTCAAAGTCGGATCCCTTCGGATCATTCTTTCGGCTTCTTCATCGGCGAACCGGACGGCAACAGGCTTGCCGCTCCCGTCGCCGATGACATGTGTTTCACCATCAGCAAGGGTGACTTTAAGATTACCCTTGCGAACCAGCTTCCGAATAAGTCCAAGAAATCCCGACGCCATGGGGGAGGCCTCGCATGTATGTGACAGGTTGATGATCGATACCTTATCGCCTCGTCCCCGCCTTACAAGCGCCTAGATTAGCACTCGCTCAATACGGTCCAACCTGTTGTATTTTTGCAAAGAACCTCGCCTAAGTTGTTATTTTCGTTTCATCGCCTCGGCCAAAGCTGCGCCAAGGCTGCCTTGCGAGGGACCTGCCTCCGGCTTGCTGGATGACCTGATATCCCGCCCGCGCGGACCCTGGTTGGCATTGCGCGAGACAGGCGCGGCCTCGGCGCCCTCCTTTCGCATCGTCAATCCGATACGCTTGCGCTTCACATCGACTTCAACGACACGAACCTTCACGACATCGCCAGCCTTAACGACTTCATGAGGGTCTTTAACGAAACGATCCGCCAATTGAGACACATGGACCAGGCCGTCCTGATGCACGCCGATATCGACAAATGCCCCGAACGCCGCGACGTTCGTCACGGTCCCCTCTAGCTGCATCCCGACTTTCAGATCGTCGATCTCGTTCACACCTTCCGCAAAGGTCGCCGTTTTAAAACTTGGACGCGGGTCTCTTCCTGGTTTTTCAAGCTCTGCAATGATGTCCTTGACCGTTGGAAGGCCGAACGTCTCATCGATGAACCGACGCGGATCTAGCGCTTTCAAGGCGGCGCTGTCACCCATCAAACTGCGTAGATCTCGTCCGCATGCCGTCACGATCTTCTTGGCGACACCGTAGGCTTCGGGATGAACCGCCGAGGCATCGAGCGGCTCCTTGCCGCCGGGTATGCGCAGGAATCCGGCGCACTGCTCGAAGGTGCGGTTCCCAAGGCGCGCCACCTTCAGGAGATCCCGGCGCGTGGAGAAAGGACCATTCTCATCGCGGTGCAGAACGATGGCATCCGCAATAGAACGGCTAAGGCCCGCAACGCGCGCCAAGAGAGGCGACGAAGCGGTATTGAGATCAACTCCGACCGCATTGACGGCATCTTCAACGACAGCGTCGAGCGAGCGGGAGAGTTTGCCTTGATCGACATCGTGTTGGTATTGGCCGACACCAATGGACTTCGGTTCGATTTTTACCAACTCCGCAAGAGGATCTTGCAGCCGGCGCGCGATCGAAACCGCGCCCCGCAGAGACACATCAAGACCGGGAAATTCAGCCGCCGCCGCTTCGGAGGCGGAGTAAACCGACGCGCCAGCTTCCGAGACAATGACTTTGGTCGGCTGAGGCGCCGGCAAACCGGCAAGCATGTCAGCAACGAGCTTTTCCGTCTCGCGGCTCCCAGTGCCGTTGCCTATAGCGATCAGTTCAACCTTATGCTTGCGGATCAGGCTGGCGAGTTCTGCCTGTGTGCCCCGCAGGTCGTTTCTGGGAGGAAAAGGATAAACGGTACTTGTCTCGACCAGCTTGCCCGTCCCGTCGATCACGGCTACTTTCACACCAGTGCGGATCCCTGGATCAAGACCCATCGTTGCACGCGATCCGGCAGGCGCCGCTAGAAGAAGGTCCTTCAGGTTCCGGGCAAAGACGTGGATAGCATCCGCTTCAGCACGCTCTCGCATTTCTCGCATCAAATCGAGCGAAAGCGACATCGAGAGCTTCACGCGCCATGTCCAACCGGCAACGTCCATGAGCCAGCGATCGGCCGGGCCCTTATCGGCGATATTGAAAGCAGCCGTGATCATGCGCTGGGCTGGCTTTATTGGCGACGGATCATCTTGATCCACCTCGATCGTGAGCGTCAGCACTTCCTCATTCCAGCCGCGAAGCATAGCAAGCGCACGATGGCTTGGTACATTTGCCCAGCGTTCGAAATGGTCGAAATAGTCCGAAAACTTCGCGCCGGCCTCCTGCTTTCCGTCGACGACTTTAGCCTTGAGCTGTGCATGATCGCGCATATGCTGCCGCAGCCGCCCAACGAGGTCAGCATTCTCGGCGATGGTTTCGGCAACGATGTCACGCGCACCATCCAGCGCCGCCTTGGTATCAGGGACGTCAGCCGTGATGTAGGCGTTGGCAAGCTTTACCGGATCCCCATTGCGATTGGCCCAGATCGCTTCCGCAAGCGGAGCAAGACCACGTTCACGGGCAATCTCCGCCTTCGTGCGGCGCTTCGGCTTGTAAGGAAGATAAAGATCCTCAAGCTCTGCTTTCGTCGCGGCTTTGCCAATCTTCGCTGCGAGTTCGTCGGTCAGCTTGCCCTGCCCTCCAATCGAATCGATGATGGCGCTGCGGCGTGCTTCCAATTCTCGGAGGTAAACCAGGCGTTCTGCAAGATTGCGCAGTTGCGTGTCATCAAGTCCTCCGGTCACCTCTTTGCGGTATCGGGCAATGAAGGGAACGGTTGCGCCTTCATCCAGCAAACCAATGGCAGCGGCGGCCTGATCCGGACGAGCGTTGATTTCTGTTGCAATGACGGCTGCAAGCGATCGGATATCAGCGGACATGTTTTCCTCGGTGGTCAAGAAGGCGCGGACGATAGCTGCGAAAAGAGGCAAGGCAATGCCGCATTGGCCTTTACCACAGCAAAAGCATCGACGCCTGCCGGTTTTGCGGTTGTGCAAATGCCGCATTCTTTGCTAGCAGAAGCTCAATCGTTTTGACCTTGTGGCGGACATGCCGCTCCGCCCTTTCCCGAAAGGGATGCCAGGAAAGTATCATGCCAAACCTTCTTCTCGAACTTCGCTCCGAAGAAATTCCAGCCAGCATGCAGCGCAAGGCTGCGGGCGATCTGAAGAAGCTCCTCACGGAGGCACTGGTCGAGGCCGGGCTGACCTATGAGGGTGCGCGTGAATACTGGACGCCACGGCGACTGGCGCTCGACATCCATGGATTGACTGCGCGATCGGCAGATGTACGGGAAGAGCGCAAGGGCCCGCGAACCGACGCCAATGAAAAGGCAATCGAAGGTTTTCTTCGCAGTGCCGGATTGTCTTCCATTTCAGAAGCACAAGTCCAGAGCGATCCGAAGAAGGGCGATTTTTACGTTGCTACGATTTCTAAGCCGGGGCGGTCCGCTGAGGAAATCATTGCGGAGGTTATGCCTCGCATCATTCGTAGTTTTCCCTGGCCCAAATCGATGCGATGGGGCAAGGCGTCTGCCAAACCGGGCTCGCTTTACTGGGTGCGTCCGCTGCAATCCATCGTCTGTCTTTTTGGACCGGAACACGAAGATACCGTCGTCATACCGTTTGAGGTAGACGGCATCACAGCGTCAAACGTCACCTACGGGCATCGCTTCCACGCTCCGGGTCCGATCACCGTCAAGCGCTTCGATGATTACGTCTCAGCTTTAGAAAAGGCAAAGGTCGTTCTGGATGCCGATCGTCGTAAGGACATGATCCTGCACGACGCGCGCGACCTGGCTTTCGCAGCGGGTCTGGAGCTTATCGAGGATGAAGGGCTGCTGGAGGAGGTTTCCGGCCTTGTCGAGTGGCCGCAGGTCCTGATGGGAAGCTTTGAGGAAGATTACCTCGCCATTCCTTCAGAGATTATCCGTCTCACGATCAAGACCAATCAGAAATGCTTCGTCACCCGTAAGGCCGGAAGCGAGACCTTGTCGAACCGATTTGTTCTGGTTGCCAATATCGAGGCGAGCGACGGCGGTGCAGAAATCGTGCATGGCAACGGAAAGGTTGTGCGGGCACGGCTTTCGGATGCCAAGCATTTTTGGACACGCGATCAAGGAGATCTGCCCGATCTCGATACGCTGAGAGCCTCGGCCGAGAAGTTTAGCCTCGATCTCGGTAAGCCGCTCGATCAACGCATGGCGAAGTTGGATGCGTTAAACGTCACGTTCCACGCCAAGCTCGGAACCCAGGGCGAGCGGGTGGCACGCATGCGCGCACTTGCTGCCAAGCTCGCTCCGATCACCGGAGCAGATCCGAAGCTTGTCGATCGTGCCGTCGTATTGGCAAAGGCCGACTTGCGAACCGAGGCCGTTGGAGAATTCCCGGAATTGCAGGGCTTGATGGGCCGCAAATATGCAACCTTGCAAGGCGAGAATTCCTCCGTCGCGAGGGCAATTGAAGAACATTACAAGCCGCAGGGGCCGTCCGACCGCCTTCCTCAAGATAAGGTCGCCATTACGGTTGCTTTGGCCGAAAAGCTAGATACGCTTGCAAGCTTCTGGGCAATCGATGAAAAGCCGACAGGCTCACGCGATCCCTTTGCATTGCGCCGCGCTGCACTCGGCGTTGTGCGTATTCTTCTCGAACGCGACATCAGGCTACCGCTTCTCACAATTATTGAAGCGGCTGTTCCGGATATTGCCAATACCTCGCCATCGGCACAAGTTGCAGCGGACCTCCTTTCCTTCTTCCACGATCGACTGAAGGTCTATCTTCGCGATCTCGGCGCACGCCATGACCTTATCGATGCTGTGTTGACGCCGCAGGCCGACGATCTTCTGATGGTGGCACGCCGGGTGGAGGCTCTTACCGCCTTCATCACGTCGGAAGATGGGAAAAACCTCCTTGCAGGCACCAAGCGTGCCACGCAACTACTCGCGGCTGAAGAGAAAAAGGGAACCTCGATTGCCGACGGCGTGTCGGACAGCCTCTTCAAACTGGATGCCGAGCGAGAATTGCATGCCGCCATCAACTCGGCCTCAAGAGAGGCTGCGTCGGCGGTCGCCAGCGAAGATTTTCGTTCGGCAATGGCAGCCCTCTCGCGTCTTCGCGCACCGGTCGATCGCTTCTTCGAAGACGTTCTGGTGAATGACGAAGACGCTGCCATCCGTGCAAATCGTCTCGCGCTTCTGACAATGATCCGAAGCGCCACAGGTACCGTGGCTGATTTCTCCAAGATTGCCGGCTAGGTTTGCAGAGAGCGTAAATGCG
Source organism: Oryzifoliimicrobium ureilyticum (assembly GCF_037199735.1). NCBI lineage: Bacteria > Pseudomonadati > Pseudomonadota > Alphaproteobacteria > Hyphomicrobiales > Rhizobiaceae > Oryzifoliimicrobium > Oryzifoliimicrobium ureilyticum. The sequence continues at coordinate 279,157 of NZ_JBBBVQ010000001.1, read as the reverse complement.
TGCCGCGTAGTGACAGGCTCTTTGCGACAGGTGACCTCAAATAGAAAATGCACCCCTGCTGCTCTCAGGGGTGCATTTCATTGTCCGCCCGTGGGCGGGACCTCGACCGAAACTTGAAAAGATCGTGGCAGGGATCGTGTACGTCAGCGGGGTATTACTGACGTAGTTCGAAAGATGAAACGTCGGGCATTCCGCTTTGTTCCGATGTTGGTGCCACGGCAGGAACCAGCGCTGCCGTTACACTCTTTGCATCGATACCGTCCCCGAAATGAAGAGGTGCATCAGGAAGGAAGGCCTGCATCGTGGCAGGTGCCTTTGTGACGAACACAACCGGGGAGCCACCCATCCATTGCTCTGTGCGTACGATCTCTCGCTTCCCGCCGGCATCTCGAAACTCGATCGATTGTATCTGTCCTGGCGGAAGATCCGGAACATTATAGCTACCGAATGACCCATCTGGTGCCCGCGCTTTCGCGGGGCCGCACGCCGCACACTGAATTACCGTTATGCTTTGCGCTTGCGCAGGTGCTCCATGGATCACGTCAATGGAAGAGGCAGCAGCCGATCCGGCGACCAATCCTGTGGCGATTGCAAATCCTAAGCGAAACATGTCCCGTGTTCCTCACCCTCTGTCAGGAGGAACATTAGCTTTGCTTCGTTTCGTTCAGGTCAGGATAAACGGTAAAAATTTATGCAAGTGGATTTTTATAACGCAAAGGCGGCGCGGGGTCCGTTCAGACCTCGTTTTCCTCACGCTTTACCGCTCGCCAGCCGATGTCCCGACGGCAAAACCCGTTTTGCCAATTGACTTGATCGACAAGGGCATAGGCCCGCTCTTTGGCTTGTGCGACGGTGCTGCCTATGGCGGTGACATTGAGGACGCGTCCGCCCGTCGCGATGAGAACGCCGTCCCTGATCGCAGTGCCCGCGTGAAAGACTTTCTCGCCTGCTGAGATTTCTGGCAGTACGTCGATCGGCGTGTTCTTCTCATAAGCGCCAGGGTAGCCCTTCGACGCCATGACAACCGTCAATGCAGGATCATCGACCCATTCGGCGTCGTACTGATCTAAAGTCCCCTTGGCGCAAGCCAGCAACAAAGGGAGCAGATCGCTCTTTAGCCGCATCATCAGCACCTGGCACTCGGGATCGCCAAAGCGGACGTTATATTCGATCAGTTCAGGACCCTTTGCGGTGATCATCAAGCCCGCAAAGAATACACCTGAAAACGGATGGCCGCTTTCGGCCATACCACGGATGGTCGGCTCGATGATTTCTTTCATGGTGCGCTGAACCATCTCTGCCGTCATGACTGGAGCCGGCGAATAAGCGCCCATCCCGCCGGTATTGACACCGGTATCGCCCTCGCCAACCCGCTTGTGATCCTGCGCGGTGGCGAGAGCGAGCGCATGTTTTCCATCGCAGAGACAGAAGAAACTGGCTTCCTCGCCATCGAGAAACGCCTCGACCACCACTTCGGCGCCTGCCGAGCCAAAGGCTCCGTCGAAGCAGTCATCAATGGCAGCCAGAGCTTCGTCCATCGACATTGCCACCGTAACGCCTTTGCCTGCTGCCAAGCCGTCAGCTTTGATGACGATCGGGGCCCCCTGGCGCTGTACATAATCCTTGGCGGACACGGCATCCTTGAAGCGACCATAGGCGCCGGTCGGGATGTCGTAGCGGGCGCACAGATCCTTGGTAAAACCTTTGGACCCTTCGAGTTGTGCCGCAGCCTGCGATGGTCCGAAAACCAGAAAACCTTCCGCTCGCAAACGATCTGAAAGACCTGCGACCAGGGGTGCTTCAGGGCCGACGATGACGAAATCGATCGCTTTTTCCTGGCATAGGGCGATGATGCCCTCTTGATCGTCGACGCCAATGGGAACGAGGATCGCATGTTCGGCTATGCCCGGATTGCCGGGCGCTGCATAGAATTCCGTCATGAGAGGCGATTGCGCAAGCTTCCATGCCAAGGCATGCTCGCGTCCGCCCGATCCGATCAAAAGAACCTTCATGCTCGTCTCTTTCCCATGTTTCCACGGCGGTTAAGCGGCTGAAGCTGAAAGGTCAAGACGCAAAGCTTTCATCGCGATAAGTGAGCCCGAGACCGGCGAGAACATCCCAATAGGTCGGGAAGGTTTTGCCGACGCATTTTGGATCAAGAATCGTGATCCCATCGATCTTCAGCCCCGCCAAGGCAAAGCTCATCGCAATACGATGATCGGCAAAAGTGTCAATTTCCGCGGGCAGATTTTGTCCGGCGAGTTGCGGATCAGAGTGGACGATCAGATCATCGCCATCTTCTTCAGCCAAACCGGTGCGAATGGCATTCAAGCCCGTCGAGACCGCACGGATGCGGTCGCATTCCTTAACACGCAAATTCGATATCCCGACAAAGCGAACAGGCGTTTCATTGAAGGCAGAAAGGACAGCGATCGTCGGAATAGCGTCTTGCATCTGCGAGCCGTCAACAACTGCTGGGATATGGGGGAAAGCTGAGATGACATCGTAGGCCTTTGCATCGGGCTGCGTGAAGGCATTGGCAGGCGTTCCGATATCGATCGGGCCGCCCGTCAACACTTCGGCTGCCCACAGATAGGTTGCGGCAGATGCATCAGGCTCGATGTGGAAATCGGCAGCAACGTAACCGGTAGGCTCTACCTTCCAGGTTGCCGCATCGACCTGATCGACCTTCGCGCCAAAAGCACGCATCGCATCGAGCGTGAGATCGATGTAACCTCGCGCACCAATCTCGGGGCCTGTCAGCGCCACGGTAACCGGCGCATTCGAACCAGATAAAGCAAGCGGCGCGGCCATCAGAAGCGCAGAAACGTATTGGCTGGATAGCCCGGCATCGATTTCGACGCGACCGGAAGCAAAATGACCGTTGCCTGTCACGGTGACTGGCGGGCAACCTGTCGGCGCTTCGGCCTTGATGCCGATCGATTGGAGGGCAGAAACAAGCGGTCCGATCGGACGCTTGCGCATGTGTTCGTCGCCGTCAACGACGACAACGCCCTCGACGGAGGCTACGGCCGCGGTTAAAAAGCGGGTCGCGGTGCCCGCATTGCCGAGGAATAGAGGTGCAACAGGCACGTTCAGTTTTCCACTGCTGGTCACCACGAATGTCGTGTCATCGGGCTCTTCCACAAGGACGCCCATGGCCCGCAAGGCCTCAGCCATATAGCGGGTATCGTCGCTTTTCAGAGCACCCGTCAGCCGGCTTGTTCCCTTTGCAAGACCTGCCAGCAGAAGCGCGCGGTTGGTAATCGATTTCGACCCCGGCGGATTAGCCCTGCCCTTGAGCGGCTCGGAAGGAGGAACAATGGTAAGTTTTTCAATCGTCATCAGTCGCGGCCTTTGAGCAGGTCCAGATCTTTGCGCTGCGACCCGCATGTCAAAATTAAAACCTTGCGCGCTAGATCTGTTGCTGGCGCGCTGTCGGTGTATCAGGCTGCCGCCGTGACGTTAGCGCCGCCGGCATCGGTCAGCAGGAAGGCTTCACCACACGCCTTGGCGAGCGTGCGCACGCGCAAGATATAGCTTTGGCGCTCGGTCACCGATATGACACCCCGTGCGTCCAGAAGATTGAAGACGTGCGACGCCTTGATGCATTGGTCATAGGCCGGAAACACGCATTTGTGCAGCCGATGGTTCGCGTGATCGCCGGGAGCGCCTGCCTTGAGGAGCGCCTTGCATTCCGCCTCGGCATCGATGAAATGTCGATGCAGCATCGCAGTGTCGGCAAACTCGAAATTGTGACGCGAATATTCCTGCTCGGCCTGAAGAAACACATCGCCGTAGGAGATCTTCTCGTCGCCGTCACGCCCGTTGAAGTTGAGGTCATAGATGCTATCGACGCCCTGGATGTACATGGCAAGACGCTCGAGACCATAGGTCAATTCACCCGAGACGGGAGAGCATTCGATACCACACACCTGCTGGAAATAGGTAAACTGCGATACTTCCATACCGTCGCACCAGCACTCCCAGCCCAGACCCCAGGCGCCCAAGGTCGGGCTTTCCCAATCGTCTTCCACGAAGCGGACATCGTGCAGCAAAGGATCGAGGCCGATCGCCTTCAGCGAGCCGAGGTAGAGCTCCTGCAGATTGGGCGGATTGGGCTTCAAGATAACCTGAAACTGATAATAATGCTGAAGTCGGTTCGGGTTTTCCCCGTAACGGCCATCGGAAGGCCTGCGCGATGGCTGAACATAAGCAGCCCGCCATGGCTTCGGTCCAAGCGCTCTTAAAGTGGTCGCCGGATGAAACGTGCCGGCTCCAACTTCCATGTCATAGGGCTGCAAAACAGCGCAACCCTTATCCGCCCAATAGGTTTGGAGAGCCAGAATTAGACCCTGAAACGAGCGGGTCGGAGACATATGGCTGGGCAAGTCGGTCATGGCGTCAATCAGCACTTATTTCCTATTTAAGTTGGGGGACGAGTGCCACGGCAGGCAGCCATGGTCAATGCGAAACAAGCATCGATCGCTTGTTTTCGCGGGCTGGACCCTGCTTTCTGGCACTGCATCGGCTGCCGGAGTTCAGCCTTGTCTATTCGGTATCCCGCTTCACACGGTATTCCCCGGTCACAGGATCCTTGACCAAGGTTCCGACAGCTCCTGTTTGACGCTCCTTGCGCTCACGCTGCGCGCGCTCCGACAGGCGCTGCGCGTCGAGATTGAAACGGCGATAGAGCCACCAGCAAACACTGATGAAAAAAACGAGAAGTATGAGCCGGGGCAGCATCGGGATGTAGTTTCCAGTGGAACAGGCCGGCCCTAGAGGCCGAAACGGCTCCATAATGCCTTGTCTTCGGCAGTTTCGACAAGCCCTGCTGCGAGATCAGCGCCAATTGCCGGCGAACCAGCCATGACACCGGCAGCGCGGCGTCCGAATATGCCGCGCGATGCCGCCACGGGAACGAGGCGTGCTTTTGGTCCATAGCGCCGCTTGAGCTCCTGTCTCATATCGCCCAATCCATCAATCAAGCCAAGTTCAAGGCCGCGTGTCCCTGTCCAGAAGAGGCCGGAAAAAACCGTCTCGTCGTCCTTAAGTCTGGCGCCCCGGCGCTCGCGCACCATGGAAATGAAGATTTGGTGGATCTCAAGCTGAAGCGTCTTCAAATACTCGATATCCTTTTCCTTCTCCGGCTGGAAAGGATCGAGAATGGCCTTGTTTTCGCCGGCGGTGTAAACGCGCCGCTCAACGCCGATTTTCTTCAGCAATTCGGGAAAGCCGAAGCCACCAGAAACGACCCCGATCGATCCGACGATTGATGTAGGGTCGGCAATGATCTCGTCGCCGGCGAGCGCAATCATATAACCGCCCGAAGCCGCGACATCCTCGACGAAAATCAGAACCTTCTTATTTTTTTCACGGGCAAGTTCACGGATGCGTGTGAAGATAAGACGGGACTGGACGGGCGAGCCGCCAGGCGAATTCAGAGAAATCGCAACGGCTGGGGCCTCTTTCATACCAAAGGCCTTTTCGAGCACAGGCGCAACATTGGCGATATTGAGCGCTGGGCGCAGGCGACCTCCCCCGCTCATGATTGTTCCCTGCAGCTTCACAACCGGAATAACAGCGCCCTCCTTGCGGAAACGCTTCGGCATCAATCGTCCCAAAAACTTCATTGTGCGTACCTTGGTCCTTTGTCTGTGGCGAGGGATGTATGCAGTCCGATGAGCAACGCCAATGGGCACCCCCTTAAAATCATTAAAACGTCTTTTAGTTGCGAATGACTTGCATTATCATTCCAAAGAGCCATTATAGCGTTGGGTCAAGCGAGAGCTTCACGGGCGAGGGTTTGCTCTCGTCGCATTTGGAACGCACAGAACCCAAACAGCAAACGTCTGCGGAGAGACAAACCCAATGGACATGTTCGACCAGCTCTCGGAAACAGGTTGGAAGCAAAAGCGGGGCGAGAGCTCTCTCTCAGACGTTCACGGCAGCGTGGAAACGCGCAAAGGCGGACCTGCCTGGAGGCGTGCGCTTGCCTTTGCAGGACCCGGTTACATGGTGGCGGTCGGCTACATGGATCCGGGGAATTGGGCGACCTCTTTGGCGGGAGGCTCGAAATTCGGTTATACGCTGCTATCCGTGGCATTGCTGTCAAACCTGATGGCGATCGTGCTGCAATCGCTCTGCGCTCGTCTCGCCATCGGCTCTGGACGCGATCTGGCGCAGGCCTGCCGCGATGCCTATCCGCGGTATGTCTCGATCCCTCTTTGGCTTTTAGCTGAAATTGCCATCATCGCGACGGATATCGCCGAGGTGATCGGTACGGCGATCGGGTTGCAGCTTCTGTTCGGCATTCCCCTTGCGATCGGCGTTCTCATCACCTCCGTCGATGTGTTGCTGGTGCTCTATCTGCAAAAGATCGGCTTCCGCTGGGTCGAAGCCTTCATCATCACCTTGCTGGGTGTCATCGCTCTGTGCTTCGGCATTCAAATTTTCCTCGCCGATCCACAATGGGGCGGTGTCATCCGCGGATTTCTTCCCTCGCAGGAAATCGTCACAAACCCGGAGATGCTTTACATTGCGCTTGGCATCTTGGGTGCGACCGTGATGCCGCATAATCTCTACCTGCATTCGGGTATCGTCCAGACGAGAAAGGTCGGCACCAGCATTGGGGAAAAGCGAGAAGCGCTGTCGTTTGCGACTTTGGATTCGACGGTTGCGCTATGCTTTGCGCTCCTCATCAACGCCGCGATCCTGATCCTTGCGGCTGCAGCATTTCACGCCAATGGCAAAACCGACGTTGTCGAATTGGGCGATGCCCATGCTCTGCTTTCGCCACTGCTTGGTCTTGCCATCGCCCCGACGCTGTTCGGCATCGCCCTGCTCTGCTGCGGCCTCAACTCGACGATTACCGCAACGCTAGCCGGTCAGATCATCATGGAAGGCTTCATTCGCATGAAGCTTCAACCGTGGTTGCGTCGACTGATCACACGCGTCCTCGCCATCGTTCCGGCCGCGATCGTGACGATCTGGTATGGCGATCAGGGAACTGCCAATCTGTTGATCCTCACGCAGGTCGTGCTCAGCCTGCAGCTATCCTTCGCCGTCTTTCCTCTCGTCATGTTCACTGCCGATCGCGCGAAGATGGGGGCTCTGGTCTCACCGCGCTGGCTTACCGCGATCGCCTATTTTATCGCCGTCTGCGTCGCCGTTCTGAACATCAAATTGTTGTACGACTTCATCATGGGGTTCTGACAGTTCGTTCAGGCACGCGGATAGGCGGCGCGGCCATTGTTGAGATCGTCAACCAGATCCGTAAAGCTATGGGCGCTTTCTGCATGAAGCAGCAGAGGCGCCCTAATTGCCAGTCGCTGCCGCGATCCCTTAATTGCGGTCATGAGCACGCGAACCGCAATCTCACGCGGCCTTGGGTGAAGCGGGGTAATCTGCACACCACCAAAACGCCTGCCACAAGCCGCCAGGATTTCGACAAGCGATTCTGGCCGGGCGATAAGCGAAAGCTGTCCGCCAGGCTTGAGAATTGCTCCGGCCGTTCGGATCCAACATTCGAAAAGATCGTCCGTCATTGCATGGGCCTCGGCCTTTAGCGGATCGGGCGTTCGACGATCGCCTGCATCATTGAATGGCGGATTCATGATGACATGATGAAAAGCATCGTCCGTCAGCCCCGCGTCGTTTCGCGCCTTTGCCCGCAATGTGACATCTGCCTCGACGACCTTGATCCGGTCGCGCAGATCTGAATTTTGCGACAAGAGCACGCTTCGCCGCGCATACTCGGCCATTTCCGCAGAACGTTCGAAGAGGGTAACCTCAGCCTTCGGAAGCCTTGCGGCAACTGCAAGACCGGCCGCACCGGCCCCAGCGCCAAGATCAGCAACGCGTATGGGTCGTTCATCGGCAACAAGCGAAGCCAAAAGCATGGCGTCGATGCCGGCCCTGTGACCGCGCCCCTTGGGCTGCACCAGATAAAAGCCGCCGCGGTGAAACGCGTCGACCGTTTCCATGAGCGCCTGCTCGGAACTCAAGGCCGCTCCTCGCGCAGTTCATGGCCAAGTCCAGCATCCACGAGAATGCGTCTTGCCTGCGCAGCCCGTTCAGGATCGATGAGAAGCCGTCTTGGCAGCATGCCGAGCGAGCCTTCCAAAATGCTCATGCCTTCATCGGCAATAAAGCAGGCGATGCCGGCATCTTTCATCAGACTTTCGGCAAAAGACAATAAAACAGGGTCGTTGGCGCGTATCAGCTCGTGCATGAAGCTTCTATCTCACTCTATTTTGTATGGCGCGGCAATTCAGCCTCTTGCCGCATCCGCCAGCCCTTTCTATTGTTGGCCTGTGAAATTTAAAGGAGTCGGCTGCATTGGGCGTCGTCATACCGCTTGAAGAAAGCAAAAACAAACTCGCATCCGTCAAACCGCTGGTCGATCTGACCAAAGCTGATATGGAGCGGGTCAACCAGCTTATTCTTTCCAAAGCCGGCTCTGACGTGCAGATGATTCCCGAAGTGGCCAATCACCTGATTTCTTCGGGCGGAAAGAGACTTCGGCCGATGCTCACGCTCGCAGCTGCGTCCCTGTTCGATTACAAAGGCGAAAGCCACATCAAGCTCGCGACAAGCGTCGAGTTTATGCACACCGCGACCCTTCTTCACGATGATGTCGTCGATGAAAGCGATTTGCGGCGTGGCAAGTCGACGGCGCGAATGATCTGGGGCAATCAGGCCAGCGTCCTGGTCGGCGATTTCCTGCTGGGCCAAGCCTTTCGCATGATGGTGGACGTAGGCTCGCTTGATGCGCTCGATGTTTTGTCGGGTGCTGCCTGCGTCATTGCCGAAGGTGAGGTGCTGCAGCTTTCCGTGGCGAAGAACATGGAAACCACGGAAGACGACTATCTCTCTGTGATCCGTGCCAAGACGGCCGCGCTCTTTGCTGCCGCGGCAGAAGTCGGCCCGATCGTTGCCGATGCTGGCAAGGCCGGACGCAACGCGCTGAAATCCTACGGCATGAATCTCGGTCTTGCATTTCAGCTCGTTGACGACGCATTGGATTACGGCGGCAAGGCAGCCGATCTCGGCAAGAATGTCGGCGATGATTTCCGGGAGGGCAAGATAACACTCCCCGTCATTCTCGCTTTCCGACGCGGAACTGCCGATGAACGCGCGTTCTGGCGTGAGGCGATCGAGGAAGGCAAGAGCGACGATGCCAATCTCGAGCGCGCCCTTGGGTTGATCAAGAAATACGGAACGCTTCAAGACACGATCCAACGCGCTGTACACTATGGTACGATCGCGAGAGATGCGTTGGCGCCTCTGCCGGAAACCAAGTGGAAATCGGCACTTATGGAAGTGATCGATTTCTGCATCGAGCGGGTGAACTGATCTTATTGATCGCAGGGCTGTTTTTCTTGCAGGCCCGCTCCAAAAAAGCCATCCTGTTGTGAATTGGTGCTTCGACTTTAAAACGGCCGATAAATTCGGACGGTATGCACGAAAGGTTTGATAATGCGGCAGAGAGTTGCCATCCGTCTTCTTGCGAGTGCCGCTATTGTTTCGGCGCTTACGATGGGCGTCATCGGAGCGCACGCGCAGGAGGCAGAAAAGAAGGCCGATCCAGCACCCGTCGAAACCTTTGATCCCGATAGCGTCACGAGCTTTTCCGGTGCATTCCTGGCTGCCCGTACGGCCGATGTCGACCATGACTACGTGACGGCCATCGAGCTTTACAAGAAGGCTTTGCAGATTGAGCCGGGCAATCCGGAGATCCGGCAACGCCTGATGATCTCGCTGCTCTTGAATGGCAATTTGAAGGATAGCGTGAAATACGCGAACGACCTCAAGAACGATAAGAGTGTCGAACGCATCACGACGATCGTGCGCAGCATGGACGCCTTTCGCCGCGGCGACTTCAAGACAGCACAGACCATCCTGAAATATAATGGCCCGAACGATCTCGACCGGATGATGAACGATCTTCTGTCGGCATGGGCAAAATTCGGCGCCGGGCGTGGCAAGGATGCTTTGACGAGCATCGAGCGCATGAAGGGGCCGGACTGGTTTTCGATTTTTCAGAACTATAATGCCGGCGCGATTGCCATCTTGAACGGGAATGTCGCTGCCGCGCGCAAGCACTTGAACGATGCTGTTTTGGACAAGGATGGCGGAGCCACTGCGCCTGACACATTCATGCGCTCTGTCGTTGCGCTGGCAAGGCTTGAAGCTTCGCAGGGCAACAAGCAAAAGGCACTGGACGCAATTGCCGTCGGCGATAATCTCCTGCCGAATTACGCTCCTTTGAAGGCGCTGCGCCAGAGCATCGAAAAAGATGAAAAGCAGGAGCAGCAGATCTTGACGGCGCAACAGGGCGCTGCAGGTGTCCTCTTCTCGGTCGCAGGCGCGCTCAACCGCGATGGCGCGGAAGACATCGTTTCGCTTTATCTGCAGACGGCCAATGCGCTTGATCCGAATAGTCCCGATACCATGGTCCTGCTAGGCGCCATTGCCGAAAAGCAGAACCAGATGGATCGGGCGATCTATTTCTACAAGCAGGTGCCGGCAAATTCTCCCATGAGCCGCATTTCGGAACTCCAGCTTGGTCTTGCGCTGGCGCAGGGCGGTAAGGTTGACGAGGCGCGCAAACACCTCCAGGCACTGATCGCTTCAGACCCCAAAGATATTAGAAGCTACCTTGCTTACGGCAGCGTTCTGTCTGACGCCAAGGATTATCAAGCCATGGCCGAGACGTATGACAAGGCTGTTGAGATGCTGGGGCCTTTGCCTGCCAAAACAGATTGGCCGGTTTTCTTTCAGCGCGGCATTGCCTACGAGCGCCTGAAGAAGTGGGATCAGGCCGAGCCGAATTTCCGCAAGGCGCTGGAGCTCAATCCAAACCAGCCGCAGGTTCTAAATTATCTCGGCTATTCCTGGATCGATATGAACCGCAACCTCGACGAAGGTCTGGATATGATCCGCAAGGCCGTCGAGTTGCGGCCGGACGACGGCTATATCATCGACTCGCTCGGCTGGGCTTACTTCCGGCTGAACAAATTTGACGATGCGGTGAGTGAACTTGAGAAAGCTGCGCAACTAAAGGCCGGCGATCCAACCATCAACGATCACCTCGGCGATGCTTATTGGCGCGTTGGACGGAAGCTCGAGGCGGTCTACCAGTGGAACAGGGCGCTGAGCAGCAGTCCTGAAGAAGCACAGATCCCGCAGATCAAGGACAAGATTGCAAATGGTCTGCCGCCTTTGGCCAATGACGCTCGATCGGCAGATAAGAAGCAGCCCGATCCGGCACCCGTGGAACCGCCGCCAGCCGACAAGAAGTCGTAATTCTTTAAGTTGGCGCGAAGGCCATGACGATTGAGATCAGTGAGGATGCACGCGCGAAGATCAATCTCGCGCTGCATGTCACGGGACAGCGTGAGGATGGTTATCATCTTCTCGATATGCTCGTCACATTCACGCAGCATGGCGATCGACTGCATTTTTCCGAGGCCACTGACGACCAACTCAGTTTGTCGGGCCGTTTTGCAGCCAAGCTCGATCAGGATGCAAACAATCTCGTTGTGCGTGCGAAAGACCTTCTTCGCGCCAAGCTCGGTGAAACCGGTTTCGAGGCGAGACCGGTTGCCATTCATCTTGAAAAGAATCTTCCAGTCGCATCCGGTATCGGCGGCGGCTCGGCCGATGCCGCCGCGACATTGCGCGGTCTTCTGCGATTTTGGGATGCGACCGTTTCGACGGAGGTGCTGGGCCAGCTTGCTCTGACGCTAGGAGCAGACGTTCCGATGTGTCTGGCAAGTTGCCCACTTCTCGCACGAGGCGTGGGCGACGAGATCACACCCATTGCCGACTTTCCCGTGTTTTCCCTGGTTCTTGCCAATCCTCTCAAGGCGGTCTCGACCCCGGAAATCTTCCGCGCCCTCAATCGCAAGGAAAATCCTCAGATCGAACTGCAGCCGGACGGCGATTGGCGAAGCATTATCAGCCACGCGCGCAATGACCTTGAACCGCCCGCCCGTGCCAAACTCTGCGAAATTGGCGTTATTTCCGAGATGTTGAAAGACCAAGGCGCGCTTCTGGCGCGTATGTCAGGGTCTGGGGCAACGTGCTTCGGTGTCTTCGAAACGATGGCGCAGGCCACCGAGGCACAAGAGCGCCTTTGTAAAGAGCGACCGGATTGGTATTTTCAAGCAACCGAAACGGTTTCTGGAGGACAGTATGCCGGGTCTTGATGAAAGCCGAATTTTCATCCCTCTGGGAATTGCAGTTCTGACGGTGTCGGATACTCGCGACCTCGTGACGGATCGGTCGGGAGATGTGCTTGCGGGAAGAATTTCCGACGCAGGTCATCGGCTGGCAGACCGGCAGATCGTCTCTGACGATAGCTCACGAATTGCCGGTCAGGTTAAGACCTGGAGCGAGGATGAGGCCGTCGACGTGATCATTACCACCGGCGGCACGGGCTTCACCGGCCGTGACGTTACGCCTGATACGCTTGAGCCGCTATTCGACAAACGGATGGATGGCTTCTCGGCAATCTTTCATCGTATTTCCTATGAGAAGATTGGGACGTCGACCATTCAATCGCGAGCAACGGCAGGCTTGATAGGGCGAACCTTCGTCTTCGTTCTGCCCGGTTCTCCCGGCGCCTGTAAGGATGCCTGGGACGGGATATTGAAGGCCCAGTTGGACTACCGTCATCTACCATGTAACTTCGTGGAGATCATGCCGCGGCTCGATGAGCATCTGAAGCGTGGGGCGAAGCTCTAGCAAGCGTCCAGAAACTATCTGGCTTTAGCGCGCATCACCCAGGACGGTATCAACTCGGCAGAGAGCCGCTTGGGTTTTTGTCCCTTCAAGATGTCGTTGACGGTCTCTGCCTTTTCGGCGCTCGCCAGTGCCTCTTCTTTCGCAATCAGAAGGCCAAGTTCCAAGGGTGGCGTGGAACGTAACAGCCGCTTGATCAGTGGCTGTCGATATCCTCTCGCGGGCGAAAAGTGCGCCGGCATGCGGCTTATCAAGATATGCTCACTGATTCCATCGACCCAGCCGGGCTGCGGCCGCGCTCCGGGCTCGACGAACAGAAGCCAGCTTCCGCGTGCATTGCGAACGATGTCCTTGATGTCCCATTGCGTGTGATAAAGGCAGCCAGCAGCATCGGCAATGCGCGCAACACCATCCGCCCGATCGAGATCGAGAATGATGACGTCACGCACCAATCCCTCGACTGCGCCAGTTACGAGCACGGACAGGGTCTGCGTGAGCTCTGGCTCATGATTTCGGCATTCGAGGATGACTGTCAACATTGCTTGATTTTATAATGCTCTAGGCGGAAGAATGCCAGTGGATTGCCAGCATGGCAGAATTGCTAAACCGCGATAACCAGAAGCGTGATTTGAATAATGCATCGGTGACAGCAGGGTCATTGCTCTAATTTCGGCATCCGAGCTCTCCTCCATAACGAACATTTTTGTTCTTGTATTGTTCTCGTTTCTCAATTATGTTTTCGTCAATGGCAGCGACATACTTGTCGCGCCGAAGGAGATCCCCAATGAGAGAGCAGTCCCTAGCGGGGCAGGCTGCATTCGCACCTGCCAACTCGGCGGATATTGCCGATGCACTTGTGACAGCATCTGGATTGCGTGTCGACATAGACCGGCGCAAGGGACGTGCGGCAGGCCTAAACCCAAGTGGGCGCTTTGAACCGAAGCAGCGGGAGACTTTCGACGATGGTTGGCAAAGCTTAGAAGAACTGCCGCCGTTCAGGACGGAGGTGCAGGTTGAAAAGCCGAGAACAGCAATCACCCGCAATGAATCGCCCGATATTCCATTTGATCGTTCGATCAATCCCTATCGTGGTTGCGAACACGGCTGCATCTACTGCTTTGCGCGTCCGACCCACGCCTATATGGGGCTTTCCGCAGGACTTGATTTCGAAGCAAAACTTTTTGCCAAACCAGACGCACCGAAGCTTCTTGAGCGCGAACTCGCCAAGGCGGGTTATAAACCCCGCGTCATCGCGATTGGTACCAACACCGATCCCTACCAGCCAATCGAAAAGGAATGGCGGGTCATGCGGCAGATACTGGAAATCCTGGATCGCTCGAACCATCCCGTCTCGATCGTGACGAAATCTGCCTTGATTCTGCGTGACCTGGATATCCTTCAGTCCATGGCAGAGCGCGGCCTTGTCCGTGTGGCTTTGTCGATCACGACACTCGACCGCAAATTGGCACGCGCGATGGAGCCACGTGCTTCCACACCATCATTGCGCATAGAAGCTGTCAGACAGCTTTCTGAGGCAGGCATACACACGGCCGTAATGGCCGCGCCGATGATACCTGCTCTTAACGATCATGAGCTTGAGCGTATTCTGGAGGCAGCCAATGCGGCAGGCGCACAAGAGGCCGGCTATGTCATCCTGCGGTTACCGCTAGAAGTGGCGCCGCTTTTTCGTGACTGGCTTCTACAGCATTATCCGGATCGCTACCGGCACGTCATGTCGCTGGTGCGTTCTATGCGTGGCGGTAAGGACTACGATGCGGAATTTGGAAAGAGAATGAAGGGCGCAGGCCCCTATGCGTGGCAGATTGCGCGAAGGTTTGAAATGGCAACAAAGCGTCTTGGAATGACGCGGCGCAGCATGCCGTTGCGCGACGACCTCTTTGTCCCTCCAGATGGGAGCGGGGTTCAGCTTTCGCTTCTCTAAAAGCTGCAACTGGCCGCGGACTGCGTGAACGCGAAAAAAGAGGGTTTAACGCAAGATTGAATTGGCGCTGTAAGTGAGAAAGAGCGTGCAGCGCTGTTTCGCAAAGCTTTCGGGAAGGTGCGTTCGTCCACTTCCCGTTGTTACAGTGGGCCCCTCGTCCTGCTGTAACGCAACCTCCTGGCGCCGCCTCGTACAGGGGGTTGCATCTGATCGGGCCGACGTGCGAAGTTCCGCCGCATGAAACGTCGCACGTCGCCCGATTCGCCTCTTCTTTTTGAAGCTCCACTGAGCGCGCCTGATTTCGCCTTTGAAACGAAGGCACGGAAGAATGGTTTTTGGCCAGTAGCCGGCGCTGACGAAGCCGGACGTGGCCCTCTTGCAGGTCCCGTGGTGGCCGCAGCTGTCATTCTGGACCCTGATCGTATTCCTGAGGGCTTGAACGACTCCAAGCAGTTGTCGCATCAGAAGCGGGAAATCCTGTTCGACGCGATCCTGAAACACGCAGTCGTTTCTATCGCCTCCTCTTCATCACAGAGAATCGATGTCACCGACATTCGGAAGGCAAGCCTTGATGCAATGCGTCGTGCCGTCTGCGGATTATCTGTCAAGCCGGCTTTTGTCCTGACCGACGGGCTTGATGTCCCACCTGGATTAAAATGCGGCGCAGAGGCGGTGGTCAAGGGCGATGCGCGCTCGTTGTCGATTGCGGCCGCTTCGATCGTTGCAAAGGTGACGCGCGACCGTATAATGAGCCGCGCAGATATCGTTTTTCCAGTTTATGGTTTCGCTTCCCATGCGGGTTATGGCACTGCACAGCATCGCGCTGGCATTGAATTGCATGGCCCCTGCCCCTTGCACCGCATGACGTTCCGACCCTTACGTCAGGATGCGCCTAGCGCTCAAGGTGAGTTCATAGAACCATAAAACTGCAAGGGTCCCGCTTCAGCTTAGCTAAGCCATTCCGGTCGTGAGCGCTTCGCTGATCTTCGCGCTTCGCTGGCCCGTATATTCGGCCTACAAAGCGTGCTCGACCTTGGATCAGTGTCTCGCTACATTGCCCTGAAGTCCATGGGATCTTGAAAAGCAGGTAGAACCTCGATGGCCATCACGTCCGTTGTAGGCCATCCGGTTGCGCGGATTGGCTCTCAGATCCCAGACGCCGGTTCGTAGAGCGCTCGTAGTGGCAACAAAAAAGCTGCCCGCAGATGATGCAGGCAGCATTTTCAATTCGTGATGCGCTGTTACTTGCGCAACCTGAACTTAGTTCATCCGAGCTTTGACTTCGCCAATTGCATTCTGGAATAAATCGGACTGAAGCTTGCCGTTGACCTTGCCGGCCAACACGTTCTCTGCCGCCGAAATTGCCAAATCGACAGCAGCGACGCGAACAGCCTTCATAGCATCAGCCTCGGCCTGCTTGATCTTCTGTTCCGAAACCGCGGTACGGTTCGCCACGAATTCTTCGGTTTTGCGCTTTGCTTCCTCACGAAGCATTTCAGCTTCGCGTTCCGCAGCAGCAACGATCTGAGCAGCTTCCGCTTCCGCTTCTTTCCGCTTGCGCTGGTATTCGGCAAGAAGGTGCTGCGCCTCTTCGCGCAAACGCTTTGCTTCGGCCAGCTCGTTACGGATCTGATCGGCGCGGTCGTCAAGCGACTTGGCCATCATGCCCGGCACCTTAAGATAGACGATGAGGGCGATGAAGATCAGAAGGCCAACAAAGGCAAATAATGTTTCGTCGAAATGAAACATGGATCAGGCTCCCTTGCCAGCGGCTGCAACAGCAACGGCGATGTCGGCCTTGGATGCGGATGGTCCGATCAACCGTTCGACAACCGCCTCAGCTGTGTCTTCTGCAATCGATCCGACGTCGGCAAAGGCGCGCGTCTTGATCTCACTGATACGAGCCTCGGCAGCCTTCAGCTTTTCGGCTAGGCTGGCTTCAACGGCACGGCGATCTTCTTCCGCTTTTGCCTTGGCGGCATCGCGTGCGGCAGCACCGATGCTGTTTGCCTTAGCGCGAGCGGCAGCAAGTTCGCTTTCGTAGGTCGCAACAGCGGCATCAGCTTCTGCCTTCAGGCGAGCTGCTTCCTCAAGGTCCTGCGCAATGCGCGAGTGACGGCTCTCCAGGATTCCGCCAAGACGCGGAACAACGGCCTTTTGCATCACCAGGTAGAAAATCACGAACGTGATGACCAGCCAAAGCAATGACGAAGGATAGGTCGTGTGATCGAACGGCGGAAATACACCACCATGAGCGCCCTCGGCGGGAACACCCGTTTCGGTGTGTACTTGGCCGGCTGCCGGGCCAGGTGCCGGCGAAGTCGCCGGTGCGGCTTGCGGGGCAGGCGCCGGCGCGGCCTCCTGAGCGTAAGCCGAAGTCACAAACATGCTCGCCTCCAGGTGCATATATGAAGAATCACGGCCCGCAGGCGGCGAGCCGTGATTTCCGAAATTCGCCCTAATTAAACGGCGAAGAGCAGGAGGAGAGCGATGAGCAGCGAGAAGATGCCCAGAGCTTCCGTAACTGCGAAACCGAACACCAGACGGCCGAACTGGCTGTCAGCAGCGGACGGATTGCGCAGAGCGCCTGCCAGATAGTTGCCGAAGATGTTGCCAAGGCCAAGAGCCGTACCGGCCATGCCAAAGCAAGCCAGACCTGCACCGATGAACTTTGCTGCTTCCGCTTCCATATTGAACTCCTTTGAAATGGTTATGCGGCGAATGACTGACGCCCTGAAGACGCCAATGTCTTAATCCTTAGTGGCCACCAGGATGGATTGCGTCGTTGAGGTACATGCAAGTCAGCACCGCAAAAACGTAAGCCTGAAGAAAGGCGACAAGGAACTCAAGACCGGTCAGGGCGACGGTCATGATGAGGGGAAGAATTGCTCCTCCGATACCAACTGCACCAAGTGCGCTCAACGATACCACGAAGCCAGCGAAGACTTTCAGCGTGATATGGCCAGCAAGCATGTTTGCAAAAAGACGAACGGAAAGCGAAATCGGACGAGAAAGGAAAGAGATGACTTCGATGAGAACGACCAGCGGCAACAGAAGACCCGGCACGCCCGAGGGAACGAAGATCTGCAAGAAGTGAAAACCGTGCTTATAAAAGCCGTAGATCAGAACGGTCAGAATCACGAACATCGCGAGCGCGAAAGTGACAATGATCTGACTTGTGACGGTGTAGAAGTAAGGAACCATGCCGAGCAGGTTTGCCGTCAGAATGAACATGAACAGCGAAAAGACCATCGGGAAGAACTTCATTCCCTTTGTGCCTGCGCCTTCCTTCAACATTCCGGCGATAAACTCATAGGCCATTTCGGCCACGGACTGGGCGCGGCCCGGAACAAGAGCACGGCTGGAAGCAGCGAAATAAAGAAAGCCTGCCGACAATACGGCCGATGCAACCATGAACAGGGATGCATTGGTAAAGGAGAAATCAATTCCACCGATCTCGATTGGTATAATCTTGTTGATCAGGAACTGATGGGTAGGTCCGTTTGCCACCGCTTACTCTCTCTTCCTTGCCTGCCACAGGCGAATTCATCACGAAGGAACCGCGATACGGCCCCTTACCTTCCGCTATTGTTGCGGTCATCGCTGAATGGCTGAGCCATTTTGCCCGATGCGCGCAACACATTCAGCACACCGGCACAAAAGCCAAGAAGAAGAAGAACAATCAACCCCCAAGGCGACGTGCCAGCGACCCAGTCCAGACCGAAGCCGAGAGCCCCACCCACGACGATAGCCGAAATGAACTCGCTCGAAAGCTTCATGGCTGCAGCAAAACCCTTTCGGCTCGCCTCTGCACTTGCTTCCTTCGCGTCATCTTCCGGTGCGCTTACACGCTTGGCGGAAAGTTTCGCCCCCAATTCGGCTCGTCGCCTGTCAAGACTCTCCTCGCGGTCTTCCGTCATGGCATCCCCTCCAACACCGCTATCCGAACCCGTTAACCCCGGTCTTTCGAACAACGGGCGCAAGGCCAGACACCATTCAGGCCCGTTCTGAAGTCGGGCGCACCATAATTTTAGGTCAATGCATAGTCAAGGCATGGAGCAGTTCTGTCCAGCCATAAAATTCTGACGTGATTACAAACGGTTACGGATTTTTTTGAGCTTTATCGCAATTTCCTGCGCTTTTATCACGCTGCCGGAGCATCCATGAGGCCTTTTATGCCGGTTTTTCAGATCCATCCACCGCCATGGGTGCGATAGAAGATATGCAGTCCGATGCGGCCGACTTTCTCCATGCTCTTTGCCCATTTCGGCCGGACATAGACGGCGTGGTAGTGTGTTGCCGAGCCGACCTGCGGCAGCCAGATCTTACCGGCCGTGACGGCCATGGCGACCTGCCTTGCGATCTTCCAGTGAGTCGCGGAGTTGACTTGATCCTTGATGTCATCGCAGGCGAAAGAAAACTGGCAGCGATTGCGCCATTGGTCATTTTGGTAAACCACGCCGCAGATGGTCTTCGGATAACTCGGATTGCGCACTCTGTTCAAAATCACCTGCGCAACGGCTGCCTGTCCTTTCACCGATTCGCCCCGAGCCTCGAAATAGACGCCCGAGGCGAGACATTGCTGCTCGTCCGGCGAAAAGACGCTTGCCGGTAGAACCGTCGCGGCCCAGGCATGATCCTTCGGGCCGATTTGCGGCACGAAGCGTCCTTCATTGGCTTTGTCCGTCAAGATCGAATCAAAAGGAGACTGTCGTGCATAATCTGGCGCAGGAGACGCATAAGCGGCGGCCAGACTGTCCGGCCTGTCGTTATTCACCAACTCCGCAATGACGCGTGGCTCTGGATCGACAGGTTTAAGCGGCTGCTTGCGATAGAACACTGTTGCGATCTGTAATTCTTTGCCCTTGATCGCGGGCTTGACGAAAGCGGACTTGTCCTTCAGCTCCAGCGCAGGCCGAAAAAGAAGCTTGTTGCGATCAATGATAGAGCCCGCCGAGAAATCCTTGGGAGGCTGTACGGGTTCGACCGACAGAATTCGCTTCTTTTTGCCGCTCCGATTGACCCGCTCTTCGTCGGCGGTGTCCTCATGTTTCTTTTCGCCCGTTGTGAATGCAACACGGCGCCCATCTGGCAGGACCAAGCCTGAATCGACCGGTGCCGTATCCTGCGCAAACTCCAGTTCAGCCTGGTGGATCGATCCCGCAGGAGATGTCGTCATCACCATTCGCCATGAGGAGTTTCCGTTGCCGTCAAGACCCGCCAACAGCGCAGCAAGATCAGCGTGAGCCGCATCACTGGCAGAGCCAAGCCAGCCGGCGAGACCGAATAGGATGGGCGCATAAAAGGGGGACGACCTTCCCCGCAACCAGCCAGAAATTTGACGATTTCGACGCAGCACTTTTGAACTCCGGCCATGCACGAGAATGACCGGAACAAAATCTCTTATTAACCTTGATGTATGGTTAACGATACGCGCTAAGGTCGATATTCGCCCGTTATCGACCTGTTTTCGCGTGTTTTTACAACATCAGGATGGCGATGCCCCGCTATGGGGAAAGATATTCTTAACCATATCCTTTAATGCATACCGCTCTCTAGGAACTTGCTACATCTTCTGGTGCAGAAACTCGCCCTTCCCAGAGAGGGTTTGTTCAGGCAGCGCGATGGCAATCACTAGATGATGACGTGTGATCCAAGCTCGACAACGCGGTTGGCGGGCAGACGGAAATAGTCCGAAGGGTTTGCCGCAGCGTTGGCAAGAGCGATGTAAAGGCGGTCCTGCCAATAAGGCATACCGGACTTGGCATCGGGTACCAACTTGCGCCGTCCCAGATAAAAGGACGTCGACATGATATCGAATTTAAGGCCGGACTTGCGTAGGGCAGCCAGGGCCTGCGAAACATTCTGCGATTCCGTGTAGCCGAAGTTGAGTTCAACCTTCGAAAAACGCTCCGATATTTTTTCGACGCTGTAGCGCTCCGCGGCATGAACCCGCGGCTTGTTGACCGTCTTGATTGTCAAGATGACGTTCTTTTCGTGCAGAACGTGATTGTGTTTCAGATTGTGCAAAAGCGCTGCCGGGGCCGAATCGGGCGTACTTGTCAAAAAGATCGCTGTGCCAGGCACTTGCGCAGGAGAGTGATCACTCTTGCGTTCGATGGCGCTGATGAAAGAGGCCAGCGGAATGTCGGTATGGCGGGTTCTTTCCGTCAAGATTGCCGTTCCGCGTCTCCAGGTCCACATCACGACCGTAAAGGCTGTCGCAATCATGACAGGGATATAGCCGCCGTCGTGGATCTTAAGCAGATTGGCGCCTAAGAAGATCATTTCCAAAATGAGCAACGGCGTCAGAATGACCGTAGCCAGCAAAATCGACCACTTCCAATTGGTTCGAACGAACTCGAATGCCATGATGGTGGTCACGACCATCGCCCCGGTGACGGAAATGCCATAGGCCGTCGCAAGGGCGTCGGATGTTCGGAATGACAGAACAAGGAAGATCACCCCGATGAACAGGATGAAGTTGACGGAAGGGACGAAAATCTGCCCAGTGTTGGTTTCAGAGGTAAACAGAACCTCCATGCGCGGCAGAAAGCCCAGGTTGATGGCCTGGCGAACGAGCGAAAACGCGCCAGTGATGACCGCCTGGCTGGCAATAATTGTCGCCGCCGTGGCAAGAATCACAGCCGGCAACAGTGCCCATTTCGGGAACATCAGATAAAACGGGTCAGATGCCGTCATCGGATTGGCTAGCACCATGGCGCCCTGTCCAAGATAATTCAGCGTGAGCGCAGGGAAAACCAGAGCAAACCAAGCCCACTGGATAGGGCGGCGGCCGAAATGTCCGAGGTCGGCGTAAAGAGCCTCTGCCCCGGTAACCGTCAAGAATACCGCGCCAAGGACGACAACGCCGTAAAATCCTTCATGCAGGAGGAAGTTGACGGCATAATAGGGATTGAACGCCGCCAGAATGCCGAAATCATCCGGGATATGATAGATCCCGACCGCAGCGATCGCCAAGAACCATACCGCAGTGATCGGACCGAAAAAGCGGGCGACGGTATGCGTGCCTCTGGACTGGACGGCAAAGAGCAGCACCAGAATACAAAGGGATATCGGCACGATGTAAGACGACAAGTCCGGAGCAACGAGCTTAAGGCCTTCGACCGCCGAAAGGACAGACAGTGCCGGCGTAATCATGGCGTCGCCCAGGAAGAGCGCTGCACCAATCAACCCCAGAAACATCAGCAAGGCCCCATGACCATTGGCGGTCTTCGTGAGCAGCGCAAGCAGGGAAAGCGTTCCGCCTTCCCCCTCGTTATCGGCGCGCAGAAGAAACAACACATATTTCAAGGTCACGATGATGGTCAAAGCCCAGATCATCAGCGAAATGAGGCTGATTACCTCAAAGCGCGTCAAGCCGTCAGCGGAAACGGGCTTGAGCGCTTCGCGAAAGGCGTAAAGCGGGCTGGTGCCGATATCTCCGTAAACGACGCCGACTGAACCAAGCGCGAGATAAAAAAGCTTACGCGGTGTCAGCTTTCGTTCGTGAGAGTGATGGCTATCTTCGGACATGCAGGTAACAGGCTCTCTAGAGCCAGCCTTTCCAACGAAAGAAGAGAAATGGGACAAGTGCGGAGATCACCATGAGGGCCAGTGAGGCGGGATAGCCCGACGACCAGTGCAACTCCGGCATAAACTCGAAATTCATACCATATATGGATGCGACGAGAGTTGGCGGCAAGAAAACCACGGAAGCAATTGAAAAGATCTTTATAATGGAATTCTGCTCAATATTGATCAACCCGAGTGACGCGTCCAGCAGAAACGTGATATTTCCCGCCACAAAGGCCGCGTGCTCGGATAAAGATTGGATATCGCGGGAAACCGACCGAAGGAGTTCCTTCGTATCAGGCATATCATGCACCGTAGGAAGTGCCGCAAAGAAAGTCACCATTCGCGCCAGCGAACCGAGGCAATCACGTAGTTTGCTGACAAGGCGATGGTGTCCGGCGATGTCCTTGAGCTTTTGCTCTAGATAATTTCCGGGCTTTCGAACCTTCTTCGCACGATCCCCGAAGACATGCAGCGACAAGATGTCGAGGTCGGTCGCAGTCTTTTCCAGGATTTCCGCTGTTCGATCGACGATCGTTTCCAAGAGACGAGCCAAAATGGCCGCCCCTTTTCGCCACTCTTGCGAAAGCTTGTGAAAAGCGGCGACGAAAAGGGCAAATGATTTCGGCCGTGCATAGCGAATTGTCACAAGAGTCTGTCCGGCCAAGACGAAGCCGACATCGGCTAGCAACGGGACTTCACTTTGCGACTTCGACACCAGTGACGCCGTCATAAAGACATGATCACCCTCTACGTAAAGACGTGAGGAAGGTTCGATGTCTTTCAATTCATCGCGGGTCGGCAATTCGACGCGAAGATACTGCTCGACGAACAATTCCTCTTCGCGGGTTGGCTCGAGCAGGTCGATCCAGACAGCGCTCGCCGGAAAAGGGTCGGCAGGCGAGACTTCAACGGTCCCGCCGTCTGCGCAATAAGCAGTTATCACCCGCGCATGCTCCGGACTTCAATGCTAAATGCAGTCTTCGCTTCGTCCATTCAATGCCTCTGGCCAATCCGGCTGCTGGCACGACATTCGGATTTGCCGCCGGCAGTAAGAGAACTTCACATAATCCATGCGCATTCTAACCGAAGAACGCCATGGTGCGTTTCTCCCGGTCTTTTCTCCCGGAGCCGGCTTTGCTTCGACAATCGACCGATCGATTGTTCATAAAGCCAAGAACGCAAAAGACTCCCTCACGACGGCGCGCCATATGAAGCAATGCGGCAAAAGAATCAAGCTTTCTTTCAAACGCATCCTGTAATCCAGCGTCAGAACACTTGCTCTACTCGAAAATAATCTCGGGAGCCTTCCGCTGGGTTGTGCCGTTGGCCTGCTCCCAAACCTTCTTGGCAATCGTGCGATAAATTTCCGCCACGACCCCGTGGGGCTCCGAGACGGTCAAAGGCGTTCCTGCGTCCGATGTCTCGCGAATATCCATCGTCAGCGGCACCTCGCCCAAGAATGGCACACCTAATCGCTCGGCCTCGCGCCGGGCACCGCCATGACCAAAAATGTCATAGCGTTTGCCGGTATCGGGTGCGATGAAGTAGCTCATGTTTTCGACGATGCCGAGAACCGGCACCTCAACCTTGCGGAACATCGCAAGGCCTTTGCGCGCATCAATCAATGCGAGATCCTGCGGTGTCGAAACGATGACGGCGCCAGCGAGTGGCACCTGCTGGGCCATGGTCAGCTGCGCATCACCCGTGCCTGGAGGCATATCGACGACAAGCACGTCGAGATCCCCCCATGCCACTTCGCGCAACATTTGCATTAAAGCCGACTGAACCATTGGCCCGCGCCAGATCATTGCCGTTTCTTCTTCCACAAGGAAGCCCATCGACATCACCTTTAGCCCGTAGTTCTCCATGGGCATGATCAGGCGACCTTCGATCTGCTTCGGGCGTCCGGAAATTTTCAGAAGTTTCGGCATTGAAGGGCCATAGATGTCGGCATCGAGGATGCCGACTTTAAGCCCATTGGCGATCAGACCAAGCGCAAGATTGACCGCAGTCGTCGACTTTCCGACCCCGCCCTTGCCTGACGCGACGGCAATGATGGTGCCGATCCCAGGAACGCCGGCTTTGGCTGGACGACCAGGAGACGGCGCATGGGCATGATCATGTGCAGCTGGTTGACGTGCTGGTGCAGGCTTAGGGGCCGCTGGCGAAGTGGATGCCTTGCGATCGGCCGTCAAGGTGACCAAAGCCCCTTTCACTCCGGGCAGTCCTTTGACCACACGTTCGGCCGCAGCGCGCAACGGTTCAAGTTGCTCGGCACGCTCAGCAGGAACCGTGATCGAAAAATAAACCTTCGCATCGGAAATGAAGACGTCTGAAACCATCGCGAGATCTACGATATTATTTTCGAGATCCGGTCCGCGAACGGATTTCAGTGCGTCCAGAACCTGTTCCTTGCTGATATCGGCCATTCACTCTCTCGCTTCATCGGTCGCTGGCCCAAGACGTTCACGAATTTTGACGCGCAGCGGCTCACGGAATTGAGCCTAGATAATGAAGTATGATCCGTTATCCAAATGAAATCGCCGGACACTTCCGCACGGGGGAAACCAAAAAATGACGAAATGACACTTTGCGCCAACGGCGCTTCATTCCGATCGCTGAAATTTAATGAATAAAAACACGAACAGTGGGGCAACGGAGGCTGCGGCAATCTTCAAGTCCGCCAGGTAATACACCCTGAAGACCGCAGCCTCCAAAGCCCACGACGTTGACGACGTAGGGCAAAGCGGGAAAAAGACCAGGAAAAAAACTACAAGGCCCGCGCTCTTTGCGCCATGCCGCTTTGAACCGTTACTTTAAAACAACAATCGCCGCCGACGCTGCGACAAATATGTCGGGCGCATCGGCGGCGATAGTGGGTCGCGCTTTTCGCGTCGTTACCAAGGCCCCTCCGGACTTTGAAACAAAATATGCACAAAGCGTGCCAAACACCGAAGATGCCCGAAATCTCTAGTGAACCTGCGGCGGCGCATCGACACGCACACTTGAGCGCATATTTTTTAGGCGCACCTGAAATGCAATGACTGTGTGATGAGCATAGGAGCTTATCGACCAGGCCCCAGGCGCAGCCTGATATCCTTCTCAACTGCTTTTGCAGTGCTGCAGATCATGTCTTTCCAAGCTTCCATTGCCTCGATGGTCAAACGATAGGCCGGACCGGTTATCGATACTGCTCCCAAGAACCCGCTACCGCGTGCGTCGATTGGCGCGGCTATGCATCTTATGCCCTGCTCATGCTCCTCCATGTCAAAAGCATAGCCGCGCTCACGGATGCTCTTGATCTCCGCAAGGAGAGATGCGGCGTCCAACGTGGAGCGGGTAAAGCGGTGAAATTCCATTTTCGAAAGAAGCGCCGGGAGCAGGTCGTCCGAGACCAGGGAAAGCGCGGCTTTACCAACACCCGTACAATACGCGGGTGACCCGTTTCCAATTTGCGAATACATCCTGACCGATTGACGCCCCTCTACCTTATCGAGGTAGATGACAGAGGTCTCTCTCAGGACCCCGAGATGAACGGTTTCGCCGGTTTCATGTTGAAGGCGATTCAAATGTGGAGAACAGACCGCCCTCAGATCATTTTTCGACCAACTCAGCGAAGCGATCTCGAGCAAGCGAAGGCCAAGTCGGTATCGGCCCTCATTGTCGACCTCCAGGAGACCTTCCTCAAGCAGATGCGAAAGATGACGATGCAGCGTTCCGCGCGGCTGACCAAGCGTTTCGAGCAGATCGGTGAAACGGCTCGGATGCTCGGCACGAGCAACCGCGTCGAGGACATCGACCAACTTCCCTAAAGTGCCCGTCTCTCTGTTGGTTTTCATCGTGTTTCCGGAGGCTGCAATTGCTTGACAGACGTAAACAATGACGGGATAGTTCCACAAAGTCAAACTGCGTTCCGAATATTGGAACTCTGCGCTTGTTGCCGAATAGGAGTTAATAAAGCTGATGGCTAGTTCTGTTTATGCCGCCGTCGATTGGGGAACGAGCAGCTTCCGGTTGTGGCTGCTGGATGCCAATGGCAACGTCCTTGCGGAAAGTCGTGGACAGGACGGCATGACACAAGCCGCCGCCAAAGGTTTTGAGAAAACACTTGAGGATCACCTGGAAAGGGTGGGTGCCGAGAGCCATGTCCCTGTCATTGCCTGCGGCATGGTCGGCGCCAAGCAAGGCTGGGTAGAAGCTGGCTATGTGGATGTGCCGGCACTTTTGCCTGCAGTCCTAAAGGCGGCAGTGAAAATTCCCTATGAAAAGCGGGACGTCCGCATCCTTCCAGGTCTAGCCCAGCGCACGAGTGATGCGCCCGATGTCATACGCGGCGAGGAAACGCAACTCTTGGGCGCGATCGATGCGACGCACGCGGTTCAGACGGTATGCATGCCGGGCACCCACTCAAAGTGGGTTTACCTTTCGGGCGAAATGGTCACCGGCTTTTCGACGTTTATGACAGGTGAGTTGTTCGATGCGATTACGAAACACACCATCCTCAGCCATGCTACGGCAGGCGCTGAACACACAAAATTGAACATCGCAGCATTTAAAAAAGCTGTGGTGGCGGCTTTTGAAAAGCCTGGCATGGCAACGAACTTTTTGTTCTCAGCAAGGTCAGGGCAAATCCTGCATGGCTTGTCAGCCGCAGGGGCGGCAGCTCACATATCGGGTACCTTGATTGGCCTGGAGATGGCTGGAGCCTTGAGCGCAAGGGCGCAAACTGCGACAATCACTTTGGTCGCATCGGGGCGGCTTCTCGACCTTTACGAAAAAGCCTTCGATGTTCTGTCGTTGCCATATCAAACTGTTGATGCTGATACGGCGGTGAGGCGTGGCCTCTCGGCTGCTGCAGGCTCGATTTTGTCCTAATGAAAGAATGAATGATGAATCGAATTCCCTTCCCCCCCATCGCAAGACCTTTGATCGCCATTCTGCGGGGCATCCGCCCGGAAGAAGTTGAGCCGATCGTCGGGACGCTGATCGAAGCTGGCTTGACCGCAATCGAGATCCCGTTGAACTCTCCGGAGCCTTTTCGCTCTATCGAAATAGCGGCCAAGATGGCGCCCGCCGATTGCTTGATCGGCGCTGGGACCGTCTTGACGGTAGAGGCGGTCGACAGTTTACATGCTGCGGGTGGCAAGTTGCTCGTAACGCCGAACGTCGAGCCCGACGTCATTCGCCGCGCTTATGACTACGGCATGGTGACCATGCCCGGCGTTTTCACACCGACGGAAGCGCTTGCCGCTGCCCGTGCCGGCGCCACAGGTCTGAAATTCTTCCCAGCAAGCGTTCTGGGACCATCCGGCATCAATGCGATCAGGGCCGTTCTGCCCCCTGAACTCGTCATTGCAGCCGTGGGCGGCGTTTCAGATCGCAACTTCGCCGATTATACAAAAGCGGGAATCACCGCGTTCGGATTGGGTACAAGCCTCTATAAGCCGGGCATGACAGCGGCTGAGGTTGCCGAACGCGCCAAGGCGACCATTTACGCCTATGACGCTGCCATAGGAGCTTGAGCATGACCGAGATCATTGAATTCAGCGGCAAAACGCTGAGCGATACGAATTCCGTGCTGGGCGAAGGACCAAGCTATGATCCGGACACCAACACGATCTGGTGGTTCAACATTCTGGGCAAGGAACTGCACGAACTGAATTTGACGACAAATGAGAAGAAGGTCCATGCGCTGCCGATGATGGCAAGCGTGTTGGCGCGCGTGGATGCTGAGAGACAACTCATTTCTACAGAGGAAGGTCTCTTTGTCCGAAATGTTGATGGTGGGGCCTTAACTTTTTATGCGCCCCTCGAAAATGGCAAGCCCGAAAATCGCACAAATGATGGCCGCACGCATCCCTCAGGTTCGCTCTGGATCAGCACGATGAGCAAACGTGCAGAAGCGCAAGCAGGCGCAATCTATCATGTTGCGCAAGGTGCAAAGGTCACCAAGCTTTTCGATGGGATCAGCATTCCAAACTCGATCTGCTTTTCGCCGGATGGCACAATCGGCTATTTCACCGACACCCGCGCCAATTGTCTGATGCGTGTCCTTTTGGATCCTCAGACCGGATTGCCTGCCGGAGAGCCGATTGTGCTGGTCGACAGCACCGAAGAGCCCGGCGGCCTCGACGGTTCCGTCGTTGATGCCGACGGTTATATTTGGAACGCGCGGTGGGGCGCCGGCTGCGTCGACCGTTACAGCCCGGACGGGTTGAGGATCGCCAGATACAAAGTTCCGGCGGCACAGCCCTCCTGCCCTGCTTTCATCGGCGAGAACGTTGATCGGCTGGCAGTGACGACAGCCTGGGAGGGAATGGATGAAGATTCGCGCTCTGCCGATCCGCTGGCGGGCGCCCTTCTCGAACTTGGTGTGACAGTCAGAGGTGTCGTCGAACCCGCCTATATTTTGTGATCGTTTGAGAGAGGTGTCGCTGAAAGTTCGCCTTTAGAAAAGCGAACTTTTCGTCAAATTGAACTCGGAACCATTAGCCTACGCGATCATTGTGTCTATGAACCGGCAAGGAAAATCGCTTCCTGCAATCGCCTTGCCAGAGTTTATCGAGGAACACAGGAGGTAGGTTCACATGACAAATAAAATTATCATGGCCGTGGCCGCAGGTACTCTTTTTGCCACCGGTTTGGCTCCCGCAGCATTTGCGCAAAACGCACCGGCCAGCCAGGCCCCTGCTACACAAACACCAGCAGCCCCTGCAACAACGAACATGACGCCAAGCGCCGGCGCATCCACAACCGCTGGCATGGAAGTCGGCTATCTGACCCAGCAGGCACCTGATCAGGTCAGCGCCAATACCTATATCGGCCAGTCGGTCTATAACGGTCAGAATGAAAGCATCGGCAAGATCAACGATCTGATCATGAAGAAGGATGGCGGCATCGTTGCAGCCGTGATCGGCGTCGGCGGCTTCCTCGGTATTGGCGAAAAGAACGTCGCCGTTCCGATCCAGAAGGTTAACGTCGCACAGAACACGCAGGATGGCAGCGTAAAGCTGACGACGCAGGAAACGGCCGACGCGCTGAAGTCTGCACCTGAGTTCAAGACGCTCCAGATGCAGTCGGCTGAAAAGGCTCCTGCAAACTCAACTGACGCGACGTCAACGGGCTCGACGACCAACAAGTAAATCGCTGTATAGCAGTAATCTGCTGACAGTTAGCGCGGTGCCTTTCGGCGCCGCGTTTTCTTTATCACCCTTCCAAACTGGCTTCGCCGTAGATCTTGCGCAGCAGCAGCTTGATTGAATGGGCATCGGTCGGTCGCCCGAAATAATAGCCTTGACCCATCGCGCATCCGAGAGAACGCAGCTTTGCGGCTTGCGCCGGGTCCTCGATCCCCTCGGCTACCACCTCAAGGTCCAACCCTTCGCACATTGCCAGGATGGCTTTGATGATATGCTCAGAGGCGCGATCGGTATTGATACGTGCAACGAAGGCCTGGTCGATCTTCAGCTTATCGAACATGAAATCGCGCAGCCGCCCCAGGCTTGACTGGCCCGTGCCAAAATCATCCAGCGAAATTCGCACCCCGGCGCGGCGCAGATCTGTAATGATACGATTTGCGGTATCGGCAGAGCCCATCATCGCCGTTTCCGTCAGCTCCAGTTCCAGCCGATGGGGATCAAGCCCGGCACGCCCAAGAATGGACAGAACATTGGCGCTTGTACCCGGATCCATCAACTGAGCGGAGGACAGGTTGAAGGACAAAAAGAGTTCCCGTGGCCAAGCTAGAGCCGCTTCTGCCGCCTTGCGCAGAAGAACTTCCGACAATGTATCGATAAATCCTCGTTCCTCAGCGAGCGGCACGAATATGCCAGGAGATACAGGCCCCAAGTCCGGATCGCGCCAACGAGCCAAGGCTTCGAAACCGACTACTTGGGTTGTCGCGAGGGACACGATGGGTTGGAAATGAACATCGATTGCGTCGTTGATGATCGCACTGCGCAGCGCCTGCTCCAGTTGTGTGGTGCGGCGCATCTCTTCGGCAATTTCGCGGGTATACACGGTGATCTGGCCGTGTCCCCGGCGTTTCGAGCGATAAAGCGCGGTTTCCGCGCTTTTCAAGAGATCATCGAACTCCTCGCCGGCAAAGGGATAGATCGCGAAACCGAAGGAAGCTGACAAACGCACATTTCGATCGCCAAGATCGTAAGGCGCGGACAGGATCTCACGGATCATCTGCCCAAATCTCTCGGCGCTGGCGCGCTCGAAGATGAGAGGCAGAACGAAGGCAAATTCATCACCATCATGACGGGTTACAAGCGCCCCGTCGGGAAGGCATGCCTTTAGCCTGTGAGCTACCTGGCATAAGATTTCATCGCCCGCAGCGGCACCGAAGAGATCGTTGATCGGCTTGAAACGATCCAGGTTGGCAATACAGATCGTAAAAGGGGCCGGATCATCCGCTCGCTCAGCCGAAATCTGCATGACTTTGTCGCGCATGCGATAGCGATTACCGAGGCCCGTTAACGGATCGGTGTAAGCCATAGCCTGCAGCTCACTTTGGCTGACAGGCATAAATGATAAATCGGCCGACTTCATTCCGTTAAAAATTCCAGAGATCCTCGCTCGAGGCTACCTCCGATACCTTAACATTTCGATATCCACCTTCGATTTGCGCGCATTGCTGGTACGAGAAGCGACGGCTACGCGGATCGACGTACTCTATCCGACGCGAGATACCGCTGAAAAAGCGTCTCCAGAACTTCCGGGCTGATCGGCTTCATGATCGCGTCGTTCATGCCGGCAAGAGCGCATCGTTCCCGATCCTGCTCAACGGCATGCGTCAGTACGCCGATGATCGGAGTGGGACTTTGCGCATCGCCCTCAAGTGCCCTTATTTTCTTTGTCGCCTCGAACCCATTCAGATACGGAAGGGAAACATCCATCAAAATGATGCTTGGCCGGTGTGTCTTCCAAATCTCGACAGCCTCTTCACCATCCTGCGCAATGAGATATCGATATCCCAGGCTTTCGAGGATCTGTGAAAAGACGATCTGGTTTATGTCATTGTCTTCGGCAACCAAGACATCCAAGCCATCTGCCTGCTCACTTTCTGTCGTGATATCCCAGCCACCGTCGTCAGGAACAGTAGAAGATTGGTTTGTATTGCCTCTATCGAAATGGTGGAAAATCCGGAACGGCAGTTCATGCGATACCTGATATGAATCGGTGATCATAACGGGAATGCTGGTTCGCTTGGCGATGTCGATGCATGCAAGATCCATCTGGTTATCCAGCAAAACAAGATCGATCGCAAAACCGGCCTCCTCCGCGAGCTCCAGGAATAGCGCCAGTTCTTCCGTATTATGGACCGCGCAGGCCTCGAACCTGTATTTCCCTAGCGTCTGAAGAGCGGCCTTTTCGAGCGCTGCGTCATTTGTTGCAACCAGTATTCGCTTACTGGAAAAGGTCTCCGGTACCAGCACCTCTTTGCGATGTGCCTCTTCTGCCTGCTCTGCCCCAGCGGGTATATAAATCTGGTGAAGCAGATTGTCTGTGTCTGAAACTGTGTCGGGGTAAGGCGCTGGCTCGATATCCAGCGGCTCTTGTACCAGTTGCTGGATGGTCGAAATGAGGAAATAGCGACCCGGTTTTCCGATTCGCTGCTTGCGATTGATGACACTGTGTTCGACACCGGAAATCGAGACATGCCGCTGCACGGTTACGGATGCCTCGCCCGTTTCCAGAACGTGCCGATCACTTTCATGATACCGCTCGGCGACCTCTGAAGAGAATATGTCTCGACTGGTTCTGCCAAGAACCTCTTCCGCAGATAAGTTGAACTTCTCACAGAACGCAATATTGACGGCGACGTAGATAAGATTGCGGTCTTTGACAAACAGCGGAAACGGCAGATTGTCGAGAATATCCTCCGTCAGCTGGACCCTTTCCATGTCCGCTCGCCATTGATCCTCGCGCTTCTTGTGCTCCGAGATGTCGGTCAACAGACACATGCCGTAGCCGTTCGGCAAGCGACGTGTCAGCAACCGCGCCCACCGTCCATTGCCGTGGCTTTCTACCGATTCGCCTCGTTCGCGCCAATGCAGCGCGATTTTCTCCGATATCCAATCGTCGCGTGTTTGATGCGGCGCCTTGTTATGATGGGAGGGCTTGCGAGCGACGTCGAAGATCGCCCCCAGCAGATCTCTCACCCTCGTGCCAGGCGCTAGGACGGCTGGGTTTATCGGATAGAAATCAAGAAGATGCCGGCTGGCGAAGACGAGAAGATCATTGCGATCATACAGAATGAACGCTGCTCCAAATCCGTCCCCGACAAGATCGAAGAGTGCGGCCGACAATTCGCTTTTTCCGGCGTTTTCAGCGGTCCCTGAGTCCGCCTTTCCGGATTTGGCACTCATTTTCTTCGTCCCAATCTTCCGGCATTGCGGTGAATGAACATCGTTTATAGATAAAAGTGCCATGTTACCGTTAAAACTGCCTTAATCGTTAACGGACGCATCGGAATTGTCCGCAACCCAAAAGCCTCTTTTCATTACAAAGCAAATCCATCAAGAACAACGCATGGTCATCAAGCAACTCAGCGAGACGCTCATCAACCAAATTGCCGCCGGTGAAGTCATCGAGCGGCCCGCCAGTGCGGCAAAAGAGCTGATCGAAAATGCTATCGATGCCGGCGCGACGCGGATCGAGATCGCCACGGCCGGCGGCGGCAAAAGCCTTTTGAGAGTAAGCGATAACGGCTTTGGCATGAGCCCTGATGATCTCGCTCTGGCCGTAAAGCGTCACTGCACCTCGAAGATCGATATGACGCTCGAAGACATCCAGACGCTTGGCTTTCGCGGAGAAGCACTGCCCTCGATCGGTTCAGTCGCAAAGCTCACCATCAGCAGCCGTCGCAAGGACGGCGGTCAAGGTCATGAGATTTCCATGGCTGGGGGGCGCATCTTGCATTTACGGCCCTCCGCTTCCAATCCAGGAACCGTCGTCGAAGTTCGCGACCTTTTCTTTGTAACGCCGGCAAGACTTAAGTTCTTGAAAACCGAGAAAGCTGAAGCGGCGGCAATCACAGAGGTCGTAAAGAGGATGGCAGTGGCCTTCCCGAAAATACGCTTCGTGCTGTCAGGGCCGGATCGCTCCACATTGGAACTTGCTGCCACAGGTGACGATCACCTTGCCAGGATGGCGCAAGTGCTTGGATCTGAGTTCAAGGACAATGCAATTGCTCTCGACGCGGAGCGCGAGGGCGTGCGGCTCACGGGCTACGCCGGTGTTCCCACTTTCAACAGAGGCAATTCGGCTCACCAATACGCCTTTGTCAATGGGAGGCCGGTTCAGGATAAGCTCATTTTGTCGGCCATCCGTGGCGCTTACGCTGAGACAATACCGAGCGGGCGTTATCCTATCGCTGTGTTGTCGATCACCATCGATCCGTCTCTCGTCGACGTAAACGTGCATCCCGCCAAGTCAGATGTACGTTTTCGTGACCCAGGTCTGGTGCGCGGTTTGATTGTAGGGGCAGTTCGAGAGGCCCTCACCTCCGGCGGAACGCGCTCGTCCACGACAGGTGCCGATAATATGATGCGGGCTTTTCGTCCGGGCTTCAGTTTTGCGCGGCAGGAGACAACGCTATCCCAGCCATGGTCGGCAGCAACGTCGCCGTCACGGCCGTATCAATTCAAGGAAGCAGGTTTTTCAGAACCTGCCCAGGCGATGTTCGGTGCGTTCAACGAGCCGACGGCACGCGCCGAGCCAGTGCAGTCTGATGACAGAGCCGACAGCCCTTCGGCTGAGCCTGCGCTGCAATTTCCTCTTGGCGCGGCGCGAGCACAGGTTCATGAAAATTACATCCTTGCCCAAACCGAGGATGGGCTGGTCATCGTAGACCAGCACGCCGCCCATGAGCGGCTGGTTTTTGAGGCGATGCGCAAGGCGATGCACTCGCAGCGGCTTGCGGCGCAAACGTTGCTCATCCCGGAAATCGTCGATCTGCCGGAAGAAGACTGCGACCGTGTGATGATGCACCGGGATGCTCTGGTCAATCTTGGCCTTTCCATCGAACGCTTCGGGCCTGGTGCGGTCGCAGTTCGAGAGACGCCTGCGATTTTAGGAGAAGTCGATGCTCAAGGCCTTGTCCGTGAGCTTGCGGATGAAATTGCTGAATGGGATACGGCAAACGGATTGACCGCTCGCCTTGAACATTTGGCTGCGACCATGGCCTGCCATGGTTCTGTCCGCTCTGGCCGCAGGCTGAAGGTCGAAGAAATGAATGCGCTCTTGCGCCAGATGGAGGTAACGCCAGGCTCCGGGCAATGCAATCATGGCCGTCCGACCTACATTAAACTGAAGTTGTCGGATATCGAGAGGCTGTTTGGCCGTAGCTGATTGTCGGCCGACAGGCTTGAAATCAGCCGGAATGTTTGTCAAGCCTATATGTTAAGGGAACAATCGGCATCTGCTTTGCTTAACGGCAGAGAAAGGCGCACCTGCGCATTAACGCCTGATTCTTCTGGAATTTTGCAGGAACCCGGCGTATTTCAGGCGAAGACATGATTGGGATCATCATCGATGAATTTGTTTGAAGGCCATGGACACCGCCAAGCACAGCTGCGCTATCTCGACGGCGACTTCCAGATTGTTGCACCGGGGTCGTTCGTCATCTGTGCGGTAACCGGAAAGCAGATCCCGCTCGACGAGCTGCGTTACTGGAGTGTTGCCCGTCAGGAAGCCTATGTCGATGTTGCCGCTTCCGTTGAAGCGGACAGACGCGCTGGCGCACTGCCGATCCGCAAAAGCTGATTGGTGCCAGTTTGACCCGCACCCTCTATCAACGTTTCAATAGCTTGATTTGAATGAGAGGGTAAGGATCAGTCAAAGCGCTTTGTCGATGATGCTTGAAGGCGGCGTTGCCGAAAGCGGCTGACAGCCGTCTCGATGATGCGCATCGGGGCCTCCGGATCGTCGAATACCATATCGATCTCGACCACATGACATGCGGCTGCCAGTTCTGCGCTTTTGCCGTGATGGCCTGAGAGTCGGACAAAATCCTTCGCGGTCGTGACGATGAGAAGGCCGTCCTGCCGTGCTTCTGTCAGGAGTTCGGATATTTCATCATCGCGAAGATGCTCGTGATCGCCAAAGGCTCTCTTCTGCACGATTTCGGCGCCTGAGGCCTCCACCGTCCTGAAGAACTTGGACGGATCCGCAATGCCTGCAAAGGCAAGAACACGCTTGCCGACCAGATTGCCGCCCCGGCTCACCTCAACCTTCGCCTCAAAAAAAGGTTTGGCAGCGCGAGCGGCAGTGCGCACCACACGGTCTGCAGCATTACCATCGCCAACCTTCAAGATGCCGTCTGTACGGGCAAGCTGCTGCCCAAGAGGCGCACGCACCGGGCCTGCTGGGACGATGTGGCCATTTCCGAGTCCGCGTCCGGCATCAATTACCAGAAGGGCGTAATCGATGGTAAGGCGAGCGCTTTGGAAACCGTCATCCATGATGATCAAATCGACCCCTTCAGCGACGAGACGGCGCGCGCCGTCGATACGCCTGCGCGCAATCACAGTCGTCGCTTCTCGCGCCAAAAGCAAGGGTTCGTCACCGACCGCCGTTGCCCGATGATGATGCGGATCGACGACCGTGGTAACATCGATCGACCCTCCATAGCCTCTGCTCAGAAAGCCCGGCTTGAACCCGTTCGCAATTGCCACCCGGGCCATGGCAATCGCCGTCGGTGTTTTGCCTGCACCGCCGACGGTGAAGTTGCCAATGCAGATGACCGGTACGCCGACGGCGGGGGGCTGCGCGCGCAGCATGCGCCTCCCGGCCACATAACCATAGATCGCTGCGAAAGGAAAAAGCACGCGCGCGCGCCAATCGGCCTTCTCCCACCAGAAGGGCGGTGCTTCCGATACCATTTATGCGGTCCCTCCCCTTCTTGCCGAAATCTACATCATCAATCCGGCATCGACGGCGTATCAGGCAAGCAAACTCTCAAGCCCCGTAATGTCGTCGAGACAGTAATCGGCTTCACTGAGCGAAAGACGGTCGCCAGTGCCTGTGAGAACCGCAATCGTCATGCCTGTGCCGGCATTGCGTCCCATATGCAGATCGTGATTATTATCGCCCACCATCGCAACCTGCGACGGCTCTAACCCGGTGGCGGCACAAAAACCCAAGACCATCCCCGGCTCCGGCTTAACACCAAATCCGCTGTCGTAGCCGGCAATGAAATCGACATACTCTGTTATGCCAAAGCGCGCGGCCATCAATCGGATGGAACGTTCATTGTCCGACGATGCGATACCAAGGCGAAGACCGAGTTTCTTCAACCTGGAAAAATGAACGGCAAGATCCGCCACCGGAACGGCATAGTCGACGGCCTGCGCAAAGAGCACGTCCAATCGTTCGGTGAGTTCGCTTATCGAGAGTGGTGAACCGGCAGCCGTAAGCCCTTCGGCGATCTGTTTTGTGTTGCCCGCAGCCAGCAGGCTATCGGGCTCGATCTTTCCGGTATCGGGATCCATGCCGCAGGCTCGCAACAATCTTTTGGCAAGGGCTGCATCTCCACAAGCCGCGATGGCGGCCAGTTCCCTGTTCACAGGAAGCCAGCTTTCGTCGTAGTCAAGCAAGGTTCCGTCTTTGTCGAACAGAATGCCCTTGATCGCGGCCCCAGCTTGCATGGATCAATCCTCCTCTGATGTCTTCGGCAAAAGTCGCGCCTTGACGGCAAGAGGATTGATATAAGGCTCGAGCCCCTTCATCGTTGCTGTCAAAGCACCGCGCATTTCCTGGACGGCGCTCGCTCCAGCCTCGATCATGCCGCGACGCGCTGTGTCGTTGGTCAGCAGATAATGCACGCCTTTCGCCAGCATCTCCGTATCACGCACCATCCGCGCTGCGCCGCGGCGCGCGAGGATCTGATAGGATTCTCTAAAATTCTGCACATTCCCGCCCGATAAAATCGCGCAGCCGAGCATCGCCGGCTCGAGAGGATTTTGACCCCCTTCGCCAAACAGGGAGCGTCCTACAAACGCGACTTCCGCAAGACGCAGATAAAGCCCCATCTCGCCGATGGTATCGCCGAGCAGAATATCCACATCTGGAAAGATAATGTCGTTTCGCGTGCGTCGAGCGACCTTCAGGCCTTGGGCGACAAGTTCCGCCTCTATGGCATCCGACCGTTCCGGGTGGCGCGGCACGATGATGGTCAGCTGTCCGTCCCGTTCCCGCAAAGCCCGATGAACGAAACCTGCCGCCTTTTCTTCGCCCTCGAAGGTCGAAATTGCAGCCCAGGTCTTTCGATCTCCAATTTGCTGGCGATATTGCGCCAGGACCTTGGGATCGCAGCTCGGCGCATCGGTATCCACTTTCAAATTGCCCGACACCATGACGTACCGCGCGCCAAGATCTCGAAAACGCTCGCCGTCAATGTCCGACTGGGCAACAACCAGTGCAAATTTTTCAAAAAGAGCCTGGGCAATCGAAAGGCGTCTCGACCATCTGGCGAAGGATCGGTCCGACATACGCGCGTTGACCAGGATCTGCGGAATCCGGCGACGCTCAAGCTCAAGAAGCGTGGCAGGCCAAATTTCCGACTCAGCGATCAGGGCGCAGTCCGGTTGCCAATATTCCAGAAAGCGTTTGACAGCCGGCTGAAGGTCGAGCGGCACGAATTGATGGATGACGTCCGTGCCAAGCCGTTCAGCTGCAACCTTTGCAGAGGTGACGGTTCCCGTCGTTAGAACAATGTGAATGTTCAACCGCCGGATTTCGCGTATCAGCGGGATCATTGAATTGGTTTCGCCAACGCTGGCCGCATGAAACCAAATCAGGGGACCGACGGGCCGCTCATGACTTGCATAACCAAAGCGCTCGAGGCGGCGCTCGCGCAATTCCTTACCTTTGGCGGCGCGATACGAAAGATATGCGCTAAACAGAGGAGAGGCTGCAATGCCTAGCGTTCTGTACGCCGTCAGCGCGAGGCGCGCTCCGCGGGAACTCATACCGTTTTGCCTTCGTCCGATATCATCGGCATAAATTCATTCCCCGCGACGACTGTAACTGCAGTGTCGGACAAGTGTGACGGTATTGCGTCATAGGCCGATAGAATGGCCGATCTGCCGCGGGGATAATCCAAGTCAAAATTCACGCCTGCGGATCAAGCAGTCTGTGCATATGGACGATGAAGTAGCGCATATGCGCATTGTCTACAGTTGCCTGCGCTTTCGACTTCCAGGCCGTCAGTGCCGAAGCGTAGTCCGGAAAAATACCGACGATGTCGAGGCTTGCGAGATCCTTGAACTGAACGTCTTTCAGGTTGACCAACTCACCACCAAAGACGAGGTGCAAAAGCTGTTTCTTTTCGCCGGATTCCGTCATTTTCTTCTCTTTCCTATTGCGGCCTCCCCGTAAATTTCATGTGAGGGATTTCGCAAAAAAGGTCAACCGCTTCCTAGTGTCGCAAGAGCTTGCGTGAACTCCGCCAACCTGTCCTCCGGTGCCGCGCAAAGCGGAGCATGACTGACGCTGTCACGGTTATAGACGAGTTTAGCGCCACTCAGTTCGGTAAGCGCCCCACCTGCTTTTTCCAAAATAAGATCTGCAGCAGCAAGATCCCAGTCGTGCGAGTTCCTCTTCACATAGGTCCCCTCAATACGCCCATCGGCCACCATGGCGATCCGATAGGCCAGCGAAGGCACATGCTTGACGCGATGTATCCTGCCTCTGAAAGGCTCCGAAATATGCTTCAGAACGTCTTCGGCTATCGCGAACCGGCTCGATTCACTCTGACTTGCACTCGAAACGGAAATGGCGCTTCCGTTTTTCAGCGCTTGGCTCCCACTATGGGCCGTATAGACTTCTTCAAGGGCGGGAGCGTAGAGGACGCCGGCAACCGGCCGTCCGCGATGAACGACTGCAACGCTCACGCACCATAAGCTCTGTCCCGCAAGGAAGCCGCGCGTGCCATCGATCGGATCGACAACGAATAAAGTCTCGCGATCGAGGCGAATTTTGTCTTCCTCACTCTCCTCAGACAGCCACCCATAATCGGGACGAGCCGTGCGCAGAATCTGTGAAAGCTTTTCGTTTGCCGCAAAGTCAGCCGCGCTCACCGGCGAATGATCCCCGTTTTTCCACCAAACTTCCGGCGAGCGATTGAAGAAGGACAACGCAACGGCACCGGCCTGCTTCGCGGCCTCGACAATAAGATCGAGATCGTTCTGCCAATCAGCGCTCATGATCGCATCCATGACGTCATTCCGTTTGAAAGGGACCGCTGCCGGAACATTCCCGCATCGGTCCCTTGTGAATTCACACCTTGCTCATCGCCCAGCGAGCGTCATGCCCTCTATCGCAAGCGTTGGCGAGGCAACACCGTACTTGCGATCAATGTCGTTCGCGGGCGTCATTCGCATGAACATCTCTTTCAAATTCGATGCGATTGTCACCTCGGATACGGGAAAAGTAAGTTCCCCGTTTTCGATCCAGAACCCGCTGGCGCCCCGGCTATATTCGCCAGTGATCATATTGACGCCCTGCCCGATCAACTCCGTAACATAAAGGCCGGTTCCAACGCCGCTGATAAGCGCTGCAGGCGAAACATCCCCGGGTTCAAGAGCAAGATTGGTTGATGCAGGAGAAACCGAATTGCCTCCGCGAACGCCGCGTCCATTGGTTTCCATGCCGATTTCGCGGGCGGTCGAGGTCGACAAAAACCAGTGCTGGAGCACACCGTCCTCAATCATCGAGAGCTTTTCTCCGATGACGCCCTCGCCATCAAAAGGACGTGATGACGGCCCCTTCACGATCAACGGGTCGTCGGTAACGGTCAAGCCGGATTTGAGAACCTGCTGACCCATCTTGTCGCGAAGGAAACTTGTCTTGCGCGCGACGGCGGCCCCGTTGATGGCACCGGCTATATGTCCGACGAAGCCCCGTGCAACACGCGGATCAAAGACCACCGTCACATTTTTCCCTGTATCTACCTGACGCGGAGAAAGGCGCTTGACGGCTCGCTCGCCGGCGCGCCGTCCAATCTCTGCAGGATCGTCGAGATCAGCAAAATAAAGGCGGCTGTCGAAATCGTAATCCCGCTCCATGCGGGTGCCCTCTCCAGCAATAACGCTGACGGAACAACCAAAACGGGACCCCATGTAGCTTCCCGCGAAACCATGCGAGGTTGCAAGGACAAGCCCGCCCATGCCCGCGGAAGCGCCTCCTCCCGCCGAATTGGTCACGCCTTTGACGTCAAGCGCCGCAGCTTCGGCAGCAAGTGCTGCTTCACGCAGATGTTCGGACGAAACTTCAGTGGGATCGAAAAGCTGGAGGTCCGGGTAGGACTTGCCCAAGCGGGCTTCATCTGCAAGGCATGCATATGGATCTTCGGGCGAAACCTTGGCCATTGCCACAGCCCGCTCGGCCAGCATACCGAGGTCGAACCCGGGATTGGCGGAGACGCTTGCAACTCTGCGGCCGATAAAGACACGCAGCGAAAAGTCGTCGCTTTCCGACGATTCGGTCGATTCAACTTTACCGAGCCTAACGCTGACCGACTGTGAGCGTGAACGCACGATCACTGCATCGGCAGCGTCCGCACCAGCTTTCAAAGCAAGGTCGATGAGTTGGCTCGCCCGAGAAAGGAGCG
This sequence comes from Oryzifoliimicrobium ureilyticum, assembly GCF_037199735.1. NCBI lineage: Bacteria > Pseudomonadati > Pseudomonadota > Alphaproteobacteria > Hyphomicrobiales > Rhizobiaceae > Oryzifoliimicrobium > Oryzifoliimicrobium ureilyticum. The sequence continues at coordinate 238,265 of NZ_JBBBVQ010000001.1, read as the reverse complement.
TCGAGGAGTCGATTTCTGAGGGCATGATCTGGCCTTTCCTTGCCTTCCATTTATTGTGCGGTAGTAAATGCATCAAGGCCGTCCCTGCAGGATTCTTGCGGATGATGCGTCCATACCATGCAATGAAAGACCTAGACCTATGTCGGCGCTAAATCCACTTTTTACCGAAACGATTGTCATGCTCGGCGGCGCGGTGGTGGCAGCACCGATCTTCAAGAAGCTGGGGCTCGGTACGGTTCTGGGTTATCTTGCGGCGGGCGTTGTCATCGGACCGGTTCTTCATGGCATTTCCGATGGCGAGCAGGTTCTGACGGTTGCTGAACTTGGCGTTGTCTTTCTTCTCTTCATCATCGGCCTCGAGTTGAAGCCTTCCCGACTGTGGCAGATGCGGCGCGATATTTTTGGGCTTGGCAGCGCGCAGGTCCTTCTCAGCGGACTTGTCTTGTCGTGCCTTGTCAGGGTTTCAGGGATCCTCGACTGGAACGGCAGCATTATTGCAGGCTTCGGCCTTGCTCTGTCTTCGACTGCGTTCGCAATGCAGATCCTCGATGACGAAGGCGATATCAACTCTGCTTGTGGGCAGCGGTCGTTTTCGATCCTGCTTTTACAGGATCTTGCCATCGTACCGCTCATCGCACTCATCAACCTCCTGAGCGCCGGCGGTGCAAATGCCGCGAACGACAATTCCATCAGTGGGTTTCTCGTTGCAATCCTTGCAGTGAGCGGACTGGTTGTCGCGGGACGATACCTCTTGACGCCACTTTTTCAGATTATCGGGCGCACCGGCGCGCGCGAAGCCATGATCGCGGCCGCTCTTTTCGTGGTCATGGGTTCGGCCGCGTTGATGCAGCTTGCCGGGCTGTCGATGGCGATGGGCGCGTTTCTTGCTGGTGTTATGTTGGCGGAGTCGTCGTATCGTCACGAACTGGAAGCCGATATCGAACCGTTCCGCGGCGTTCTATTGGCTATCTTCTTCATCGCGGTCGGCCTTTCGCTTCAGCTTGAGGTTATCCTCGACAATCTACTGCTGATCATCGCTGCAGTTCCCCTCGTCATGCTTGCCAAAGGCATCGTGATCTACGGCGTTTGCCGTCTCGTTGGAACGAGCCATAACGATGCAATTCGGATTGCCTGCCTGCTGCCGCAAGGTGGAGAGTTCGGATTCGTACTTTTCACGACGGCAGCAACAGCAGGCATCATGCCGGCCAGCACAGCATCCTTATTGGTGGCGATCGTGACGCTCTCAATGGCGCTGACGCCAGTTGCGACACGCCTCGGCCGCAGGCTTCTGACTGAAGAGGATCATGAACAGCTGGAGGAAAGCTTTGAGGGGGCAGGATCGGACGTCATGATGATCGGCTTTTCGCGCTTTGGCCAGATCGCCGCCCAGATCCTACTTGCCGGAGGTCGAGACGTCACCGTCATCGATTTTTCCGCGGATCGTATTAGGCAAGCGGCTTCGTTCGGTTTCCGTATCTATTTCGGTGATGGCCAGCGCATGGACGTTCTGCGCGCTGCCGGCATTGACCGGGCAAAGCTTGTGCTGGTGTGTACCCATAAACGCGAGGTGACCGACAAGATCGTAGAGCTTGTTCAAGCGGAATATCCGCAGGCGAAGCTCTTCGTGCGCTCCTACGATCGCATCCATTCAATCGACTTGCGCAACCGATCCGTTGACTACGAACTGCGCGAAACGCTGGAGTCAGGCCTTCTTTTCGGTCGACGCACCCTGGAGGCGCTCGGCATCCCGGAGGCGACGGCCTACGAAATCGGCGAAGACATCCGCAAACGCGACGAAGACCGCCTCGCATTGCAGGTTACACAGGGCTTCCAGGCCGGCCGTGACATGCTGTTTTCCCGCCCCGTCAGTCCCGAACCTCTTCTCAAGCCGAAGCGGGCAAAGGAAGCCGAAGACGAGGATCCGCTGGCAACAACGGTCACGGTTCCTGAACGTGCCTGATGGAATTGGCGTCTTGATCCGCTACGTGCCGCGCAGTCTCTTGGGCGGCATCAAGACTTCAGCTTTAACTCGATCTGCCGGTCGATCTCAAATTTAAGCTCGTCCTTCACGGTGGCCGACATGGCAAGGACCTCTTTGGCTTTGAGAAAGTCCATGACGCCGGTGCGTCCGACGGAGGGCCTCAGGAAAATATGCGGCGGTTGCAGCTTGAGCTTGAGCGATATTGCAGTTTGCATCATCAGCTGGCCGGAGCCGAAAATGCTTTCCATCCGATTGGGAATATGCATGCCATCCCCTTCAGGCGCGCCGATGACATCGATGCCGATGACAATGTCCGCCAGGTTCATCAGAGGCTCATAGGGAACCGGATTGATGATCCCGCCATCGATCATAACCCGTCCATTTAGACGCACCGGCATGAACACTGCAGGGATAGCCGCTGACGCCGCCAGAGCTGGAAACAGGGCGCCTTCCTCAACGATGAGCTCGCTCTGGCCATAGTAGTCGGTTGCAATGATTTTGAGTGGGATCGAGAGGTCTTCGAAGTAATCAGGCAGCTCAGCCGGCAGAAAGGCTTTCAAAATCCGCTCCAGGTTGAACTGGCCGATCCGTACGCCCTTTGCAACCGCGTCGCGAACGGTTTGCGGACGAAGACCCCAGAGCCTGCTGACGACAGCGGACTTATTGCCAACTGTTGCCAAAGCGTGATCGCGAATTGCTTCGCCGCTCATGCCGGCCGCCATACCCGCCGCCATGATGGCACCGATGGACGAACCGGCAATCGCGACAGGCCGGATGCCTAGTTCGTCCAAGGTCTCGATGATATGGATATGGGCAAGACCGCGCGCGCCGCCAGCGCCGAAAGCCACGGCAAAGGAGGGAATGCCCCCTTGCGGCAGATCGATGACTTTCGGCTGAACCTGTTCGGCCCTTTGAAGCTGCGGCATGCATGATCTCCTGAGATAACCTGCCGCTACGCCTCTTATGTCGGCTGATAACGGAAGAAATGCACTCGGGTATCCCCAAAAAGGCGATTTTCGAGGAAGAGATAGGCAGGATCGACGCTGACGGCAACATCGGCGCGCTCTTCCAGCACCGCAATTGCCCCGGGCTCCAGCCAGCCGCCCTCGACGGCTGCTTTCATCGCTTTTTCCCCAAGGCCCTTTCCATAAGGCGGATCTGCAAAAAGAAAATGAAACGGCTCCATCGTGCCGATCGTGCCAAGATCGGTTGCGTCGCGCCTTAATATCCGCGTTCGGCCATGAAGGCCGAGCGCATCGATATTTTCCCACAAGAGGCCGCGGCCTTCGACCCCGTTTTCCACGAAGAGTGCATGGCGGCACCCTCGTGAGACTGCTTCCAGCCCAACCGCGCCCGTTCCCGCGAAGAGATCGAGAACACGTGTGCCCTCAATCGCTTCTGGATAGGCATGGCTCAGAATGTTGAAAAGGCTCTCGCGTGTCCGGTCGGCTGTCGGCCGGATTTCGGTCGATTTGGGAGCAGCGAGCGAGCGCCCGCGAAATTCACCGCCGACGATCCGCACCGCGCGTCGGCCCCTTTCCCTTAGAACCGTTCCGCGGACCGCCATCGTTTGGTCGGTCGTCGCGACCGCCTGTCCGAGGCTTGCCGGCATTCTTTCCGCCGAACGATTTCACGCCGCTGGAGGACTTGCCGCCACCATACGACTTGCCAGCTCCCGATGATCTCTCTCCGTCGGAAGTGCGTTCAGTTGTCCTTGAACCGCTATAAGGCTTGCGCGCGCCAAAGGATTTTCCGCCACCCGATGAGTGTTCGCCATCGGAGGCCCTTCCACCGCCGAAAGATTTGCCACCCCCGAAGGATTTACCCGCTCTGGACGATCTTTCACCGTCGGAAGTGCGTTCCGCAGATCTTGTACCACCGAAAGGCTTGCGCGCGCCGAATGTCTTACCGCCCGAGGATCTCTCATCGTCGCTGGTGCGACCGGCACCAAAAGACTTTCCGCTGCGCGCCTTGTTGCCTGCAGGACTTTCGGGGCTGCGACTGCGCGCAGGACGACCACCGGCCGAAGAATCCGAGCGGAATGGCCGATCTCCACTCGAACGCTTGCGGAACTTATCGTCCGCCTCCTCATCTCGCGAACGCGACTCAGACCTAATCCATTCGCCATCGCTTTCGGTGACTCGATTGACGCGACTTGGGCTGCGATCCCGCTCGAAATCCGGACGAGCAGAGCGTGCATCAGGGTCCTCACCCCGACGGCGTGCCGTGCTGGCATTCTTGGCGGCCTTGGCGGCAGCCTTTTCACCTAACGGGCGCGCACCGGGAGCCATCCAGACATTTGCACTACGCCTCGTTCCGAACGTCTTGGCTTTCTTATGACGATCGTCATCCTGCTTGAAACCGTCGCGGCGGGTATCAAGGCGTCCAAGCGCTTGTTCGCGCTTATCCTCCTTGCTGAGCCGTTCTCGGCGCGGCGTAGATGCGACAGTTTTTGGCTCGTCTTCCACAGCAGCTTGCGCGCCATAGAGCGGCGCATCAAAATTGGCCTTCGCCTCTTCGATAAGGCGCGGTCCAAGCTGATCGCGCAGCGTGCGCCCCCGCACTTCAAGCACCTGACCCTCTGGCAAATCACCAAGCTGGAAAGGACCATAAGAGATGCGAATCAGACGATTGACATCGAGGCCAAGCGCGCCAAGCACGTTTTTGATTTCGCGATTTTTCCCTTCCCGCAGGCTCATGGTAATCCACACATTGGATCCCTGCTTGCGGTCGAGCGTTGCTTCGATCGAGCCGTACAGAACGCCTTCAACGGCAATGCCGTCCTTCAGCTTATCCAAGGCTTCCTGATCGATATCGCCATGAGCGCGGACGCGGTAACGTCGCAGCCAACCTGTCGCCGGCAGTTCAAGAACCCGCGCAAGCCCGCCGTCGTTCGTCAAAAGCAGGAGGCCCTCTGTGTTGATATCGAGGCGTCCAATCGACATCACCCGGGGTAGTTCGTCTGGCAGATTTTCGAAGACCGTGGCACGGCCTTCCGGATCGGAATTCGTCGTCACCAAACCGGCCGGCTTGTAGTAAAGCCAAAGCCGTGTCCGCTCTATCCCGCGGATCGGCGTCCCATCGACTTCGATCCGATCAGCCAGCGTGACATTGACGACAGGCGTCTCCAGGAGCTTGCCGTTCAGCGTTACACGACCTTCCATGATCATGCGCTCAACATCGCGGCGCGATGCCACGCCTGCGCGCGCCATGACTTTGGAAATGCGCTCAGCTTTTTCTTCACCTGATGTCGCCGATTGCTCGCCGGCATCATGATCGGCGGCTGCCGAAGAGGATTTGCGCACAGACAGTTTGCCCGTGGGGCGTTTTGGCTTGTCTTTGAATGTCATTTGTAGTTTGCCTGCCTTTTGCGCCTATCTATCAGGTCGCGTCCTCGCGGTTAAGGGGGAAATTGCTGAAAGGTGAAGTCAGATCGCTTTATGGATATGGCGCTGGTGGCAGCGCAAGCCGCCGGAGAGCGTGGCGAAATTCCCGTTGGCGCAGTTTTAGTGATGAATGGCGAGGTTGTGGCTGTCTCCGGCAACGCGACCCGCAGCGCTCACGACGTAACGGCTCACGCGGAAATCGAAGTCATCCGCGCGGCTTGCACCAAGCTCGGCCAGGAAAGATTAGCGGGCGCCGACCTCTACGTCACGCTTGAGCCTTGCACCATGTGCGCTGCGGCGATCTCGTTCGCACGCATTCGCCGCCTATACTATGGCGCCGAAGATCCCAAGGGCGGAGCGGTGGATAGCGGCATACGCTTTTTCCACCAACCGACCTGCCACCATAAACCGGACGTCTACGGCGGACTTGGCGAACAGGCCGCCGCCGATCTGCTCAAGCGATTTTTCAGAGCCAAAAGAGACTTATAACGCCTACCGACGACCTAAAGTCTGAAAACGTCCCACCATATAGCCTTGAATGCGACTATCGATGGTGTCGGCACGGGCCGAAATTAATCGCCACAAGATCAGCATGATGAGCCCGATAAGGACCCAGGATGACAAGACGTCCGAAAGGAAATGCGCGCCAAACACTATACGGTTGACCGAAAACAAAACTGCCAGCGAAACGAGAACCGCCGCTGCTCGCTTGCGCATCCGCTGAGGGACAGCCGCAAGCAGGCATAGCATTGCCATTGCCGAGGCCGCCTCGCCCGAAATGAACGCACAACTCGCCTTGCATGTACCAAATAGTTCGGCTGCCCGCGTAAAATCGTGGCTTCCGCCGAACTCAAAGATCGAGTGTGGACGCGATCGGGCAAACACCGTTTTCATGACCTGCACGCATAATCCAGGCCCGAGCGCATAGGACAACAGAACATAGAGACATAGGTGCGGCGGCGGATTGCTGGGCAGCCCCGGCCTGAACCAGCATCGAGCGAGGCAAAACGCAAAATAGCTAATGACGAGAACAGGAATCTGTCGGTTTAGATCCCTGATGAAGATGAGGAATTTCGAATGCGACAGAGGGAAGTTCGCACCCGAATAAAATAGCCGGGAGACCTCTATATCTGCCGCTGGGAAAATGTTGAAAAGAGCGACAATCAAACCGAATAGAACGAAGAGTGAAATCTCTATTGCTTGAGGGTTTGTGACGCTTCCCTCGCCGCCACTAAAATCCCCGCGGCCTGCAAAGTCGACCATGTCCTGCCCTTGTGTTCAAGTTTGACAGGACCTCCTTAAGAAACTTCGATTGCAGGGCTATGACAAAGACTTGGCCAGCAGAAGGAACTCTGCAGCGCGACACGGATCAACCGTCGGAAGCCGTTTTCGCTCCGATCATGATGAGATCGCCAGAATAAATGGGCTATTGCAGCGATCAAAGCTCACCGCACGGCGGTGAGACGTGACTTTCGAACCGTAACGGCTTTAAAAATGGGAACGCATCTAAAGGACTAGGAAATGCTATTGCAGGAAGTTCCACCAGCTCTTGTTTGTGCCTTCGACAGCAGCCTGCTTCTTGCGTTCCTTGGCCTTCTTCAGTTCCGGCGTACCCAGATCGCTCAGTTTGTCAGTATCGACCTGGCGATATTCTGAGGGCGGATCAGAAATGAAGCGGCGCTGATCGATATAGGCGCCCTTCTGAAGGGTGCGAGCTTCGCGAAACGCCTTTTGCTGTTCTTCCGCGGTCTTACGTCCGCCCTCAACGCCATTTTGCGCCAAAGGCGAGCGGTAGGCAGAATTCTCGCTGTTCGCGTCGGCTTCCTTCACAAGACGGGCGCGTGTTTCCTCGGGAGACTCGACCCACTGTGGGTTATCTTTGGAGGCAATCGATTGCTGCGGCTGAACAAGGTCTGCACGTGCCGTTTGAGACGGCAGCAACAGCGTTGGACGCGGCGTATACTTCACGCCCTTGTTCTTGGGCGGATTTCCAGTCAGGGATACAGACTGACCAAGATCGTCCGTCAGCTGCTCCATCGCCGTCTTGTCAGTACCGTAGCGAGGGCTGGTGCAGCCTGATGCCGCCAGGCCTGCAGCCATGACGATCGCGAGGCAAGTGCCTGCACGGAACCAACGCGTTGCTAACATGAATATCCTTCCAGCCATGCCGGTATCTTCATCGCCCCAACCGGACCCAGTCGCTCCCTGACTTATGAATCCGACCATTTTCAGGCAGCTTTACCGGATGAACGGCGAAAGCGCAATTCATCCGGTCTTTCTGCCCGAAAAATAGCTTAAAAGCCCAATTCTCGCAAAGCGGCTGCATCGCGGGCCGACACTTCTGGATAAGCGGGGTCGGACCCAACGTCCTTGGTCACTCTCCATGACCGGGCGCACTTCGTGCCTTCTGCCAGCTTGGGTTCAACGGCGACCTTGGTTCCGTCATCAAGGCGGAAAGCTTCTGCCGGACCCTCGCCCTTAACGACAGAAATGTCCGAAGTGATGCAGATCTCCGCGAAATCGAGGCCGTCCAGTGCGTCGAGAAGAACCTGATCGGCAATATGAACGACAGGTGCAGCTTCCAGCGACGAGCCGATCCTTTTATCCTTTCGCTCTATTTCCAAAGCTCCGGTCACGGCGCGGCGCACAGCACGCACCTTCTTCCACTTCTCGGCAACCGCTTCATTAGACCAATGGGCCGGAATCGCTGGGAATTGCTGGAGATGAACAGAATCGCTGTCTGGGCTACGCGACAACCATGCTTCCTCAGTCGTGAACGGCATCATGGGCGCAAACCAGAGGACGAGGCAGTCGAACAGCTGACGAACGACATAAAGAGCAGAGCGACGCTTCAAGCTCGACGGCGCATCGCAGTAGAGCGCATCTTTTCGGATGTCGAAATAGAAAGCGGAGAGCTCGACATTCGCAAAATCCGTCAATGCCCGAGTGATGCGCTTGAAGTCGAAGTCGTCGTAGGCTTTTCGAACGAGTTGGTCGAGTTCGGCCAGCCTATGCAGCATCAACCGTTCGAGTTCCGGCAGATCGGCGTAAGCAATCTCTTCGCCCTTATCATGCGCAAGCGTTCCCAGCATCCACCGGATCGTATTGCGGATTTTCCGATAGGCGTCGATGTTCGTCTGGATGATCGTTTTGCCGACACGAAGATCCTCAGCATAGTCTGAGCTCATTACCCAAAGGCGCAGGATATCAGCCCCAGCATCCTTCATGATGTCTTGCGGCGCCGTCACATTGCCTTTAGACTTCGACATCTTCTCGCCCTTTTCATCCATGGTGAAACCATGGGTGACAACGGCATTATAAGGAGCTCTGCCTCGTGTTGCGCAGCTTTCCAGAAGCGAGGAGTGGAACCAGCCGCGATGCTGGTCCGAGCCTTCCAGATAGACATCCGCCGGCCATTTCACATCCGGGCGGTCTTCAAGCGTGAAGGTGTGGGTCGACCCTGAGTCGAACCAGACATCGAGGATATCCGTGACCATGGTCCATTGGTCGCTGTCGTGGCTATTGCCGAGGAAGCGGTCTTTCGCCCCTTCAGCAAACCAGGCATCGGCTCCTTCATGCTCGAACGCTTCGAGAATACGCTGGTTGACCGCTTCATCCTTCAGAACGTTTCCATCCATATCGGCGAAGACGCAGATCGGTACGCCCCAGGCGCGCTGACGAGAAAGAACCCAATCCGGGCGCTGCTCGATCATGGCGCGCAAGCGATTTTGTCCTGCAGCAGGCACGAAACGGGTCTGATCGATTGCCGTGAGTGCGCGCGAGCGCAAAGTCGTTCCGTCGCCAAGGTCCTTGTCCATGTAGACAAACCACTGCGGCGTATTGCGGAAGATCACAGGCTTTTTCGAACGCCAGCTATGCGGATAGTCGTGCTTGATACGGCCACGGGCAAAAAGACGAGAGCTTGCGATCAAGGCCTCGATCACTCGCTTGTTGGCATCGCCCTTTTTGCCTTGGTCGTCCAGAACGCGAGCAGCGCCGCCGGCTGATGCGGGACCGAAACCAGGGGCTTCTTCGGTGTAGAAACCAGCATCATCGACTGTGAAAGGGATCTTCGTGGAAATGCCGCGCTGCTCGAGCGCACGCGCATTTGCCATCCAGATTTCAAAGTCCTCACGCCCGTGACCCGGCGCGGTATGGACGAAACCGGTACCTGCATCATCGGTGACATGGTCGCCATCCAGCATCGGCACGTCGAAGGTGTATCCGAGCAATTTAAGCGGATGGGCACAGACAACATCGCTAAGCTCAGAACTGGCGACGTCGCGGACAAGCTTCAACGTGACGTTTGCCTTTGCAGCGCAGTCCTCGGCCAAACGCTTGGCGAAGACCAACCTTTCGCCTGGCTGCGGACCGAAGTCGTTGACGGCCTCCGTCACTTCGTACAGGCCGTATTCGACGCGCTGCGAGTAGGAGATGGCGCGGTTTCCGGGAATAGTCCAAGGGGTCGTCGTCCAGATCACGACATAGGCTGACTTCAGATCCTCGGCGCCAGCAACGACAGGAAATTTCGCCCAGATCGTATCGCTTTCAACCTCGTGATATTCGACTTCCGCTTCAGCCAAAGCAGTGCGCTCGACGACCGACCACATGATCGGCTTCGAGCCACGATAAAGCTGACCGGACATTGCAAGCTTCAAGAGCTCGCCTGCGATGCGTGATTCAGCGTGGAAGTTCATCGTCGTGTAGGGATGATCGAAATCGCCCTCTATGCCCAGACGACGAAACTCTTCCGACTGGATATCGATCCATCCTTGCGCGAACTCGCGGCATTCGCGGCGAAATTCGTTGATCGGAACCTCGTCCTTGTCCTTGCCCTTTTCCCGGTATTTTTCCTCGATTTTCCACTCGATCGGCAAGCCGTGGCAATCCCAACCGGGGATGTAATTGGCATCATATCCACGCATCTGGAACGAGCGCGTGATGACATCCTTCAGGACCTTGTTGAGAGCGTGGCCGATATGGATGTGGCCGTTTGCATAAGGCGGGCCATCATGCAGGACGAATTTTTCGCGGCCCGCCGCAGAAGCGCGCAGCTTCTTGTACAGGTCGCCCTCTCTCCATTTGCGCGCGATTTCAGGCTCTTTTTGCGGCAAGCCCGCGCGCATCGGAAACTCGGTTTCCGGCAGGAACAGTGTCTTCGAATAGTCCATTTTTTCAACGGTTTCGGTCATCGTCTGACAATCATTTCTTGCCCATGAAGGGCGCCATGGTCTTGGAAAAGTGAGGTGACGGCGGCGCCAACAGGCAGGCGCCAAAAACCCGGACCTTCCGGCGGCGTCAGCGCGCGCGGAAAGCCGGGCCTATAATTCGTATCGCAATCGATAGCCGGAACCTTGTCATAGCGAAGGTTCATATGCGCTTTTCATATGAAAAGGAAGAGGAAATCATTGATCGAATAGCCCGCAGCGCCGTGGCTGCGGGCGCTCCGTCATGCCTGTCTGGCTGCTGCCGTTCGTGATGTCGCCGCACTGACGAGCAACACCACAAGAATATTGGCAGCCAAGGCAAGAAGGCCGATATAGACGCTGAACGACAAATTCCCGAGCACGATCGGCTGGAGCGGCTTCGTGCCGTTCAACCACGCAAGGAAACTTCCGCCAAAGAACCCGACCGCCCAGCCGGCGAGCAAGGCCGGTGCGGCAAAGCGCTTGGTATAAAGGCCAAACACCAAGGCCGGAAGCGTCTGCAAAATCCAGATACCGCCGAGAAGCTGCAGATCGAGCGCAAATTGCGTTGGAAGGAAGAGGATGACCAGGAGGGCACCGACTTTCACCAGGAGCGACGTGATCTTGGCAACCGCGGCCTCTCCTTCGTGACTGACAGAAGTATTGACATAGGCTTTCCAGAAATTGCGCGTGAAGAGATTGGCCGCGCCGATACTCATGACCGCGGCCGGAACGAGAGCCCCGATCGCAATAGCCGCGAAAGCAAAGCCAGCGAACCAGCTTGGAAACAATGTTCCGAAGAGGAGCGGCACGATGTCGTTTGGCGTTGAAGGCTTCAGTCCAGCGGCATGTCCCATGTAGCCGAGCATTGCCAGCAGGCCTAACAACAAGGTGTAAGCAGGCAGGAGGACCGCATTCTTGCGGATGGTATTGCCGCTATTCGATGCGAAAATACCGGTCAGGGTATGCGGATACATGAAAGCAGCCAGCGCTGACCCCAAAGCGAGCGTTGCATAGGCGACGTAAAGGTTCGGGCCTAGCAGCAAGCCGCCTGAGCCCTTTGCCTTGAATGCGGCGTCAGCGCTTTCAAACACATTGGCATAGCCGCCAAGCTTCAATGGTATGATTGCGATCGCCACGATGACAACGATGTAAATCATGATGTCCTTGACGAAGGCGATCAATGCTGGAGCACGTAGGCCCGCAGAATAGGTGTAGAGCGCCAGAATGATGAATGCGAGCGCAAGCGGGATTTCCCCATGCAATCCCAGTGCGCGCAGGACGGCTTCCATGCCGACAAGCTGAAGAGCAATATAGGGCATTGTGGCCAGAACGCCCGTTATGGCGACCGCTAGTTCCAGGGCCCGGGAGCCATATTGACCATAAACCACATCGCCCGCGGTCACATAGCCAAAGTCCTTGGCACGCTTCCAAAGGAGCGGCATGACCATGAAGACAAAGGGATAAACGACAATCGTATAAGGCAAGGCAAAGAAGCCGTAAGCGCCGACAGAATAGACAAGGGCCGGAACCGCGATCACGGTATATGCCGTGTAGAAGTCGCCGCCGACAAGGAACCAGGTAATCCAGGTCCCGAATGATCGGCCGCCAAGGCCCCATTCGTCGATATGCGCTAAGGTCTTTGGTTTACGCCAATGCGCGGCAACAAAGCCCATCACGGTAACCAAGGCAAAGAAGAAGATGAAAACGCCGAGCGCGACGGGATTGATGTCAGTCGGCATCGCGCGTGCTCCGATAAACGATGTAGGTCAAGATCGCAGTAACAGGAACCCAGAGCAACTGGTACCAATAGAAGAACGGAAAGCCGAAGAGCACGGGATCCCGGGAATTGTAGAAGGGAACCCAGAGCAGACCAATATAAGGAATAATAAGCAACCAGCGCACCGCTGATCCTGAACCCTTGCTCATAACGAAATTGCCTCTCGAACGTCGTCTCCGCGCGAATCCTCCGCCGCGTTCAAAATCAGGGATACACGCTAGATTGAAACAGGCAACTTTATTTTGCCAGCGAAACAAACCAAATCTAATTGGCTGCGTCTGCGCTGAAACAAAGCGCCAAATCGAGCTGGCTCAGTGGCTTGACGCCACCCAGCAAAGCTCGTGCTTCCTCTTCGTCCCGACGCATCTGCGCAACGAGGGGTTCAAGCCCGTCGAACTTCAACTCCGGCCTCAAATAACCGAATAAGGATACGGCGCAGCTTTTATCGTAGAGATCGCCAGAGAAGTCGAAAAGATAGGTCTCCAGAAGTGGCAATCCGTTCTGCGTAACCGTCGGACGACGCCCATAGCTTGCGACAGCATCGTGGAGTGTGCCATCCGGCAGACGAAAGCGAACGGCATAGATGCCTGTCTTCAACTCAACTTCAGGGGGCAAAGCCATATTGGCTGTCGGATAACCGAGCTGGCGACCAAGTTTTTCCCCGCCCACAACCGTTGACTCCACCGTGTAGCGGTAGCCGAGCAGACCCGATGCGCCAACGACGTCGCCATTGCTCAACTCGCTGCGAATGCGGCTTGAGGAAACAACCTCGGCATTTTCGTCGCGATAGGCATCGATCAGCGTCACGCCAAAGCCATGCCGTTTTCCAGCTTCCATCAGAAAGGCTGGCCCGCCCTCCCGGCTATGACCGAAATGAAAGTCGAAGCCGGTGACGATTTCGCTTGCGTGTAGCCAGTCTTTCAAGATCGACCGGACGAAATCTTCTGCCGATCGTTGGGAGAACTCATATGAAAACGGGTATTCGACAACAGCATCGAACCCCAAAATGTCCAGGATTTGCGCCTTTAAGGGCGCGGGCGTCAGACGAAAGACAGGCGTTTGCGGCTTAAACACCGTTCTTGGATGTGGCTCGAAGGTCAGGACAAGCGCTGGAACCTGCCGCTGCTGTGCAATCTTCAGCGCCTCACTAAGGACAGACTGGTGACCGCGATGAACACCATCGAAGTTTCCGATGGCAATCACGCCGCCATGCAGATGGTCTGGAAGCGGCTGGCGATTCTCGTTGCGATGAAAAAGCTTCATGAGCGCTCCCTAAGCCAGGCGCGGCATCCACCACCGCGGGGCGACCTGTTCGCGATGAAGGTAGTCAACGAGAAGAGCCTCGTCGGTCTCGCCATGCACGGTGTATTCCTTGGCATGAATGCCGCCGCTGATGTAGAGAAGGTCGAGACCAAAATCGAGCGCGCCACGCACATCCGTCGGCATTCCGTCTCCGATTGCAACAACGCGGTTCTTCTCCAGTCCTCCTCTCAATCTTTGCGCTTCGGCAAAGACTGCTTCGTAAATCGGATTATGAGGCTTGCCCGCGATCCGAATGCTGCCGCCAAGCTGGGCGTAATAGGCAGCCATCGCGCCCGCACAAGGGATCATCCGATGGCCGCGTTCAACGATCAGATCTGGATTGGCGCAGATCATCGGCACGGAACGCGATGCAAATGCCTTCAACATATCTGTGTAATCTTCCGGCGTTTCGGTTTCATCGTCAAAAAACCCGGTGCAAACGACAACCTCTGCATCCTTTTCGCCAACGCGTTCGACGCCAAGACCCTCAATGAGAGCAAGATCGCGATCGGGCCCGAGCAGGAAAACCTTACGCGGCCCTTCGGCGATCAACGCGCGGGTCACGTCTCCTGACGTTACGATCGCATCGTATGCTTCGTCAGGAACACCAATTTGCTGCAATTGCGCAACAACCTGCGGGGCTATGCGCGGCGAATTGGTGATAAGAACGACGGTAACACCCTCTTGGCGCGCTGCCTGCAGCGCATGCCCAGCAGCCGCGAACGGCTCGACACCATTGTGAAGCACGCCCCAGACATCGCAAAATACCGCATCGTAGTGTTTGGCAATTTCGGCGAACCCGGCAATCCGTTGCGGCATAATCTGTCTCATCCTTTTGCTGTCGGGGCTGACATTGCAAAGGCTTGGTGCGTTGGCAAGCATTTTCCCGTTTGCAAAGCAAAACTATCGTGGCAAACGCCTATGCTAAAACGCCGAAAGGCTTGTCTTCCAGTCTTTACACTACCCCTTAACTCGCCAATGGCACCTCGTTTGCAGCGAGAACCTGGGGCACGCAATTCAATGGGGCTGATACAGTCATTGCTGTATGACCCGCAACTGGAGCGAGAGCCCGACCCTAACGATATTCGACCTCCACAGCGAGAAAAACCCACCCGCCGTTCTTGACTCCCGAAATCACCGTCCTTAAATGCAGGCCGCTAGCACTCATCAAGGTAGAGTGCTAACACAAATCCATGCGGGCCATCTTGGCCTTGCAGATGTCATTTGATCGAGGGATTAGACTAATGGCAACCACCAACTTCCGCCCCCTGCATGACCGCGTCGTTGTACGCCGCGTTGAGTCCGAAGAAAAGACCAAGGGCGGGATCATCATTCCAGATACCGCTAAGGAAAAGCCGCAGGAAGGCGAAATCATCGCTGTCGGTTCTGGCGCTCGCGATGAATCTGGCAAGATCGTTCCTCTCGACGTGAAGGCTGGCGACCGCGTTCTGTTCGGCAAGTGGTCGGGTACCGAAGTCAAGATCAACGGCGAAGACCTGTTGATCATGAAGGAATCCGACATCATGGGCATTATCGGCTGATCTGCCGGTTTCCCACTCTGATTATCGCTGACACCTCTTTCAGGAGTTATCAAAATGGCAGCTAAAGAAGTTAAATTCGGCCGCAGCGCGCGCGAAAAGATGCTGCGCGGCGTCGATGTTCTCGCAGACGCAGTGAAGGTAACGCTTGGCCCGAAGGGTCGTAACGTTGTTATCGACAAGTCCTTCGGCGCTCCGCGCATCACCAAGGACGGCGTTTCTGTCGCCAAGGAAATCGAACTGGAAGACAAGTTCGAAAACATGGGCGCACAGATGGTGCGCGAAGTTGCTTCCAAGACCAACGACGTTGCCGGCGACGGTACAACGACGGCAACGGTTCTTGCTCAGGCAATCGTCCGCGAAGGCGCCAAGGCTGTTGCAGCCGGCATGAACCCGATGGATCTGAAGCGCGGTATCGACCTCGCTGTTGGCGAAGTCGTCAAGGATCTCCAGGCTAAGGCCAAGAAGATCAACACGTCGGAAGAAGTTGCTCAGGTCGGTACGATCTCTGCAAACGGCGAAAAGCAGATCGGTCTCGACATCGCTGAAGCGATGCAGAAGGTCGGCAACGAAGGCGTCATCACCGTCGAAGAAGCCAAGACTGCTGAAACCGAACTCGAAGTCGTTGAAGGCATGCAGTTCGACCGCGGTTATCTGTCGCCATACTTCGTCACCAACCCTGAAAAGATGGTTGCTGACCTTGATGACGCTTACATCCTTCTTCACGAGAAGAAGCTTTCGAACCTGCAGGCCATGCTGCCTGTGCTCGAAGCTGTCGTTCAGACGGGCAAGCCGCTTCTCATCATCGCTGAAGACGTTGAAGGCGAAGCCCTTGCAACGCTCGTCGTCAATAAGCTTCGTGGCGGCCTGAAGATCGCTGCCGTCAAGGCTCCTGGCTTCGGCGATCGCCGCAAGGCCATGCTCGAAGACATCGCTATCCTG
The DNA here is from genome assembly GCF_037199735.1 of Oryzifoliimicrobium ureilyticum. Taxonomy (NCBI): domain Bacteria; kingdom Pseudomonadati; phylum Pseudomonadota; class Alphaproteobacteria; order Hyphomicrobiales; family Rhizobiaceae; genus Oryzifoliimicrobium; species Oryzifoliimicrobium ureilyticum. Next base: position 222,150 of record NZ_JBBBVQ010000001.1, on the reverse strand, counting down.
ACGGGTGGTACGGTTATCTCCGAAGACCTCGGCATCAAGCTCGAAAACGTTACGCTCGACATGCTCGGCAAGTCCAAGCGTGTTTCGATCTCCAAGGAAAACACGACCATCGTCGACGGCGCTGGCGCCAAGTCCGACATCGAAGGCCGTGTTGCTCAGATCAAGGCTCAGATCGAAGAAACCACTTCTGACTACGACCGCGAAAAGCTGCAGGAGCGTCTTGCAAAGCTTGCTGGCGGCGTTGCCGTGATCCGCGTTGGCGGCTCGACGGAAGTCGAAGTCAAGGAAAAGAAGGACCGCATCGACGACGCTCTGAACGCAACCCGTGCGGCCGTTCAGGAAGGTATCGTTCCTGGCGGTGGTGTCGCTCTTCTGCGTTCTTCCACGAAGATCGTCGCAAAGGGCGAGAACGACGATCAGGAAGCCGGCATCAACATCGTTCGCCGCGCTCTGCAGTCGCTCGTTCGTCAGATCGCTGACAACGCTGGTGACGAAGCTTCTATCGTTGTTGGCAAGATCCTTGAAAAGAACGAAGACAACTACGGCTACAACGCCCAGACCGGCGAATATGGTGACATGATCTCCATGGGTATCGTCGACCCGGTCAAGGTCGTTCGTACGGCTCTGCAGAACGCAGCTTCGGTTGCATCGCTGCTGATCACGACGGAAGCCATGATTGCTGAACTTCCGAAGAAAGAATCTGCTGCTCCGGCAATGCCAGGCGGCGGCATGGGCGGCATGGATTTCTAATCTATCCTGCACAGTTCTTAGTAGAAAGGGCGGTCTTTGGGCCGCCCTTTTTCGTTGGAGATTGTCTGTGCTGATTAGTTCGATCTTGTGACGACCGCTAGCGGTTGCCGAACATCGCACATGCCTGAAAGCTTGCGGCGGTTCTCAGTTTGGGCTTTTGGGAACCTCTAGACCCTTGGTGCTTGCGGGGCGTGCAAGGCAGCGGTCGAGCCAAGCCATGACGGCAGGAAATTTTTCGAGCTCCAACACCTCTCGTGCGCCATAATGTACATCTGTCCCCCGCACCCACGGAAACGTGCTGATGTCGGTAATCGTGTAGAGATCACCCATAATCCACTGTCGATCCGCAAGCCGGCTTTCCAGAACGCTCAGCAACCTCTTGGATTCATCGCGATACCTTTCCATCGGATAGGCGTTGTTGGCCACTTTATCGGCTGCATATTTGAAGAAGTGACCGAATTGGCCGAACATCGGCCCTACGCCGCCCATCTGAAAGAAAAGCCAACAAATGGCTTCGTAACGAGCGGATGGATCTGACGGGAGCAACTTTCCGGTCTTCTCTGCCAAATAAAGCAAGATGGCACCGGACTCGAAGAGGCCTACCGGCTTTCCTTGTGGACCGCTTGGATCAATGATTGCCGGGATGCGGCCATTGGGATTGAGCGAAACAAATTCCGGCGACTTCTGTTCGTTTTTCGCAAAGGATATCGCGTGAGCCTCGTAAGGCAGTCCCAGCTCCTCAAGGGCAATTGAAACTTTGACCCCGTTTGGAGTCGGCAGTGAGTAAAGCTGGATGCGGTCGGGATGCTGAGCCGGCCAGCGCTGAGTGATCGGAAAGATCGAGAGATCTGACATTGCGTTCTCCTTGGTGCGCCAAAGTCCATCGGCCTTGGCCTCATATTGCTATATGGAGCAGTTGGATCGCGATCCTATCTAGCCGTTATCATTCGGCGCTTTAAAAAGAAGCTCTCCCATAGAGCAACCGGTCTCGTTGTCTCTTTTTATTGAACAAACTGTCGCTTTCCGTCCAACTTTTTAAGAACGATGAAATAGGCGATAACGCTCTCACGGAATGATGTCGGCGGTCACCGGCGGCATTGCCGGCACCCGAGCCGATAAAGATCGTGGTGCGGATTTCAATGGAACGGCGCGACCCATGACAAGCCGCCGCCGAAGCGAAAGATCATTTTAAGGAACCCCGCCATGTCCAATACCAATAACGCCCTTCTTGTCGTTGCCCGCATCCTCTTGTCTGCCATGTTCATCATGTCAGGCTTCGGAAAGTTGACCGATCCAGCCGCAACTGCTGGCATGATTACCGGAGCGGGTCTGCCAGCGGCAACGCTTCTCGCCTATCTTGCTGGCGCTTTCGAGCTGCTTTCGGGCCTCGCCGTTCTGGTTGGCTTTCAGACCAAGTTCGCAGGCCTCTTGCTTGCTGCCTTCTGCATCTTCACGGGCGTGCTCTTCCACGGTCACGCAATCAACGTTCCTGGCTTCCCTGATGCGGCCAACGGCTACCTCAGCGTCATGAACCAGATCATGATGATGAAGAATTTCACGCTCGCCGGCGCTTACCTCTTCCTTGCAATCGTCGGTCCTGGTGCTTATTCGCTGGACGCACGACGCGGCGGCTACGCTCTGGCCGCATAAGCGGGATCTTTTCCTATTGCTGACGCAAAGCCCGTCTACCCGGTGAGGTAGGCGGGCCTTTTTCTATTAAGAGCGGAAGGTCAAAATGCCCCTCTGACAGCATCAACGATCGCCGAAACAGCAGTCAGTTCGCCATGCTCCGGTTTGCGTGCCCGCATCAGACAAGCCTCAGAGCGTAAGATAATGCCATCGCTCAACACCTTGAGATGGTTTGCCCTCAAGGTGGAACCGGTCGACGTTATATCGACGATGATATCGGCCCCGCCGGACGCGGGCGCTCCCTCGGTCGCGCCGAGGCTCTCAACGATGCGATAGAGCTGTATGCCGTGGCTGCCGGAGAAGAATTGCTGCGTCAGCCGCCAATATTTGGTAGCGATCGACAAACGCCGCCCATGCCGCGCGCGAAATTCGGCTGCTACGTCGCCAAGATCCTCCATCGTCGTGACATCGAGCCAAATTTCCGGCACCGCAACCACGACATCGGCATGTCCGAAGCCCAGCCTTGCACAAATCTCGATCCGTTTGTCGACGTCGGGCAGGCCCTCACGAACAAGGTCCTCTCCGGTGACGCCGAAATCGATGGAACCAGCGCCGAGTTCGCGGGAAATTTCGGAAGCGGACATGAAGGTGACCTCGACATCGTCGACACCTTCGATCCGGCCTCGGTAGGACCTTTCATTTCCAACCGCGACGATCTTCAATCCAGCTCGTTCGAAAATTGCGGATGCATCTTCCTTCATGCGGCCTTTGGACGGCAGGGCAATAGTCAAGGTCATTGGTCGCCCCCCACTTTTTCAATACGATCAAGCCACAACGAAAAGCCAACGGCGGGAATATGGTCTTGGGCACCGAGAAGGGTGAGGAGGCGATCATATCGGCCACCTCCGACAAGAACATCGCCCTCGCCTTGCGCCACAATCTCGAAAACAAGCCCGGTATAATAATCAAGCGGCCGACCGAATGCGGCGCGATATTCGATCATTGATAGATCTATGCCGCTTGAAGCGAGCGTTGCAATGCGTGCATCGAAGAGCTTCAATGCGTCACCGACATTCAGCCCGGCTTGTCCTGCAAAATCAGATAGCGCTTTGGACGCGTCGTTTAGCGAGACATCGAGCGAGAGAAACCGCTCCAGAATTCGAAAGGCGCCTTCATCGAGCCTCGTCTCCGATAGTGTCCGCTTTTCGCGCAGGCGGCGAGCTATTTCAACGGGAGACCGGCTGGCATTCGTCGAGTAGCCGGTTTCTTCCATGCGCTGGGCAATATAGGCCGACAGCGCCGCTTCATCCTCGGACAGTTTCACGATCTCATCGCTGAGACTGGTGCCCGACCTTGGATTGACGAGGCTCGCCAACAGATTTTCAAGGTGTAGCATGTTGCCGAAGGCGTGGATCAACCGCTTTTGCCATCCGACCGGCAGCCCGAGCGCCTGCACCACGGCCTCAAACACCGCCTGATCGCCGATGGTCACGGTAAAACGATTTTGCGGCAGGAGCTTTGTCAAAATCCCGAGCGCGTCAGCCACAGCTCTGGCATCGGCTCCCGCGACATCCTGATCGCCGAGATCTTCGATGCCCGCCTGATAAAATTCGCTCGGTCCGTCGCGCCGCTGGCGAAAGACCTGGCCAAGGTACGAATAGCGCCTCGGCGTTCCCATGGCCCTTTCAATGTGACGCATGCAGACGGGAATGGTGAACTCGGGGCGAAGACAGAGATTTTCCCCGGTTTCGCTCTGTGTCAGAAATATTCGTCGACGAAGATCTTCCCCAGCGATATCAAGAAAGGGTTCGGCTGGCTGAATGATTGGCGTATCGACACGAGCAGCGTGCCTTGCAGCGAACTGGGCAAGAAGATCATTCGAAAAATCAGGCATATCACTTGCCGGCATAGACATCATTCACCCGTATTAAAACCAGCAAACAGCACGGCTCGCGGGTCATCCGATTGGCGCTCTTCTTCGCAAGATCAGAACACAGCAAAGCGTGACCGGCGAGGGTCACGCCTGATCCGCATGCCGCCTGTCTTCCGCCTGGGCGGCCAGGATCTCCTTGACCTTATCGACCATCTCATGTTCGGCCACAGTGATCTGTGCGACCCGCGCCTCGCGCCAGGTCGCATTGTCTTCTATTTCGCCGGACAGACGTTTGCCCTCGATAAGATCCTTGATCTGGACGAGGTTCCCAGCGCGTTCGTCAGCACCCTGGATGATGGCAATTGGGCATCCGCGCCGATCGGCATACTTCAGCTGATTGCCAAACTTCTTCCAGTTGCCCTGAAACATTTCAGCCCGGATGCCTTCGGCGCGCAGTGTTTTTGTCAGTCGCTGATAGCGACCCATGGCTTCGACATCGCCATCCATCACCGTCACAAGAACCGGCTCGAGCGTCGGATTCTCTCCGAGCTTTTCGAGGTTCTTCAAGGCCGTCATTAGGCGAGAGACGCCGATCGAAAAACCGGTCGCGGGAACAGGTTGACCCATGAAGCGCGACACCAGCCCGTCATAGCGTCCGCCGCCACCGACGGACCCGAAAACGACTTTCTCGCCCTTCTCATTCGTAACGTCGAACAGAAGCTCTGCTTCGTAAACGGGCCCGGTATAATATTCGAGGCCTCGGACGACAGAGGGATCGATCTTGATGCGGCCTGCATCATAGCCGGCGCTGCGCACGAGAGTACCAATAAAGTTTAGCTCTTCGACGCCCTCGGCTCCCTTTGAGGTGCCAGAGACAAGTTCTGCCAGCTTCGCAGCGCTGTCTTCATAGTTGGTGATTCCAACGAAGAACAAGACTTTTTCAATTTGACCGTCATCAAGGCCGGCGCCCTTGGTGAAGTCGCCGCTGTCGTCCTTGCGCCCTGTACCCAGCAACAAGCGAACGCCTTCAGGGCCGAACTTGTCCAGCTTGTCGATGGCGCGCAAAACGGTGAGACGCTGACCGCCCTTCTCCTCGCCACCCAGCCCGATCGCCTCCAGGACGCCATCGAGAACCTTGCGGTTATTGACGCGGATCACGTAATCGCCGCGTGCAATGCCAAGAGCTTCCAGCGTGTCGGCCATCATCATGCACATTTCCGCATCGGCCTGCACACCGGGTGCTCCGACTGTGTCAGCGTCGAACTGCATGAACTGGCGGAAGCGTCCGGGGCCCGGCTTTTCGTTGCGGAACACATATCCCGCGCGATAAGTCCGGTATGGAAGCTGGATCTCGTTGAAATTCTCAGCCACATGGCGTGCGAGCGGCGCCGTCAGGTCGTAGCGAAGACTCATCCACTGATCGTCGTCGTCCTTCAGCGAGAACACGCCCTCATTCGGACGATCGCTGTCGGGCAGAAACTTGCCCAAAGCATCCGTATATTCGAGAAGAGGTGTTTCGACAGGATCGAAACCATAATGCTCGTAGACGGCACGGATCTTTGCCGTCATCTCGTTGACGGCCCTGATGTCATCAGCCGGACGGTCGACAAAACCGCGTGGCAGACGTGCCTTGAGCTTTTGTGGCTTCTTCTGTTTCTCGTTCATTGCCTGAACATTCCGCTTCTCTTGACAGTGGCGGTGTCCTACCGGATTGGACCATGAGCGGCAAGGGAGAAACACTGTGTCGATGCCCCGATGAGCCGAATGCCTTTGATTCACACGCAGGATAAGCAGCATGATTGCCGAAGCCCTCCTTTACGCAGCAACGCTGCCGCTCACAAAACCGGAGCATCGGCGCTTTATCCGCTCTTCCGTCAGCCTCTGGTCTCGGGCGGGGCGGTGTAGGAAGCAGTGGGCAGATCACGAGAAAAACACGCGCAGCGCCATCCTCTCGGCAATGGCGAGCTTGCCGCGCCGGCGCACCGCTGTCGTGCTCGGATCCGGGCTGCTGCGGGATGTCCCGATCCGTCAACTCGCCGCTGCATTTGACACCGTCGTTCTGATCGATCTTGTCCATCTTGCCCATGTCAGGCTCAGGCTGCGCCATCCCCGCTACCGGCATGTTCGGTTGATCGAACAGGATCTATCGGGCTTTTCTGCCTATGTGAGCGAAGGATCTTTGGATCCTTTGGGGTTTCTGCGAAACGTGCCTTATCTCGACTTCGTTGTTTCCGCGAACCTCCTGTCGCAGATCGGCCGCGGGATCATGCGCAAGCTCGGCGAAGACGCCGATAACAATGCTCCTCCCGATACGCTGACCAAACTTCTTCGCGCCCATATCGATGCCCTTCAACAGGCTCCTTGGAAAACCTGCCTTGTGAGTGACGTTTCCTATGCGGTCATCGACAGGAACGGGAACAGGCAGGACGAGGAAGATCTTCTATATGGTCTGACAGTGCCGGGCGCGAAAGCGGGCTGGTACTGGCCGGTGGTTCCGTTTGGCGAGGAAAGCGCCGATTATCAGATCATCCATAAAGTCGTTGCCTCGTTCTAGCGCACCTTCCTTTGCGCTTGCGAAACGTTGCCCTTGCTTTATCTTGTCGTCATGCAACTTGTGGCGCGATTTGCTGTGATCGTTTTCTGGCTGTGTTACAGCACGGCTATGGCATGGGCGAATTGCCCTATGGGCGTGCAGTTTGACAATCATGATCGGTCAGGCGGAGCGATGACGAGCCACGCAATGCATGGCGACTCGACACATGACCATCTCCGTCATCTGACGTCAGGAGCGAAGACACGGCACGGCAAGCCGGCGCTCCCGCATGGGTCAATGCAATCTGCCACGTGCTCGGCCTGTCTTGCTATTCCCTCTCACAGCCTTCCGCCTTTTGTGGCATCCGGCCATGAAGCAACGGCGGCAGCGCCGGTGATGAAGCTCATCGGCATTGTCACAGCCCCGACCCCACCTCCTCCTCGGCAAATCTGATCTTCTTTCGATTGGTTTCGCCGGTTGTCCACCGGCAGTTTTCAAACGTCTTGGATAAGTGCTGCATCGGAAGGATTTCCGTTCGCTTGATCCAGGAGAATATCTGCCTTTCGATCAGGTCCTGAGGCCTGGCAACGGAGGTAGTGAAAGGATTTTACTATGCGAATGAAAGCACTCGTTGCAGCCGCGTTGATCGCGTTGCCTGCGTTTACAGCGTCGGCTGAAGACATGGATATGAGCAAGCCAATGGGCGATCAGAGCGCCTCAAGCAAGGCCTTCGCGCAAGCCATGGCGAAGATGCACAAGAACATGATGATCAAATACACGGGTGATGCCGATGCGGATTTTGTTCGTGGAATGATCCCGCATCACGAAGGCGCCATCGCCATGGCGAAGGTCGAGCTGCAGTATGGAAAGGATCCGGAACTGCGCAAACTTGCCGAAGCGGTCATTGCCGCACAGGAGAAAGAAGTTGCGGAGATGACGGCCTGGCTTGCAAAGCATGGCAAGTAGATATTGACGGCCATGAAACAGCCGCCCGGTTTTGACCGGGCGGCACATTCCTCAGCCTGCTGCACGGAACGCGCCAGGCCATTGACTGGCTCGGCCTGGGCGTTTTCGTGCCTTAATCCTTCTTTTCAAACGGAACGGGTCTGCGCGCTGCGCTTTGACGCGAAAGCATCCAGCCAGGATACTCCGGAGGAAGTGCGCTGACCGCATCGAGTTTTTCAAGCTCGGCAGGATCGAGTTTCAGATGAACCGCTGCAAGGTTCTGATCCAGCTGATCGAGACGCTTTGCTCCAATGATGATGGTGGTTACGAAGGGCTTTGCAAGAACATAGGCAAGCGCGACGGTCGCGACGCTAACATTCCGCTTCTCGGCGATCTCGCGCATTGCAGCAACGCAGGCCCAGGCCCGGTCCTTATCGACCGGCGGGAAGTCGAAGGTGGCACGACGACCTTCGCCGTTTCCAGGCGCTCCCGGCCCGTATTTGCCCGATAGCAGACCTCCGGCAAGCGGCGACCAGACCATGAGACCGAGCTTTTCTTCAGCCATCATCGGCACGATTTCACGCTCCAGGTCGCGGCCGGCGATCGAGTAATAGGCCTGAACCGTTTCGAAGCGGGCATAATCGCGCGCTTCACTGATGCCAAGTGCTTTGGCAATTCGCCATGCCTGCCAGTTCGATACGCCGACATACCGAACCATGCCGCGAGAAACGAGATCATCGAGCGCCCGCAGGGTTTCTTCAATTGGCGTAATGGGGTCATTGCCGTGGATCTGATAGAGGTCGATATGATCCGTCTGCAGACGCTCCAGACTTTGTGCCACGGAGTCCATGATGTGGCCGCGGGAGGCACCGCGATCGTTCGGCTTATCGCCCATGACGCCGTAGACTTTGGTGGCGATCACCACATCCTTGCGTGGCACCGAAAGGTTCTTCAAAGCCTTGCCAAGCAGACGCTCGGATTCGCCGAAGGAGTAAACATTGGCCGTGTCGATAAAGTTTACGCCGGCCGCGAGCGACCGCTCAACAATTTCCGTCGCACCCTTTTCGTCAAGATCGGCAATTGAGCCCCATTGGCTCTTTTCGTCCGCAGCGCCAAAGGTCATGGTGCCGAGGCATAGTTCCGATACGAACAGTCCGGTATTTCCAAGCTGGTTGTAACGCATGATATCGAATCCTTGAGACAGGTCCTTCCCTTTAAGGGGGTCGGGATATTAGGCAGGTCGATCGGCTCGCGGGCAATCTGCCATCCCAGGGGAAGGTAAGATCTACCTAATGGCCCGCCTCTGCTTGTCAATGTCGTCAGGCCGACCAAACAGGCGAGCAAAGAAAGGTGACTTGCGTCCTTTGCACCGTGCCATACACTGACTCTGCAAAGGGCATGGGAGAAGGCTGATGACGGGCCGTCTTTTGAGAACGATCGGGTTTGATGCAGACGACACACTGTGGCAGAACGAGCAGTATTATCGTCTTACTGAAGACCATTTTACGGAACTTCTGGCAGATTATGCCGAAGGTCCACATGTTTCGGAACGCTTGCTTGAAGCAGAAAAACGCAATCTTCGACATTATGGCTTCGGCATCAAAGGCTTTACGCTTTCAATGATCGAGACGGCTGTCGAGATTACGGAAGGAACGGTCCCGGCAACGGTGATCGCGCAAATCCTCGATATCGGGCGCGATCTTTTATCGCATCCCGTAGAAACCTTGCCCTATGCTCATGAAGTCCTGGAAAAGCTCGCCACGAAGTATCTTCTCGTTCTGATTACCAAGGGGGACCTATTCGACCAGGAGCGCAAACTCGCGCAATCGGGGCTGGGCGACTTTTTCCATGCCGTCGAGATCGTCTCCGATAAAACGGCGGTCACCTATCGGCGCGCCTTCTCAAAGAATGGCGAGGGTCCCGAAAGAGCAGCGATGGTCGGCAATTCTCTAAAATCCGACATTGTACCCGCGCTTGCCGCGGGCAGTTTCGGTATCTTCATTCCGCACGCCTTGACCTGGGCGCTCGAGCGTGTCGAAGAGCCCATGGATAAGCCGCGGTTCCGGAAGATAGATGATCTAGGCCAGCTTCCGGAGCTGCTGGAAACGCTCTCGTAGACAGCCATCAGGGGCCGAACAGGGAGGGCTTTCCCTGCGCAGGCTCTGCAGGTGGGGGTGGCGCTGTTGCAAGAGGCTCGATTTGTATGGTGTAAGGCGCGCCCAAGCCGCGCCGCGGCGAGGCCTTGGAGTAATATGGCCGCAGAAGCAGGGTCGTATCCTGCTTGATCGTTGTGGCGTAGCTTGGCCCATCCTCATCCGTGCCGAAGATGGCCTCGTCTTCGTTGTTGTTGACATCAAAGATCGCCAAGAAAGCAAATTTGCTGCGACTCTCAAAACTGATCTTGACGTGCTGGCCGGCTTTGACAGCCAGAGTGTAGACAGCAGAATTCCCGAGCTTGGTCCAGCCTTTCAGCTGCATCGTGGCTGCAGGAAATTGGAGCTTTTCCAATCGTTCTCCCGGTTGAAGCACGGGCTCGGCAGCAAAAGCGGAAGAGCACACCAACAAAGCTGCGGCAACGAAAAGCCAGAGTTTTTTCATGGACGTACAAACTCCGCTCGCATTGCTTCCACTTCCGGCCGACAGAAACAGCCCTCTATATGATCATTGACAAGGCCCATCGCCTGCATGAAGGCGTAGACTGTCGTTGGCCCGACGAATGTCCAGCCACGCTTTTTCAAATCTTTCGAAATCTGGACTGAGATCGGCGTCGTGGGATTGGCAAGAAGCACGGCCCTGTCGACGACGGCGGGCCGCTGCGACGATGCCGGTTCGAAACTCCAGAAATAGTGGGCGAGCGAACCGAATTCCTCGCGAAGCTCCAGGGCGCGGCGCGCATTGTTGATCGTCGAGACGATCTTGCCGCGATGGCGGATGATACCGGCATCTGCAACAAGCCTATCGATATCGGCATCGTCGAAAAGCGCGACCTTTTCGAAATCGAACCCGGAAAAAGCTGCGCGAAAATTCTCCCGCTTGCGTAAGATCGTCAGCCAAGAGAGGCCGGATTGGAAACCCTCGAGGCATAGTTTTTCGAAGAGGCGGATATCACTGGAAACCGGCCATCCCCATTCTTCGTCATGATAGCGCAGATAGTCCGGCAGGTTGCCATGCCAATGACACCGCGCCTTACCGTCGGCGCCTATGATAATGCCGGTCTCGCTCATCGTTCCTCTTTATTCCAAGTTTCCTGCGGGTTTACCATTTACAAACCGTGTTTCCAAACCAGTCAGTAACCCTGACGAAAAGTTTATTGTCGCACATACGCGTTCATGAATCCGAATTTACCATTCGCTGTAGGCCACCATGGCAGCGTGAGCCACCCGAAATAATCCCTTCTGACGTGACGGTCATTGTAGAGAGTTTGTCCGATGATGAAATGCCTTCTGTTTACAGGCGCAATGCTTGCCGTTTTTTCTACTTCGGCATTTGGCGATGATCGCTACGCAACGCGTCCCCCGGTCGTTTTGAGCCCGGATCTTACTGCACCCTGGGTCATGCAGCTTGGCGGCGCCCAGGTTAGGCCTGTCGTCTATCCACGTCCGGCAGTGACCTATCGCCAGCAACCAGCTCAAAGACAGGTCCTCTTTGCACCGCGTACGCAGCGCGCTGCGCCGAATCCGCAACAGCCTGCCACCGCGCCTGACGGCATCCCTGTCATTCGCGGAACCATCGAGCCGCAATTCCTGCCGCAGATGGTTGAGTACAAGACGAAGGAAGTACCAGGCACGATCGTCATCGATACCAACAATCGTTTCCTCTACCTCGTGCTTGATGGCGGTAAGGCACGGCGATACGGGGTCGGTGTTGGAAAACCTGGTTTCGAATGGGCAGGCGAGCATCGCATCACCCGTAAGGCGGAATGGCCGGATTGGACGCCCCCTGCCGAAATGGTTTCTCGTGAAGCAGCCAAGGGGCATTATCTCCCAGCGCGCATGGACGGGGGCCCTGCCAATCCGCTCGGCGCACGTGCCATGTATTTGGGATCGTCCCTTTATCGCATTCACGGCACCAATGCGCCCTGGACGATCGGTAGCGCTGTTTCGTCCGGCTGCATTCGCATGCGCAACCAGGACGTCGTCGATCTTTACGAACGTGTGAAGGTCGGCACACGCGTGATCGTAATGTAATGATTTCCAACGGCGCGCTTGCGCTTCGAACCCACCCACTTGGCTTTCCGGAAATCGATTCCGATTTTCCAGCCGGTGCGGTAGCGTGCCACTGCTTTGACTGAGAGGGGAACACCATGATCCGAAACATTCTGGGCCTTGCCGCTGCTGCCGGTATGGTCATCACTTGCCTGTCTGCACCTGCTTCAGCAGAAGAGCGTTCATCCGCGCCAGTTGTGCGTGTCGCTCAACAAAAATTCGTCAAGCCTGAATTCAAGCGGAAACTGGTGCGTTTGAACACCAGTGAGGCGCCGGGAACAATTATCGTCGATACCAACCATAAATACCTTTATTTGGTCGAAGGCGACGGCCGCGCTATTCGCTATGGTATTGGCGTGGGACGCGAAGGTTTTGGTTGGTCCGGTGTGGTCTCGATCGGACGCAAAGCTGAATGGCCGACTTGGACGCCGCCAGCGGAAATGCGTGTGCGCGAAGCGCGACGGGGGCACATCATCCCCGCCTTCCAAAAGGGCGGTGAAGACAATCCACTCGGTGCCCGTGCCATGTATCTCTACAGAAATGGCAACGACACGATCTTTCGGATTCATGGCACGAACCAGCCCTGGTCCATCGGCCTGAACATGTCGTCCGGATGTATTCGAATGATGAACGAGGACGTCACCGACCTTTATAATCGCGCGCCTATAGGCACAAAAGTCATTGTGGTCGGCCCCGGCAACAAGCAAGGCAATGTCGCCTATCAGGACCGTGGTGTGGATGTTTTGCGCACTTTGTTCGGTGGATGAAGCGGCAACGGCCTGAAATCTAATGAAGCGGTCTTGGTCGACGTCTCCTACCAAGGCCGCATTTTCGTGATCAACTTAGGCTTATCGTTCTCAAGAACTTCTTTAAAGAACTGATCTTCTGAACATCAGATCTCATTGTTCGGCTGTGTTTTCCGAATACCGCCTCGACTGGAAATGCTTTATTCCGCGGGAGCCTTATCCTTTTTGGCCGCAGTAGACTTTTCCTTCGAACTTATAGGGTTCCTGCTGGCCTGAAACAGTGAGTTCGTACTTACCAGTAAAACTTTGATCTTTTGCATCTTCCCGCGTCGCACCGATCACGAGGTTGAGCTTTTGCTGATCCGTTTCGCGTCCGCCTTCATCCAGCACCTCAAGGCGCAAGGTCTTGCCTCTCCACCAGCTTTGCAGCAACTGGTCCGAGCCGAAGATGCGTTTGCCAAAGGCGGCAGAGACACCCTTTCTCTTCACAGCTACAGCGCCCCGAAAATGCGTCAGATGCATCCCCTGTTGCGAGCCAAAGGCGACATCCACGGTAAAGCGAACGTCGGTATCGTCGCCGGAGCAGACAAAGCGATCATCCGCCTTTGCCGCGGTCGCCGCCATGAGGATCATCGCTGTGAATAGTATTTTTGAACGCATACGAGACATCCCTGGCGCTATAAGTTGGCTTCAAGAATCAGGCTAACAGATAATCCTTTAACTTTTCAGGTTGCTCACCGCCATAGGCCCAGTTGAGTAACTCCACCGTGTGCACAACCGGCGTTTTCATTGCGCTGGCAATTTGAGTGATACATCCAATATTGCCCGCGACAATGACATCGGGCTTCGTCGCATCAAGATTGCTGATCTTTCTTTGCTTGAGCATTTCCGCAATATCTGGCTGAAGGATGTTGTAGGTTCCGGCGGAACCGCAGCAAAGATGACTTTCCAAAGGCTCGGCGACCGTAAATCCCGCAAGCCTCAGAAGCCGTTTCGGTATCTCGGTGATTTTCTGTCCATGCTGCATCGAACAGGCCGAATGATAGGTCACGGCAAGCTTTTTCGGGGATTGATCCGGAAGGTCGAGCTTGGAAAGATACTCGGTCACATCGCAGGCTAAAGACGATATTTTCGCAGCTTTTTGAGCATAGGCTGGATCATGCTGCAACATATGCCCATAATCCTTGATGGTAGTGCCACAGCCCGAGGTGGTGATGATAACAGCATCAAGCCCCTTTTGCTCAAGTTCACGCGTCCAGGCATCGATATTGAGCCGCGCCTGATGCAAGGCGAGTTCGCGCCGACCCATGTGGTGAACCAGCGAGCCGCAACAACTTTCGCCAGCAGCAGCGATGACCTCCACGCCGAAGCGTTCTAGAAGAGCTGTGGCCGCAATGTTGATGCCAGGGTCCAGCACCGATTGAGCACAGCCCCTGAGGATCGCTACGCGGCTCTTTCTATCGGTTTTGATACCGCCGCTATCGGTGGGGGCAGAAAGGCGGCGTTTCGGCAAGTGCTGTGGAGCCAGTGCGAGCATTGCCGATAGTGGACGTGTGGCCTTGCTCCGGGCAAAAAAAGAACGAAAGGGCTTCCCAAGTCGCGCCAGCATCAAAGCAGAGCGGAAACGGCCGGGATAAGGCAGTATCCTGACGAGGGCAGCGCGGATCATCCTGTCCAGGAACGGCCTTTTCCACGTTTGCTCCACATGGGTGCGCGCATGATCAATGAGATGCATGTAGTCCACGCCCGATGGACACGTCGTCGTACATGCTAAGCAGGACAGGCAGCGATCGACGTGCAAGGCCACCTCGTCATCGGCGGGACGATCGTTTTCAAGCATATCCTTGATGAGATAAATGCGGCCGCGCGGGCTATCGAGCTCGTTGCCCAGCGTCACGTAGGTTGGGCAGGTGGCCGTACAGAAGCCGCAATGAACACATTTTCGCAAGATTTTTTCGGCTTCCGCAATCTGCGGATCCTCAAGTTGCTCGGGCCGAAAAGACGTCTGCATTCACCATTCTCCTGCCATCCGACCGGGATTGAAGATCCCCGACGGATCGAGTTTTTCCTTGATCCGTCGCGAAAGCTCCGCAACTGCCGGCCCCACCGGCTGAAAGGGCTGAAGCCCTGCTCGCACGGCACCCGACGCTCTCATGAGCGTTGCGTGCCCTCCCCCGACGGCCTTGATACATCCTCGCAGACGCTCAGCCTCAGCCTCAGCATCGGCTTCCATACGCATCCAGACAAGACCGCCCTGCCAATCGTAGAAGGCATCAACGCTGGCCTCCAAACGCACGGCAGCGACCAGCTCGGGACCGGCGGATGGCGCGACCGAGACGCGCCAGACCGGCCGGGACGTCCCGTCTGCAAAAGGAATGACGTCTCGAATTTCCCGCCAAAGCTGGCGGCTCGACCCCATCTCTATGAATGAAGTTGGACCGAATTTGCTCATGCTTTCAGAAAGCTTCTTGAGGCGGACCTCTACTGAGTGCGCCATGCCTTCAAGGCGCAAGACCGTTGCCGACGTTTCTGGCAAGCGGCCGCCGAGAAACGCATGCCTCACGCTTGGCGGCAAATGCGCAGCGCCGGAAACCTCGACGGACTGTGCCATCGCGTGTGCCATGGCTTTGGCCGCCCCGGCATCGTCAAGATCGCCGACCACCAGCGTCGCTTCCGTCTTGGGACGAGGTGGCGCTCGAAATGTTACCTCGGTCACGAACCCAAGTGTCCCGTAGGATCCGGCCAACAAGCGAGCGAGATCAAGGCCCGTCACGTTCTTCATCACGCGTCCGCCTGCCTTGATCAGCTCTCCCCGGCCGTTGATAAAGCGCAAACCGAGCAAACTGTCGCGTGCGGCCCCGGCCAGAAGACGGCGCGGCCCCGATACATTCGCGGCGAAGACCCCGCCAATGGTCGGCACACCGGAAGTTCCCATTAAAGGACGGTGGTCCATCGGTTCGAACGACATCATCTGGCCGTGTTCGTCCAATGCCGCTTCGATGTCCAAAAGGGGCGTGCCAGCGCGAGCCGTCATCACCATTTCTCTAGGTTCGTAGGAGACGATCCCTGAAAGCCCGGAAGAGCGCAGACGAGCAGACACGGCAATCTCGGAGCCGAAGCCGGCGCGCGTATTCCCTCCGAGGATCGCAAGACGGCGTGTCGCATTGTAATGGTCGCGTACGATATCGACGGCAGCGGCCTCGCTTGCAGGAAAATTGTCAATCATACTGCCGGGCGCCCCTCCAGCGGAAACACCTTCGACGGGTTCAAGAGCCACTCGGGATCAAAAGCGGCCCTCACCGCCATCTGCTGGGCAAGGTCGGCCGGCGAGAATTGATGCACCATCAGGTCCCGCTTTTCGACGCCGACGCCGTGTTCACCGGTCAGGCAACCGCCCGCTTCGACACACAGCTTAAGTATTTCGTTGCCTGCTTCCTCTGCGCGCTCGGCATCTTTTGCATCGTTGGCGTTGAAGAGAATAAGAGGATGCATGTTTCCATCACCGGCGTGAAAGACGTTGGCGATACGAAGACCGTAGCGCTCGCCGATCTCGGCCGTTTTCTTCAGCACCCGCGAAAGCTGGCTCAACGGCACAGTGCCATCCATGCAGATATAGTCGGCGATACGCCCCGTCGCGCCGAATGCGGATTTGCGGCCTTTCCAAATCAGCGCCGCTTGCATTGCCGATTGAGATTGCCGAACAGTTTTGACCTTATGCCTTTCAGCAATAGCAACGATACCGGCAAGGGTCGTATCCATTTCTTCTTCCGAACCCTCGACCTCAACGATCAGCAATGCCTCCACGTCGAGCGGATAGCCTGCTTCGGCAAATGCCTCGCAGATGGCGATAGCTGGCTTGTCCATAAATTCCATGGCAACGGGGATGACGCCCGCGGCAATAATGTCAGCGACACAATCGCCCGCCGCTTCGCTTGAATCAAAGCCAAACAGGACTGGACGCGCGCCCTCGGGCTTTGCAATCAGTCGAACCGTGGCTTCTGTCACGATGCCAAGCTGGCCCTCATGACCACAGACAAGGCCCAGCAGATCGTACCCACCGCTATCCAGCGCTTTGCCGCCAAGCTCGATCACCGTGCCATCAACAAGCACCATTGTAACGCCAAGCAGATTGTTCGTCGTAACGCCGTATTTGAGGCAGTGCGCTCCGCCGGAGTTCATCCCTATATTGCCGCCGATCGTGCATGCGAGCTGGGAGCTCGGATCGGGCGCATAGAAGAAGCCGTGCGGGGAAACGGCTTGGGAGACGGCAATATTCGTTACGCCTGCTTGGACGACAGCAGCCCTGTTCGGTAGATCGATCTCAAGGATCCGGTTCATCTTGGAAAGCCCGACGACCAGAGCATCTTCTTGCGGTATAGCGCCTCCTGAAAGCGAGGTCCCCGCCCCACGCGGAACGATGGGGATCGACCGCTCGTGACAATATTTGAGGACGGCAGATACCTCTTGCGTCGTTCTGGGAAGCGCGACGGCCAGCGGCAATCTACGGCAAGCGACGAAGGCATCCGTCTCAAACGGAACCAATCCTCTCTCATCGTGAACCAAACACTCTGGCCCTAAAAGATTTGAGAGATCGTCGACGATTTGTTGACGACGGCTCAACACGGTCTGGCGCGGTGGAAGAAAGGCAAACTTATCCGACATGTACACGCCCTCCCTGATTTGCGTCCGCTCGTCGAGCGCTCTACGCGAGGCTACCAGTTCCCTCAATCTTGAGCAAATGCGGCACCATCCGACGGATCAAAGAAAGACATGAAAAGATCTTTGTAACAGGCCCGCACAAGCTCGCATTGGTAGAAAAGCCCTCGAGACTTTCACTACCTTGCCGTGGTGCCTCACCATGACATCACAGAGAAAGACGCAACAAATGACCGAAAACGGGAACTTTTCGCGCTGCTGGCGATCTTGAAGGCTCGCGTTGGGAAACGACGCGAAACAAGATCCGAAACAAACGAAAATCATCCCTAAAATAGTCCGGGATCAACTAAGCCGGCTATTGATTGTAACACCGATAGAACTCATATTGAACGCGTGTGCAACGCGACTCGAAATGAGACGGTTTGAGGAGTCGCGGGACAATCGCAAAACTTCGTTTTTGACGGTTTGCGCTTTCCGAAAAAATAGTAATTGCCGTGTCAATGTAGAAAGAGCTGAAGCGAAAGGTCACCCAATCATTGAATATATTGTCCTCTCTTTTGTCTGACGTTCAGCTGATGTTCCGGCGCCCGCCGCGACAGCAGTATGCAGCTCTTTGCTATCGGACAAAGAAGAAGACGGGTGAACTGGAAGTGATGCTTGCCACGAGCCGCGATACCGGTCGTTGGATCATCCCCAAGGGCTGGCCGATGGCGGGAAAGGCAGCGCATGAAGCTGCTGAGCGCGAAGCACTGGAAGAAGCCGGCGTTGCCGGCAAGATCCACGAAAAGCCGCTTGGGTTTTACAACTACAACAAGGCACTGAAAGACGGACTTTGCGTGACCTGTCAGGTGCAGGTCTATCCGCTTGAGGTCATCGGCACAGCTCGCAAGTTTAAAGAAAAAGGCGAACGAAGGATTGAATGGGTAAGCTGTCAAGAAGCGGCTGCGCGTGTGCAGGAGCCGCAGCTGAAAGCCCTCTTTTATCTCTTCGAAAGGCAGATGGGTCAGATCAATTTGGCGGACAGGCTGGCGGCAGAGTAAAATCTGTCATGACAGTCTGTTAGTTTGATGGTGGATGACCAGAACGGGCGCGACGAAAAGGCGCCGATGAAACAAAAGCCTGTTATTCTGACGAAGAAGACCCTCGACAAGGATCTGGACAAGGTCACGCATGTCGAGGATGCCTCAAAGTTTGTCGCCAAAACGCTTGTCTCGCCTGGGCTCGGCTTGATCTTTCTCGGATTGGCTGCGCTATGGGCGAGCACCTATGCTTTTGGCCAACCGGGCGCCGTTGTGATCGTCATCGCAGCCGCCATTGCCGCTTACATGGCAATGAACATTGGTGCTAATGACGTCACCAATAATGTCGGCGCAGCTGTTGGCGCACGCGCCATCACGATGACTCAGGCGCTTGTTCTTGCGGCTATCTTCGAGATTCTCGGCGCAACCATCGGAGGAAACGACGTCGTAAAGACAATTTCCTCGGATATTGTCGATATCGTTGCGATACCAAAGGCCCATGTAACCTGGATCATGATGGCCTCTCTCGCGGCCGCAGCCATCTGGGTCAATCTCGCAACCTGGTTCAACGCGCCGGTCTCAACGACCCATGCTATCGTTGGCGCGGTCATCGGTGCAGGCCTTGCCGCGCAAGGTGTTTCGGCGGTTCAATGGCCTGTCGTTCTGGAAATCACCTCCGCCTGGGTCACGTCGCCTCTCCTTGGCGGATTGGTCGCTGCGGCGCTTCTTTATTTCATCAAAACTTTCATTCTGTACCGCGACGATAAGATAAGTGCAGCAAAGCGATGGATCCCCGTTCTCATAGGGCTCATGGGTGGCGGATTTACCAGCTACATGATCCTGCAGTTAACCTCCTCTGGCAGCCTTTCTTCGTTGACTATTCTTGCGCTCGGCGTGGTGGGCGGCATTGCATGCTGGGGCATTTCTCGTCCCATCGTACGGCGCGAAGCAGCCGGACTGGAGAATCGCAATAGTTCGCTACGCGTTTTGTTTCGATTTCCTTTGATTGGATCCGCAGCACTGTTGTCCTTTGCCCATGGGGCCAATGATGTTTCCAATGCCGTCGGTCCTTTATCGGCCATTGTGCGCGTGACAGAAGGCGATCATCTGCATCAACATGGACCTGCGCAGTTCTGGACGCTTCTTATCGGGGCATTGGGAATTTCGGTCGGATTGCTTCTGTTCGGGCCTCGGCTTATCCGTCTGGTTGGCGAGCAGATCACCAAGTTGAACCCAATGCGTGCCTATTGCGTGGCGCTTTCCACCGCGATCACCGTCATCGTCGCTTCCTGGCTGGGGCTGCCCATTAGCACGACGCATATTGCAGTGGGTTCTGTCTTTGGTGTCGGCTTTTTCCGAGAGTGGTATACGCGTCATTCCAAGCGCCGGCTCGACTATATTCGCAGGCGCGCCCAGGAGTGGCAGATCGATGAGCCTCCCAATCCCGACCAATATGAGGTAGGCCGTCGCCGCTTGGTGCGCCGATCGCATTTCATGACCATCGTCGGTGCGTGGACGATTACCGTTCCTGTCGCAGCTGTACTGTCAGCTTGCCTCTATTGGTTTATGACATTTGTCTTTCTATAACGCGCAAGATCACTGCGCAGAAGAACAACCTTCACTTGGCTTACCTGTCTGCCAATTGAACAAACTCAGACGGAGGACTTGAACATGCGCGCCAATTTCCGCATGCAGCGGCTTTTCGTCGACAGCAATTTGGGACCCGAAACAGCGATCGAAGCCAGTGCAGAGCAGTATAACTATCTGGCGAATGTGCTTCGACTCGAGAACGATCGTGAGATCCTGACATTCAATGGGCGCGATGGGGAATGGCGAACGAGACTTTCCTTTCCCACCCGCAAGCGGCTGTTGCTGATCCCCGTCGAGCAGATTAGGCCGCAGCCTGCCGCCTCCGACCTCCACTATCTCTTTGCGCCGCTCAAGATCGGCAGACTCGATTATTTGGTACAAAAGGCAGTGGAAATGGGAGCCGGACATTTACAGCCTGTGATGACGCAACATGTTCAGGGGCGCATCAACAGCCTTGAGAAGATAACGGCCAATGTCATCGAAGCAGCCGAACAATGCGGCATCCTTTCCATTCCATCGGTTGCGCAGCCTGCAAAACTGACTGATCTTCTCGACGGCTGGGATCGCGCGCGTCGGATCATCTTTTGTGATGAAGGCGAGGAAAGCCAAAATCCGTTGCCGTCTCTGGCACAAATCCAGGAGCGCAAGCTCGCGCTTCTTGTCGGCCCGGAGGGCGGCTTTTCGTTCGAGGAGCGCGAGCAGTTGCGCAATCTTCCGTTCGTCACAGCCATTCCTCTTGGACCCCGCATTTTGAGAGCCGATACAGCTGCGGTCGCTGCCCTCGCCGTTGTTCAGGCGACGATCGGCGACTGGCGCTAAACGCCTCATGGTCGCTATTTTTGATGATGCTATGAAAGAATTTCACTTGCATCCAATCTCCCCGCTCCCCTAATCAGCGTAACACAAGCCGTAGTCTCGGCTCCTACCAACGGAAATTTGAATGGCCCGCGATACAGTCGACCAGAGACCCCTCACTTCGGTCCAGCAATTGACCGACTACTTAGCGGGCGGATGCAAACCTGAAGAAGAGTTTCGCATTGGTACGGAGCATGAAAAATTCGTGTTTTTCCGGCAGGGTTTGGCGCCTGTCCCTTACGCCGGCGATGCCAGCATTTCGGCTTTGTTGAAGGGAATGCAGGCCGCCAGCGGCTGGGAGCCCATCATGGATGGCGAGAACATCATTGGCCTTGGTGAGCCAAGTGGTATGGGCGCAATTTCCATTGAGCCAGGGGGGCAGTTTGAACTGTCCGGCGCACCGCTCCGATCGATCCACGAAACCTGCAAAGAATCGAACCGGCACCTCGAGGTCCTTCGGACCATTGCCGAGCCTATGGGTATCGGTTTTCTCGGCATTGGCGGCAGCCCGAAGTGGACGCTTGACGAAACGCCGCGCATGCCGAAATCCCGTTATGCCATCATGACGGACTATATGCCGAAGGTAGGCTCGCAGGGTCTGGACATGATGTATCGGACCTGCACGATCCAGGTGAACCTCGACTTTTCCTCCGAGGAGGATATGCGTCGAAAGATGCGGGTGTCGATGAAGCTTCAGTCCTTGGCGACCGCGCTTTTTGCCTCTTCACCCTTTACCGAGGGAAAAACTAACGGTCTTCAATCCTGGCGCGGCGATATCTGGCGCGACACGGACAATCAACGCTCCGGCCTACTCGAATTTACCTTCAACGACGATTTCGGTTTTGAAAATTATGTCGAATGGGCCCTCGACGTCCCGATGTACTTCATCGTCCGCGAGGGTCGCTATCATCCCTGCACGCATATTACGTTCCGTCAGTTCATGGCAGGTGCCCTTAAAGGCGAGGTTGCTGATTACGAGCCCACAATTGGTGATTGGACGAACCATCTCTCCACCCTCTTCCCGGATGTAAGGCTCAAGCGGTTCCTGGAAATGCGCGGCGCAGACGGCGGACCGTGGCGCCGCATTTGTGCCCTGCCCGCCTTGTGGGTTGGACTTCTTTACGACGATGCGGCCCTTGGCGCCGCCGACGCACTTACTAAAGATTGGACTTTCGACGAGGTTCAGGCACTGCGCGACGCCGTCCCGGCCAGCGGACTGAAGACATCGTTTCGAAACCAAGATCTCAGCGAGATCGCGCGCGAGGTTCTGGCAATCAGCCGCAGCGGCCTGAAATCCCGCCAGCAACTGAATGGTGAAGGCCAGGACGAGACGATCTTTCTCAGTCCGCTGGAAGAGGTTCTAGCCAAGAAGGCGACACTGTCGGACGATCTTCTAGCTCTTTACAACGACCGCTGGGCGCAATCGATCGATCCCTTGTTTGCCGAGTATCAATACTGAAAATCTCAACGGCCATTCTGTCGTCGAGGTTATTCGACCGCTGATAAAAAAACCCGGTAACGGCAAAGCCGTACCGGGTAAAGTTGCAGGGCTATTGGCGTGACCCTGCGGGGAAAACAGGCATTAAAGCTTTGTGATCATGTCGTGATCGGAGTGGCGAGTGCGGGCGGTCAGCGACAGATGAGACGAAGGGTCCTGAAAGAAGGACGATGTGCCAAAAGCATCGTACAAGTCGCTGCGTCTCAAGCCGATATCCGCCAGCTGAGAATCCGTTAGGTCATGCAGCCCGTTGACAACGCGTCTGTTTCCGAGAGCCTTCCATAGGGCAGCTAGCGGCTTCAGACCGGCCGTCACGAGACGGACAAGAACGATGCCTGGCTGGCGGCTACTATAACCTGCGGTTTGGTCGATCATGCGCATCGAACTTCTCCTTTCTTCCGAGCGCGAGGACGTCCACCCTCGCGCCTTGAAAAGGCAGAAGGCTGACGGCCGAAATCGGAGCATGGGCGCCGCAGCTTTGCGGGCCGGTTGGTTTGCTTGATTGCATTGACAAGATGTCGCAGGACTATTGATCAGTCCAACGAATGTTTCTAATGATTAGCATCAGGGAACTTTATAGGTGAAGCATGACAGCGCCGCTCGACATCGATCAACTGCATACGTTCATTGCCATTGTTGACTCTGGAAGCTTCACAAAGGCCGCCGACCGCGTCTTTAAAACGCAATCTGCAGTCTCCATGCAGATGCGCCGCTTGGAGGAGCGGATCGGCAAACAGCTGTTCATCAAGGATGGACGGGGCAACCGACTGAGTACGGAAGGCGAGAAGCTTCTAAATTATGCACGGCGTATCATCCGGCTCAACAATGAGGCTATCGCTGCCTTCGACGATAATCGGCTGGAAGGAAGCCTCAGGATCGGCACACCGGATGATTACGCAGAGCGTTTCATGCCCGAGATCATCGGCCGCTTTGCAAAGACGCATCCGAACGTAGAGCTCTTCATTTCCTGCGAACCATCCGTCGATCTTGCCGAACGCATACAACGTGGCGAGTTGGATATCGCTCTTGTGACCCACAATCCGCGCGAGCGTGTGTCTGAGGTGGTGCGAACAGAGCCTCTATGCTGGGTCAGTTCAGCCAATCATCCTTTGCCGGACGATGCGCCCGTTCCGCTCGCGGTCGGCAGGCGCGATTGCGTCTGGCGTCAGCAAGCCGCGGCTGCTCTCAACGCGGTGGGCCGGGAGCATCAGATCCTCTTCACAAGCTGGTCATGCACGGTGATCGCGGCGGCCGTATTGTCTGGCCTTGCCGTTTCGGTAATGCCCGAATCGGCTTTGCGGCCAGGGATGAAGGTCCTGAGCCAAGCCGACGGTTTCCCGCCGCTTCCGCCTGTCCAGATCGGCATCATGAAACGGCCGGGCGTTTCGCTGTCTCTTATGAATGCCATCACGGCGCACATCGCTGCTTGCCTCGACAATATTTCGCCCGCCGTTGTCGACGAAAACCTCGAGCCGGATCTTGGTAACGGACTGGTGCGCCAGTATCCACGGCTAAAGATCAGTAATGGCGGCCTTTCCAGCTGGTAACTGGCAAGCCGCCAAAGGCAAGTCGCATTATCAGGGGCTGGTTGCCATCCAGATCAACAGCCAGAGCCACATGCCGCCAAGCGCGGCAAAACCCGCCATGAAGAGATTGCTGCGAATTTTGATGTTGTTGCTCGTAATATGCACGTAAGCCTGGGCATATCTCAGTGCTATGAACAGCCAAGCCAGGGCTAGGGACACCACATTATCGGCTTCGGTTATGTACGTCAGGATGCAGCACACATAGAAGAGGATCGGCAACTCGAACTGATTGGCGATGCAATGGTTGACGACCCGGCTTTCCGTTGGTTCGCTTCTGTTTTCTCGAAACTCATCGATCTTGAGACGACCGGCCCGAAACATGCGCATACGACGCACGCGCAGCACACCGTACAGGCCATAAACCAACGCTGCATGCGCGCCGATTGGCCAGAACATTTCATATCCTGTGAAGCCCTTCATTGCGGAGCCTTCCTTTTCTTATAAAGATCAGGCGCCGAAGCCAGGATAGTTGGGGCTTTCCCGCGTGATGGTCACATCATGGGCATGGCTTTCGCGAAGGCCCGCGCCAGAGATGCGCACGAAAGTCGCCTTTGCCTGGAAATCCTTGAGATCGCGACCACCGACATACCCCATGGCGGCGCGCAAACCGCCCGTCAGCTGATGCAGAACGCCGGATACAGGCCCCTTATAGGGGACTTGGCCTTCGATGCCCTCAGGCACGAGCTTGAGCGTATCGCGAACTTCAGCCTGGAAATAACGGTCTGCGGAGCCGCGGGCCATCGCACCAACCGATCCCATCCCGCGATAGGCTTTGAACGAACGGCCCTGGTGCAGGTAGACTTCTCCGGGGCTTTCTTCCGTCCCGGCAAGAAGCGAACCGACCATGACAGCGGAAGCGCCGGTTGCAATTGCCTTGGCAAGGTCGCCGGAGAATTTGATACCGCCATCGGCAATGACCGGAATATCTTGAGCATACGCGGCCTCGACAGCGGCCATGATGGCCGCCAGCTGCGGAACGCCGACACCGGCAACGATACGTGTCGTGCAGATCGAGCCAGGGCCAATACCAACCTTGACTGCATCGGCGCCCGCATCGATCAAAGCGCGCGTGCCGTCATAGGTTGCCACATTGCCAGCCATGATCCGAACAGAGTTGGAAAGCTTCTTGACCATGGTCACGGCTTCGAGAACGCGCTGCGAATGGCCATGCGCGGTATCGACCACGAGGAGATCGACACCAGCATCGATCAATCGCTCGGCGCGCTCAAAACCGTCGTCTCCGACGCTGATGGCAGCGGCAGCTCTCAAACGGCCCTGCAGATCCTTCGCTGCGTTCGGGTTCAGCTGGGACTTTTCGATATCCTTGACCGTGATCAGGCCAACGCAGCGCCCCTCTCCATCGATGACGAGCAGTTTTTCGATGCGATGGCTGTGAAGAAGACGTTTTGCTTCTTGCTGATCGACAGTTTCCTTCACAGTGACGAGATTATCCTTCGTCATCAGTTCGGCGACCTTCTGGCCGCGATCGGAGGCAAAGCGCACGTCGCGGTTTGTCAAAATACCAACAAGGCGCTGGGATTTTTCAACGACCGGAATGCCAGAAATGCCATGCGCTTTCATTAAGGACAGAGCCTCGTCAAGCGTCGCATCCGGGTTGATCGTCACCGGATTGACAACCATGCCGCTCTCGAACTTCTTGACCTGGCGAACCTGCTCGGCCTGCTCGATCGGGTCGAGGTTTCGATGAATGACGCCAAGACCGCCAGCCTGCGCCATCGCAATCGCCAGCCGGCTTTCCGTCACCGTATCCATTGCCGAGGAGAGGATCGGAATATTCAGCTCGAAACCGGCCGCAATGCGCGTGGTGACATTGGTCTGTCCCGGCATGACTTCCGAGTGGCCCGGCTGCAAGAGCACGTCGTCGAATGTCAGGGCATCCGCCCCGGTTGCCGTTTCAATGATGCGAGCCATGGCCAATTTCCTTCATCTAAAAAGCCGACCGGTCCGGAACGAAACATCATCACCGGCGGTCTGCAATAACTGCTTGGGAAGTTGGCGAGGGCTGGTAACACGTCTATGACAGGAAGGGAATAGCAAAAAAGGAATGGCTGCAGCGCGCTGATTGCGGGCTTCTAAGATGATCGCTCAACAGTTGAAAAAGCCTCGGCAAAGGGCCGGCCGCGGTCCCGCTTTAATCGGGGCCGCGACCCAGAAGCATTATAGATCGAATTGATAAGTTTTCGGTACGAAACGATAGCCGTCTTGGTACTTCTCCACGAATCCGACAGCCGGAAACGGCATATGATAGCCGAGGAATGGCACCCGTTCGGCAGCAAGCATGTCGAACACTCTGCGACGGGTCGCAGCCGCCTGCGCCTTGTCCATGTCGAAACGCACCTGCCAATCCGGATGCTGAAGCGACAGAATATAGTGATTGGCCGTATCGCCAGTCATCACTAGGCGTGCTTTTTCCGATTCGACATTGAAGATCATGTGGCCGGGTGTGTGGCCCGGAGCAAGCACTGCGCTCATGCCGCTAACGATAGTGTCGCCGTCTTTGAGAAAGGTGAAACGATCCTTCAGCGGCGCAACATTGGCCATCACCGCCTTATGGTTTCCTTCCGCTGGCGTTCCTTGGCGCGCTTTATCCGTCCAGAAATTGAACTCGGTTTCCCCCGTCACATAGCGCGCGTTTTTAAAGGCCGGCTCGCCGTTCTCCATGAGGCCGCCGATATGGTCACCGTGAAGGTGGGTGAGGGCAACGATGGTAATATCGGTGGGATCATAACCGGCTTCCTTCAGCCCGGCGAGCAATTGACCGCTTCCCTTTTCGCGACCCGACGCGCCAAAACCGGTATCGACCAAAACCCTTTCGGCCCCGGTATCGATCAACGTTGGGGAATAGCTGTTGACAATCTTGTCGGTTGGCAGGAAATTTTTTTCCAGCTCTTGCGCGACAGTCTCGGCTTTTTGATCCGTGCCAAAGGTTTCGTTCGGCTTTTCAAGTATTCCGGTGCCGTCGCGCACTACGGTGAAGTTGAAGTTGCCCAGTTTAAACTGGCTGATCTGCGGCACTTGCTTTCCCTTTCCTTCTGCAGTGTCTGCGGCCTGCGCAACACTCATGTTCCGCAAAAGGATTGGAGCTGCAAGAATACCGGCTCCGGCCGTAAAGAAACTGCGTCGTCCTATTCCATCGTTCATTGGCATTTTTCCATCCCATCTTGAGAGCTTTCAGGCGCAAATTGCGCAAAGCCGCGATGCATTTCCCCGGCAGAGCGGCTCGCGCGAGAAGTTGCGATTTTTTGCAAGCCAGACAAGTCTCATCACGCAGACGTGACCCTATGAAACTGCGACAGTACTCCCGCGTTATTGGCATGGGCGTCCCCCAGGACTACACAAGCCCCAAATTGCGCCACCCCTCCAGAGCTTTTCATTATGAACCGTATTGTCCCGCTTATTCTTGCAGTTGCCCTCTTTATGGAGCAGATGGACTCTACCGTCATTTCGACGGCTCTTCCGGCCATTGCAAAGGATCTCGACGTCGGGCCGATCACATTGAAGCTTGCCCTGACGTCATACATGGTGTCGCTTGCAGTCTTCATACCGGTCAGCGGCTGGATGGCGGATCGGTTTGGTGCCAAGAATATTTTCCGTGCGGCCATCGGCGTCTTCGTTGTTGGCTCGATCTGGTGCGCCGTTTCAGGTTCATTGCTAGAGTTCGTTTTTGCACGATTCTTTCAGGGCGTCGGCGGGGCGATGATGACGCCGGTCGGGCGCCTCGTGCTGCTGCGAACGACTGATCGCCGGCAACTTGTGTCAGCGATGGCGCTTCTGACCATTCCGGCTCTTGTCGGTCCGCTCGCTGGACCTCCGCTCGGCGGCTTTATTACGACCTATTTCAGCTGGCACTGGATCTTCCTGATCAACGTACCCGTCGGCATTATCGGTATCATCCTATCGACGATTTTCCTTCCTGCCGTCGAAGCGGAAAGGCCGCCAACCCTTGATTTCGTCGGTTTCCTGCTGACGTCCCTGTCTGCGGCCGGCGTCGTCTTCGGGCTGTCGGTGGTCAGCCTTCCAGCCTTGCCGCCGGCTTTGGGGATTGGCACGACGATTATCGGACTGATCTGCGGTGTTCTTTATTTCCACCATGCGAAGCGACACCCTGCCCCGATCCTCAACCTCAACCTTTTCAGGAATCCAACCTTCCGAGCCTCGATCATCGGCGGCAACATTTTTCGCATCTGTATCGGCGCCATTCCTTTTCTCGTCCCCTTGATGCTGCAACTCGGCTTCGGCCTCACACCATTCCAATCGGGACTGATCACTTTCTCCGGCGCGATCGGCGCAATCAGCACCAAGTTCATGGCGCGGCGTGTCTTCGAGGCTGTGGGCTTCAGGACGGCGCTGCTCGCAGCAGCAGCGGTCACCACGATCGTCACGATCGCAACCGGCTTTTTCATGCCGGACACCCCGCACATAACGATTATCCTTGTCCTGCTTATCGGCGGGTTCTCGCGTTCCTTCTTCTTCACCGGTACCAATGCTCTGGCCTATTCGGACGTCGAGAATGCCGAAGCCAGTCAAGCGACGTCCATCAGTTCAGTGATGCAGCAGATCAGCCTTGCGATGGGTGTTGCGGTGGCAGCGGCGATTCTGGAAGGATCAATCTATGTGCGCGGGGCATCGCTCGGTGTTACCGATTTCCATATCGCCTTTTACATGATTTCGATTTTGACGGTGATCGCCGCAATTCCGTTCTGGCGAATGGACCGCTACGCTGGCGCTGCGGTTTCCGGCCACCGCGCCGGGCTTGCCGCACAAGCAGCGGCTGTCGAGCCGCTCCACGAGAATTTGGCGAAATAAGGAACAGCCTGCCGCTTTGCGGAAGACTTTGGCTCACTCAATCGACTTGTTCTGGCTGACGGCCTTTGAAGCCTTTTGCCAAGAGGAACATCTCAACCGATTCGGCACGTGATGACGCTGGCTTGACATGCACGACCTGGCGAAAATGCTGCTTGAGCATGGTCAGAAGCTCGCGCTCGGTGCCACCTTGGAAGGTCTTGGTCAGGAAATGTCCGCCTTCCGCTAGAACTTCAACGGCGAAATGGGCGGCCACTTCGCAAAGATGCATGGTGCGCAGGTGGTCGGTGCGGTGGTGTCCCGTCGTCGGGGCCGCCATGTCGGAAATGACAAGATCGGGCGTGCCCCCAACGGCTTCCATCAGTTTAGCCGGAGCCTCGGCATCCAGAAAGTCCAGTTGCAGAATCTTGACGCCAGGCAGCGGCGCCATCTCCAAGAAGTCGATGGCTGCCACCCTTATGTCTTCATCTGTGGAATTGGTCACCTTCGAAGCGATCTGCGACCAGCTTCCAGGTGCTGCGCCGAGGTCGATGATGCGCTTGGCCCCCTTCAGGATTTGATGCTTTTCATCGATCTCCAGAAGCTTGAAGGCAGCGCGGGCACGATAGCCCTCCAGTTGAGCGCGCTGGACATATGGATCATTGATATGGCGCTCCAGCCATTGGCGAGAGGACGCCTTCATCTTCTTTTTCTTGACCCGCTGGCCGAGTTTGCGGCCGGTGCGATTGCCAGCAATGGGTGGCTTCGTCATGCGTACTCCTGTCTCGTAGCGCGGCGCAGTCTCCAAGGGGGCGCGAACGACGCTAGACTATGACTTTCATCCGTGTCGTCCGAACGAATGCACCTCAGCGCAGCAGTCGGGACGATCCTTCGCTATTTCTGCCTCGGGCGCCTGTGACGGCGACGCCAAACTCCATCATCGGCCATCATGTCGGTCAAAAGCCCTTCCCTCAAGCCCCGGTCCGCAACACGCATGCGCGGGCTTGGCCAGCGACGGCGGATCGCCTCAAGAATAGCGCAGCCAGCCAAGACAAGATCGGCACGATCAGGCCCGATGCAGGGATTGGCCGCACGGCTTTCAAAGTCCCACGATAGCAGCTTGCTCTGCATCGCGGTAACCTCGTCATCGGTCAACCAGACACCGTCAACCTTCCGACGGTCGTAGCGCGGAAGATCAAGATGGATACCGGCGAGCGTCGTCACGGTTCCGGAGGTTCCAAT
Source organism: Oryzifoliimicrobium ureilyticum (assembly GCF_037199735.1). Taxonomy (NCBI): domain Bacteria; kingdom Pseudomonadati; phylum Pseudomonadota; class Alphaproteobacteria; order Hyphomicrobiales; family Rhizobiaceae; genus Oryzifoliimicrobium; species Oryzifoliimicrobium ureilyticum. The sequence continues at coordinate 192,220 of NZ_JBBBVQ010000001.1, read as the reverse complement.
CAGATGAAAATCCCCAGGCTCTTCGCAACTGATGTCAGGGCATTCAAAAGCCGACAACATGGCCTCGACTTCTGAAACCATACCCTCGAAGCTTTCCGGCGTGACATCGTGCCCACCATGGCGTTCGGACAAGGTCACCACGCCGACCGGCAGCGAGGTCCAGTGCGTGATATGGTTCGCCAGTCGGTTGAAGCGGTTTTCGCCGATTCTGATGACGGCAATCTCCGATGAGCCGCCGCCAATATCAAAAAGCACAACCGAGCGGGTTTCGCGGCCGACAAGCGACGAACATCCGGAAACAGCAAGCCGTGCCTCCGTCTCGCGGTCGATGATTTCCAGAGAAAGCCCGGTTTCCTTGAGCACTCGATCGAGGAAGCTCTGTCCGTTTTCAGCGCGCCGGCATGCCTCGGTGGCAATCAGCCGCATGCGCCGGATCTCCCTGCTCTTCAGCTTGCTTGCGCAGACCCGCAGAGCATCGACGGCGCGATCCATGGCATCCTGAGACAGCCGGCCGCTGACCGCAAGGCCCTCACCAAGGCGCACGATACGCGAAAAAGCGTCGACGACGCGAAACTGCCCGGGACGTGTGGGCTGTGCAATCAAAAGACGGCAGTTGTTCGTCCCAAGATCAAGCGCCGCATAAAGATCATCCGAGGCAAAAGAATCGCCTGCGCGCGGCGCGGCTTCCTTGCGCGCGGAGGTGACCTGGACCGAAGATATGACCGGCTTGCCCGTCACCGAAATATCGACATCCAGCTTGAGTGAGGCGGTACCGTTTGCCGGCGCTGGACGGGCAGCGGTCAAAGGTCGCCCTTGCAGTCCACGCTTTCCCCGATGTCGGCGACGATTGCGCTTTGGCGCGCCGGCTTCCGGCTTCACCTCCACGGCAATGATCAGTTTGTCGGGGGTGCTTTGAGACGCTGACACCACAACAGGCGAGCCGCCGCCTTTTCCACGACGACGTCGCTTGCGCTTGCGCGCCAGATGCGTGACCTGCTCTTCATTGAGGCGCTTCTCCTGCCCGCTAGAAGCGGCAGGTGAATTGGCTTCAGCGGAATGCGGGCCGCGGGGCTTTCCGCCACGCTTTCCCTTGCGCCGACGAGACTTCTTCCCGTCCGCACGTTCCACCGGCTGCGCCCCGTTTTTCTGCGGCGCAGAGCCGCCTTCGGGGTCTTCCACGTTTGTATCCATGGCGCCGCGCGAGGCTTATCCGTCTAGCGGATTCAGCACGCAGCAGGCGCTTCTCTCAATTTTGCGTTGACACCAAGATATCAGTCAACGCCGAAATCGCCAACCCCCTTTCGGCCAAACCCCGGGTGTCTGCTAACAATGAGTTCGCCGAACGCATTCAGTTAATCCGCTCAAGGTCCGAAGACCTAAAAAATTTCAAGCTGGCAGTTGCAATCCGCCCTTATTTGTTTATAAGCCCGCTCATCAACGATCGCAAAGCGGCCGTCTGATGGGGAATAGTTCAACGGTAGAACGACGGACTCTGACTCCGTTAATCTTGGTTCGAATCCAGGTTCCCCAGCCAATTCTCCCTAAAACCTCGTAATTCCTTGATTTTCCAGTCGTGCCGGATATCGTTTTGGCATCATTGGCGACCTGATGCCCTCGCAACATTTGCGTGGCGGCGTCGCATCTGCAATCACCATGAAGGTCTTGTCCAAGCCGCCTTCTTCTCCCGGGCAACCAGCACACCGTGATTCCAACTAGTCCGGCAGCCTAAACGGCGTCACAACCAAGATTGCTATCGGCGAGATTTGTGAATTTCCTTCGAAGATCCTGCGAACACACCTTGGCTACCGGCCTGGTGCTGCTTCTTCCATCTCGTTGGTCAACAGGAACAGACCTGTTTCAACCACCTCGAAAGGACAAGACGATGGCTCTCAAGGATATTCTGCCCAGCAAGCTTGGTTTTGGCGCAGCGCCACTCGGCAACATGTTTCGCGATATTCCCGAGCAGGAAGCGCTGGCAACGGTCGAGGCCGCATGGGATGACGGCATTCGCTATTACGACAATGCGCCGTTTTATGGCGCGGGACTTGCCGAGATCCGTATGGGAAAGGCGCTTGCTGGCAAGCCGCGTGATCAGTATGTCATCAGCACGAAGGTCGGGCGCCTCATCCTGGACGAGATCGAAGATGTCAGCGCCCGCGATCTTGGCGAGAAGGGCGAGGTTTTCAAATACGGCCTGCCGAACAAGATCGTCAACGACTATACCGAGGATGCGACCTATCGTTCGATCGAAGACAGTCTGAAGCGCCTCAAGACCGACTATATCGATATCGCCTGGGTCCATGACATCGCGCAGGATTTCTACGGCGATGAATGGCTCGGCAGGTTCGAGGAGGCACGCAAGGGCGCATTCCGCGCGCTTGACCGGATGCGCGACGAAGGCGTGATCAAGGCGTGGGGTCTCGGGGTCAACAAGGTGGAGCCGATTGAGCTGTTGCTGGCGCTGGATGAACCCCAACCGGACGGTTTCCTGCTGGCGGGGCGTTATTCCCTCCTTGATCACGACCGCGCCCTGCAGCGCGTCATGCCTGATGTGGCCGAACGCGGCCTTGGAATCGTCGCAGGCGGCCCCTACAGCTCGGGCGCACTCGTCGGCGGCCCGAACTTCGAATATGCGCCGGCGACGCCAGAAATCCTCGCGAAGGTCGCTGCAATCAAGGCCATCGCTGATCGCCATGGCATTACGATGAAGGCTGCGGGCTTGCAGTTTGCGCTGGCAAACCCTGCGGTTGCCGCCGTCATACCAGGCGCCAGCCGTCCCGCCCGCATAGCCGAGGACGGCGCTGCCCTGCGGGAAACCATCCCGGCGGATTTCTGGCGCGAACTCCGCGATAGCGATCTTGTCAATCCGGCAGCTCCGCTTCCGATCGAAGGTTGAACCACCGCATAAACGCTTCTGCCGGCCGGGACGCCATAGCGCCTCGGTCGGCTTTTCAACGCGGCTGCAGAAACTTCTGCATGCGGGGAACCGCGAAGTCCAGAAATGCACGGACGCGGGCCGGCAGGAATTGCGAGCCACGATAAAGCGCATGAACCTCGTCCACGAGGCCGATATCGCTGTCTACGAGAAGCTCGACCAGTTCACCGCGCTCGATCGGTCCGCGAAGATGATAGTCGGCAAGGCGTATGATACCGACGCCCGCAATCGCCATCCGCCTCAAGGTGTCGCCATTGTTGACCAGCAACGAACCGCTCAGCATGCGCTCGACGATCCGCCCGCCCTCCCGCATCGGCCACACGGGCATGGCTCGACGGAAATTGAAGCCGAGGCAATTGTGATTGACCAGCTCTTCTGGCGTCGTCGGCGTGCCGTGTCGCTCCAGATAGGCCGGTGAGGCCACAATGCAGCGTTTGGTCTCGCCAATCTTGCGCGCCATCAGGTTGGAGTCGGCAAGCTTGCCGACACGGATCGCAATATCCGTGCGATCCAGATAGAGGTCGACCACTTCGTCCGACAGCGACAAATCCACGATCACATTGGGATAGGCTTCGAAAAACGCCGGCAGGATCGGCTCCACAGCCGTCGTGCCGAAACTGACAGAGGACGTGATCCGCACAACGCCTTCGGCCTCCGCACCTCCGTGCGCAATCTGCTGCTCGGTTTCATCCAGCTGGGCGAGCATCGCCTGGCTGCGCTCGTAGTAAAATTGTCCTTCGACGGTCAGAACCAATCGCCGCGTCGAGCGCTCGATCAATCGAACCCCCAGCCTGGATTCTAGCCGGGCGATCAGCTTCGAGACCGTCGACGGCGTCATCAGCATAAGCCGCGCCGCCTCCGAGAAACTTCCCGCCTCCACCACCCGAACGAACACCATCATTTCGCCTGCGCGGTTATCCATGTCCAAACCTGTGATCTGAGTTCATCGAGACCGGTAATCTTTAGCAAGCCTCCAGCACGCCGTCGCGCGTCATTTGGGCTGAAATATCAAATGCAGACACCGAAGGTTGGCTGGTTTCTGTGAAACGCTTTCTCAAATGCTGGGAATAAGCGCTGTCTACTGATCACGCATCCGATGTGAGATCTAATCTTCAGAGCAGCTCACGGACGCGAGTTCCGCAAAGGACTGTTCCCCACGACGGTTTCGGAAAGGATCATCATCATGGACATCGCTTCGCAGCCAATACCTTCGTCCCGGCGCCAACCGATGGCGCGCGCTCCCGTAATCTGACCCTGCTTGCATTGGCTCTCGGCAGTTTCTCGATTGGAACTTCGGAATTTGCCAGCATGGGCGTCATCCAACTCTTCTCGAAGAGCCTCGGCATCAGCATCCCCGACGCGACCGGCGCGATCGCGGCCTATGCCTTCGGTGTCGTCATCGGTGCGCCGCTCGTGACGCTGGCCGCTGCCCGCCTCAATCGCCGTACCCTGCTTCTGGCTCTGATGGGCCTGTTCATCGCCGGCAACGTGCTCTCGGCTATGGCGACAAACCTTGGTTTCTTCATGGTCGCCCGCTTCATCAGCGGCATGCCGCAGGGCGCATATTTCGGCGCTGGCGCTGTCGTCGCCTCCTATATTGTCGGACCGGGGCAGGCAGGCAAAGCTTTCGCCATCGTCATGACGGGGCTAACCGTCGCGACGATCTTCGGTTCGCCTCTCGCAACGTTCCTGGGACAGACGATCGGCTGGCGCGAAACCTATCTTGCCGTGGCCGCCATCTCGCTTCTCGCCTTCGGCGCAATCTTCCAATGGGTGCCGCGCACCAGCGCGCTCGATGGTGTTCCAGTCATCCAGGAAGTCTCTTCGCTTCGCAAGCTGCAGGTCTGGGGTGTGATGATCGTCGCGGCACTCGGTATCTCAAGCATCTTCGCCGTTTATACCTTCATTGCACCGCTGGTCACTGACGTCGTCAAGCTGTCGCCTAAAATGATCCCGGTTGCTCTGGCGCTCTTCGGCATCGGCATGACGGCGGGCAATATCTACGGCGGCAAGCTGGCCGACCGCTATCCCGCCCGCGGCATCATCCTTGGCTTCGGCAGCGCTCTTCTGATCCTGGCTGCGCTGGCTCTCGGCGGTACCGCTCCAGCAGTCTTCTTCCCGGCCATGTTCGGCGTCGGTGCGGCGATGATGGCGGCAATCCCGACCATCCAGGTGCGGCTGACAAAATTCGCGCCGGAAGCCCCGAGCCTGATGGGTGCGATGAACCTTGCTTCGCTCAATGTCGCCAATGCAATCGGTGCCTGGGCAGTGTTGCGGTGGGCGCCGGCTACGGTCTTCTCTCCACCGCCTGGGCAGGCTTTGTCGTCACGCTGCTGGGACTGATTGTGTTCGGCCTGACCCTCTTGCATCGCCGCGGTTAGGAGTGGAAATCGTCGATGCTGCTGATGCGTATTCGACAGAACTCAAATCTCTGCATAATAGATCTCCGATCCATTCCGCTTGGAATGGATCGGAGATGTCGATTCTGCCAATCGCCATGATGAGATTTAAGGTGGACGTCGCAATCTGTCGTGAACGAATGCCTCTTTGCAAGATCTTCGCTCAGTATCAGACTATTAGGATATGGTTCCAAGTCAGATTCTAGGTATTTCAAAGCCGGAAGTTTGCGACAAAAATTCAGCTGAAATCACAACGGCAAGGAGGATGCCATGGCATTGGGAGTTGGGCTTATTGGATCCGGCTATATGGGCAAGTGTCACGCCATGGCATGGACTTCTGTTGCAACGGTTTTTGGTCATGTCGAAAGACCCCGGCTCATGACGCTCGCCGATGCGACGGAGGAACTGGCGACGCGTCAGGCGAGCACTCTTGGTTTTGCGCATGGTACCGGAAACTGGCGAGACCTTCTCCAGGATCCGACAATTGACGTCATTTCGATTGCCGCACCAAATCCCTATCATGCTGAGATGGCCATTGCGGCGCTAGAGGCCGGCAAACATGTCTGGTGCGAAAAACCGATGGCGACATCATTGGAGGATGCTCGTCGCATGCAGCATGCAGCAGCCCGGTCGGACCGAGTTGCTATTCTCGGCTATAATTACATCCAGAATCCGATGATCAGACTGGCGAGTCAGCTGATCGCACAAGGCCGGATTGGCGTCGTCAATCACATCAGATTGGAAATGGATGAGGATTTCATGGCCGATCCTGATCAAGTTTTCTCTTGGAAGAGCGAAAAGGCCTTCGGTTATGGCGCACTGGACGATTTCGCCGTGCATCCCCTTTCTCTCCTGCTGGTGCTGCACGGCAAGATCATCGCCGTGGTCGCCGATATGACAAAACCATATCAAGCAAGACCCGTGAAAGTTGGTGAAATGCGCGATGTGGAGACCCACGATATTGCGCAGGCGCTCTTTCGTACGGCGGATGCGTCCGGCGTGCTGATGGTCAACCGCTCTGCCTGGGGCCGGAAAGGCAGGATTGCCTTGCAGATCTTCGGTTCGAAGGGCGCGATCCTTTTCGATCAGGAAAGGATGAATGAATTGCAGCTTTACACAAGCGAGGATCCTGCCCCTCTACAGGGCTTTCGCACGCTGCTCGCAGCACCGGCACATCCACCCTACCGCGACTTCATTCCCGCCCCTGGCCACGGCCTTGGCTTCAATGAACTCAAGGTGGCGGAATGCAATGAACTTCTAAAGGCGATAAACGGCGACAGCGATGCGCATGTCATCAACTTTGAGCTTGGGTTGCAGATCGAACAAGTGGTGCATGCCATGGCGCAATCAGCGCAAACGCGATCCTGGGTGGAAATTTGAGTAGAGGTGGCCTCGAAGTGGTGACCGCGCAGTTGCGCTGGACAAAACTTTTTACCATCGACGGCGTTTGCCATCGCGGATCGCAACATGAACGAGGACGGAGGTCGTCAGCAAGATACTTGAGACCAGAACAGCGACGGACAGAAGTCCACCATTCGTGATCTGCGCCTTGGCTCTGAACCCTGCATCCTTGTTGATCGTCAAGGACACTTCCGCCTGTTGGGTTTGAGACAAAAACGCCTGCATCGTGGAATGATCATTTTCATCCACCGCCCTTGTATTGTCTGCCGTAAGGTTCGTCTGAGAGATACGGCTTCCTGATCCAGTCTCGTGCTTCAACTTTTGCCTCCCACTTGGTGTCAAACGCCAAGCTTCTTTTGTCGGCTGCCAATGACACCGGATCGCCGGCGCGATCGCTTTGACATCGACGCGATCAACATTGCGCTTTCAAAGCATCTCCTAAATGGCAAAGTTCGGGTCGGTGTTTCGTTTCCGCCAGATAATCATGATCTATCAAAAGAGGCTAGCGTCTTGGCAATGATGATCTTATCGCCGCATTCGTCAGACGCTACTGGTGGTTGAACTCGCCCAGATGGTTCCCGGCCACGCCGAACTGAGACGAATGGAACAATCGGTTCTAATTCGAAGCTTGAGCAAGGTCGCCGTCCGAAGCCTCGCATTGGCGCCTTGGGCCGCTAAAGGGCTGATAGGTGTTGTCTTCTGAACGATAAGATTGATAGCGTTGAGCGCACCAGGCGGCGGCCTGAGGTGTAACGGCGGCCGTGGTATCGGAATTGGAGCCAACGGACTGCCGGTCATAGGGAGAATGGCAGCCGCGCATCTCACCACTATACGTCCGGTAGCTGTCTGTTGCCTGATCATAGGAACGATAGCGATCCATGCACCAGGAAACGTGGTCAGGGGAAAGTTCGTTTTGCGCTGCCTCGGGTGCCGCGTTACTCACGGCGACTTCAGTGTCAAGCTTATCAACAACTGGCGGTTCGTTCTGTGCGTAGCTTGATAAAAGCGGGCTTACCCGCTCGAACTTTTGCTGAGCCGGATCGACCCGCACCGGAGCACTGGTCCAAAGATCTGCCGCGGAAGGTTGAGGCGCATTTGACGAGGCTGGGCTCGCCATGAAAATTGTGGCGATCGCCGAACCTGCTATACAGGCGCCGATGACGCTTACTACCGAGAAGATAAGAGAGGCAAGCGCCTTCATTTCACAGCCTCACATTGTCTAAATTTCGGAATACCAACCAGTGGAATTCGAGGCGCGGACTTGCCGCGCCTCGAATTGATTACTCGATCACTTGAATGACTTTGCGGGATGAGGGTTCCACGATCACGCGCTCATTATTGACATATGCGTAGGCGTATCTTGGATTTTCAGGAATTGGGGTGACCACGACAGCTTCTGGGAGCGGCTCACCAACCACCACTTTCTCGCGCACGACGACACGCTCGGTCGGAGCTGGAGCCTCGCGGACGTAGGTGACAACCTTCTGTGGCGGTGGATCAATAGCCGTTCCAACAACCGCGCCAGCGACACCGCCAACTGCAGCGCCGACGGGACCTCCGACAATAGCACCTGTCACCGCGCCGCCGGCAGCGCCGTTGACCGTTGAAGATTGGGCAAAAGAAACGCCCGATGTAAGGGCCACAGCGGTGGCCGCGCCAATAATCAACTTGGAGAGCATTTGATCCTCCTTGTGTTCTCCGTGCGGGCCTTCTTGGCGACCGCTGGCGACACAACGAGCATTTCATCAGCCAGTTCCGTTACCCCGACCTCAGTCCACCCCTACCCCCGACCTTAGTCCGAACTCTGGCTTTATCCCCCAATGCCGCTATCGGATTGTCGTTTGGGTCGATGGTCCCATGGTCCTATCGGTATGAAGTCCGGGGTCGGGAACGCAGAGAAGATATTTCCGTTGCGATTACGGAAAGAAGGAGCTCATTATGAGAAACAAGGTATCTTCTCGCAGTTTGCCGGTGGCCTGGAATGCGTCGCTGCTTGCGCTGATCGTTTTTCTTGCCGCCATGCTTTATATTTTCGGGACAGCTTTTTCAGGAGAGACGCCTTCCCTGACCCGCAGCGTTCAAGGAGCTAATATCATTGATTCCAGAGACGTACGCGACTGAGCGGGCCTGGAAATCTTTTCTTGCTGCAATAGCTTCAGCGAATAGACGCTCGAAGGTTGCAAATGAAGTGGTCCCGCCGTTGGAATACCTCCTCCCTCGCCTCACAGTTCTTCTTCGCGGGCGGGATTGTGTCCATCGTGGCGTTGATCAGCGTCGGTCTTATCGTGACAAGCCTCATCCAAAACGCGGTGATTCACAACTACGGCGCGGCAACGGCGCTCTATGTCGATAGTGTCATTGCCCCGCTTTTGCCAGACATGCAGCGTCAAGCCTTGCTCGATGATGGCGCAGCCCGAGCTTTGGATGAAACACTCGGACAAGGCGCTTTGGGACGACGCCTCGTTTCGTTCAACCTTTGGCGCAATGACGGAACGGTGCTTTATTCCAATAACAAGGCTCTCGTCGGGCGCAAATTTCCAGTCAATGCAAAATTGCAGCAAGCGTTTTCCGGCACACTGGTGGCGCGTTATGAAATTGCAAAAGATCCTGAAAGCGCTCAGGAACGACTTCTCGGTAAAGCCTTGATGGAGATTTACAATCCGGTGCTGCAACCGTGGTCTGGGCAGGCGGTTGCGGTCGCGGAATTTTATGAGAGCGCCGATGGTCTGGATGCAAGCCTCGGCCGCGCCAGGGTCGAAAGCTGGCTGGCAGTCGCAGGCATAACCTTGCTCTTTTTCTTCACCCTGTCAGCCATTGTTTTTCGCGGCAACAGAACGATAGAGGCGCAGCGGAGCGACCTCAAGAACAGGGTAGAGGAACTTTCTTCCCTTCTTTCAGAGAACCAAGCTTTACAGCGCCGACTTAGACGCGCTTCGCAGCGGGTCGCAGCGCTTAACGAGACCTATCTCAGAAGCATCGGCGCTGATCTGCACGATGGTCCGACGCAGCACATCGCATATGCCTCCCTGCGGCTCGACAGCGACGTGCTCATCGATGCTTCCACGAAACCGGACGTCCGGGAACAGGAATTGTCTTGGATACGCTCCAGCCTTGCCGAGGCAATCACTGAAATCAGAAATATTTGTCAGGGGCTGATGTTGCCCCAGATCGAAAGTGCGTCGTTTAAAGAAATCGTCGAGCGCGTGGTCGACGCTCATCAACGGAACACAAAAACGGCTGTCGATACCAATATCGATTCTGAAGATCCGGAGCTCGCCGCTGCCGTCAAAATCTGTGTCTACCGCTTTATTCAGGAAGCGCTAAATAATGCCTATCGGCATGGCGGCGGCCTTCAGCAATCGGTCAAGGCTGTGGCCCGCAACGGCCGGATCCATGTCGAGGTGAGCGATCGCGGCGACGGGTTCGACCCGAGCGAAATCCGGCCTACAAGTCTTGGGCTGGCAGGAATGCGCGAGCGGATCGACAGTCTCGGCGGCGAGTTCAACGTTGTAACGGGACAGCAGGGAACCACCGTGACAATGAGTTTCGGACGTGCCGAAATGGAGGACATGCAATGACTGCCATTACCATCGGGATCATTGACGACCATCCGCTTTTTCGTGAAGGTGTTAGCCGGAGCCTGTCAGAAACCGCAGGCTTTGTTGTCGTCGGAGAAGGCGCAAGCAGCCAGGACGCTGCGGAACTTGCTTCCCTTCATCATCCGGATGTCTTGCTTTTGGATGTTTCAATGCCGGGCGGCGGTATCGAGGCGATCAGCGACGTCTTGGTCAGAAGCCCAACAACCAACGTGCTTATGCTCACGGCGTCCGAGGAGGTCGATATCGTGGCCGATGCTCTGCGCAGAGGAGCCAAGGGCTATGTCCTGAAAGGCGTCGGCTCGAAAGGTTTGGCAGAGGCTATCAGGACAATTGCAGCCGGATCGCGCTACGTTTCGCCTTCCATGTCCGCAAAGCTGATGGAAAGCTCCTTCGCTGGACAGCCTTCAAAGAAAGATGCGCTAACGCCACGCGAGCGAGAAGTGATGGATCTTGTCGCGGAAGGCCTTTCCAACAAGCATATTGGTCTTCGTCTGGACCTTCAGGAGAAAACGGTCAAACACCATATGACCCAGATTCTGACGAAGCTCGGCGTTTCAAACAGAACAGAGGCCGCTTTGGTCTGGCATGGTCGGCGATAGTCATTTTGATGCATCCCGCTGTCAGGCCGACGCGGCAAGAGTGTCAGACAGCTCTCATTTGGTTCATGCCGGCAGGGCGTGTTTGATCGGCGATATCAGGTTCAGTTGAAAAGCTCTTTCAGACGTCGAATGTCCTGAGCCGTTGCAGCCCTGTCTATAATGGTGCGTCCCTTGGAATCTTCCATGACATACCGCCCACGGCGCAAGGTTTCTGTTATCCCATTGCTATGCTGGACATCGATGGAGCCGTCTGGATCCTGTCTTGCTTCTACGTCCGACGAGGGCGAATTGGCATTTGAGGACGGGGAGCTAGCATCAGAGTCGCGCCGGGAATTGTCAGGTCCCTGACTACCAGATCCACTGTTTCCTCTGCCGCCACCACTATTGTTGCTGCCGCCGCCGTTTCCACCGCTATTGCCGTTTGCGCCCCCCCCGCTATTTCCATTTCCACCTCCACCGCCATTACCTCCTCCGTTGCCATTGCCACCACCGCCGCCGTTCCCGTTGCCGCCGCCATTGCGAGCTTCAGCTTCCGGAACTACGGCATGGAGCGACCCGTCGAAACTGAGGGTAAGCGGAGAGACTGCAGCGCAAATTGACATTGCGCCAGAACAGACCAATTCGATGAAGCCGCGCCTGGAGATACCCATTCCACCTCACCTCCTCTCCTCTTACGTCTGAACGAAATGCTCAGCCAAGCGATCACATGCGATCATTCGAATGACGTCCTGACAACAGGAATCGAAAATTTGCCCTTTCTCAGCAACGACACTCTCCATCTTAGCTACGATCATTTCAATCCGTCATACGCCCTGAACGACTCCTGGATCTTCGACTTGTTCCGAAATTTCAAGGGGATTAGACTTTGGTTCGTCTCACACCGGACTTAAGTCGGAGCAGTCGACATCAAAGGATCTGTCGAATGAGTGAACGAACTTTCAATCCATCTTCGATGCTTCGCTCCTCGAAAGATATACAATATCGACCTGAATCTTGCGCCGTCTCAGCATTTCCAGAACATGCTCGTCGTTTGGCAGTCCAGGCCATGGCACGAATGAACGGGGCTTTCACGAAGCTCATCAGAGCGCGCAGCAATGATGAGTTGAAGTTGCCGTGAATGTGGCCATGGCGACGGTAGAAATCCTCTTCCGCATTCTTTGATGGCGTTTCAAAGCGATCTTTCAGGGCGATGATCGCTGCTATAAGTATCTGATCCATTGTTCGGCACCTCTCGTCCTTCGATGCCTTTCTCATAGAGGCAGAAGGAATGGCGCTGAATCCATCGAAAATGAACGACATGGCCCGAACATGAAAAACACGGCTTGGGACGGGTATCAGATTTTTCTCGCGCTGGCGCAGCACGGGAGCTTGAACGCCGCAAGTACGGTCCTTGGGTTGAGCAGCGCCACGATAGGCCGACGCATGCTCGATTTCGAACGGGAGATGGGGCTCTCGCTCTTCAATCGCAGTCAATCTGGCTACGCACTCACGCAAGCGGGGCGCGAGCTGTTCGAGCGCGTTCGGCAAATGGAAATAGCAAGCCGCAATATCGAGGCTTGGCGCGATGCAACGAGTGGCGTGCCCAGCATCAAAATTGCGGCGGGAACCTGGATCGCCTGGTTCTTCAGCCGCGAAATCAAATTTATTCTCACGCACGCCGATCCTTTTCGGATTGAACTCCTCATATCAGAACAACGCGCCACACTAGCGCATCGTGAGAGCGATATCGGTGTGCGCGCTGTCGAGCCGGTGGAAGTGCATCTGGCTGCGGTTGCCGTGGGCGAGGTCGCCTATGCGGTTTATCGGCGCAAAGGAGTCCCGGAGCCGTTTTGGGATCGTTGGGTGGCCGTCAGCGAAGAAAACGCCATATCGGCCTACTTGAGATGGCCCTATGAAAACGTGCCCGACAAGATTGCACTGCGCGTCAATCGACCGCGTTCGTTGCGCGACTTGCTGTGTGCGGGCGCAGGACAAGGCATCTTGCCCTGTTTTGTTGGTGATGCCGATCCTGCATTGGAAAGGGTCGGCGACAAGCTGGAGGCCCTCCGTCATCGCCAATGGTTGGTTATGAACAACGATGATCGTCATCGAAAGGATATCAGAACCGTTATCGATCGATTGACGCAGCTCATGCGCGGCCATGCAGATCGCTTTTCAGGGGCTTAAGCACACAGAGACGAGGCCGAGAGAGTTCGTCGTGGCGCTTAGCGTCAGCCGATGAGAATGCAGCATGCATTAGCGGTTCCGAAATACGGTGCAGGCGATCCCGGCAGCCTGAATCGAAGCACATAGCTTTGCCGCCTCGCCCCTCGTTTCGCGTCCGATGCGTGCAGCATAGCGCGCACGACGGCCGAAATTCCCACCCCGTTGACGAACAATAACAGCGCGCTCCGCATTCAAAGGCGCAGGCAGCCTTGTGACGGCATTAGCAAACAGCCGGTCGGCAACCGAAGGATTATAATGCGCTGCAAGCTGCACGCCCCATGGCGCCCAATCCGCTGAGCCTGTCAGCACCGGTTCATTCATTTGACGCGTATCGGCCAGTCGAAGGCAGCCTTCCTGAAAGCTTTGCCCTTCCTCCAGGGCCGGAGCTGCGATTTGTGGCGGAGCGTCTCGCCAGGTCTCAATCTGATTTCCGGTGATGGCAAAAACATAGTCGCGCGTTTCAAGCGGCAAGCGGCCAGTCGAAAGAAACCGCTGCAATCCCGCCTCGCCAGCATTGTAAGCCGCCGCCGCAAAGCCAAGATTGCCAAATCGCAGACGCAGTTCATCAAGGTATTTGGACGAGGCATCGAGCGCCTGCACAACATCAAAGCTGTTGGAAAGACCTCTTTCTCGCGCAGTGGAAGGCATAAATTGCGCAATCCCTTCTGCGCCCTTCGGGCTGACCGCCTCCGGCCGAAACAGGCTTTCGCGCCATATCAATCGTGCAAAGAACGGGACAGGCAGATTGCGATCGGCCGCTAAGCGTTCAATGACGCTGCACAGGTCTTTATTGAAAGACGACTTGCGAATGCAAAGCAGCTGCCCCGAAGCAATCGCCCCGGAATAAAAGCATTCTTCCTTCACGGACGGCATGTTCGATGGTTCGGCTCCAGCAGGGCTCGTGATTGCCAAGAGGACGGGCAAGGCAATGATCAGCCGCTGCCGAGGCCCGCGCTTTTTCAACATCTTACTCCTTGGCCAGTGCAACCGAGACCGACAGGTTGAGAAACGGCTTAGCCCTTGTCTATGGTGCGCCCCTTTCCGTCAACATGCTGGTTTTCCCAAAGACGATGCAAATCTTACGGAACTTCGACGGGCCTGCCGAATTTGGGTTGCAGAACATGGAGGACTACAATGCCAAATCCAAATGAATCCCCGGCAGTTCAATCCTTGAAGAAGGAACAGGCGGCACAGCGTGAACGTGCTGATCGCGGCGAGTTGGAAAAAGGTCTTGAAGATACTTTTCCGGCTTCTGATCCCGTATCGGCGACACATACAGCAGTTTCTACCAGTCGGACGACGACAGATTACGCGTTGGATGGAGCTGGCCAAGCCTCAAAACGAGACAATCGGTATTCCCTGGTCGATGAGGCTTTAGAGGCGACACACGAGAACACAGGCAGCCGGCTTGGACAAAATAGTCGACGTGCAGAAATTCACGCTTTGAAAACAGAAGCCAATCGACTGACTGAATCGGCAAGCCAGCTTGCTTCCGGCACAGCGCGGGTCGCCAAGGCACAGACCAGAGATTTTGCAAGAGACATCGAAGATCGCGTTCGTGAGCGTCCTCTCGTGGCGCTTGGTCTCGTGGCCGCGGTCGCATTCGTGCTCGGCGTGACGCGATAACACTCCATGAACAGGAACTGGCGGCGTAAAACTGGCGCCGCCATCTTTCTGAAAGCTCTTCTGGAGCCATGGCAACGCTTTGCGCAAAAGACCTGATGATCAGCTCGATCAATACATTCTGTCGATCAGGGTGATCCAGATCGAACAATGCTGATGAGCATTTTTCGGTCTGCGCTACTTTGCGAAAATCCTCATGATGCGCAGCTTGAAGCCGTTGATGTTGCGACCCTGGACGGTATCTATTGGCGACATCTGTTGACCAGCTGTCGTCAACGAAGCCTGGAAGTCGGCCATTTGACGTTCCTCAACTGCGGCAAAAGCGCATGTCGCTTTCAAGAAGGCCTGTGCGCCCGTCTCCGGATCCGTCCTCAAGATGTTCGTTCCGAGCCTAAAGACGGTGCTCGGCTCATAGTATCCCACGATGACAATTTGTGGCGATGCGCATTTCGCGTCTCTTTTTGCCGCATCGGCAATACGGTCGGAAAGCCATAGCTGATCTGCGGCTGGTAGAAGCACGGCATAGGCGAGAGCGTAGGCTATCACTCCAGTCAGGCAAAGAGCAGCCATTGCCGCTTTCAGCCTGTCGCGACAACAAAAGCGCCAAGACAAAAAGGCCGTGAGGATTACGGCACTTCCAAGCAAAATGCCCCACGGGCTCAACGTGCCCTGAACATGATACACAAGAACATTGAGACCGATGCCGATAAGCAATGCACCCGTCACGATATGAAAATACCAGAGCCGGTTTAGTCGCCTATTGCCTTCCAATCCCGCTTGCGCAAGAGCAACGCCCGCCAAAACGGCAAGAGCGGGCATCATCGGCAGCACGTAATTCGGCAGTTTTGTTGCAACTAGCTCGCAGACGATCCAAGCCGGCACGCCCCAGGCAAATGCAAAACGCGACACCGCTTCAGCACGGTTGCGCCAGCCCCAAACAAAAGCCACGGGTGCAAAGGCGGAGAGCGGCCAGAACGTGCCGATGGCGATTAGAAGATGCGTACCGGGTAGAGCCCCGTGTCCTTCCTGACCCGCGCCGACTTTTCCCAGCATATCTTTGCCAACAGAGTCTCGAAAGAATGCGCCGCCTGAAATCCAGCCGATGGCGATCAACCATGGGAGAACAATGATCAAAAGCCATGAGGCGCCATACAAGGGCGATAGCGCGCGCAAGATACCGAGCGAGCGATCCATGACCATGAGCGACACCAATGTCAGCCCGATAACCATAGGCGCGACAGGGCCCTTGATGAGAATCCCAACGCCCAAAGCGGTCCAAAACAAAGCATTCCGCCAGAAGTGCTGACGACGCGTCGGATCGGTCCAGATCATTGCGACAGCAAGCTGGCTGGCGGCGATCGATGCACAAAGCGCCGCATCGGTCTTGCCGATCCGCGCCTCGAAGGCAAGCTCGACAGTCATCGCCGCCAGCGCGCCGGCTATAAGACCTGCTGTCGAACCCGAGAGTCGCTCCGCGATCAGAAACGTCAACAAGACGGTCAGCAGAGCGCCGATAAGCGATGGCAGCCGATAAACCCATAGTGGCGCCTCAGCGCCATCGCCGGATAGCTCGGCCGCTGCACCTTGCAGCCAGTATATGCCGACCGGCTTTTTGTAGCGGGGTTCGTCCTGAAAATGGATATCGATCCAATTGCCGGTCTCCAGCATCTGGCGGCTTGCCTGAACAAACAGTGCCTCATCGCGATCTGTAAGTGGGAGGCGGCTGAGACCGGGCAAAAAAAGCCCCAGGCAAAGAACAGTCAGCCCTATAAGCGAAAGAAATCGGCGGCGTCTTGCTGACCATGACTTCCCAGCATCCGACAGCATCATGGCAACTCAACAGGTTCCTGACTTTTGACGTGATGTTGGTATCGATGATGATCGGGATTAGCAATATCGCCTGACGGATATCCCGCCCTCCCGCCCCTTGCGGGAGAGGAAAGAAAGTGGCTGCTGGAAAAATCGTGTCACATTTGGACACACGCTCTATGCTTAACAGTTCCTTACCGAGACAATCTGTTGCGTCCTGATACGACACGTGGTGTGCCGTTTCAGCATTAACCTTGTCTGCTAAGATTAACAGTAAATTAACCTTGTTTATCAAGCAATTGCTCACCATACAGGATGTATGAGGAACATCAGATCCCGCCAGTCCAGCCGGAAAATGATGAAGTTCGAACTTAGGTCGAACTTGTTGCGAGCCTGTTTTTATCAACCTGCTACGCGCATGATGGCCCTGCAGATGCGCACCGGCGGCTGGCGTTTTTATGATAATATTTCCGACGCAATAGTGCGTGAACTTGTTTGTCATCCGACACCGGGCAGCTTTTACAATCTGGTGCTGCGGGTGGGGCTCGGCGCGCCTCTTCCTCCTCTGAGCCTCAAGGCAAGGCTCTTCTACCACCGTCTGCGAAAGATGAAGTAGTCATCGCGGCGACGGGCCGCATCTTGTCGGAAAAGCTTGGAGCAATTGAGCTCATAAAGCCTCAGCACCAGATATGAACGGCCAAGCCGCTGCGCTTTAAGGAACCGACTGTGAGCGCATGACGCTCCTGGTATAGCCTCACTTTTCGTTTGCACGCCCGTTCCTCTGAAGGCATGTTCCGCTGGCTATCGACGTGGGGAAGTGCAGACGGATCATGACAAAGAGTGCAATCGTTCTCGGAGCCGGAATTATCGGTGTTTCCACGGCTATTCATCTTCAGCGCCGCGGCTATCAAGTAGTCCTGGCCGATCGTAAAGAGCCGGGAAACGAGACCTCGTTCGGAAATGCAGGACTGATTCAACGCGAGGGTGTTTTTCCTTACGCTTTCCCACAAGAACTCGGCATGGTGCTACGCTATGCGTTGAACAACAGCGCCGATGTTCACTACCATATGCGCGCGCTACCGAAACAGCTAGGATTCCTGGCTCGCTACTGGTGGCACTCGAATAAAAGCCGTCATGCCGCCATTGCCAAGGCTTATGCGCCCTTGATCGAAAACTCCATCAGCGAGCATAGGGATCTTATCGAGGCTGCCGGCGCGGACGGTCTTATCGAGCGCAAGGGCTGGCTGAAGATTTATCGCACGAATGAGAAGCGCGATGCCGATCTTGCGGATGCCGTAGCATGGCATCGCGATTACGACGTCCGGTATGAAGAGCTCGACGCGCAGCAGTTGGCTGCAGCCGAACCGCATCTACGGGGCGAGTTCGCAGGCGCGCTTCGCTGGACGGAACCATGGTCAGTGCGGGATCCGCAGGCGTTGGTTGCTGCCTATAGCCGTTACTTCGAAAGCCTCGGCGGCCGTTTCATGCGGGCAGATGCCAATTCTTTCGGAAGGGCTGGAAACGGCTGGAAAATCATGACCGCAGATGGGCCGGTAGAAGCAGATGCAGCGGTTCTGGCACTCGGACCTTGGGCCATGGTGGCAACGAGACGCCTGGGATACCGTTTTCCGCTTGGGGTCAAGCGCGGCTACCACATGCATTATGCGTCCGACGGCAATGCCGTACTCAACAACTGGCTGCTTGATTCTGAACGCGGCTATCTCTTAGCGCCCATGAATCGCGGCATCCGCCTGACGACGGGCGCCGAGTTTGCAACGCTAGACGCACCGAAGACGCCGGTCCAATTGGAGCGTGCCGAGGCTGTCGCACGCGCAACCTTCCCTTTGCGCGAGCGATTGGACCAGGAGCCTTGGATGGGTGCTCGCCCTTGCACGCCTGACATGCTGCCAATCATCGGCAGGGCCCCGCAACATGACGGGTTGTGGTTCGCATTTGGTCATGCGCATCACGGCCTAACGCTAGGGCCGGCAACGGGACGCCTCATCGCGGAAATGATGAGTGCCGAGCCCACTTATATCGATCCCAGCGCCTACTCTCCGAACCGCTTTATGCGAAGGTGAGACGCATATTCCGGCTGGGCGCGAGGTGCCATCCTTTAGCTGTGCGGGGCGTCAAAATCACAAAGGCATCGTTCGGCAAGACGATAGGTGTCTATCCAGTAACTGTAGATATCCCGGTTCAGTTTAGAGCGCGGAGTGGACTGGGCATCGAAACTCATCGCACCTTTGCTCAGTGCTGTCGCTAAGAGCGCACGTTATCCGACATCAAGGCAACTTGTTTTACCTGGGAATTGTATTGGCGAAACCTCGTTTACGAACAAAAGCTATGGTATCGGCATTACACAGCGTATCATTTTGAATGCCGGAGACGTTGCCGACCGCAGTATCGCAACGATGAGAACCAAACTCCGCAGAGGGGAAGTGGAATGCGATTCATATCTATGTTGAATCCCTTCACCTTCGTGGGAGCCGAGGTTTCCTCGTCCAGGCAGACCGAGGATGCACTGGCGGAATTGTATAACAGCAGACCGCATGTTGCCGCGACGTTGGGAATTTGCCTAAGCGCTTTCAGCGCTGGTTCGTTCGGCGCCGTTCAGGTGGCCATATACGCAGCCCTCTTGGTTGTGATCAGCCTTCTTTTCCGTGTCTTTATTGAAGCGCTCTTCAAGAGAAGAAAGAAAGGCCCGCTCAGTCACCGTTGGACACAGCTCTTCGTCGCAGGATCCGCCCTATCAGGTGCCAGCTGGGGTCTTTCGGGCGCGCTCATCTTATATCAAGGCTCACCCACCACCCAAACCGTTATCGTTGCCGCCATATGCGCTATTGTTCAAGGATCGGCAGCGCGCGCATATATGATACCCGGCACGGCTATCATCAACATCGTGCTCGTGATCGGATTGATGTGTGTCGCCGCCTTTGCTTCGGGAAACCATGTCCTCATCCTAGGAGGTGTAGTCTACCTTTGGTTCCTGATTTCCTTCATCAGGTTGATGGTAAAAAACAGGCTCAAACAGCTGCGTGCAGAGCAGCTCGCAGTCGAACTGCTGGATGAGATCACCAAGAAAAACCAGCAGCTCAACCTTGCAAACGAGAAGCTGGCGGCGACAGCCTTCGAGGATCCGCTGACAGGCCTTGCCAACAGGCGCAAATTTACGCTTGTTCTTGAAGATACGCTGCGCGAGGCAAGAGAAAATGGATCGTTCGTAACGGTGATGCTCATCGACGTCGATCACTTCAAGAACTTCAACGACACCTACGGGCATCAGGCGGGTGACCTGTGTTTACAGGCGATCGCGGGATCAATCGCAAGTGCCCTCACTGATGGAACCGTCGCTCGGTACGGTGGCGAAGAATTCGTGGCCCTCATTCCAAACTGTGATGCTGGACACGGAAGCCATCTTGCCGAATGTGCAAGGCTTGCCGTCCAACTGACGGAGCTCCAATCTCTGCCGTGCTCACCGCCAAGGCAGACAATCAGCATCGGCCTTACTTCTTGCAAGGTGGGGCCTGAAGATGCCGGGGAAGAACTCCTTTCGGCTGCAGACGCCGCGCTTTACGAAGCGAAAAGACAGGGGAGGAACCGCGTCTGTGTACAGTCTGGAACCATTCAGCTTCTTGCAGGCAACAGAGGTCTCTAAAGCTGACGACAGCAAACGACGATGGCGAATGCTGCTAACGCTTGGCAGCCTAGTGATTGAGCTTTCTTTGTTTGCCTGGAAATATTCATCTGACGCAGATTAGCTAGGGAACTAACTTCTACCTGAAGGCAAGACCTGCCAAGAGTAATCCTACTGCGTGCGGCTTTACGAAACCCTGTTCCTCCCAAGCCGCGACTTTACGCGTTACATTCCTGACCAATCATATCAGGAGCATCACAATGTCCGTCGCGTCATCGCAGACTTACGACGCGCGTCAGAATTTTCTGGGCGCACCGGGGCTGATCGCCCTTCTCGTTCTCGTCATCGGTACCGTTCTGCTGACAATCTCATACGGACCCGCACAAGGCGCACTCTTCCTTGTCGGCGGCGCCCTCGGAATATCTCTATATCATGCCGCCTTCGGTTTTACCTCTGCATGGCGCGTCTTCATCATGGATGGGCGTGGACGCGGCTTGCGTGTGCAGATGATCCTTCTCGCGCTCGCCGTCGTACTTTTCTTCCCATTTCTGGCGAGCGGCACGCTCTTCGGTCATGAGGTGAAGGGCAATGTGTCGCCTGCCGGCGTCGGCGTTCTGGCTGGAGCGTTCATGTTTGGTATCGGCATGCAGTTGGGCGGCGGCTGTGCTTCAGGCACGCTCTTTACCGCTGGGGGCGGGAATGCGCGCATGCTCGTCACGTTGCTGTTCTTCATCATCGGCTCGGTACTTGGCACGGTGAATTTCGACTGGTGGGTTTCCCTGCCTTCCCTGCCGCCTGTTGCGCTGCCGCAAAGCTTTGGCGCTGTGGGCGGGATAGCAATTTCCCTTGCGATTTTTGCAGTCATTGCCGCAGTGACCGTCGTTGTCGAGAAGCGCCGTCATGGAAGCCTGGAGCAGGAAGCTCCTTCATCCCGGCGTGGCTTTGAACGGCTGCTACGCGGCCCTTGGCCTCTTGTTCTGGGGGCAGTCGCTCTCGTGGTCTTCAACTTCGCAACGCTTGCTATTGCCGGCAAGCCATGGGGCATCACCTCCGCTTTTGCGCTTTGGGGTGCGAAGGGAGCACAACTCATCGGGATCGATCCGACTGCTTGGGCCTACTGGCAAGCGCCGGGCAATGCGAAGGCGCTTTCCAACAGTGTCTTTGCCGATGTGACATCCGTCATGGATTTCGGCATCATTGCAGGCGCCATGCTGGCTGCCTCTCTCGCGGGGCGGTTTGCTCCGAGCCTCGATATCCCGCTGCGTTCCGTCCTTGCAGCAATTGTCGGCGGTTTGTTGCTCGGCTATGGCGCGCGCATCGCCTACGGCTGCAATATCGGCGCCTATTTCTCCGGTATCGCGTCAGGAAGCGCCCATGGTTATCTTTGGGCGGTCGCCGCCTTCGCCGGTAACATCATCGGTGTAAAATTACGGCCGTATTTCTTCTTCGAGAAGCGCGTCTTGGCACGCAACGACGGCTAGCTCCACGCAAGACTTAGCTACGCGCGAACCGACGCATCTAATCTTCGGCGAAAACAGCGCTCGTATGACCTCATCCGAGCGCTGTCTTATTCAATGTACGCCTACTTTTTCCAATTGCTGAACGGCGGAAGCGGCAATCTCCGGCACGCTGGCATCGATATCCACGGTTACGACACCTGGCTCTCCCGTCGGAACCTCGAGCGTATTCAGCTGACTTTCCAAGAGTGAAACCGGCATGAAGTGGCCTGTCCGGTGCTTCATCCGGTCCGTCAGCAATGCCTTTGATCCATCTAGGTAAACGAAAGAAAGCTTACCGCCCGCTGCGGCACGAAGCCGTTCGCGATAGATACGCTTCAATGCCGAGCAGGAGACGATCAGGCTTTCGCCCCTGTTTAGAGAGGATTTCATCTGCTCCCCGATCTTGTCGAGCCAGGGCATCCGATCCTCGTCATCAAGCGGTATGCCTTTCGACATTTTCTCGATGTTGGCGGCTGGATGCAGAGAATCGCCTTCGAGAAAGGCCATGTTCAGCCTTCTGGCGATCTCTTCCCCGATAGAGGTTTTGCCGGATCCACTGACCCCCATCACGATGATGGCAAAGGCTTGGGGTTGAGTATCCGGCATGACTTTCTCCTCAGACCTCATTTCCCTCCAGCGGGAAATGGCAGGCATATTGATGTGTACCCTCACCACTTAGTTCAGGAGATACCTTGCGGCAATGGTCCTGCGCCTTCCAGCAGCGAGGATTGAAATGACAGCCGCTCGGCGGTTTCAGCGGAGAGGGCAACTCGCCTTGAAGGCGGATGCGGTTCTTTTCTCGGTCGGGATCGGCGATAGGCGTCGCAGATAGGAGTGCCGCGGTGTAAGGATGCTTGGGATTGCCGAACACCTCCGCCGCCGTACCCGTTTCCACCGGACGCCCGAGATACATGACCATAATCTCATCGGCGATGTGATGCACGACGGAAAGACCGTGGGAGATGAACATGTAGGCAAGGTTCATCTCTTTCTGCAGATCCATCAGAAGGTTCAGCACCTGCGCCTGGATCGACAGATCGAGCGCCGAAACCGGCTCATCTAGAACCAGGACCTTTGGTCTCAGCATCAACGCCCGCGCTATTGCAATGCGCTGACGTTGGCCGCCAGAGAACATATGCGGATAGCGATCGTAGTGCTCGGGCCGCAAACCAACCCGTGCCATCATCTCTTCCGCCTGCTTGCGCCGGGCAGCAGAATCGAGGTCCGTGTTGATCTTCAGCGGTTCTTCAAGAATGCTTCCCACTTTCTGACGCGGATTAAGCGAGCCATAAGGGTTCTGGAAGACGATCTGGACTTGGCTGCGCAAGCTCCGATCGCCGCGCCGCGCTGGTTTTCCGTCAATCAGTAGCTCGCCGGCACTCGGGTCTTCGATCATGGTTACAAGACGCGCAAGTGTCGATTTTCCACAGCCTGACTCGCCGACAACGGCAAGTGTGCGACCGGACTGCAGGCTGAAGCTGACGCCGTTGAGCGCGCGCACTGTGGCGTGCGGTTTAAAGACGCCACGTTTGACTTCGTAGAAGCGGGCAAGGTCGCGCCCTTCAAGAACGGCGGCTGTCATGCCACACCTCCTGCATTTGCACTAACGGCCGGCCCAGCGTGACCAAGCGGCACGCCGTTCTTCAGCGGATAATTGCATAGCGCGAGACCAAGGCTCTGATCTTGCCGTTTGACGGTTCGGTTGCATTCCGCGGTGGCAAATGTGCATCGCGGCGCAAACAGACAGGCAGGCGGACGATCATGCTGGCCCGGAACGACGCCGGCGATGGAAGGCAGACGTCCGCCTACTTCGGCCCGTTCGGGAAGCGCAGCAAGCAGCGCAGCCGTGTAAGGATGGTGGGGATCGCGGAAAAGCGCCGAAACCGGCTGCTCTTCTACCTTCTGCCCTGCATATTGAACCTGGACACGCTCGGCCGTTTCGGCAACCACACCCATATCGTGGGTGATGAGAACGAGCGCCATATCCTGCTCTTTCTGCAGACGGACGAGCAGATCCAGGATCTGTGCCTGAATGGTCACGTCGAGCGCCGTTGTTGGCTCATCTGCAATGAGAAGCTTCGGATTGCAGGCAAGTGCCATGGCGATCATGACACGTTGGCTCATGCCGCCCGACATCTGATGCGGGAAGCTGGACAGCCGGTCCTCGGGCGCCGGAATGCCGACAAGATTGAGGAGCTCTATCGTTCTTTCACGACGAGCCTTTCGGTCGAGCCCCATATGAACACGAAGGGTTTCACCAATCTGAAAGCCGACTGTGAAGCACGGATTGAGGCTGGACATCGGCTCCTGGAAAATCATCGCCATGTCTTTGCCGATGATTTTGCGCCGTTGGCGAGAGGAAAGACCCAAAAGATTCTGGCCGTCGAACTGCATCCGATCAGCGGTGATCTTTGCAGTCCATGGCAGTAGACCCATCATGGCCAACATCGATACGGACTTGCCGGAACCGGACTCACCAACAATCGAGAGGATTTCACCCTTGTCGCAATTCAACGAGACGCCGTCCACGGCACGGAAAAGACCGGATGCCGTCTGAAATTCGACAGTAAGATTTTCGATATCGAGAAGCGGCATCACGACCTCTTCAGCTTGGGATCGAGCGCGTCACGCAGCCCGTCACCCATCAGGTTGATCGCCAGCACGGTGATAAGAATGGCGAGACCGGGAAAAGTCACGACCCACCACGCACGCTGGATGAATTCGCGGGCCTCGGCCAGCATGGTCCCCCATTCAGGCGTCGGCGGCTGGGCACCCATGCCAAGAAAGCCGAGCGCCGCGGCTTCAAGAATTGCGGCCGAAAAGGCCAGCGTTGCCTGCACGATCAGCGGCCCAAGACAGTTTGGCAGGATGGTGATGAACATCAGCCTGAGGTTGCCGGCGCCTGCGACGCGCGACGCAACGACGTAATCCTTCTCGCGCTCGGCAATCACGGACGCGCGGGTCAGGCGGACGAAATGCGGCTGGTTCACCAGTGCAATGGCAATCATCGCATTGATAAGACCAGGTCCCAAAATCGCAACCAGCACCAAGGCCAGCAAGAGCGAGGGAAAAGCCAATATGATGTCCATGATCCGCATGATGGCCGTATCGATGAAGCCACGGAAATAGCCCGCGATCAATCCGACCAGAACGCCGGCAACAACGGACAGTGTCACGACGACAACGCCAATAAAGAGCGAAAATCTTGCGCCGTAAATTAGCCGAGACAAAATATCGCGGCCGACCGCGTCCGTTCCCAACAGGAAGTTCGTCGTGCCGCCCTCCATGAAAAAGGGCACATGCAGCAATGAATCCGTGTTCTGCTGGGTCGGATCGTGCGGCGCCAGAAGAGGCGCACCAAGGGCAACGACCAACACGATGATGAAGATACCAAGCCCGAGGACGGCACCTTTGTTGCGAGAGAAATAGTACCAGAACTCGGAAAGACCCGATGGCTGGGTGGATTTGACAGAAACCGTGCTCATAGCCGCTCCTTAATGCCGGATACGCGGATTGATGAGACCGTAGAGCAGATCGACGATCAAATTGACCACCATGATGATGACTGCAATCATCAACAAACCTGCCTGAACGACGGCATAATCACGCTTGAAGACGGCATCGACCATCCATTTGCCGATACCTGGCCAGGAGAAGATCGTCTCCGTCAGGATCGCACCTGCCAGCAAAGTTCCCATCTGAAGACCGATGGTCGTAACGACGGGGATCATCGCATTGCGAAGGGCATGTACGCCGACGACGCGTCGCGGCTTCAGGCCTTTCGAACGTGCGGTGCGGACATAATCCTCACCCAGAACCTCGAGCATCGCCGAACGCGTCTGACGTGCGATAACGGCAAGAGGGATCGTAGCAAGAACGACCGTTGGCAAAATCAGGTAGCTGACAGCAGATGCAAATGCGCCCTTTTGACCCGACAGAAGGCTGTCGATCAGCATGAACCCTGTCACGGGCTTAAAGAAATACATCAGCGAAATGCGCCCGGAGACCGGTGTCCAACCGAGGTAGCCGGAAAAAAAGATGATCAGAAGAAGCCCCCACCAGAAGATCGGCATGGAATAGCCGACCAGCGCGACGCCCATGATGGTCTGATCGAACCAGGTGCCGCGCTTCACAGCGGCAATGATGCCAGCCGGTATGCCAAGACAGACGGCAACGATCATCGCGGACAACGACAATTCCAGCGTCGCTGGAAACAGTGAGCGAAACTCCGTCAGCACCGGACGCTTCGTCGCGATCGAAACGCCGAAATCGCCGTGCAGCACCTTCCAGAGATAATCGAAATATTGGACATAAAGGGGTCGGTCGAAGCCGAACTGATGCACCATCATCTGATAGCGCTCGGGAGTCATCCCTCGCTCGCCGGCGAGGGCGATGATGGGATCTCCCGGCAGGAGGCGGATGAAGAAGAAAGCGATGAGCGTGACGCCGATGAAAGTCGGAATCAGAAGCCCGATGCGCTTCAGCAGAAATCCGAACATAGCGATGTTTCCAGGAAAAGCGCGCCGTTTAGCCGGCGGATCAAGGTCATGGACCTCTAATACAATAACAAGCGAGCGCCGTCGCACTCAGGCGACGGCGCTCGGAATGCGATAAAGAGGACTTACTCTTCGATGTCAACCCCGTCGAAGCGGTGTGAACCGAGAGGATCCATCAGGTAACCCTTCACCTTGGTGGACATCGGCAAGCTGACCAGCGAGTGCGCAATGGTTGCCCAAGGTGCTTCCTTCTTGAAGATCACCTGCGCTTCTTCATAAAGCTTGGTGCGCTCCGGCTTGTCGGACGTGATCGCACCCTTCTTGATCAGCGCGTCATAGTCCTTGTTGCACCAGGCAGCCTTGTTGCCCGAACCGACGCCGTCACAGCCGAGCAGGATCGCCAAGAAGTTATCCGGGTCGCCGTTATCACCGGTCCAGCCAGCGAGAACCGCGCCGTCATGCTTCGGATCGCCAGCGAGTTTCAGGTACTGCGTCCAGTCGTAGGACACGATTTCGACGCCAACGCCGACCTTTGCGAAGTCAGCCTGGATCAGTTCGGCCATACGGCGTGCATTCGGGTTGTAGGGACGCGACACCGGCATCGCCCAAACCTTCATCTTAAGATCTTTGACGCCGGCCTTTTCCAAAGCGGCCTTCGCAGCTTCCGGATCATATTTGTCGTCTTCAACCTTATCGTTGTACGACCACATTGTCGGCGGGATCGGGTTCTTGGCGATGGCGCCAATACCGGGATACACTGCCTCAAGGATGGCTTTCTTATTGATTGCCATATTCAAAGCACGGCGGACTTCGACCTTATCGAATGGCGCCTGTGTTGTGTTGTAGGCAAGATAGCCAACGTTTAGGCCAGGCTGCTCCATGACCGTCAAGGTCTTGTCCTGCTTCAGCGCAGGCAGATCGGCCGGGTTGGGTGCAACCGCAACCTGGCACTCGCCAGCCTTCAGACGCTGCAGACGAACTGCCGCATCCGGGGTGATCGCAAAGACGAGATCGTCGATCGCCTGCTTGCCATCCCAATATTCCGGGTTAGCCTTGAAGCGGATGACGGCATCCTGCTGGTAATCCACAAAGGCGAAGGGGCCGGTTCCAAGTGGCTGCTGGTTCAGCTTCTCCGGCGTCTTGTCGGCCAGGAGCTTGTCGGCATATTCCTTGGAAACGATCGAAGCAAAGTCCATCGCAAGGTTCGCGATCATCGGCGCATTTGGCGAGGACAGCGTCATCTTGACGGTATAATCGTCAACCTTTTCAATCGACTTGAGGAGCTTTGGCATGCTCATGTCGCTGAAGTAGTCGTAGCTGCCCTTGTCAATATAGGAGTGATAGGGGTTAGACTTGTTGAGCTGACGATCGAAAGTGAAAACCACATCGTCTGCATTGAAATCACGCGTCGGCGTGAAGAAATCGGTGGTCTGGAACTTCACGCCCTTGCGCAGGTGGAAGGTGTAGGTGAGGCCATCGGCGGAAACCTCCCACTTTTCTGCAAGACCGGGGACGACTTCTGTTGAACCGCGCTTGAACTCGACAAGACGGTTATAAACCGGCTTGGAGGACGCATCGAAATCGGTTCCAGCAGTGTAGAGGGCGGGATCGAAGCCGGCTGGCGAGCCTTCAGAGCAGTACACCAGCGTCTTGGACCAAGCCGTCGTGGCCATCACGGAGGCAACCGCAGTGGCGGCCAGAAGCAAAGGAAGTCTTTTCATCAAACGTTTTCCCATTTTCTTATGGTTTTTATCGATCTCGGTTCCCCTGGATCAGACGCCGGATGGAACGATATTTGGGAGCGGAAAGCAACGGCCCGCGCCGCATTTTTTTCGGCCCCTGTTTATAATTTTGTCCAAAACTTGACGCGCGTTGAGAAAAATTCTCGCATCAGCTTGCACGCAACGAAAAAACCACCCTCAAAGGGTGGCTTTTTTGGAAGCTAGAATTTTTCGAGCCTTTAGGCTGCGGGCGCGCGAACGTCCGATTTCGGAAGCTTAACGTTTCCGGTAATACCGAGAAGGAAGTTGATCTGCGGCCGCGCCTTGACCAGATCGTCGATCGAATACTCTGTCAGCACATCAAAGAAAGCGTTCAGCGCCTTGCGCAAGGCAGAGTTCAGGCCACAGCTATCAACCAATGGGCATTCTGCTACGCCATCTTCGAAGCATTCGGCCATCGCAAAGCTGTCTTCGGTCACTTTTACCACGTCGAAAAGGCTGATGTCGGCGGCAGGCTTGCCGAGGCGAACACCGCCATTGCGACCGCGAACAGTTTCGACAAGGCCAGCTTTGTTCAGCGGCTGAAGGATTTTGAAAAGAAAAAGCTCAGAAACCCCATAGGCCTTGGCGATCTCCGGGATGCGGCTCAGATTGCCCTCGTTGGCAGCACAGTACATCAACATGCGCACCGCATAGTTGGTTTGCTTCGTCAAACGCATGCCAATCTCCTGAATCTCTGGCCGTCTCTCCGTATATAGTCAGTTCCACAGTTTTGAACAATTCCAAAATATGAAATTTGCAATCACGTTTCTTGGACCTGTGGGAAACGCTGCTCTGGCAAAGAAAAAGGGCCGACATCCTTCGATCCCGGCCCCTCAGCGTGTTGTCGGCTTTTTACTTCATCGTCGGCATGACGAATTCGGCGCCGTCCTTGATGCCGGACGGCCACCGCGCCGTGATTGTCTTCGTTCGCGTCCAGAACTTGATCGAGTCTGTTCCGTGCTGGTTCAGATCGCCAAAGGAAGAGGCTTTCCAGCCACCAAACGAGTGATAGGCAAGCGGAACCGGGATCGGCACGTTAACGCCGATCATGCCGATATTGATCCGGCTGGCGAAGTCGCGAGCGGCATCGCCGTCACGGGTGTAGATAGCAACGCCATTGCCGTATTCATGCTTCATTGGCAGCGCCAGCGCATCTTCGTAGTTCTTGGCGCGGACAACCGAAAGTACCGGTCCGAAGATTTCCGTCTTATAAATTTCCATGTCTGGTGTGACGTTGTCGAACAAGGTCCCGCCGACGAAGTAACCGTTCTCATAGCCCTGCAGCTTGAAATCGCGGCCATCGACAACGAGTTTTGCGCCTTCTTCTACGCCCTTGTCGATCAGGCTACGAACGCGGTCCTGAGCAGCTTTGGTCACCAGCGGACCCATGTCTGCCTTATCATCGGTGTAAGGGCCGATGCGAAGCGACTCGACCTTTGGCGTCAGCTTTTCGATGAGGCGGTTGGCAACTTCGTCACCGACCGGCACGGCAACTGAAACCGCCATGCAGCGCTCACCAGCAGAACCATAGCCTGCACCCATCAAAGCATTGACGGCCTGATCAAGATCGGCGTCGGGCATGATGATCATATGGTTCTTTGCGCCGCCGAAGCACTGGGCGCGCTTGCCGTTTGCAGCGGCTGTTCCGTAGACATAGCGTGCAATCGGCGTAGAGCCGACAAATGAGACGGCGGCAATGTCCGGATCCGTCAGGATGGCGTCCACGGCGGCCTTGTCGCCGTTGACAACGTTGAGAATGCCTTCTGGAAGCCCGGCTTCGATCATGAGTTCCGCCAGACGCATCGGGACGGAAGGATCACGTTCGGAAGGCTTTAGGATAAAGGCATTGCCGCAGGCAATTGCGGGGGCAAACATCCACATTGGGATCATCGCCGGAAAATTGAACGGCGTGATACCCGCGCCGACACCAACCGCCTGACGGATGGAATACATGTCGATGGCTGGTCCTGCGCCTTCCGTGAACTCGCCCTTCTGCAGATGCGGAATGCCACAGACAAATTCGCAGACTTCCAACCCGCGGATGATATCACCCTTGGAGTCTTCGACCGTCTTACCGTGCTCTTTGGAAAGCAGTTCGGCAAGTTGGTCCATGTTTTTGTTGAGAAGCTCGACGAACTTGAAAAACACGCGAGCCCGACGCTGCGGGTTCGTTGCAGCCCATTTCGGCTGAGCAGTTTTTGCATTTTCGACGGCAGCGCGCATTTCCTCGACGCTGGCCAAGGCGACCTTTGCCTGGACTTCACCGGTCGCAGGGTTGAAAACCTCGGCGGTACGGCCGCTGGTGCCGGCAACGTGCTTGCCGCCGATGAAATGACCGATCTCCTGCATGATGATATGCCTCCTCTTTTTCTGCTGATCTTTGACGTGGCATAAGCCCCGACTTGTAATAAGGAGCTTCGCACTTCAATTTGCACATATCAACAGGCTATTATAAGCAACCGTTGTGCAAAAATTAAAGTCGAGGCGATCGTGGATTGGGACGATGTTCGTATGTTTCTCGCGGTCGCGCGAACAGGACAGATTCTCGCGGCGTCGCGCAGGCTTGGGGTGAACCACGCAACCTTAAGCCGACGCATGACCACCTTGGAGCAGCGGCTGAACACGAGGTTGATCGTGCGTCGAACCAATGGCTGCGAATTGACCGCAGAAGGAGAGGTCTTCCTGCATGCCGCCGAGCGAATGGAGGCGGAAATGCTTCGCGCTCAATCCGCTATTGGACGGGTCGATAGTGCAATCGCCGGCACTGTCAGGATTGGCGCCCCAGATGGGTTCGGCGTTGCTTTCCTTGCGCCAAGACTTGGCCAACTCATTGCGCGCCACCCGGAGTTGCGGTTGCAACTGGTGCCGGTGCCGCGCTCGTTTTCGTTGTCGCAGCGTGAGGCCGACATTGCCATTACATTGGAGAGGCCGGAACAGGGCCGGCTCATTTCAGCCAAGCTGATCGACTATTCCCTCGGCCTTTATGCTTCGCGCGACTATGTTGCCGCGTCCAAAAGCCTGGACGATGTTGAAGCGCTTCGAGATCACCCCCGCATCGGTTATGTCGAGGATCTTATCTTTACGGCATCGCTGGATTTCACGAGCGAAGTCATGCGCAACTGGAATGCGTCTTTCGAAATTTCAACAGCGATCGGGCAAACGGAGGCAGTCCGCTCAGGCGCTGGGATTGGTATCCTCCACGACTATATCGCCCGCCAATATCCCGAACTGGTGAGGCTTTTGCCCGGTACATCCATCAAAAGATCGTACTGGACAACTTATCATGAGACCGCCCGCGATCTGGTTCGCGTTCGCACGGTCATCGAATTCCTTCAGGAAATCGTCCAGGCGAACCGATCAATGTTCCTGTGAAGGAAAATCCCCTCGCCGCAGTTGGCGTGGTGGATTATCCACCTCATCAGGATTGGGATTGGGCGTCTCATCCGGCAGGCGGTCCGGCTCCGGCTCCTTGATCGGCGGCTCAGGTTGCCAATCAGGTCCAGGAGGGACGGGCGTGCCCGGAAACGGATCGTTCGGAACTGACATCTTTATTCCTTTCCATCGATCTTGGAAAATACGAGAAGATGGCTGCCTTATTCGTCAGCGTGACGTGTTTCGGCCTGTCGCATCGGCATATTGTCGATAAGCGCGAAGAGCTCTTCCGCCGGTACGGGCGTCTTGGCCCTCAGCTTTTCCGTGCCATCTTTTCCAACTAGAATCATCGCAAATTCACCTGTCTCTGGACCACTCAGCGACTGACGAAGCGCATTGGCTTCAAAGTTCACTCGAATAGAACCGAATAGTACATCAACAGCCGTCCCGCGAAACCTGAGCACAATAACGTCACGGTCCTCCAAACCTTCGCGAACCGCAAGTAGTTGGTTTTCTTGACGGGCGGCCATTTGATTATTCTCGTCAGAGAAGATGATGACGATGCGTTTTTGCCAACGAAGCTCAGCCAAGCTGCCTACCTTAAGCTCCTGGCCGGTTGTCGTTTGACCTGTGCTCTTGCGAACTGTCACTCATCTCTCCCGTTGTTGGTTTGAACGGATAGAGCGCGCGCGAAGTTCCCGAGAAATGAGATCTGCAAACCGACGATCATATCGGTCAACAACAAGAGGTCGCACTTTGTGCAGAAACTGAAACACCGCAACCCGAAGAGT
Organism: Oryzifoliimicrobium ureilyticum; assembly: GCF_037199735.1. NCBI lineage: Bacteria > Pseudomonadati > Pseudomonadota > Alphaproteobacteria > Hyphomicrobiales > Rhizobiaceae > Oryzifoliimicrobium > Oryzifoliimicrobium ureilyticum. The sequence goes on along the minus strand of NZ_JBBBVQ010000001.1, from coordinate 160,092 downwards.
TGCGGTGTAAACTTCATTGAACGTAAAAAATTAAATCTCGAAACTGCTGAAATCAGACCATAAAATCGGACGCTGGAACCTGCAAAGCCGACGCGATGCGTCGCAATTTTGCAGGATCATTGTCGGCGCCGTTTTCAATAGCGGCGATTTCAGCGGCCACGAGACCACAGGTTACAGAAAGATCCTCGATGGTGTAGCCTGCCGCTTCCCGCGCCGTCTTGACAGCACTAGCAATGTTAATCGGCGCGGCACCTGATTTGGCTTCATCGAGATTTGTCAGGGAAATGGACATGAAAGCCTCCTTATGAAATCACTTTGAATGGCCCCGAGACGAGAAATGGCACTCAAGCTCACATTTTGCAATGCAATATAATGTTTCGTTATCAAATTCACGTTAACAGACGCAAAGATCCCTACGGCTACCCCGTTGTTTTCTATGAGTTTATTCAATTTCTATTCGCTATGCGGTTGCTGCAAAGCACACATGCGCAGCCATCAAAAGCAAACGTAACGCAAAAATGGAAGGCATAGCTCTACCTCCATACGCGCCTAAACGCTTGCCAGACGAAAAGTTACACCCTGACGGAGGATTTAACCAGCGCTTCTTAAGCAAGAGGCGGGCTTAGGTCTATTGGCGACACAATAATACAATGGGACGCCGATCATACGCGCTCGGACCGGAAACTTCAGTTTTCCGTTAGTCGGCCCGATGCTTGAGTGAATGAATGATCCGCGTATAGCGTAAGTCATTGAAGCGCCGGACGGCCATCCGATTTCCCTTTTTCGGGATCGGCTTTTTGAATGATGATGCAAATCAGGTCTTGAATTTCTGATCAAGTCCTCGTATGTCACCCTCGGTTCGCCGGTAACGGCGTTGTGCGGTTGTAGCTCAGTTGGTTAGAGCGCAGGTTTGTGGCACCTGAGGTCGGAGGTTCGAGACCCCCCAACCGTACCATTCAATCTAAAATTGCTGATCTTGTCTTTCGCTTAAATCTACTGTGCGCTGCGCGGGGTGGATAGCTGTGAAAATCTAGGGTTCGGCGATCTTCATATTGAAAAAGTATGAGCAGCCTTTATGGTCCTTACCAAGGCTTTTCCTTGCCAATGGAAGACAGCATGGGAATTAACCTTCTTCTCATTTTTAAGGGGAGAAGAAGGCGGTACGCCGGCAACTCTGTTGCCATCCTAGCGTTAACCCTATCGACCGAATGCAATGGACTTCACTGGATAAGACGCTGTCGATCAGGTTATTAATGAAGTGTTAATTTCTGGACGCAGATCAAGGTTTGACCATGCCCGCTGTCACGTACCCGTTCATCGACATCGCCGTCCATAGACGAGTGCGGGACCGATTTGCCCAAGGAGAAGGCATGGTGCTTTTTCCAGTCGGCCTCGATCGCGTGCTTTGGGCGAACGGTCTCGGCGCTAAACTGTTCGGCCATCGCGAGATCTATGACTTCCTCGAACGCGGTGTTGGCGCCGCGGACATCACTTTTCGCCAGATCAAGACGACAGCGCAGCAGCTGAACAGTGAAGGCGATCACCGGAACGTTATGATCCGCATCGCCAAAGCCTTTCAGAAGGTCACCGTTCAAGCGAGTGTCGAACGGATTCGCTTGAGCTCTTCGGAAGAGGCAATCTTATTTTCAGTCCCGGTCTCGGCAAAGGGGCTGTCCCTGCAGCAAACTGCTGCGCAGATGCTAGAAGGCTTGGACGATCCTGACACCCATATGGCGGTGATCGGTGGCGACGGCGAAGTGATCAGCGGGTCACCGGGTTTTCAACAGCTTGGCATTACGCCGCAAGCTGCCAAGACCTTGATCACTCTGGCCGGCAACCATCCCGAACGGCTCGTGAAACGGCCTGTCGCAACCGGCAAAGGCTATCTGCCGGCGGCTGTTGGTCGACTGAGCGACGAGCCCTCCCTCAACCTTTTCTTTGCCGTGGAAACGGCAATTGGCCATCTCGATCCGATTGACCTGCCTGGATCGTCAACCTCCGATCCCGTAGTGGCAGGAGTGGAAGCGCCAGCGCATAATCCAGACTATTCTGAAACTCTGGATGCAGTCGCACACATCGAAGAAATCGAAGAGCCTGTCGATGACGATGATTTTGCGGATGAGCAAGAACACGGTTCGGACCCGGCGCAAGCCAACGCTTCAATCACGCCCGATGACGTAGGCGCCGGTTTTGACGAAGATCACGATCTATCGAACAAAAGACTGCCCGCGGCAGAAGAAGCAAGAACGTCCGATGCTGGGCCAGCCTCCAACGATCTTGATGATATCGCAGGCGAAGGCTCGGAAGCAGCCGTCTCCGTCAGTGCTTCCGATAAGTCTGAAATCCTCGAAGAAACTGTGCCTCAATCACAAATAGATGAGGTACTACACGACGAACCCATTTCAGACAGCGCTTCGGTGAGCGAAGGCTCGAAGTTTCAGTATCAACCGACATCGCGCGCAACGCGCTTTGTCTGGAAGATCGATGCACATGGCAGGTTCAGCGAGGTCTCTTCAGAATTCGCATCGGCAGTGGGCGCCCATTCAGCCGATATCGTCGGCCGCACCTTCGAAGAGATGAACGCGCTCTTCCACATCGACCCAGAACACAAAGTCGAAGAGGCTTTGGCACGGCGGGATACATGGTCGGGCAAAACAATTCACTGGCCTATCGAGGGCACAAGCCTTTCCGTTCCTGTCGATCTAGCAGCGCTGCCCACTTATACGCGCACGCGAGATTTCGACGGTTTTAGGGGCTTTGGGGTCGTTCGTCTCGCAGATGCGGTCGAAGATCCTCTCGCCATAGGCCTGAAGCTTGGCTTCGAAGATTTGTTCGAAAACGTCGATACTCATGACGCCATTCCGATTGAGCAAGAAGGGATGGAAGAGCTGGAGAGCGAGGATATCTCCGGCGCGGATGAACAGCTCGGCATCCAGCCTTATTCAGGTGAGACGGACCAAGGCGAAACTCTGGCTGTTGAGAGCGAGCCGGTAAGCTTCGACCCGGCGGCAGATGAAGAAAGTATTCCTCAGGCTGACGAAGAAGCTATGCCGGCGGATATGACAACGCCAACGGACTTGGCTGACGACACAAAGATTGATCAGGATCAGAAGGATCCGAAGGCGACCGAGCACGGCGAACTCATGTCCGATGCGGGAAAAACGCCGGAAGACTTGGCTCCGGCACCGTCCGTGCCTGCCTCCACCACCAATATCATCCCATTTCAGTCTGGTAGCGCGGCAGGACTAAGCAATGCCGAACAGGCAAATTTCCGCGAAATCGCGCGTCGGCTAGAGGCTCTTGGCACGGGTAAACTGGCGGCTCTTTCCAAGGAGACGTCTACGCAGGCGAGAACTGCGGTGGAAGAACCTTCTGATGCAAAGGAGCTCTCAACGACACAGGCCTTCGAAGAGAGCAATGATCCGGATGACGGAAGTGACGCGAAAGAACAGAGTCTCGTCGGCCATGCATCGGATCAGAAGAGTGTAACCTCTCATGCGGAGGATGATGTTCCGTCTGAAGACGAGATGCCCGTTGAAGGTATGGAAGAGACCATACCTGCGGCCGATGTTCTGGCGCATCTGATCCCACCACGCGCACGGATGAAGGGAGGGCTTTCAGCCGACGCCGTGGATCTTCTTCCGCTCGCCATTCTCATTCATGTTGGCGATCGACTTCTTCATGCCAATGCAGAATTCTTGCGCCTGACCGGTTATTCTTCGCTTGAGGCTCTTGAAGAGGTCGGTGGGCTCGATGCCCTGTTACAGCGGGGCGACCTGGAAAATGAAGAAAACGCCGGTACGCTGACGCTTGTGCGGGAAGACGATGTGCTGCTGCCGGTCATGGCGCGTCTGCAATCCATTCGCTGGGAGGATACCAGCGCCTTGATGCTGGCGCTGATGCCAGTCGGTGGGGAGCATGTCCTGCCGCCGCCCGAAGAAAGTCCTTCTGCAAGCCGCGGCGCGGATCGCTTGACCGAGAAGGTTGCACGACTTCAGGTCGAAGTCGAAGAGCTTCGTTCCATTCTGGAAACGGCTACCGATGGTGTTGTCGTCATCGGCGCGGACGGAGAGATCCGCTCGATGAACCGGTCCGCGAGCGCCCTGTTCAATTACGACGACGAGGAGACGCGCGGAAAACCATTCGCGATGCTCTTTGCCCATGAAAGCCAGAAGGCCGTGATGGATTACGTTCACGGCTTAGCCGAACATGGCGTTGCCAGCGTGCTGAATGATGGACGCGAGGTTATTGGCCGGGAGGCTGGTGGCGGATTCGTGCCCCTGTTCATGACAATGGGAAGGCTGACGTCCTCTGACGGCTTTTGCGCGGTGATCCGCGACATCACGCAGTGGAAGCGAACTGAGGAAGAACTCCGCGCGGCAAAGGGTGCGGCGGAAACGGCCAATGCACATAAGACAGACTTTCTCGCACGCGTCAGCCACGAGATCCGCACGCCACTGAACGCGATCATAGGGTTTTCCGATATGATGGCGAATGAACGCTTCGGTGCCATCGGTCATCCTCGCTACATCGAGTATGCGAATGACATTGGCCGTTCCGGACGGCATGTTCTGGATATCGTCAACGATCTCCTCGACATCTCGAAAATCGAAGCAGGTGAGATGGATCTCGATTTCACGGCGGTTGGTCTCAACGAGGCACTGGCCGAAGCTGTCTCACTCGTCCAACCCCAGGCAAATGCGCAGCGCATCATCATTCGCACGGCTTTGTCTCATGCTGTCCCGCATGTTGTTGCCGATCTCCGCTCCATCAAGCAGATCGCTTTGAACATTCTGTCGAATGCTATTCGCTTCACGCCTTCCGGCGGCCAAGTGGTGGTATCAACCTCCTATGAGACGAATGGCAGCGTCGTGCTTCGGGTTCGCGATACTGGTATTGGGATGAGCCGCAGCGAGTTGGAACAGGCCATGAAGCCTTTCCGGCAGGTTTCGACACAGTCGCGTCATCGCGGTGACGGAACCGGGCTCGGCCTGCCATTGACGAAAGCCATGGTGGATGCGAACCGGGCAGTCTTTGCGATCAATTCGTCGCCAAATGAAGGCACCCTGGTCGAGATCACCTTTCCTTCTCAGCGCGTTCTGGCCGGATAAGCAACTCCGATCAAGGTGGCCACGGTCCCGGCTGGTGTCGAATGCTCCAAGGTCCATCGCGGTCAGTTCTGCTGCCCGCGCCCGATGGGGCTGAATTTCACCTCAAGTCTTGAGATCGGGCAGATCAGCAAAAAGCTGCAGCGCGTCGGGGTTGGCAAGCGCTTCCTTGTTTTTCACCAGACGGCCATGCACGACATCACGGACGGCAAGTTCAACGATCTTCCCCGACTTGGTGCGGGGAATATCGGAGACGGCGATGATCTTGGCTGGAACGTGACGTGGTGACGCGCCGGTGCGGATTTTTGATTTGATTGCTTTGACGAGATCGTCTGTCAAAGCCGCGGAATCGGCAAGCCGAACGAAAAGAACGACTCTGACATCCCCGTCCCAGTCCTGTCCGATGCAAAGCGCCTCCAGCACCTCAGGCATTTGTTCAACCTGATTGTAGATCTCAGCCGTACCGATCCGCACGCCGCCCGGGTTGAGCGTCGCATCGGACCGACCGTGTATGATAATGCCGCCGTGATCCGTCCATTCCGCAAAATCGCCGTGGCACCACATATTCTCAAAGCGCTCGAAGTAGGCAGCCCGGTATTTTAACCCATCGGGATCGTTCCAGAAGCACAAGGGCATGGAAGGGAATGACTTCGTGCAGACAAGCTCCCCCTTCTCACCCTTTACGCTGCGGCCTTCATCGTTCCACACATCGACAGCCATACCGAGGCCTGCCCCTTGGATCTCCCCACGCCAAACCGGCTCCAAAGGATTTCCCAGCACAAAACAGGAGACGATATCGGTACCGCCGGAGATGGAGGAAAGCTGAACATCCGGCTTGATCGACTCATAGACGAAGTCGAATCCTTCTGGAGACAGAGGCGAACCGGTTGAGGTGATCAGTCTCAACGGCGCCAAATCGTAATGCTGGCGCGGTTCAAAGCGGCTTTTTCGCAGCCCATCGATGAATTTGGCCGATGTGCCGAAGACGGCGAAATTTTCGGCTTCCGCATAGTCGAAGAGAACCGCCATATCAGGCGCTGCCGGGGAGCCGTCGTAAAGGCAAAGGGTCGCTTCGGCCGCAAGGCCGCTGACCAGCCAGTTCCACATCATCCAGCCGCAAGTTGTGAAGTAAAAGAGCCGCTCACCGCTCTTAAGGCCACAATGGAGGACATGCTCCTTCAAATGCTGCAGCAGTGTTCCCCCAGCTGAATGCACAATGCATTTCGGAACACCGGTCGTGCCGGATGAAAACAGGATGTACAATGGATGGTCGAACGGTAGCGGCTCGAACTGCAGAACATCAGGTTGATAAGGCCTTATAAAATCCTGCAGCGTAGTTGCATCACCGATTTCGGCAGCCATGGCGAGGGCATCTCCGGCGTACGGAATGATGATCGTCGGCGTTGAAAGTCGCCTTGCAACATGCGCTACCTTTTCCCGTACGTCCTGACGCTTTCCACCATACCAATAACCATCGCAGGCAATAAACAGCTTCGGCGCGATCTGGCCAAAGCGATCCAGGATCCCTTGCTCGCCGAAATCCGGTGAGCAGGAGGACCAGATGGCGCCGAGCGAGGCAGCAGCCAGCATAGCGGCAACGGTTTCCGGCATGTTCGGCATCATTGCGCAGATGCGATCGCCCTTCCCGATGCCTGCGGCGCGGTAAGCCTGTTGCAGCTGTGAGACGAGAGCACGAAGCCGGCTCCAGGACCAGCGATCCATAACTTTATCTTCGCCACGAAAAATGATGGCGTCATCGTCCCCGTCACGTCGCAGAAGATTATCCGCAAAGTTCAAGGTTGCGTCAGGGAAGAAACGCGAACCACGCATGTCATCGGCGTCGACAAGGATACGTGAACCTGGATCTCCTTTGACGGCGCAGAAATCCCAAAGCGATCGCCAGAACTCGTCGCGGCTTTCCACCGACCAGCGATGCAGATCTTTGTAACCTTCGAATTGAAGGCCGTATTTTGTGCTGCAGTGTTGCATGAATTGGTAGAGAGGAGTTGTTTCAATCGTCGTTTGACGCGGGCTCCACAGCGGCTTTTCCAAAGATATCCCTCTCGTTCCTCCAGGACAGCGGCGCAGGGCAATCTCCATGAATTGCATCCCGCCACTATTTCCTATATTCCCGCCACAGCAGCGACAAAAAGGCAAGCTGCCGGTGGTACAGCGATGCCGATGAAAACACCTAAAAAACCACAGGGTCGGAAATCCCGGCGAGTGCCATCACGGTGGCTGCATATCCTGGCCCGAACGGCCACAATTCTCCTGCTTTGCTTCCTCCTGATTTTCGTCGCACTGCGGGTCGCCGCCCCTTATGTCGTCTCGACACGCATGGTGCGCACCGGCATTGAGAATGCTCTATCCGAATGGACCGGCTATCGTGCGCAGATCAGTGGCCATTCGGAACTCGAATTCTGGCCGACGCCACGCATCACGATCCATCAGATCGCTATTCGCAACAAGCAGGACGGCAACCGCCTGCTTGGGACGATCGATACCCTATCGGCGGAATTCAGCATCGTCGATGCCATCCTGGGTCACGCAAAATTCCACGAATTCCATCTGCTGCGGCCTAGCCTGTCACTTCATCGAGATAAATCCGGCTTGATCGACTGGACCAACCAGGGGCTTCTTTCCAACGCGATCGGCAAGGCACATCTGCAGAATGGATCACAGGTTCTCGAACGCGAATTTGATGCCTCGGTCGGACGCATTACCGTCGAAGACGGAACTTTCGCGCTGCTGGACATCACCAGCGGCCGTGTCTTCCACTTCGAGTCCGTTTCGGCCGATATCGACTGGCGACGCCTCTCGAGAAAGATGGATGCCGTTCTGATTGCGCGCAGCAATGGCCAGGACTTTAAAGTCAACTTTTCCTCGGCTGCTCCGCTTCTGCTTTTTGCCGGCAAAAACGCCGACATGAATCTGTCGATCAGCTCAGCTCTTTTGACGAGCAGCTATCGCGGAACGGCCAACATCTTGAGCCTCACGGGCATGGATGGTCATGTCAGTATCAGCATTCCGGACCTGCCCGCCCTATCGGCATGGGCCGACCGCACACTTCCCGGTGTCGCGACCCTGAAAAGTTTCAGCCTGGAAGGAGATGTCCAGGCCTTTGATCACGGACTGCGGTTTGACAGCGCCGCGCTCAAGATGAACGATGCCAGCGCTACCGGCGCAATGGATATTTCCTTCCGGCCCGATCGCCAGCCCAGGCTCGGCGGCACTCTTGCCTTCGACCTCATGAACCTGCGTCCGCTTCTGGATGCGTTTACCCTGAGACTTGGCGCTGGTGAGGCGGAAGGCCCTTCGGAAGGCGGTCTGCTTCAAAAGCTGGATATCGATCTCAGACTTTCAGCGAAACAAGCTCAGCTTGATGTTTTCAACCTTCAGGAGGTCGCCGCGAGCGTGATCGTATCGCGCTCGGAGGCGAAGCTTGAAATCGGCGATGCACGTTTTGAAGGCGGCGACCTGATTGCACATCTCGATGTCACGCATGGCGATTTCGACGGCGGAGGAAAACTGCAGATCAACATTAGAAATACGGATCTGGCTGCGGTCATGGACAGGCTCCATCCACAAGGCCCGATCCCTCTCGGTCGGGGTTCTATCGATATCGATGTCCAAACGTCGAAGGCCATATGGCTGGCCCGTCCAGAAGATCTCAGCGGCACGGTTGATCTTGAGGTAAAGAACGGGACTTTGCCGGGCATCGATGTCGACGCAATACGCAGCGAAGCTGCCGCCAAAACACGGTTCTTCCCGCTGAACACCGCGGCATCGCGTGCTTTTGCATTTGACACGCTGGCGATAAAGGCGACCATAAAGGATGGTGCCGCGGAGCTGGACAATGCCCAAATCATCGGCCCATCCCAGACAATGAGCCTTTCCGGGCTGATCCCTTACGCGTCAAGCGGATTGGCATTGACGGGCTCACTCACCGCAACCGATTCGGCCAAGGCAAGCGAGTTTCCTCCCCTGCCCTTTTTCATCGGCGGCTCGTGGCCCAAACCCGTCATGTCACCAGCGCCCGCAAACGAAGCCAGCAACAAAGGCTGAGATCGGCACGCAAGTGCCGCCAAGAATGCACAGCTTAAAGCGTCTTTGACCGAAAGGTATCAGCCTACTGCTGCGGCCGCATATTCGTCACGCTGACGCTGCACTTCCCGGCGCTTGGTAACGATCGAGGCGCAGACGACGCCGATCGTGACGATGCCGATGAGGATCGTACAGACCGCATTGATCTCTGGCGTTACCCCGAGACGCACTTGGCTGTAGATCTTCATCGGCAGCGTTGTAGCGCCAGGGCCAGAGGTAAAGCTGGCGATGACAAGGTCGTCGAGCGACAGCGTAAAAGCCAGCATCCAGCCGGAAAGCACAGCCGGCGCAATAACCGGCAAAGTGATCTCGAAGAAGGTGCGCACCGGCGTTGCTCCGAGATCAAGCGCAGCCTCTTCAATCGACTGATCGAAACTGAGAAGACGAGATTGAACGACCACTGCGACAAAACACATCGTCAACGTGGTGTGGGCAAGGGTGATGGTCCAGAAACCGCGATCCATATCGACAGCAACGAACAAAAGAAGGAGCGACAGTCCGGTGATGACATCCGGCATCACGAGAGGCGCATAGATCATGCCGGAAAACAGGATGCGGCCGCGGAATTTCGTGTGGCGAACGAGTGTCAAGGCAGCAAGCGTTCCGAGGACCGTGGCGGCTGTCGCCGAGATCAGGGCAACGCGGATCGTCACCCAGGCTGCATCTAGCAGCGCCTCGTTTTGCATGAGTGACACATACCATCGTGTTGAGAAGCCGCCCCACACCGTCACCAACTTTGACTCGTTGAAGGAAAAGACAACGAGGAGAAGGATAGGAAGATAGAGGAATGCAAATCCGAGCGTGATCGAGACGATATTGAAGCGTGTCCAACGGTTCATGACTATCTCCCCGCCTCCTCTGCTTTTGCCTGCATTCGCTGGAACAGCACAATCGGCACGACCAGAATGAGCAGCAGGATCGTCGCGACGGCCGACGAGACCGGCCAGTCGCGATTGGCGTTGAACTCGGTCCATAAGGTCTTGCCAATCATCAGTGTCTCCGACCCGCCAAGCAGATCCGGAATGACATATTCGCCGACAGCAGGAATGAACACGAGCATGCAGCCGGCAACCACGCCAGGGATCGATAGAGGAAAGGTCACGCGCCAGAACGCCGTGATGGGCGGGCATCCGAGATCCTGGGCTGCTTCGATCAGCGTCCCGTCCAGCTTTTCGAGTGACGAATAGAGCGGAAGGATCATGAATGGCAGATAGGAATAGACGATGCCGATATAGACGGCGGCATTGGTGTTGAGAATGATCAGAGGCGTATCGATGACATGAAGCGACATCAACAGTTCGTTGAGCAGCCCTTCGGGCTTGAGTATCGCGATCCACGCATAGACCCGGATCAGGAAGCTGGTCCAAAAAGGAAGGATTACCAGCATCAACAACGTCGGCCGCACCGAACGGGGCGCCTGCGCCATGCCATAGGCGATGGGATAGGCGATCAGAAGGGTGATAAGCGTGGAAATGCCTGCAATGATAACGCTGGAAATGTAAGCGTTCACATAAAGCGGATCGTCGAATAACCCTGTGTAGTTATCGAGAGAGAAGCTCGAAACCTTTTCCCAGAAATCTGTAAAGCTGTCAGACAGCGAGAAGACCGGCTCGTAAGGCGGCATCGCGATGGCCGTCGTCGAGACGGAAATGCGGAAGACAATAAAAAACGGGACAAGGAAGAATAGCAATAGCCAGGCATACGGAATGGCAATGACCAGCCGGCGGTATATGGCAGAGCCGATCTTCTGCATCGTTCAGGCCCTCAACAGAACGCCGGCATCTTCGGCAAAAGAAACCCACACCGTCTGATCATATCCGAACGGATCCTCAACGGAGCGCTGAGCATTGAGGAGCGATGCCCGTACGAGTTTGCCGCTTGGCAATTTGACGTGGAAGACCGTCATGTCGCCGAGGTATGCGATCTCCCAGACTTCACCGCGAGCGGCATTGACGGAAGCATCTCCCGGCGGCTCTCGCGTTACCCTTACCTTCTCGGGGCGTATCGCAAAGGCGGCTTCGCTTCCGGCAGGCGGCGCAGAGCTGCCGCTCGTGCGGATCGTGATGCCATCGGCAGTGGCGATCTCTGTCCTGCCATCGGCAGAGGAGATGACTTTGCCGTCGAAGATATTCACATCCCCAATGAAATCAGCAACAAAGCGGCAGTTCGGCGCCTCATAAATCTCACCTGGTGTTGCGACCTGAACAACCTTGCCCTGGCTCATGACCGCAATGCGATCTGCCATGGTCATCGCTTCTTCCTGATCGTGCGTTACAACCACAAAGGTCAGCCCAAGCGATTGCTGCAGATCCATCAGCTCGAACTGCGTTTCCTCGCGAAGCTTCTTATCGAGCGCTCCGAGCGGCTCATCCAGCAACAGCACCTTGGGACGCTTGGCGAGTGAACGCGCCAGCGCGACCCGCTGGCGTTGCCCCCCTGAAAGCTGGTGCGGCTTGCGGCTTGCAAACTTCTCCAGTTTGACCAGCTGCAACATTTGCAAAACGCGCTCGGTGATTTCCTGCTTTGGCATGCCGTCTTGCCGCAGTCCGAAGGCAATATTCTTTTCCACGCTCATATGCGGAAAGAGCGCATAGGATTGAAACATCATATTGACAGGACGCCGATAAGGCGGTGTGCCGGCAAGATCCGCCCCATCAAGAACGATCTCGCCTTCCGTCGGTTGCTCGAAGCCCGCCAGCATCCGAAGCAGCGTCGACTTTCCACATCCGGAAGCACCCAAAAGCGCAAAAAATTCGCGATGATAAATATCAAGCGAAAGATCGTCGACGGCCGTAAATGTACCGAAACGCTTTGTGACGTTCTTAAACGAAATAAATGGTTTGGATGACGGATCGGCCCAGGGGGCAAAGGAACGGCGGATGTTGCCTAGCGACTGCGACTTCATGAAGGTTCCCGATTGACTATGACCAAGCCGTGCTGGAGGACCGGAAGCGGAAGGCCCGGATCGATGACGATCCGGGCCTTTTATATTTCATTGACCGGTGACGACCTTCGTCCAAATTCGCGTCACAACCTTCTGAACCTTTGGATCGTAAGGCGCGATCGTGAAAAGCTTGTTCATCATCTCCGGCTTCGGATAGACAGCAGGATCATCGAGAATCTCTTTATCGACAAACTCCTGCGAAGCCTTGTTGCCATTGGCGTAAACCACATAATTCGTGGCTTTCGCGATGACTTCCGGCCGCATCAGATAGTTGATGAACTCGTGCGCCTCCGCAACGTGCGGCGCATCCTTCGGGATAGCCATCATGTCGAACCACATTTCTGCGCCTTGCGAGGGAATGACATAGCCAATGTCGACATTGTTCTTGGCTTCCTTGGCACGGTTACGCGCTTGGAAGATATCGCCTGAGAAGCCCAACACCATGCAGATATCGCCATTTGCAAGTGCGTTGATATATTCAGACGAATGGAATTTGCGGACATAGGGGCGGATTTGCGCCAGAGCCTTGCCCGCCTTGTCTAGATCCGCCTGAGCGTGGCTGTTCGGGTCAAGGCCCATCCAAGCAAGGACCGAGGGAATAACATCCGTCGGCGAATCCAGCATATAGATGCCGCAGTCCTTGAACTTCGCGGCATTTTCCGGCTTGAAGAGGGTGTCCCAGCTAATACCCTCGTCGGAACCTAGGATCTGCTTGACCTTAGCAACATTATAGCCAATCCCGGTCGTGCCCCACATATAGTCGACGGCGTAGGCATTATCCGGGTCGAACTTGGCCGCACGCTCCATGATTTCCGGCCACATATTCTTCAGGTTCGGAAGCTTCGATTTATCAAGTTTTTGATAAACGCCAGCCTTGATCTGACGAGCCAGGAAGTTGTTGGTAGGGACCACGACATCATAGCCCGTTCCACCCGCAAGAAGTTTTGTTTCCAAGGTTTCATTGGAATCGTAGACGTCATAGACGACCTTGATGCCCGTCTCCTTGGTGAAATCCTCCAAGATCGAATTGTCGATATAATCCGACCAGTTATAGACATTCACCACGCGATCGGCCGCAAAGACCGGTGACGCCAAAATCGCTGCGGCTGTGGCGGCCACCGCAAATCTTGCAATGATAGACCTCATTTTTTCTCCTGTGGCTTATTGCCTAAGCTCCCGCAAGGTATCCTAGAAGCATCGGTCCCTCTGGATGGCATCAGACTAAAAAGGAATTTTCTGCCGGACAAGCTATATTCCAAAGAAGACATCTATTTCCTTCAGCGGAAATCAAAGGGGCTCAAACCCGCAGTCATACCATCCAGGGCCAGTGGGCGTGTAACGGGAGGTTCGGCGCGCGACAAACACGAGCGACGCTCGCACAGCCGGCACGCCGGCCCGATCGCAACGGGTTTAGTTGCGGCAACGGCCTGGGCGTAAACCGTGGCCTCGGCAAAGGATAGATCGCAACCCAACAGGACCGCGGTTCGGCGTACCCGCTCCCCGTAGACGGTCATAGGCCCATCTGACGTTCGGGCAATGGTGAGAAACGTAGTGCCGTCAGGCATTTCCACCGCCTCGGCAAGAAGCTGACCAGGCTGCAGAAACGCCTGATGGATATTGAGCTTTGGACAATGTCCGCCGAACCTACCCTGCGGAAAGCCTGAAGCACCAGCGCGCTTCAAGCGATGGCCGGCTGCGTCAATTTCCATCAGAAAGAAAGGTACGAGCGAAGCACCGGGACGCTGCAACATCGTAAGGCGCGCCGCAACGTGATGGAACGCGACGCTAAATCGCGCAGATAAAATCTCGACGTCGTAGCGACCAGTCTGTGCAGCATTCAGGAACGCTCCATACGGCATGAGGATTGCCGATGCGGCGATCCGAGCAAGCTCGAACCGGGCGAGGCGTTTCGCTTCCGGCGTCGTTAGACCAAAACTATCCACCTCTTTCTGGATGCTGTCGTTCAACCGAAGTAGAGCCGCTTCGATAGCCAGTTCATGATGTCGCTCCGAAGGTGACAAACGCTCGGAAATGAAAAGACGGGCCGAGTGTCGGTCGAAGCGGCGCCGCAGGTCCGGCATGACATGGACAGGAAGAACCCGAACGGTGATCCCATGCGCGCTTCTCATCCACTCGCTAAGCGCGCGGGGCAGATCGGCATGACCGTCCAACTCGGCAACAAAGGTCTCAGCCTCCTGCTCGATCTCATGAAAGTAGGTAGATCGGCGCTCTAGCACATCGCGGACTTCATCAGCGGGCAGACGCGTTCGCGCCAACGCTGGCAGCGGACCGCCATCGGCCATCACTGCCGCTAGATCGGAAAGACGTTCGGCCTGCTCGCGATAAGCACGATAAAGTTTGACGATGGCGCTTGCAGCATTGGGGGCGGCTTGCACAATTTCGGAAAGTTCCTGATCGCCCGGCAGTTCTCCCGCGAGAAGAGGATCGGCGAAAACCTCCCGCAGGGCCGGCAGGTTATTATCAGTGTCGCGGCGCAACTCATCGAGGTCGACCTTATAGGCGGTCGCCAACTTCAACAGAAGCTGGACCGTCAGCGGTCGCTGATTGCGTTCGATGAGATTGAGATAGGACGGCGAAATTTCCAGCGTCTCAGCCATGGCCGTTTGCGTCAGGCCAAGACCGTTGCGAATGCGGCGCACCTTTGCCCCCGCAAAAATCTTTCTTTCGACCATCCGCCCACCCCTCATCTCTGAACATTTTACAAATCATGACAACAGCACAATCATGCCTTGTCAATCTCTTGCAACTTAACCCTAATCTTCGGCATGGCGTTGCTTTTCTCCTGGTCAACCTAACGGTTTTTATTGATGCTGCCAATTAGTCGCCATGACGGCGCCATCCTGTGGAGGAGACATTATGACAGAGATTTACAAATTGATATCGTCCGCACCGGCAGATCGCTTCAAGGATATCGAGCGACCCTATACTGCCCAAGACGTCCAGCGTTTGCGCGGTTCGGTCTCACTGCGCTACACACTAGCCGAAGTGGGAGCAAACCGGCTTTGGGAGCTTTTGCATCGCGAGGACTTCGTCAATGCTTTAGGGGCACTGTCGGGCAATCAGGCTATGCAGATGGTTCGCGCCGGTCTCGACGCGATCTATCTGTCCGGATGGCAGGTGGCGGCCGATGCGAATACCGCCTCGGCCATGTATCCGGATCAGTCGCTCTATCCAGCCAATGCAGGGCCGGAACTTGCCAAGCGGATCAACCGGACACTGCAGCGCGCCGACCAGATCGAGACCGCGGAAGGGAAAGGCCTTTCCGTTGAGACTTGGTTTGCCCCGATCGTCGCCGATGCCGAAGCCGGATTTGGCGGGCCTCTTAACGCATTTGAGATCATGAAGGCCTATATTGAGGCAGGCGTTGCAGGCGTCCATTTTGAAGATCAGCTCGCCTCGGAAAAGAAATGCGGCCACCTTGGCGGCAAGGTTCTCATTCCGGCGAGCGCGCATATCCGCAATCTCGATGCTGCGCGCCTTGCCGCCGACGTTATGGGGGTACCTACGCTTGTCATCGCCCGGACGGACGCAGAAGCCGCCAAGCTTCTGACCTCCGATATAGACGAACGCGACAAACCGTTTGTCGATTATGGAGCGGGACGCACGGTCGAAGGCTTCTATCACGTGCGCAATGGGTTGGAGCCTTGCATCGCCCGGGCCATTGCCTATGCGCCGCACTGCGATCTGATTTGGTGCGAAACATCGAAGCCCGATCTTGATCAGGCGCGCCGCTTTGCCGAAGGTGTGCGCAAGGTGTGGCCGGGCAAGATGCTCGCCTACAACTGCTCACCATCCTTCAATTGGCGCAAGAACCTCGATGAAGCGACCATCGCCAACTTCCAGCGCGAGCTGGGCGCGATGGGCTATAAGTTTCAGTTCATTACGCTTGCCGGCTTCCATCAATTGAACTTCGGCATGTTCGAATTGGCACGTGGCTATAAGCAGCGCCAGATGACAGCCTACGCCGAACTCCAGCAGGCTGAGTTTGCGGCCGAGAGCCAAGGCTACACAGCCACCAAACACCAACGCGAAGTCGGCACCGGCTACTTCGATGCCGTCTCCATGGCAATTTCGGGCGGTTTATCGTCAACAACCGCGATGCATGGGTCGACGGAACATACGCAGTTTCGTCCCGCAGCAGAATAAGAGAGGAGAGAACCATGCCGACCCTTGCACCCGTAAAAGAACGAACCGAAGAGCAAGTCAGCGCAATGAGCAGCGAGCAGCAAAGCCTCATCCGCATGCTCGCCAATGACCTGCATCGCCTCAACCAGTCCGTCATGAAAGCGGTTGAAGCGGGTGTTTGCGTCGAACTCGTTCGCTCGGCCCGCCACCATGGCGGCAGCGGCACCTGGGGCGACCTGCTCGTTCCAGTCGTCATCGCGACGCGCGAATAATTCGCCGATACTGCCTCAAATCAAATGACGATCGAGGCTTGACCGCGAACGAAAACCGAAACAGAAAAGGAGCGGCAGCTTTTCGGCTACCGCTCCCTTCTGTAACGAGTGTTAGCCTCAAGCGGCCAAGCGCTGTGTTCCTGCGGGCGCGTCGATCTTGAATTGCTGGACCAGTCCGAGCAAATGGCCGGCCTCTTCCGAAAGAAGCTGGATAGCACGCGTGGTCTCCTCGACCATTGCGGCATTCTGCTGTGTCATCTGATCCATCGCATTTACGCTGCCGTTGACCTCATGCAATGCCCTCGCCTGATCCGAAGATGCCGACGAAATGGTTTCGACGTGCTGTCGAGCGACCATGATCTGATCGCCGATGGAATTGAGGACACGGCTTGTCTCGTTGACAAGCGATGCGCCCCCGGCCACCTCGTTTGTGGATTGGGTGATCAAGGCTTTGATCTCACGCGCAGCGTCCGCCGATCTTTGCGCCAGTTCGCGAACTTCCTGAGCTACGACGGCAAAGCCCTTTCCGGCTTCTCCGGCGCGTGCCGCCTCGATCCCTGCATTGAGGGCAAGGAGATTGGTCTGGAAGGCGATGTCGTCGATCACGTCGATGATCTGCTCAATGCGAGCAGAGGCACTTTCGATGCGCGTCATCGCATCGATTGCATTCTTCACCACCTCGGCGGAACTTTGTGCAGTTTGACTGGTGGCGACAACGGAGCGATCGGCATCTTTTGCCCGCTCTGCGGAGGCACGGACAGCTACGGTAATTTCATCAACGGCAGCCGCCGTTTCTTCCAGCGATGCTGCCTGCTGTTCGGTGCGCTTTGACAAAGACGAAGCCGCAGCCATGATCTCGCTGCTGCTCGCACGTAAGGATGCCGCCGTGTCGCGCACACCCAGCATGCTGTCACGCAGTGTTTTCAAGGAGCTGTTGAAGTCAGCGCGCAGTTGCTCCAGACGGCCAGCAAAAGGAACCTCGATTCCCTTTGACAGATCTCCGGCAGCAAGCCTTTTCAGCCCAGCGGCAAGTTCGGAAACGGCGTGTTCAATGCCCTGATCGACGGAACGCTTGTCGTTCTCACTCCTGCGGCGCTCCTCATCGGCAGCTTCGCGTTCGCGCGCGCTTTGCAGTTCCATTTCAAGCTTTGCTTTGCCGCCTTCTTTGAACTGCACCAAAGCCCGTGAGATCTCACCGAATTCGTTCCGGCGATCGGCAAACGGTATCTCCACCGAAAGATCACCACCCGACAATTTGCGAATGCAACCGGTGAGTTTGCTCAGCGGCTTGACCATCGGCCGTATGGTTAGGAACGCCGCGATACACACGACCAGCATGATCAGAGATCCAAAGGTCAGAAGGGTATTCTGAAGATCGTTGAGCTCCTGCCAGTAAACTGCCATCGGAATACCGACGAAGAGGATCCCGATGTTCTGCCCTGAGGTATTTTTGATCGGGAAATAGCCCGTCATAAACTCCTTGCCGAACAACTGCGCCGGACCGAAATAAGGCTGGCCAGACGCAAGCACTGCCTGTGCTGGATGGTCAGCTGCAAGCTTGGTGCCAACGGCGCGCTCGCCATTTTCCTTTTTCACATTCGTGGAAACACGGACATAATCATCGCCACGCTTTTCAAAAATCGTGGCGACGCCGGAAATCGATTGTGAAACGTGATCTACGAGAGAGTGATCTGTGAAGGCAGGTATCTTTGGTTCTACCACATTGGCCAGACGATCATTTTCAACCCCAATGCTGACAGTCGTATCGGCCGCTGCATAAAAATTTGCCATGACACGCGCTGCGTCACGAACATCGTCGTCAGCAGATTCGCGAACATAAAGGGAAAGATCACGATAGTTGACCGCCATGATTGCGGCCGTACTAACGAGCAACAGGCCCATCGCAACCAGAACGATCCGGTTTGTGACAGAGGAAAGGAGTGCGCCAAACATACAAAAAGCCCCCAGAGAAAGTGCTCCTAGTTTTAGCTGGCAATGATTAATGGGATTTCAATTTGATCTAAATCAATGAAATGTCTCACCTTATTGTTACTCTTCGCGGGCTTTGCGTCCTACTAAAACGAGAGCTAGCATGCAAAACGCGATGATCAGAGCTGAGTGTCCGTTCGATTGAACGTGCGAGCTGGTCGGATTACAAAAAAGACCCCAGCCTAGCGGCCAGGGTCGGGATTCTATCGAGGTTCGATTGATTTTTACGATGCTCAAGCGGCCCGATAATAACCCTGTGAAGAATGTCCCTGGGCTTCGATCCGGAACTGTTCGACCAATCGTAAAAGGTCATCGGCCTGATTGGACAACTCGCGGCTCGCTGCAGTTGTTTCTTCGACCATCGCGGCATTCTGCTGGGTCATCTGATCCATCTGAGCAACAGTGGTATTTACTTCCTGTAGCGCAACCGACTGATCCTGGCTTGCCCGGGCGATCATTTCGACGTGCTGGCTGATGGTCACAATCTGCGCACTGATGCTCGACAGCACAGACCCCGTTTGCTGAACATATTGAGCGCCGGAGGTCACCTCTGTGGTGGACTTGTTGATAAGATCCTTGATCTCATTGGCTGCTGCGGCAGAGCGCTGTGCAAGTTCACGCACTTCCATCGCGACAACGGCGAAACCTTTGCCAGCTTCGCCGGCACGGGCTGCCTCTATCCCTGCGTTGAGAGCAAGGAGGTTGGTCTGGAAAGCGATATCGTCAATGACGTCGATGATCTGCTCGATCTGCTGTGAAGCATCTTCTATCCGCTTCATCGCGTTGATCGCGTTACCGACAACGGCACTCGACTCGTCCGCATTCTTCTTCGTCTTGATGACGATGTCCTCGGCCTCGCGAGCTCGCTCCGCTGAAGATCTTACGGTGACGGTAATCTCCTCGACGGCGGCAGCGGTTTCCTCGAGAGAAGCAGCCTGCTGCTCTGTGCGGCGCGACAGACCTTCGGCCGATTCCGCCATCTGTCCGCCATTGCCTTGGATAACCTGCACATTGTCGCGGATCTGGCGCATGGTTGCCTGCAGACGAAGCATGGAGGCGTTGAAGTCCTGCCGCAATTGCTCCAGCCGTCCGATGAACGGGCGATCGATCGTTACGGAAATATCGCCTTGCGACATCCGCTCAAGACCGGCGGCAAGCTCCGTTACGGCAAGCTCGATCTGACGGTCAAGCTCACGCTTTTCCTCATCATTGCGTTGCCGCTCGGCTTCAGCTGCAGCGCGTTCCTGCTCGCTTTGTTCTTCGATGCGAACTTTCGAAATGGCATTTTCCTTGAAGATGCCGAGCGCCCGCGCCATGTCGCCGATTTCGTCCCCACGCTTTTCGCCGGTGATGCCGGTATCGAGAGCGCCATCGGCGAGCCTGCGCATTGCTGCCGTGATCTGACCGATCGGGCGCTGCAACGTGATGACCAACGCAATACCGCCTGCGATCGAAAGAATGACGCCAAGTGCAGTCGCCGCGAAGGAGATGCCGTTCGCCTGTTGACGTTCTGCCCCAGCTGTCTGTTTTTGCAGCTCGGCGAACGACGTCAGCCTTTTCCAGACCGTATCGAGCTGCTGGCGGCCAAGCGTGAAGTCTGCGTTTTCCTGTGCGAGGTTGTCCAGAAGCTTTTGCGAATCCTGCCCAATCTTATTCAAAGCGGGTGTGATCGTGTCGGAAAGCGTCTTGGCAAAGTTCAAACCTTTGGCGCTACCGAGCAGCCTCATGACACTGTTGCCGAGAACAGCCGATTGGAGTTGCAGCTTGGCCCGGCTGGCCTTCGTTGGCGTCAGGTTGAAATCGGCGAGCGCCAATTCAAGATCGTAGACCGCATTCTGGACGCGGCGAGTATCTTGAAGAACAGCGTTGGACTGGACGATACGGCTATCGAGTTCAACAAAGGTGGATGCAGCACCGCGCATCATCTGTGTCGCGGTCAGCTGTGTGTAGGTGGCCGTTTGCCGGAAGCGTGAAACCAGGCGGCCGATATTTGCAATCGATTCGTCGGTTGCCGCGTCCGGTGCGCTCACCGCGGTTTTCAGATCGTTGATCGTTTGTGCGATCGACTGGACGACGTTTTTCTGGTTTGCCGGCACCGCGCTTTCGATAGCGCTCAGCGCTTCGTTCAGCCGTGGCAGAACGCCGATCACGAACTTCAGCTTATCGGCAGCAGCAGACACCTTGCCATAGTCATTAATGACACCCGTCATCGACTCGCCAGCCTTCAAGAGACGGTCGCCGGCGCGAAGCGCTGCCGTTGCGGTTCCCTCAGTCTTCTTAATACTGTCTTCCATCTGCCGAGCATCATTACCGATCTTGGCTTGTGCATCGATCAAGACGTTCTTGTTGTCTTCCATGGACTTGTGAAGGGCAAGCTCAGTCTGGTGGCCGTTCCACAGGCGGGAGACCAGACCATTGATATCGCCGGTGCCGGAAATGGCAGCTTCGAGATCCTCACGACCCGCACCATCACCGATTTGCGACAAGGTTGCCTGCAGCATGCCTTGCTGTGCCTTCAAGTCGGCATTCAGTTTGTCGCGTGCCTGCTCGCTGGGCGCGCGTAAGTAGTCGTTCATCGAACCATAGAGATCTTTGAACCCGCTGAGCGACTGCAGAATACTGTTGGAAATCTCCATTCTGCCCTGCAGGAGCCCCGAAGCGTAAAGTCCGGTCAGGCCAACGGCCGAAATGCTGATCACAAATGGCAAAACAAAGATCACGACCTTCGTTTTGATTTTGAAACGGGAAAGAACCTTGTCGATGAACATCATGATCCCTCGCCCACTGGATTTAAGCCGCTGTGGGAAGCGCGGCATTGACTGCGATGTATGGGGAACAGTGTGAGGAGCCGCTGAGGGCGGGCGGCAGTCATTGCCTTCCACTCCGGAAGACGGAATGGTCCTGCTCAATTATCCAGGCAAGCCTAAGGACAATCTTTTAATTTTTTATAAGCCGGAATTTTCCGTACAAAAACGGACGAAGCCCGAGACCTAAAAGCCGATGAAACCGGTAGAGCGCGAATTCAACCGGGATTGGCGAGAAGCAAGGCAAGGAGGGCTGCCATTGCACCGGTTGCAATCATCAGTGCACGGGCCATCAAGAGCTTGTTGTCATCCTTGACCTTGGCGATTGCGATGGCGCGAGCGCGCCGGGCGTTTCTATACATCGGCTATCCTCATCCTCGAGTAAAGTCACTGCAAAGCCGGCGACTGCGCCAAGCTTGACCGAACAAGCCTTCCTTCGCCATTCAACAGAATGACGACCGCCCGTTAAGAACTATCGAATCGCGTTTGTGGTTTCCGAACGAACTCGAAAAAAGCTAAACGGCTTCGCCTGCGGCAACACCAGAGGCCCAAGCCCACTGGAAATTATAACCTCCGAGCCAGCCTGTCACGTCGACACACTCCCCAATGAAGTAAAGTCCAGGTATCGTTTTGGCTTGCATCGTGCGCGAGTCGAGATGACGTGTATCGACGCCTCCCAGCGTGACTTCCGCAGTCCGGTATCCTTCCGAGCCGGACGGTTTGATCCGCCAGTCAGTTATGCCACTTGCGATCTTTCCTAAAACACGATCCGAAAGGTCAGCTAGCTGACCAGAGACTTGGCTGCTGGCCGTCAGATGTTGAGCAAGCCGTTTTGGCAAAAACTCAGCCAAAACGGTTTGCGGCAACTGCCGTCCATTGTCCTTGCGCGCTTGCTTCAATTTCGAAAGTACATCGACATCCGGCTCCATGCAGATGGAGATGTCGTCACCCTCTCGCCAATATGAGGAAATCTGCAGCACGGCAGGGCCGCTGAGGCCGCGATGGGTGAAAAGCAATGCTTCTCGAAAAACCGTCTTTCCGCAGGCGACATCGGCATCGACAGCAACCCCTGCCAAGGGCAATAGTCTTTCCAAGAGATGCGGGTCGAGGGTCAACGGTACCAGGCCGGGCCGCGGCTCGACGATAGTCAGGCCAAATTGCTCGGCAATCCGATAGGCAAAGCCCGTTGCGCGCATCTTCGGAATAGACTTGCCGCCTGTCGCGATCACCAAGGCCGCACTTTCTAAAACGCCTTCCGACGAGACGACTCTAAAGCCGCTATTCGCAGGTTCTATCGAGGTAATCTCAGTCGACATTTTGAGCGTGACCCCCGCCTCCCGCATCTCGGTTAGAAGCATATCGACGATTTGCTTGGCGCTGTTGTCGCAGAACAGTTGTCCCAGGGTCTTTTCATGCCAGGCGATTTGATAACGTTCCACCAGGGCGATGAAATCGGCGGGCGTATAGCGCGAGAGAGCGGATTTGCAGAAGTGCGGATTTGCCGACAGGAAGTTCTTCGGACTGGTGTGAACATTGGTGAAATTGCACCGACCGCCACCTGAGATTCTGATTTTCTCACCCGGTGCTTTGGCGTGATCAAGCACAATCACGGAACGGCCGCGCTGTGCGGCACGAGCCGCACACATCATGCCGGCGGCACCCGCGCCGATAACAATAACGTCCGCTTTTGACTGCACCTTGGTCTCCGCTTCTTGCTTCTTTTTTCGACAGAGCCATAGAAAGTCAACGGCACCCCACTCGCCAATCACTAAATGCTGGTTATGATAGAGGTCCGATCAACCGAACCCATCGTGTCATGGCTCCCAAAAAAAACGCACTGAAACCCGTCAGAAACGTGTCTCCCAAGAAAAGCACTCCTCCTGACCCCGGGTCTTTGCGCGGCGTAGCGGATTGGAAGGAAGCGGCAAGCTGGCTGCGGGCACGCGGTATCGAAGACGTCGAATGCATTACTCCCGACCTTGCCGGCGTGCCGCGCGGCAAGATGATGCCAAGCTCCAAGTTTACATCCAACACATCGCTTGCCCTGCCTTCGGCGATCTACCGTCATACGATTTCCGGCGAATATCCTGCCGAGACGGACAGCTTTCGATATGAGCCGCGCGATAGCGACCTGAAGCTGACACCGGATCTTTCCACGCTTTCCGTGGTGCCGTGGGAAACGGATCCAACCGCGCAGGTCATTTGCGACGTCGTCAACGCCGATGGCGGCGAGGTATCCTACACGCCGCGCAATGTTCTCAAGCGCGTCCTCGAGCTTTACGATCGCCGTGGCTGGAAGCCGATCGTCGCTCCTGAAATCGAGTTTTATCTCGTCGCCAAGAACGACGATCCGGACTATCCGCTGCGCCCTCCCAAAGGACGATCCGGCCGTTCGATCCTTGGCGGCCAGGGCTACTCCATTGCCGGGATCAACGAATTCGACGAGTTGATCGACGATATCTACCACTTCTCCGAGAAGCAGGGGTTGGAGATCGATACGCTTATTCACGAGGAAGGTCCGGCGCAGCTGGAAATCAACCTGCGTCACGGCAATCCGATCGAACTTGCCGACCAAGTCTTCCTGTTCAAACGCACCATACGCGAAGCTGCGATGAAGCATGACATCTACGCGACCTTCATGGCCAAGCCCATGCAAGGACAGCCTGGGTCAGCCATGCATATTCATCAGTCCGTGGTACGTCTGGATGACGGCAGCAATGTTTTTTCCAATCGCGACGGGTCAGCCTCGAAGGAGTTTTTCCACTTTATCGGCGGCTTGCAAAAATATGTACCAAGTGCGCTTTCGATGCTTGCGCCCTATGTCAACTCCTATCGGCGACTGACGCCGGATATGTCTTGCCCAGTGAACAATGCCTGGGGCTACGATAACAGGACAACCGCGTTTCGGGTTCCTGTCTCAGATCCGCAGGCGCGCCGTGTCGAAAACCGTCTCCCCAGTTCGGATGCCAATCCCTATCTCGCCTTGGCCGCTTCCCTTGCCGCAGGTCTGCTTGGCATCATGAAAGAGATCGAACCGACCGCGCCAACGGAAGACTCGGCGAACGAAGGATCCATCGACTTGCCGCGCGGCTTGCTGGAGGCTGTTGCGCTGATGGAGGACGAACCTGCATTTGAAGAAGTTTTCGGCAAGGAGTTCATCGGGCTTTATGCCGGCGTCAAGCGCGGCGAGTTCGAGACATTCATGCAGGTGATCAGCCCCTGGGAGCGCGAATTCCTTCTGCTGAACGTGTGAGGTCATCATGTTCATTGCAAAGGATTGGCAAAGCCCCATTGCACCGGGCCTTTCCTGGTATCAGGAAAGCTCTGGCGAACGGCCTGCGTTTCCGGCATTGGAGGGCTCTCTTGACTGCGATGTGGCAATTATCGGCGGCGGTTATACAGGCTTGCAGGCCGCCTATCATCTTGCCGAGGCAGGGACACGTGTTGCGCTGATCGAAGCCCAGAGAGTGGGCGACGGCGCTTCCGGCCGCAATGGCGGGCAGTTGGGCACGGGGCAGCGTTGGTGGCCGGAGGAGCTTGAAGAGAAAATCGGCTACGAACGCTCCAAGGCTCTTTTCGATCTGGCAGAAGGGGCGAAGCGGCATCTTCTCGATTTCGCCGCCGAGCAGAAGATCGACATCGACTTTGTCCAAGGCCACCTCAACGTCTCGCACAAGAAAAGCTACGAGGCTGCCTTCAGAGCCAATGCAGAAATCGCGGCAAGTCGATACAGCTATCCGCACATGCGTTTTCTGGACAAAGCGGAAACGGATTCGATCCTCGGATCAACACGCTATCATTGCGGCGTTTACGATTCGGGGACAGGCCATATACACCCGCTTAAGCTTTTGATCGGCCTCGCCCGGTCAGCTTCCGTAGCGGGGGCTTCAATCTTTGAAATGACGGCTGCGAAATCGATCGATCGACAGCGCGGCAAGGTGGTCATTGACACTGCGAAGGGGCAGCTCACCGCCGACCGTGCCCTGATTGCCTGCAACGGCTATATCGGCAATCTGGAGCCGGTGACAGCCAGCCATGTCATGCCGATCCGCTCCTTCATTGGAGCGACCGTGCCGCTCGATCGCTTTCCTGAGATTATTCCTGGCGGCGAATCGGTGGCCGATTCCCGTTTTGTCGTGCGCTACTTCCGGAAAACCAAAGATGGCCGCTTGTTGTTCGGCGGGCGCGAGGCGTACACGGCTGATAATCCGCGCGATATCAGCCATCATATTCGCCGGCAAATCGCTGAACTCTACCCGCAACTCAAAGACATCGAGATGACCCATGCCTGGGGCGGTTCCGTCGGCATCACGATGCCGCGTCAACCCTTCGTGCGTGACGTTATGCCAGGCGTGACCTCGATTGGAGGCTATTCCGGCCACGGGGTGATGTTGGCGAACTATTGCGGCCGGCTTTACGCGCAGTCGGTGCTCGGAACCTCTCCTGACATAGAATTGTTCAAGAGCCTCGATATACCTGCTTTTCCAGGAGGGGCGCGGATGCGTAGGCCACTGCTTTTCCTGGCTTTGAGCTGGTTCGCCCTGCGCGACAGGTTTTAGTCCGTTTGCGGGTTTTCACGCAGGCAAATCCGCTTTAAAACTTGTTGCGGGAGATTCATCACGCCGCGGACTGGCTTTTTTAAATCGATTAGATTAAAAGCCAAGTACCCCTTCTTGGAAAGAAAGTCATGAGCAGTCAGATCATTCCCGTCGATCCCTTTGACTATGTCGTCTTCGGCGGCAGCGGCGACCTTGCCGAACGCAAACTTCTACCAGCCCTTTATCATCGGCAGATCGAAGGTCAGTTTTCTGAACCGACCCGTATCATTGGTGCTTCCCGCAGCGCGCTCTCGCATGAAGAATACCGGAAGTTTGCCGATGAAGCGCTCAAGAAGCATCTGAAAAAAGGTGAATATGATAAAGCGGAAGCAGAAAAGTTCTGCGCTCGGCTTTACTATGTCCCGGTTGACGCACGCTCTGACGGCGGATGGGATCAGCTGAAGAAACTTCTGGATGAGGGCAAAGATCGCGTTCGCGCGTTTTACCTTGCCGTTGCTCCTGGCATCTTTGGCGATATTTCCAAGAAGATCGCCGATCACAAGTTGATCACCAATCGCACCCGTATCGTTGTCGAAAAGCCGATCGGCAGAGATTTGTCGTCGGCGCTGCTTCTCAACGAGACAATCGGCAAGGTCTTCAAGGAAGAGCAAATCTTCCGTATCGACCACTATCTTGGCAAAGAGACGGTCCAGAACCTGATGGCGCTGCGCTTCGCGAACGCACTTTATGAGCCACTGTGGAACGCGAACTACATCGACCACGTCCAGATCACGGTTGCGGAAGCCGTCGGCCTCGAAGGCCGCGCTGGATACTATGATACCGCGGGCGCCCTGCGTGACATGGTGCAGAACCATATTCTGCAGCTTCTTTGCCTTACCGCCATGGAAG
Source organism: Oryzifoliimicrobium ureilyticum (assembly GCF_037199735.1). NCBI lineage: Bacteria > Pseudomonadati > Pseudomonadota > Alphaproteobacteria > Hyphomicrobiales > Rhizobiaceae > Oryzifoliimicrobium > Oryzifoliimicrobium ureilyticum. The sequence continues at coordinate 133,278 of NZ_JBBBVQ010000001.1, read as the reverse complement.
TTCCGAACACTGTGGATTCCGAAGCTGTTCGCGATGAAAAGCTCAAGGTTCTGCGTTCACTCAAGCCAATTGACGCCTCGAATGTCGAGCAGTTTACCGTTCGTGGACAGTATCGCGCCGGCGCTTCGACGTCCGGTCCAGTCAAGGGCTATCTCGAAGAACTTGAAGGTGGTGTTTCCAACACGGAAACCTTCGTCGCTATCAAGGCCGAGATCAATAATTGGCGTTGGGCCGGCGTGCCGTTCTATATCCGCACCGGCAAGCGGCTCAGTCAGCGTGTTTCGGAAATCGTCATCACCTTCAAGCCTATCCCGCATACGATTTTCGAGCCAGCCGCTGGCCGTATAAGCCAGAACCAGTTGATGATCCGGCTGCAACCGGATGAGGGCGTCAAGCAGTCGCTGATGATCAAGGACCCGGGTCCAGGGGGCATGCGCCTGCGGAACGTATCGCTCGACATGAGCTTTGCGGAATCCTTCAATGCTCGCAGCCCTGACGCTTACGAGCGCCTTTTGATGGATGTCGTCAGGTCAAATCAGACATTGTTCATGCGGCGTGACGAAGTAGAAGCGGCGTGGCGTTGGGTGGACCCGATCCTGAAGGGATGGGAAGAAACCGGACAGTCCGTGCAAGGCTATACGGCCGGCACATGGGGTCCAAGCCAGGCCATCGCGCTGATCGAGCGTGACGGTCGCACATGGCACGACACACTGTAGGAACGGATGGATATGACAAGCGCTTTTCACGGTTTTGATACTGCGCAAGACCTCGCCGAGAGCCTCGCCGACGCAATTGTCGGCGCCCTCTCCAAGGCCATTGCAACACGAGGCTCAGCAAGCCTGGCAGTGTCCGGCGGATCAACGCCAAAGCGCTTCTTCCAGACGCTCTCAACACGAGATATGGATTGGTCTAAGGTCACGATAACGCTGGTAGACGAGCGCTTCGTACCCCCGGATAATGATCGTTCGAACCATCTCCTCGTTGCCCAGAATCTGCTTCAAAACAAAGCAGCGGCAGCGCATTTCGCTTCTCTTTATCAGGCTGTCGCTTCCGTCGAGGAAGCGGCACGCCTTGCAAGCGAGAAGACGAGACAGATCGGCAATCCATTCGATGCGGTCATTCTTGGAATGGGCAGCGACGGACATACCGCCTCATTCTTTCCAGGTGGCTCCAATCTGGCCAAAGCACTCGACGCTGGAACGCCTCGCGGCGTGATCACCATGGAGGCGGAAGGCGCGGGCGAACCTCGTCTGACATTCACGTTTGCGAGCTTGCAGGACGCGCGACTGCTCATCCTTCATATCGAGGGCGACAGCAAGAAGCAGGTTCTAGAAAAGGCGCAGGCCGACGGACCGGAAAGCGAAATGCCGATCCGCGCCATTTTGCGACGTGCCGCTTCGCTTGTCGAAATTTATTGGGCTCCCTGAGAAGCCTTCTGGGCGGGAGCGACTGCACACATATCTGACGTTTAAAGGGCAGGTGAAGCCATGGCTGCTGATGCACGCATTTCTGCGATCACGTCGCGCATTGTCGAACGGTCGAAGCCGACACGGGAACGATATCTGGACAGGCTTCGCGCTGCTTCGTCGAAAGGCGTCGCGCGGTCCGTTCTGGGTTGCGCAAACCTGGCGCACGGCTTTGCGGTCTGTTCCCCCGCTGAGAAGGACGCGCTGGCAGGAGACCGCATTCCCAATCTCGGCATCATAACCTCATACAACGATATGCTGTCGGCGCATCAGCCGTTCGAAACTTATCCGGCGATCATTCGGGAGGCAGCCCGCGAAGCAGGCGGTATCGCGCAGGTTGCCGGCGGCGTGCCCGCGATGTGCGATGGGGTGACCCAAGGTCAGCCAGGTATGGAGCTCTCACTCTTTTCTCGCGATCTGATCGCGATGGCTGCAGGCGTTGGGTTGTCGCACAATATGTTCGATGCGGCAGTCTATCTCGGCGTATGTGACAAGATCGTTCCGGGCTTGACCATCGCCGCCCTCTCCTTCGGTCATCTTCCGGCGATCTTCGTGCCCGCAGGTCCAATGACGTCTGGGCTTCCCAATGACGAGAAGTCGCGCGTGCGGCAGCTTTTTGCAGAAGGAAAGGTTGGGCGCGCCGAACTCCTCGAAGCCGAATCCAAATCCTATCACGGACCGGGTACATGTACGTTCTATGGCACGGCCAATTCCAACCAAATGCTCATGGAAATCATGGGCTTCCACATGCCCGGCGCATCCTTCGTCAATCCCGGTACCCCTTTGCGCGATGCCTTAACGCGAGAAGCCGCCAAACGGGCTCTTGCCATTACGGCACAAGGGAACGAATACACGCCCGCCGGCGAGATGATCGACGAACGCTCCGTGGTGAACGGGGTTGTAGGTCTTCACGCGACGGGCGGCTCCACAAACCATACGCTGCATTTGCTTGCCATGGCGAAGGCTGCCGGTATCCAGCTGACGTGGCAGGATATTGCCGAATTGTCAGAGATCGTACCGCTGATGGCGCGCGTTTATCCTAACGGCTTGGCAGATGTAAACCACTTCCATGCGGCCGGCGGCATGGGTTTCCTGATCAAGGAACTTTTGAAGCATGGCCTCCTGCATGACGATGTCCGCACCGTCTTCGGGCAAGGGCTTGCCAATTACACGATCGAAGTGAGGCTCGGTGACGACGGCAACATCGTCCGGGAGCCAGCTCCTGAGAAGAGCCATGATCCGAAAGTGCTTGCCAGCATCGAAACGCCGTTCCAGCCGAACGGCGGCCTGAAAATGCTGCGCGGCAATCTTGGCAAGGCAGTCATCAAGATTTCCGCCGTCAAACCTGAACGGCATATTATCGAGGCGCCCGCGATCGTCTTCCATAGCCAACAAGAGTTGCAGGACGCGTTTAAGAGCGGAAAGCTCAATCGTGACTTCGTTGCGGTCGTCCGCTTCCAAGGACCGAAAGCCAATGGGATGCCGGAACTCCACAAACTGACGCCGCCGCTTGGCGTGCTCCAGGATAAGGGTTTCCGCGTTGCATTGCTGACAGACGGGCGCATGTCAGGCGCCTCAGGCAAAGTTCCTGCCGCAATCCATGTCACGCCCGAAGCTGTCGATGGCGGCCCAATCGCGCGCATTCAGGATGGCGACATGATCCGCCTCGATGCGGTCCATGGAACGTTGGAAGTGCTCGTCGATGCGGCCACATTGGCGGAGCGGGAACCGGTCACTGCCGATCTGTCGGAGAACGAGTTCGGTATGGGCCGCGAGCTCTTTGCGTCGTTCAGACGGGTTGTGGGACCATCCGATCAGGGAGCCAGCGTGCTCTTTCACTAAAGAAGACTTCGAGATTGGGAGCTCACATCGCAGGCTCCCATCCATCGACAAAAGCACACTTCAGTTGTTTGTTCGCGCCGTAAAAGTAGCTTCAGCCGCATCGCGTTCAAACGACTTTGAAGCGCGCCGTCGGTCATCAAGCAGGCGCGTAGCTCTCAATCAGCTCAGCCGCGAATGTCCAGGACCCGGTCGCGATGCGCGGGATGGGTGCTGTAGACGAAAATGCGATTTAGCTCTTTTTGGGTGAGCAGGCGCAGGAACCTGACCTCCACCGTATTGTTGGCGTTCACCCGCATCAACATGCACCCGATCTTGGTAATCCGGGCATCCGGTATGTCGAGATAGAATTGCTTGGGAAGGTTGTATTGCGTGAGAATGGCCAGGACTGCGCTGCTCAGGGAGATACGCACGATGTCGCAACGCCGTGACGCCATATGCATCACGCCTTTCTCCGTATATTCGATACGGGCAGCATTCATCGTATCCTCCATTTTGAACCGCGCCTCGCGGTCATACATGAAGGATTCTTCTTTGTTTAAGTAGTTTGTCGAACCCGGGCCAGCCACAGCTACACTCCCTGCTTATTTCAGGAATAACGCTATCAGCTGTTCTTTAACGGATCGTAATAGACAGGACGGCTTAGTCGCGTTTTCCGCATGAAACCTGTGGTCGTAATTCTCGGGACTCTACGACCTGAGCCGCGCCCGATACCAAATGGGCGCGCCTTAGCAGTTTTTCTCAGCGGCGATAGGTGCGGCCATTTTCATCGAAGAGATGGAAGCGAGCGGGATCTGCTGCAAAATGCAGTCTCTCGCCTTTTTTGATGGAGTGTATTCCGGCGAGCTTGACGACAATCGGCTCTTCGGAGGCAGGACCATTAATGTAAAGCAAGGTGACCTCGCCAAGCGCCTCGACCAGCGCAACCTCTCCCTCAAATAGATAATCCTCGCCATCTGTGACGACACGCAAGTCTTCCGGTCGCACGCCAAAACTTGCCGGTTTGCCTTTCTGCGAGGCATCGGTAACGATGTCGAGCGTTGCCGTACGACCTGCCTGGAGGTCAACCCTGGTCGTTGAACCAGCCTCGCTGATTTTCGCCTTGATGATGTTCATCGCAGGCGATCCGATGAATTTGGCAACGAACAGGTTGGCCGGACGCTCGTAGAGTTCGAGAGGTGCGCCAACTTGTTCGATGCGACCTGCCGAGAGGACCACGATCCTGTCTGCGAGGGTCATGGCTTCCACCTGATCATGCGTGACATAGATCATCGTGGTATCGGCCATCTGTTCCTTCAAGCGCGCAATCTCGATGCGGGTCGCAACGCGCAAGGCAGCGTCGAGATTGGAGAGGGGCTCGTCGAACAGGAAGACCTTAGGATCGCGGCAGATCGCCCGGCCGATCGCCACGCGCTGGCGCTGTCCGCCAGAAAGCGCCTTTGGCAGCCGGTCCAGATAAGCCGTCAGTTGCAGGCTATCTGCGGCCGCCCGCACTCGCCGGTCGATCTCCTGGCGACTCTCGCCGGCAATTCGCATGCCGAACGCCATATTGTCGTAGACGGTCATATGAGGGTAAAGCGCGTATGACTGAAAGACCATGGCGATCCCGCGTCGCGAAGGCGGCACGTCATTCACCCGTTGGCCGCCGATGTAAAGGTCGCCCCCGGTAACCTCTTCCAAGCCAGCGATCATGCGCAGCAGCGTCGACTTTCCGCAGCCGGAAGGACCGACAAAGACGATGAATTCGCCCTGCTCTATTTCAAGATTGATGCCGCGAAGCACCTCGACGGCTCCGTAGGCTTTTCTAGCGTCCTTAAGTGAAAGCGCAGTCATCGAACCCTCCCCTGAGGCTATCAAGCAAGCCTTGCGAAATAGGCGCCCCAGGCGGGCAGATCGACTCTGTCGCCATAGACGTCACTTATAAATCCGTGTCCCGGCAGCGGGTGCCAACTACCCTGCGGCAGCATGGCGGCAGAAACGGCCGGACTCATATTGAACACGCAAAGCAGGACCTCGTTGTTGTGCTTGCGCTTGAACATAAGAACATCGCCCTGAGCCGGTTCAAATTCAATCTCGCCTTTGGCGAAGGCCGGGTACTGGCGACGAAACGCGATGAAGCGACGATAATGCTCGAGAACCGACGTCTCGTCGCCTTGCTGAACGCTGACGGCTCTTAGGATATGCTCGACAGGCACCGGCAACCATGGCTTTACCGTGGAAAAGCCGCCTTGAGCCACCTGCGAGTCCCATACCATCGGTGTGCGGCATCCGTCGCGGCCTTTGAATTCGGGCCAGAACTGGATGCCATAAGGGTCCTGCAGGTCTTGATAGGCGAGTTCGGCTTCGGTCAGGCCAAGCTCTTCGCCCTGGTAAATGCAAACCGAACCGCGCAGTGTCAAAAGCAGGGATGCATAGAGCTTTGCGAAGGATTCCCGATCCGCAACGAGCGAGCCCCAGCGGCTGACATGGCGCACCACGTCGTGGTTCGAAAAGGCCCAGCAGGCCCATCCGTCAGGCGCAGCGGTTTTGAAGGCTTGCATGACGTCTTCGACACGATCTGCCGTCAAGGGATCGGGCGCGAGGAACTCGAAGGCATAGCACATATGCATCTTGTCGTCGCCGGCCGTATATTCGCCGACGATCTCGAGACCGCGCTGGCTGTCGCCAACCTCGCCGACAGCGGCAATGGCCGGATATTCATTGAGAACGGCGCGAAAGCGCTGGAGAAACGCGATGTTTTCCGGACGGTTCTTATCGAAGATATGCTCTTGGAAATTATAAGGATTGACGGCTGGCGCCGTCGATGCGTTGCGGCGCTCGGGGGCCAAGGCGGGGTTGTCGCGCAACAGCTTGTCGTGGAAGTAGAAGTTGATCGTATCGAGGCGAAAGCCGTCGACGCCTCTGTTCAACCAGAAACGAACGACCTCCAGGAGACGATCCTGAACTTCCGTGTTGTGCAGGTTGAGGTCGGGCTGGGATGTCAAAAAGTTATGCAGGTAATACTGCATGCGGGTTGGGTCCCACGCCCAGGCCGAGCCGCCGAAGATCGACAGCCAGTTGTTGGGCGGCGTGCCATCGGGCTTTGCATCTGCCCACACATACCAGTCAGCCTTGGCATTCGTTCTGCTTGAGCGACTTTCCACAAACCATGGATGTTGATCCGAGCTGTGGGAAATGACGAGGTCGATCATCACGCGGATGTTAAGCCGGTGCGCCTCTGCAATCAGCCCGTCAAAATCGATCAGGGTCCCGAAGATCGCGTCAACATCTTCGTAATCCGCGACGTCGTATCCGAAATCGCGCATCGGCGAGGTGAAGAACGGTGAAATCCAGATCGCGTCAGCGCCGAGCGAAGCGACATGCGGCAGGCGCGCCGTGATGCCCTTGAGATCGCCAATGCCATCCCCGTTCGAATCCTGATAGGAGCGGGGATAGATCTGGTAGATGACCGCACCGCGCCACCAATCCTTGTCCACATCAACAGTGGTCTGAAATGCCGTATTCATCATTATCCTATGTCGAAATAGAAACTTGTCAGCCGCCCTTGACGGAACCGGCCAGTAGACCGCGCACCAGATACCGCTGCAGCCCAAAAAAGACGAGCAGCGGTACGATGATCGTGACAAAGGCAGACGCCGTCAGGATTTCCCAATTTCCACCGCGCGAGCCGAGCAATGCATTCAAACTTCCAGTCAGCACCAGATGGTCGCGATCTGTCCCGAGGAACACCATGGCAACGAGAAGGTCGTTCCAGACCCAGAGGAACTGAAAGATCGCGAATGACGCAAGGGCGGGAAAAGACAGCGGCAGCACAATGCGAACGAAAATCTCGAAATCACTTGCTCCGTCGACGCGGGCCGACTCGATGATCTCCTTGGGCAAACCGGCAATATAGGCACGCAGCAGATAGATCGCCAAAGGCATGCCAAACGCCGTATGCGCCAGCCATATGCCGGGATAGGTTTTCGAGGGCACGTCGAAAATGCTGCCGAACGAATTGTAAAGCTTCAGAAGCGGGATCAGTGACATTTGAAGCGGCACCACGATCAAGCCAACGACAATGGCAATGAGAAGCGCGCGCCCCGGAAAATTCATCCAGCTCAAGGCGTAGGCAGCAAAGGCGGCAATCAGGATTGGGATGATCGTCGCAGGGATCGCGACCGTCAAAGAGTTCATAAAGGACTGCCCGATCCCCTCGCCCGTCAGAACCGTTTTATAATTATCGAGCGTGAAATGCGGCGGGGTGGCAATTGAAAGATAAACCCTGCGGCCCCCATCATCATCGGTAAACGCAGCATTCTTCTGATAGCGATAGGTTCCGTCTTCGTTGACCTGAAGGGTGACGCCATCTCCAAGGTCGGCCATCTGGCCGGCTTCGTAGGCCGTAGGCTGCTGTACGCGCGTTCCGAAGGCTTTCACAGCGCCGCCATTCTGGCCTTCCAAGAGGTTGCCCGAAATCACATAGGAAGCGCCTTCCTGCTTCTGTTTATCCGCGTCTGCCGTTCTCACGGCGATCGAGCGCGCCGAACCGGAAAAAGACGTCCACCATCCAGACGCAACAATCTGGTCCTTGTCCCTGATGGAGCTGACCAGAATCCCGAGCGTCGGAATGAGCCACAGGATAACGATGAAGAGCACGCAAATATGAACAAAAAGTCGCGCGGGACCGATCTTTAAAAAGCGAGCTGACATGGTCATTTTCAGCGCTCCCTCAATTCTCTGGTAGCTCGGCGCACGTTCCATATCATGATCGGCGTGACTGCCAGCATAATCACCAGCGCAATGATCGCACCTCGACCTGAATCGCCCCCACCACGGAACATCCAGTTGAACATGAGATTGGCCAGCACCATCGTGTTCCACTGCCCATTCGTCATCGTCAGGACGATGTCGAAGACCTTGAGAACGAGAATGGTGATCGTGGTCCAGACCACCGCAATAGAACCCCAGATCTGTGGAACCATGATCTTCCAGAAGATCTGCCAACCGTTGGCGCCGTCGATGACGGCAGCTTCAATCGTTTCTTCAGGGATGCCACGAAGCGCTGCGGAAAGAATGACCATGGCAAAGCCTGTCTGAATCCAGATGAGGATGGCCATCAAAAAGAAGTTGTTCCAGAACGGAATGGATATCCAGACCTGCGGCGTGCCGCCGAAAAGCTGCACGATCGCGTTGAGCAATCCAATCTGCGTATCGGTGCCACCGCGATATTCATAAATGAACTTCCAGATGACGGATGCACCGACGAACGAGATGGCCATGGGCATGAAAACAATGCTCTTGGCGATATTTCCCCACCAGATGCGATCGGTCATCACCGCAATGACGAGACCGAGAAAGGTGCAAGCTGCCGGCACAACGGCAAGCCACAGGATGTTGTTGAAGATCGACTGACGGAATTCCTGGTCGTTGATCGCCCATTGGTAGTTTGCAAAACCGACGAACTTTGTGCCGGTCCGATCGTAGAAGGATAAGATGGCCGTCGCGGCGACCGGATAAACGAGATAAAGACCGAGAAGCAGAAGGGCCGGCCCCAGAAAAAGCCAGGGACGGATTGCAGCGCGCCGGTTAAAGTTGCGCGACATCTTGGCGATATCGTCACTGGTCACCGGAAGCGCCATATCCAGTAGTTTGTTGGAGATATAGAAATAGGCGGCACAGGCGAAAACCGCCACAATCACAACGCCCAAGGCGGACACAATTTGCGCCAACATCGCGTTCTTCCTCCCCTCCAAACGCCCTTTTCCGAACCCTCTAAAGGTGGCTCGCTCTTTCCTCCGGCACCGCTCACGACGGTGCCGGCGAAGTTAGCATCAGACGACAGCCTGATTATTTAATGGAGTCCCAGGCCGCCTGAATTTCGTCTGCAGACTGCTGTGCGGTTTTGCCGCCAACGAAGTTCACCATGCCAGTCCAGAATGCGCCGGCTCCGATTTTACCAGGCATCAGATCCGAGCCGTCAAAGCGGAAGGTCGTGGCAGAGATGAGAAGCTCGCCCTCTTTCCGCAGCGTATCGTTGCCGTAAGCATCTTTGTTGACGCCCTTGAAGGGGGTCAGGAAGCCAGATTGAGCCATCCATATTTCATGCGCGATCGGGGTCTTCAAGAAGTCGACGAAAGCACGCGCAGTTTTGGAATCCTTGGTGATAGCAACCAAAGTCCCGGCGCCCTCGACCGGCTTGCCGAGCTCGGGATGAGACGCATAAGTCGGCATGTAGAAGAAGTCGGCATCCTTCCCAAGCTTCGTTCCCTCAGGGAAGAACGAGGGAATAAACGACGCCTGATGGTGGAGGTAGCACTTCGGCGGGACGCTGAAGAGGCCCTTGGGGCTATCGCGGAAATCGGTCGAGGCGACGGCAGCCACACCGCCCGCGACATATTTGTCGTTCTTAGCGAACTTGCCGAACTCCTCAATGGCAGCGACGACAGCTGGGTCGTTGAACTTCAGCTTGTTGGTGGTCCAGTCATCATACTGCTGCGGCGTATTGAGGCGCAGCATGATATCTTCTACCCAGTCGGTCGCTGGCCAGCCCGTGGCACCGCCAGAGCCAAGACCAATGCACCATGGCACGCCACCATCCTTGACGATTTGATCCGAGAGGGCGTGCAGTTCTTCCATCGTCTTTGGAATCTTGTAACCGGCTTCCTTAAAGTTTTCCGGCACATACCAAACAAGAGACTTTACGTCCGCCTTATAGGGAAAAGCAAAGAAAGCGTCTTTGCCGTCCTTACCCTTATATGTGCCATAGCCAACCCAGCTATCGCCGGCCCCGTAATTCTGCTTGATCCAACTCGCGTAGTCATCGCCAAGCGGCGTCAACATTCCCTTGGCGGCCAAATCAGCCAGCAGACCAGGCTGAGGAAGGATCGCAATGTTTGGGGGTGAGCCGGCCTGCGTGTCGATGACGATCTGCTGTTCGTAATTTTCAGAGGACGAATATTTCACGTCCGCGCCAGTGGCCTCGGAGAAATAGGCGAGCACGCTCCTAAACAGCGCTTCGTCTTCTCCGCGCCACGGTCCGAAGATGGTCAGCGCCTGGCCTTTAAGATCGGCGTGAGCTGCCTTGAACTCGTCAAAGCTCTTCCAGTTGAACTTCGCGTCAGAACCTGGAGCAAATTTCAAATCAGCTGCAGAAGCAGCCGCTCCATACACGGCCGCCAAGCAAATCCCCGCCAGTAGAATACGACGCATGATCTTCCTCCCTCTCATCTCAGAAAGCTCCAAAGCGCTTTGGAGATTATACATTTCTTTTTTCGCCAACCGTGTCAACCCACAGTGGTCGCATTCCCATTCACTTAAGCGGAAGGCAACTCTTGCACCTCAGCACCGTCGGCTTCTGGATAGAATATGGAAGAGCAATCTTGAGGGACAAGGACACATCATGTAAAACATTCAAAGCGCTTTGATTTTGGCGCGGGAGGAGGGTTCCTTTGAACCTCAGAGAATTGTCGAAGATGCTCGGCTTGTCGCAAACGACTGTAAGCCGGGCTTTGAACGGATTTCCTGAAGTCAACGAGGATACGCGCGAACGCGTGCTGAAGGCAGCGCGTAAAACCGGGTATCGTCCAAACCGCGCCGCACAACGACTTGCAACGGGCAAGGCCGGCTCTATCGGCCTCGTGATGCCAATTACCGATACCAATCATTCAGACGTTCACTTCGGCGAGTTCTTGGCGGGCGTGGGCGAAGAGAGTGCCCGTCACGATATGCATCTCGTCATCATGCCGGCAGGTCCCGACGACGAGGTGGCGGCACTCAACAAGTTGGCTACGAGCGGCAATGTCGACGCCTTGTTCATCGCACACATGCGGGCTCAGGATCCACGCCTGACTATTCTTCAAACGCTCGGCATTCCTTACATCGTGCATGGGCGTTCCTACGGCGTAGAAAGCAATTTTCCGTTTATCGATATCGACAACGAGGGCGCTTTCCGCGATGCCACAAAGCTATTGATCCAGCTTGGGCATAAGCGCTTTGGCCTGATCAACGGTCAAGCTCATCTCGATTTCGCCATTCGTCGTCGTGCGGGCGTTGTTGCGGCCCTTGGTGAACATGGGCTGACACTAGCGGCGGATTGTGAAGTGCAGATTCAGATGACCGATGAGAATGGTCAGAAGGCCATGGAAAACTTCCTCCAACAGGACCAACGACCGACCGCCGTTCTATGTTCAAGTACGGCATTAGCACTTGGCGCATTACGCGCTGTCAATCGGGCTGGGCTGAAGCTCGGAGAAGACGTTTCGCTGATCGCACATGACGACGTGCTGCCGCTGCTGAAGCCCGAAAATTTTTCAGTGCCACTGACGACAACACGCTCCTCCTTGCGCGCCGCCGGTATCCGTGTCGCCCAAAGATTGGTGGCAGCTATCGAGGGCCCGCCGAGCGATCCGGCTCAAGAACTGTGGAACGTCGAACTGATCGTGCGCGGATCAACCGGACCCGCGCCATCGGATACCTAGCACACGATTGACCGTACACGCGGCACGCTTGCAAGAAGGATCATGGGCTTAGATGAAGACCGGCGGTGTCTTGCCTGCTTTGCGATAGGCAGCAATCACCGTATTGGCCATGAGCATGGCGATGGTCATGGGGCCAACCCCACCGGGTACCGGAGTAATTGCACCGGCGACATCCCTTACGGCACCGAAATCCACATCTCCCAAAAGCCGGCTTTTGCCTTCGCCCTTTTCCGGAGCTGGAACGCGGTTGATGCCGACGTCAATCACGGTCGCGCCAGGCTTGACCCAATCTGCCTTGACCATTTCCGCCCGCCCGACCGCCGCGACCAAAATATCGGCCGTGCGGCAGACGGCCGGAAGATCTTTCGTTCGCGAATGGGCGATAGTGACGGTTGCATTGGCATTTAAGAGAAGCTGCGCCATCGGCTTGCCGAACAAGTTGGACCGACCGATGACAACGGCGTGCAGACCTGACAGGTCGTTGCCGCGAATCCGACGTGCCAAGATCATCGCGCCGGCGGGAGTGCATGAGACAAGGCCGCTTTCGAGATCACCTGTAGCAAGCTTTCCGGCATTGACGACATGCAGTCCGTCCACATCCTTTTCGGGCAGGATCGATTGGATGATCGGCTCTGAAGAAAGAGGCTTTGGTAGCGGCAGTTGAACGAGGATCCCATGAAGCGAGGTGTCGGCATTCATCTGCGCCACAAGCCCAGCCAATTGATCCTGCGTGGTCTCGGCAGGCAGCGTGTGCTGCACTGAGTTGAAGCCGCAGTCTTTCGCCATGCGGCTCTTGGCGCCGACATAAGCATGACTGGCAGGGTCATCCCCAACGATCACGACGCCGAGGCCGGTTTTCACGCCGGTTTCAGCCTCAAGCGTGGCGCTTGCCGCTTTTACCTGCTCGATGATGGATGCTGCAACTTCCTTGCCGTCAATCAGCGTTGTCATGCCACTCTCCCTTGCTGGAGGCGTTTTATCGCATGGCACTCAACGAGGGTAGTCAGCTTTGTCCGCAAAAATGGATCGATTGCGACGGATTACGGAAAATCTGTGCTCGAGAGAGAAGAACTCATTCGTCCTGAGCCAACTGAACCGAAGGCCGCCGACGCGCATACCAGAGAAGGAAAAGGCCCGTGACGAAGCCGCAGCCTGCGCCCAGAAGAACCTTGAGCGGCGACAGGAATGGTGCTTTGACAACGGTGACATCCGGCTCGACGGTCAATTTTGCGAGCGGAGCTGGCGAGATGCTCGCCGTCGTCATTGAATCCTCAAATTGCTGGCTGGCCTCTTCGGCTTTCGCACGCAAGCTGGCAAGGCGAGAAAGATCAACGCCGGTATCACGGCCCTGGGCAATCAAGCTCTCACGCGCCCGACGGAGCCTCTGCTGATCCGCCTCGGCCGTCTTCATATCCTGCTCGGCTTGTCGCTGCAGTCGGGACAGCTCTTTTCCAATGGCCAGTTTCAGTTCATCGGCCTCATTCCGGCCGGCAATCAGCTTGGGATGCCGAGGACCAAGATCGGTCGAAAGTCTCGCAAGGTTCGCCTTGGCCTGCGCGTAGCGACTGCTCAAATCGGTGAGAGCGGGCGATGCGAGGCTCGGTGGAAAGCTGGCAGCAATGACCTGATCAGCGGTCGCGCTTTTTAACCGGCCTGCGGCCGTCTGAGCATCGGCAGACCGGCGTAAAGCTGCATTCATCTCGTCTTCAGTTGCCGCAACTCGCTGCAACAAATTCGTCGCAGCACTGACATTGCCCTGCCCGCTCTTTGCCGTGAAAGCAGCCAGTTCAGCATCTGCAGCTTCCTTTGCCGCTCTCAGAGCATTTGGCTGGATGACTGCAGCAGACGAGGAGAGCTTGGCAGCGATGTCATTCGCAAGGCGGACAGATTTAGCCTTGTCGTGGGTCGTAATGCCATAAGTGATCATCGCATCGTTGTCACTTACCGACAGCGAGGCGGCAAGCTTTGCCTCCGCGCGCGACACGGGATCCATTGCTTTACCGCTGGGCGATATCAAATCTATCGCAATATCCGACCAGCTCTGCGTTCCGCCGAACTCGGGATCGCGATCGAGATGCAACGCCGAGACGACGCTGCTCAAAAGATGCGGCGAAGAAAGTTGTTTGCGCACGACCTCGCCCCGGCTCGGCTGCGCCGCCTGGTCTTTGGAAAGCTCGAGCCTGCCTTCCGCTCTATAGAGCTGCTGGCCCTGGAAACCCGCACAAAAGAGAAGCGCTCCTAGCGCAGCAGTCGCGAAAGGAAGCGCAGCCCTTCCCGACGGACGCGATCGTTTGGAGGCAGGATTTTCCGACGAGACTTCGCTGAGATCAACCGCTGACATGGCAACTTGCTCAGGCGGCTCCAAGATCAGATGATCCTGGTTGGCCGCCTCGATGCTCTTGCCGAGAATGGTCTCGATACGTCCGACCAGAGTGGGAAGCTCGGCGGCCGGCTCCTCCTGCTCTCGATGCCGCTCCAAAGCACGCTCGATTGCGCGCAACAAATCAGCCTCGGCCTTGGCCATTGCGGGACGCGTGGTATTGTCGGCGGAGAGCTGTCGCTCTACAGCCTCGGGCATAGTCGCTCGCTTCGCCAGATTTGCATGCCGCATAATGTGCGCCTTGATTGCCACAGGTCGCGAGACCGACGCGGCAGTGCCTCGCGACCTCTTCATTAATTCAATCTAAAATTTCATGACGAATAAAAGGTTAATTTTTGCAAGGTGGCGCGCCTGGCATCTGTATTTTGCAGCCACCTCGAGCCCGCAAGCGATTAGACGCGATTGGTCTTGGATCGATCCAGCTTGCGCGAATTATGCAGCACACGCGGCTTTGTTTCGTCCGGACAGACCCTGCGGAAACGATGTCGCAAGACCTCGAAGAAAAACAAGGGAATCCCGAGGATATAGCGGCGCCAGAGGCGATAAGGTTCCTGCAGGAGGCGATACGCCCATTCGAGCCGCAGAAGCCGAATGGTGTATGGCGCGCGTGGAATGATCCCTGAGACAAAATCGAACAAGGCGCCGACCGTCATGACCAGACGAGCGTGCTCGGGCTTGAGATGGTCGACTGCCCACTTCTCCTGCAGCGGCGTCCCCATCCCGATTAGAATGATATCGAGCTTTTGGCGCTCGATCTCAGCAAGCACGGGTGCTGGATTATTCTTGTCGAAATAGCCGTCAGAGATCACAAAGAATAAATGCCACGGGGCATGTTTGGCAAAATTTGCGGCAGCCTTCTCGACAATTTCACGCGTTGCTCCAATCAGGCCAACGCGCCGCGGCCTTTGCATGTAGGTCAAAAAGGCCGGCACGAAATCAGTGCCATTCAGGTTTGCGGGAAAAGCGCTTCCATGTTCAACGCTAGAGGCAATATCCAGTCCGATGCCATCTGGCAGGACGATCGAGCGGAGAAGGATTTCGCGATATTCCGGATCCGACAACGTCAGAAGGATATTGTGCGCGTTGACAAAGGCAAGGAGGGTCTGGCCGCTCGGACGCATGGCAAGATCTTCCGCCATCGACAGCGCATCATGCCAGCCCATATCATAAACCGGCACGTCAAAGATTTTGCGGTGGGACGAGGTCCCAACAGACGTAACAGTCGTATCCATTGCGCTCCCGCCCAAGCCATGATGGCTCAGCTGCCTTGAGTTCCTCCCATTATCCGGCGGCCCACCGAGTAACAGGTGTGAGCGCCTGAATGACATGAGAGGACGCTGCACAGTGACGCCCTCTTTAGTATCAGAGCTCTCTCAAACAAGGCTTAGAGAAATCGCTTGGCTTTGAGCAGACGAATAAGAACATCGTTAACTAGGAAACCAGAGGCCAAAGCGACCGATTGACCGCCCTTTGCGTTGTCCTAGTGCGCTGGCGCTGCTGCCGGCGTATCCGCTACGGGCGTTACAAGGCTGACCGGTTTGCGCAGTTTACGCGGCTCGCCGGAAGCGGTTGCATTCAGATCCTCTCTAGAGAGGTAATCAAGCTGCTCGATCAAGACATCGGCAACAAAATCGCCGTTGAGACGCTTGTTCATATCGGTCTTGATCATGTCTCTAAAGGACTTGGGATCGAAGGCAGACATGTTGCCTATGTCGATAGCGGTATTTCCCACCAGCAGGCTGAACAGTTCGTCGGTCGTCAACGCCGTGACAGGCAGCGTCTTGTCCTCAGCTTTCTTCTTGTCCATCATGTAGGAGATCCGGCTGACGAAATAGCCGTTCACCGCACCATTGACGATGACAGGCACCGTCACCGACTCGCCTTTGACATAAGCGAGTTCCGCCTTCTTTGCGGCATCGGCGTCTGGAACTGGAGCCGTCGCCATCTTTACGGAAAAATAGACCGATACGAGCGTGATGACGCAGACCCAGATGCCTGTCAGGACGAGCTTAATCATCACGCCTCACGCAGGGCAAACTGTTCCTGGCTGTAGGTACCATCGGCATCGGCATCCTGCACGGCGCTTTTCAGGAGATCCGCGACAGCTCTGACGGCTTCGAGATGTGCTTCAACACGCCTGGCGTTCAGCACCAACTTCTTCTTAAGGACATGCAACTGCTCAACGTGCGAGTCAGCCAGTTCACGCGGATCGGTGTCGCGAAAGAGGTTCGACAGCTCATAAAGGCAGCGGCTCTTATGCGCGTTCGATACTTTGAGGTCGAACTGTGGATCAGTGCCGATCCGGTTGTTCTCATTGTCGATGATCATTTCGAGCCGGCCGAGGACGGATTTGATCCGATATTCGTTTGAGATGATTTCCATAATTTCCTCGATCAAGCCTGTTTTGTTGTTTTGGTGTCCGCGGTCGGAGTTCCAAACGTCTTGCGCTGGAAGTCCTCCACCATGCTCATGGCTACGCGCCGGTCGTTCTGGTCAGCCGTCGCATTGACGACTTTGCCTTCCTGCTTCTTCAGCGCGTTTTCATAGAGCTGCTTGGCAATACCGATGCCTTTGCCCTCGGCCATGACATTGCCGAGCTGTTCAGCCATCATGCCCTTCCAGATATCGCCGGTCGCGCCTTTGCCATAGACATCATCGCTTTCCTTCGGCAGCATGTCTTTGATGAAGCTCTGCATCACCATGGCTTCGAACTTGCGGTACGTCTTGGGAATTGTATCGGTCTTCGCCTCACGATTGCTGACCTCGGCGAGCCCGGTTTTTGGCGACAGCTTGTCAAGAACATCGACGGTCGACGAGAAGCCATTGCCTGCCTCGGCAAGACTATGGGCTGCGAATGCGGCCTTGCTCGCCTTCAGCTTTTCCTGTGCCGCCTGGACCTCAAGCGGGTCTGCAGCGCGCACAACGTCGAGCACGAGATCGCTCGGGGGTGATATCGCCAATTCGAAATCCTCCGTGGTTCGGAATGGCGGCAATTATGGTTTGTGAAGCTTGCTGGAGGCTGGCGTTGCAAATCTTTGGTCGATCAAGTCTTCGATCGCCGCATCCTCCGCCTCGCGGCGCTCGCCCTCCTGCGCCTCGCGCATGCCCTCTTCCAGCCGATCCCCCTTCGCGCGCTCCTGGCGCAAACGCATTTCGTGGACCTGCTCCATGCCCTTGAGCTGCCGATCCTTTACGCTTAAGCGAGAAAAACGTTCGGCATAAGCTTGCCCAAAAGCCTGATGAACAGGATCGACGGAGTTCAAAGCCGTCACCACATTGTCCATCTGCTTTGCAACCTCGCTGCGCTGGCGGCCAGTTTCTGCCAGGTCAAATTCGGCAATACGCTCAAGGTGGCGCTGAACGGCAACAAGACGACGAAGTTTATCTGATCGAGCCTGGTCAGCCATAGGATCTTTATTTCCCGAGAAAGATGGTTGGGAAGAACTGCGCGAATTGCCCGATGATGGCCGTGACGGAAAAGTAGAACAGGAAAAGGCCGCCCATCAGGAGATAGGGCGTCGATATGAAATAGACCGGGATCTGCGGTGCAAGCTTATTGATGAAACCGATCGATATATTGAACATCAGTCCGAAAATGAGAAACGGACTTGCCAGACGCAGCATGACAAAAGTTGTCGATTCCAACGTGTCGGTAAACGAGATCAGGGTACCGCGCATCGTGGTGCCGCCGCCAAAGGGCATGCTCGTATAGGAATCTATCAGGGCGCTGAAGATGATATGATGGAAATCCATCATGAAGAGCATCATGAGGCCGCAAAAGGTGATGAACCCCGACAGTGCACTTTCCATTGTGTCTTCGAAGATATCCATGCCGGCGGGCTGCGAAAAGCCGATCATCGTTGCGATGATCGTGGCGGCAAATTGAAGGCCGACGGTATAAAGGCGCGCCAGCATGCCGAACATAACGCCGATCAGAGATTC
Organism: Oryzifoliimicrobium ureilyticum; assembly: GCF_037199735.1. NCBI lineage: Bacteria > Pseudomonadati > Pseudomonadota > Alphaproteobacteria > Hyphomicrobiales > Rhizobiaceae > Oryzifoliimicrobium > Oryzifoliimicrobium ureilyticum. The sequence continues at coordinate 115,192 of NZ_JBBBVQ010000001.1, read as the reverse complement.
GCTGAAAATCAGCTCAATGAAGAGCGGACTCGATGTGCGTGCCGCAGGGTAAACAGTGTCCCAGAGTACCGGCAGGATAGAGATCGATAACCCGGCGGCGAGGAAAACGCGCATTTGAGGAGCAACCCGCGCCGAGGAAAAACCCGGCATCACCATCACGCAGCCGCCGATCCTGCAGAAGACCAGAAAGAGTGCAAGCACGGTCCCCTGCGGGTCTGTTATCATGAAATGGATCCCAGGATCTTGATGTCGAACCCTTTGGCGAGTTCGACATGCGACAGGACAGGGAGCGTTGCAAAAAGCCGCTCCACGATCATGCGCACATAGGAGCGCGTTTCGGGCGATGTGACAAGCACAAAAGAAAGACCGCGATCCATGAATTCACGGACAACTTCCGTTGCCTGTTCCGTAAACTCTTCGAGCATGCGCGGATCGATGTCGAATTCGATCACCTCGCCCTTCTGGTCGCGCTTCAGAGCCTGATGGAAGGCAAGATCCCACTTGCTGCCGAGCCGCAAGACGCGCAGGACGCCATTGTCGGAAAGATCGCCGCACAACTGCTGGGCCATACGCACGCGCACATGTTCGACGATCTGCTCCGTCTTGCGCACATGCGGCGCCAATTCCGCGACGGCTTCCAGGATGAGATGAAGATTGCGGATCGAGACGCGCTCGGCCAGCAGAAGTTTCAGGACAGCCTGCAATCCGGAATAAGACATGTGCGAGGTGCAGATTTCGTCAGCCAGCTTCTTATATTCCGGATCAAGCCGGTCGATGAGGATTTTGACGTCCTTGTACGAAAGAAGCTGCGGAAGATTGTTGCGAATGACCTCGCTCATGTGGGTCAGGACGACCGAGACATTGTCGATCGGCTGGAAGCCTTCGCGCTTCACGTCTTCCGCAAATGCTTCAAGAATGGACATTGCCGGCATGCCGAACGCTGGTTCGCGGATCTCGTCGCCCGGCACGCTCGGCCTGCGGCCATTGCCCGTGATAACGAGAACTTCGCCAACCCGCAGAATGTTCGAAGCGACCGTCGTTCCGTGAATACGGATCTGGTAGGCCTTCTCATTGATGGCAATGTCGTCCGTCACCTTGATTTCCGGAACGACGAAACCGTACTGCGTGGCGAACTTCTTGCGCATTTTGCCGACGCGGAAGGCAAGCTCCTGATGCGCGCCCAGAAGCCGCGTGGAAACCATTTTTCCGAGCGCAAGTTCGATCTCGGAGGTTTTGAGGACCGACTTAACCGAGTCTTTCTCGGTTTCCTTGCTTTCTGTAACCGCTTGCTCCTGCGCTTCCCGCAAGGCTTCATTTTCCGCTGCGATCTTGCGAGGAATGGCCCAGCCGCCAAAAGCCATCAGGCCGCCAAGGACCATGAATGGAATGAAAGGCAGGCCCGGCATCAAGGCAAGCACGGCCATCAGCACCGCTGCTACGGCCAGGGCGCGCGGATAACCGCTCAGCTGATCGACAACCGCTTTGTCTGTCGAGCCGGTATTTCCACCGCGAGAGACAAGAAGACCGGCGGCCAGCGAGATGACCAGAGCAGGCATCTGTGAAACGAGGCCGTCACCGACGGACAGCTTGACGAAAACATCTGCAGCTTCGCCGATCGGCATTCCATGGCGGAAGTAACCAATGATGATCCCGCCGAAGATATTGATGCAGGTGATGATCAGGCCGGCGACGGCATCGCCGCGTACGAATTTGGACGCACCGTCCATCGCACCGAAGAAAGAGCTTTCTTCTTCGAGTTCACGCCGGCGGCGCTGTGCTTCCTTTTCATCGATGATGCCGGCCGAAAGATCGGCATCGATCGACATCTGCTTGCCGGGAATGGCGTCTAGGGTGAAACGCGCGCCGACTTCAGCGATACGCGTTGCACCTTTGGTGATGACGATGAAGTTGATCGTGATCAGGATCAGAAAGACGATCAGACCGATCACGAAATCGCCCGACATGACGAGATTGGCAAAGCCGGCGATCACATGGCCGGCTGCCTCATGCCCCTCATTGCCATGCGAAAGGATTACACGCGTCGTTGCAATGTTGAGCGACAGTCGCGTCATCGTTGCAATCAGCAAAATAGTCGGGAAGGACGAGAATTCGAGCGGCTTCTGGATCCACAGAGAGACCATCAGGATCAAAACGGAAAGCGCAATCGAAAAGGCAAGACCCATGTCGATGAGAAATGCCGGTATCGGTAGAAAGAGAACGCAGATGATGACGACAATGCCAAGCGCAAAGCCGACATCCCGAAGGTTCGGGCCTGATTTCGGAAGGGTAAGTGCAGGTGGTTGCGCCATCTTTTGTCCGTCTCTTCATGAGAGGAGCAGGCTTAAAGCCTGCCATTCAGCCAAAGGCATACAAGCCGAAGCTTGCGCGAAGATGGCTCAAAAACCGGACTGAATGCGCGAGAAGACCATATTCGTGAAGATGGAAATCTGTGAACCGACAAAAGGCGCGGAGACCCCGATTGCGATCAGAACCGCAACAATTTTCGGCGCGAAGGTCAATGTTGCTTCCTGCACCTGCGTAAGCGCCTGGAACAAAGCAATGACAAGGCCGACCACCATCGCAACGGCGACAGCCGGGCCAGCGGAAACGAGCACTGTCCAGATGGCAGCCTGGAAAATATCAAGTGCATCCGCTTCATTCATCTGCGCAACCTCATGATGCTTTTCACCCGCATCATGCGGATGAGAATATAATCCGGCAGATCAGCTGCCGGACGACTTGGACGAATCGGACAGCGTAATGCCGGTTTGCACGAGGATACTCTTTCCGTCGGTCGTCGTCGCGATCATTCCGTCGGAATAGACTTTGACCGATGCGACAGTGCCGCTGGTCGTGCCGTCGGCGCTGGTCATGGTCTTGCCGATATAAGAGCTCGCCTGCGTCAGGTTCGCGTTGGTCAGCAGGCTGTCCAGCTTGCTGTTGGTCTGGATGGTTTGTTCGACCTGCGAAAAGCTTGCAAGCTGAGCCATCTGCGCGCTTGCGTCCATCGGCTGCGTCGGATCCTGGTTCTTCAACTGCGCCACGAGCAACTGCAGAAAGTTGTCGTAGTTGAGCGTTGCCTTTTTCTCGGCAGCCGCAGTGTTAGAAGCTCCATTATTCGTAACGCCGTTTGTCGCATCTACCGCCATGGCGCAATCTCCTTGCGAATTTGCTCGACCATTGCCGGGGCAATTTCGTGGCTGTTGAGGATATTGTCCTCAATCGGGTAAAGCGCGCGGATCGCCTTCAAGGCGTCGAAGGCACGGCCGGTGGAGACGAGACCATCGATCCGCTTTAGCTCTGCCAGGACTTCGTCGTTGCGGAAGCAGGACAGCAGCATCGTGATCGAGCGGCGGAACATGGTCGTGGACTGTTCCTTGCCTTCAGGATTGATGAGGATCATCTGCGCGATAAAGTACAACTGGCGCAGAGGCGTGGTGGCGTCCTCAGGCTGAAGCACATGATTTTCGAGCAAGAAAGTCACATCATTCAGGAATTCCAGCGCAACCTTTCTATCGACGCGCAGAACCGCGCCATTGATAAAGATCTTCTCGCCGGCCTTGAGTGAAATGCGAAGCGTACTTTTCATTTAAGTCCATCCCTGATGATGGTGGTAACGTCAATAATGCCTTGATAGTTTGTCGATTGACGGCGTCTAATCCGATCGCATTCCTTCAAGATCCAGATAGCGATAGAGATGAGATTGGCCCTGATTTCGACATCCAGCTGGTTATCGGGATGCTTCAAATCCTCAATGAAGCTGACCCAGACCCGCCGCGTGTAAAACAGCGCATCAATGGCCTCCCGGCTGTATTTTTCTTTATCTCGCGCAATCGAAAGCAGTGCGATGGATCGATCGAGAACCTGACGTTCGCGCTCTTTCGCATCGGTAACCGAGTCGTCCAAGACCTCGGCATAGGAGAACTGATACATTCATGCATCCTTCGTTGTCTTGCGCACCTTTGATCATCAAAGGTAATTCACGAGGCTGAGCTGCTGGATTTTCGAGACGATTGTGTAGCTCGTTTCCAACTGTGTCTGCAGCGACTTAAGCATTGTAGAAGCCTGGGTCTGATCGACGCCGGTCAGATCCGTCAGCTTGGTTTGAATGAGCGTGGACTGCGCATTCAGGGAATCATTTGCTTTTTCGACCCGCTCCTGCGAGAGGCCGAGTTGGCTCGACTGGGAGACCAGTCCGCTCGTGCCCTGCGCGGCATAAGCGATCGCTTTCTTCGAGACCGCATTCATCGCGTCAGCGCTCAGATTGCCTGTCGACAGCAAGGCCGACGTCATGACTGCCGAAAGCGCGACATAACGCATGCCATCCGAATTGGCGCTCGTGGACGTTGCCACCACTTCGGAATTGCTGATCCGGCTTGTCATGGGCTGATCCGAAGCCTTGGACCAGCCATTCGTCGGGTCCGTCCAGTTGGCTTCGCTGAACATCGGCTCCACCTGCGTCGTGATGAAGTCGGTCATCTGGTCGCCGGTCATGTCTTGTACGGCTACGCCAAGCGATCCCGCATAGGTCGTTAATGCCGTCGAAATGTTGGAGGCGACCGTGGACGATTGGTCAGTCAAAGGCTGGGTATCGCTGTTGATGCCGCCGAAGATATATTCACCATTGTACATGCCGTTGCCGGTCGTCAGCAGCGTGTTCAGAGTATTGTTCGCCGACTGAATGGCGACCTTGATGCTGGTCGAGTTCTGACTGCCTTGCAACGCCGTCAAGTTCGATGCGAAGTCCGTTCCCGTTTTCTGCAGATCGCTCAAACCATCCTGGATCGTGGAAAGACGGCCGCCGGCGACCGAGTTGCTGTCGGTAATTGCCTTGATGCGATCGAGTTCGCGGTTGAAGTCGACGACCTTGGACACCCCATTGCCCAGGGATTCGCCGATATCGGCATAGGTTCCCGTGGTCGCTTCGAGCGAAGTTTTTACAATCTGGTTCTGCGTCTGACGCATGGTCAGCCGCATGGCATTTTGAATTGCAGCGCTTGAGACGAAAGAGCTCTTCATGGCTTAACTCGCTATATCCAGCAGGGACTTCATCATTTCGTCCACGGTATTCAGAATTTTGGTGGCAGCCTTGTAGGACTGCTCGATGTCAAGAAGCAGGGTCAATTCCTCGTCGAGATTGACGCCTGTGGTGTTTGAATAAGCGTCGTCCGACCGCGACAAAGAAGCTGAGGTCGATTCCGATGCCGTCGTCGCATCGCTGCGATATTGTTCAAGCCATCCCAGAGAATTTGAAGCATAGCTCATGATGCTCACATTGCTGGAAATGCCGGTTGACGAGTTGAAGCCGACGGCTGTCGATGACGACGGGTCGAAGTTCATCGGTTGATTGAGAGCGGTCAGATAACTGTCGAGCAGATCGCTGAATCCACTGCTATTTGTGCTGTTCTGACTCAATCCGCTGATCGAGCCATCCCTTAGCTTCATGGGGTCGCCACCGGCGGAAGTAATTACTGCCGGGTTGACGGTGATTGTTCCAGAAATTCCGTTTAGAACGTCACTGGTCGTTGGCGTATCACCCGCGGTGCCATCCATCTGGGCCCAGGTGAAAAGGCCAGGCACCTTGCCAGAGGCACCATTTTCCGAGAACAGAGAGACCATGCCTTTGGCTGTCTCGTCGAGCTGCGACTGCAAGGTCGGTGCAATCTCGTCACGGACCTGCAACAAAGCCTGCAGGCTACCCTGGCCCGTCGTTGTTGCACCCTGGCCTTTGGCCAAAGGCACGCCATCGATGTAGACAGCATTGCCCTGAAAGGGTGTTCCGTCTGGGCTAGCAGCGACGTAGGTGTCCTTGGGAGAAAAACTGACGGTTCTCGGCAGAGTCTCGAACAGCGTCGTTCCGTCGCTTGTATAGAGCGCCATATCGCCATTTTTGCGATCGACGACATTGACGCCAATGATCGAGGAGATCTGCTTGAGGACCTTCTCACGTTGATCGAGCGCGTCATTCGGGTCGGTATTGGTCGCGGTGGCGGACTTTACCGCATCGTTTGCCGTCTGGAACTGGCTCAGAAGCGTGTTAAGCGTATTAACTTGCGTGCTGATCTCGCCATCCGACTGAGCGCGAATCGACTGGATCGCGCTCGAGGCGTTGTTGAGCGAGTTTGTCAGGTCCTGCGCAGCATTGACGACGCTTTGGGCGGCGATGGTGCTGCTTGGAGAGGTGCGGAAAGCCTGAAGCTTGGACTGAAAGGCCGAGAGATAGGTCGACGGAGAGCTTTCGTTGTCGTTGCCGCCGAAGATGGACTTGAGGTCCGTCAGCTTCTTCAACAAGGCCTGCTGGGCACTATCCTGCGAGGAACTCGAAAGATATTGCTTCAGCAGGGCATCGTCTTGAGCGCGCGTGATCTGCACAACCTGCGCGCCATTCGCCGACGTCGTTATAGCGGCATCGCGCCGAACGTAATCCTTATTACCGTTGTTCGAGATATTGTTCGAAACCACGCTGCTTTGCGTGCCGGTATTGTTAAAGATATTTTGCGCCGTGTTAAGTGCGGAGGTAAGCGACATTGTCTACACGCCGATCCGTTTATCGTTTCAGGTTGACAAGAACGTCCATGATATCGGCACCAGTCTGGAACACCTTGGAATTGGCGGTGTAACTACGTTGGGCTTCAATCATCTCCGTCAGTTCGCCGGCAAGATCCACGTTCGAGCTCTCGATAGAGCCCGCAACCAGTTTACCGAGCCCGCTGGTGTTGGGGAAAGCGGTCAGCGTAATGCCTGAATTTCCGTTTGTGCTGTAGACGTTGCCGCTTTCGAGCGTCAGGTTGTCAGGGCTCGGCACGGTTGCCAGCGGAATTTGGAAGAGTGATCGTGTGGAGCCGTCCGTGTAGCTCGCTGTCACAACGCCGTCAGCGCCGATCTTGACGTCCTTAACAGCATTCGCCGCCTGTCCATCCATTTTGCCACCAAGGGAGAAGTCAGATGAAAGCTGAGTCAGCTTTGAATAATTCATCGTTATGGTAGCGCCAGTGACGGGATCGACGATATTGGTGTCGGTCGCTGGCGTCGCAGAGCTGAGCTTTCCAGACGGATCAAATGTCAAAGTCCCTGTACTCACGGCAGCAGAACCATATGGAAATGCCGAGGTGCCAGTGGAAGCGTCGCTATGGCGGAAGACGGCCACCTGCCAAGATGTATCCGAGCCGCCTGACGCGTTTGGCGTATCGGCCGTTTTTGTAAAATAAAAGTCGTACATCGTCGGCGTGCCGATGGCGTCGTATCCGACCATCGACAACTTTTTCGTGTCTGCTGTTACCGTTGCTGCCGCAGGATTATCGCCCGGCAATTGACTGGGTGAAGCTGTCGGGTCGACGACCGTCGCCTTGGCGTCTAGGTTGCCAGTCCATTCGCCTGAAGTCGAAATTGCAGCCTGTAAGGTCGATGCCTGAACATTGACGGGCACAAGGCCGGTGAACCCGTTGACCACAACCGACGGCGAGCCAGAACCGTAGGGATATCCCATCAAGGTAAAGCCTGCACTATTGGTCAGGTTACCATCCTTGTCCTGCTGGAAATCACCAGCGCGGGTCAAAACCGGTACGCCGTCAGCGCCCTGGACGATGAAGAAGCCATCGCCGCTGATAGCAAGGTTGGTGCTCGACGTCGTCGACTGAAGGCCACCCTGTTCTGAAACGGACTGGCGTACGGAGGTTTCAACGCCGCCCGAGTTGTAGTTGCCGGGCGTTGAAGGGAGCACAAATGTCGAAAATGCAGTCGATACAGCTTTGTAGCCGGTGGTGTTTACGTTCGCAATGTTGTCGGACACGGTGCTAAGGCGGTTTGCCTGAGCGTTCATGCCCGAGACCGACGTTTTCATGCTGCCGAAAATGCTCATCTGAAAGCCTCGTTTAACTTAGTGAGCTTGAGGTTAGACGGCGGGCCTTGCGTGAACCTGTCCCGGCGCCAGTTTGGTGGCAGCTTCTGCGCGCTTTATTCCCAGTCGATGCAGTAGCCGAGGAAGCGCTTGGAATCGACCGGATCAAAGCCGAGCTTCTTACGCAGCTTCTTGCGCAGCTTCGAGATATGGCTCTCGACAACGTTTTCTTCGACTTCCTCATCGAAGATGCCGTAGATCGCGTTGAAGATCTGAGTCTTGGTTACACGGCGACCGCGGTTGGAAATTAGATATTCCAAGATGCGGCGCTCCCGGCGCGGCAGTGCGAAGACTTCGCCGTTGATCTCAGGATCGCGGCCATCGGAGAAAACGCGGATCTGGCCAACATCGGTATGCGTCACGATGGCCTTGAGACGGCGGCGGATAGCGGCGGCTCGGGCGAGGATCTCTCTTGGATGAACTGGCTTGCGAACAACGTCATCAACGCCGCAATCAAAAAGTGCAAGAGTGGTTTCGAGAGAAGGCTGATCGCTGACGGCGATAACGGGCGCCTGAGAACGATCGCGGATTGCACGGGGAAGTTCGAGAAGTCGCTGTCCCTGGCCGATCAGGAATGCTTCAACTGCAGCGATGTCACCATCCGCTGCCGTTTGCACCCACTCGCCAAACTCCTTTGGATCGAAGCCCGTGGAGGGTATGCCCTCACGCCCGAACAAAGATGTGTAACCTTCTTTTACAAGCTCGCGCTCATCAACCACTACGATCATCTGTCCGCCTCCGAATCAGCCTAGTACCTTCGATGTGCCAATGGGTACGAATCGTGCTGATTTGGAACAAGTCGCTGAAACTCACAGACAGGAATTCATAGTTGATTAACCATGTCGGTCCGATTTGCGCTAGATATGGTATGTGAAGGATGGTAGCGACACAAAAAACCAGTGGGAAAAGTTAATTTTTGTTAATTTCTTAATTGTGCCTAATTTACACAGAGATTGCATGAAACGCATCAAAGACGTGCTTTGTTCCCTTAAGGCCAATTTTTAGTTGAGCTAATTGCCGCAAAAATTCCGCGCGTTTGGCGTCCATTTTCCATAACCAGTCGCCACGAGATTGGCGATGACGCGACAGACATATTGTTTTTGCGCCGGATCGTTATTGGGTCCGGCGTGATATCGAGCCACCGCCATCGTCCATGTTTCATGTCGATCATGCAGATTTCGCAGGAAGCTGGCTGCATATTCGACATTGGCATGTGGGTCGAACATAGCTTGAGGCGATCCGAAATGCTCGCCATGGTAGTATTGGTTAATCTGCATGCAGCCGACATCGATGAGTTTGGCACCGGTTCGGAGAGCGCCGTAAAATTGGTTCAACGCCTCTTGTTCGGATGCCGGGAAAACGGCCTTTCCTTCCACATTCATAGCATAGGGATAGAGGGAGCCCTTACGACCGGTTTCCGTCAGACCGACCGAATAGAGGATTCCTTCCGGGATACCATATTTAGCGGCAGCGGCCTGTATTTCTCGCTCACAGGCGCCTGCGTCCGCGGCCAGTGCGAAATTAGAGGTAAACGCTGCCAGAAGCCCGCTCAGAACCGTTGACGCCAGAAACCTCGCTATCGGCTCTCGACTGGTCATCAACCCCTCCTGCAGGCTGCTGGAACATGGTCCGCTGGCGATCTTTATTCTGGTTCTGCTGCCCCTGTTGCAACATCTGCTGCTGGCCGGACTGGGACTGCGATTGAGACTGCTGGCCAGCCTGGCTGCTGTCGACGCGATCAGGGGTTGGGGTCATGCTGACGGTCAAGTTGTCGATCGCGTAACCTTGCCCGCGCAGGGCGTCGATGATTTTGTCGTGGTCAGCCTTCAACTGCCTCAAGGCTTCGTGCGTCTCGACCTTCAAATCGATATTGAGAGTCTCGCCGGAAAGACGCATCGTTGCGGTCACCAGGCCGAGATCGATCGGATTCATTTGAATCTTCAGCGTGTTCACGACCTTGCCCGTGCTGCTGAGCTGGGCCGCGTTTGACAGCGTCGATTCAGGACGCATCGCATGCGCCCACTCGCTATCACCCGCCAATGCAGCCGTAACGGTCGCCGAGTTCGTGTTGCCGGCCAGGCCAAGATAGCGACGGGAATCGAGGACCGTGACATTTTCAATCTTTCGATCTGCCGCTGCCTCAGATTGTGCCCCCTCCGAGGCAGCAGGACTTGTCAGATCCAACTGGCCGCCGCGCCCGTCCGCTCGTGTCAAACGAAAGGTTTTGGCGTCAGCCGCCTCGTCGGTCGGCATGGCAACCGAAGTTTCGGAAGATTGACCGGACGCCGCCATGCCTAGTGCGTCGTGTTGCTTGACACCTTCAAGAGCGCCACCCACCTTACGCATGTCCTTTTCTTCAGCCGTCTTCCCGCTCTGAAGCTGCTGATGGCCGGTGTCTGCGAGCGCATGCGCGGGCGGTCCGGCGAGCAGGTTCAAGACATCGGAGACCGGCGTCTGGGCTGGAGCGTCGGCTGCGTCATCCGAAGTTTGGCTTTGATCCTGAGATGGGTCGGCGGATGTCGGCGCAAGCTTCTTTTTCTTATCGCCTTTTTCAGATTTTTCCGTTGCCTCGCCCTTGTCTTTTGCATCTGGTTTTGCAGCGCTGGCTTGGCGCATTTTCAGGACATCAAGGATTTCTTCTTGTTGCTTCGACGCATCAAGTGCAGGCTTTTGCTCGCTGCCATCTTTGGCCTTCGTCTCGGCTTGCGTTGTCTCTTTATCCGCGAGAGCTTGTCTCAGCGAGAGAACCTGTATCTTGGCAACTTTTCGCGCCAGATGCGCGGAGGGATCCACCTCGCCTTTGTCATCAGCGCCGGACGTCTGATCCGATTGCTTATGAGATTGCTGCGGTTGATCGCCCGTCTGGTTGAGAAGTTTTGAAAAGCCGGCTTCGCCAGCCCCCTTTTCTGTAGGCCCGCGCGGTGCGGCGGCGACTGCCGCAGACCCATCCGGAATGGAGCTCGAAACGCTTACGTCCGCCATTTCAATTTCCCTCTTTCTTTAACAATCCGTCGATTTCGTCGAGCTTGGATCTGCCCGTCGACAAAAGTGACTGCGTGGCCGGATCGACGTCCTGTAATTCATTCTTGGTCGTTGTAGCGGCTGGCCGGCTGGCGGTCGCGCTGACAGGCTGGGGGGTGGGATTGTCGCCTGCGGGTGCAGCGGCGTGAACGTCTGCGCTTATGGAATTAGGCGAAGAGACTTGCTTCAAACTTGCTGGATCAGGTGGCGCCATAATTTGTTCGGCGACGCTCTGGGCAGCAAGTCTCAAAGCCTGGTCTCGTTTAGAAAGCGACGACCCAGCCGTTGCGTCGATTCCGCGTGCTGCATCGCTCACACGATCCGTCGGCAAGGCCGCCATGCCTCCATAGAATTCCGCCAGGGCGCCAAACGGGTCGCTGTCGCTGCCTGAGAGCTGACGAGCGCGTTCGGCCGCCATGAGAGCCAAATCGCTCTTGCCGGCAATGGCAGCAGCGCGCGCAATACGTAGATAGATTTCGCGGCGACGCGGCTCATCCATAAAGGACAAGATATCGACGATCGCCTGCTGCTGTACGTCCTTGTTATGATCGACCACAAGCTTGACGAAGAGATCGGCAAATTGGCTGGCATAAGGAGAATGCAGGAAGCGTCGCGTGTATTTCTCCGCAAAGCCCATGCCGCGATCGACCATGCCTTTATCGACCGCCACAGCAAGCGAGCGACGTAAGGCGGCCTCCTCAATAATGGTGCCGGGCGCCGCAAGTCTTGCCTGGTCGAATCGCTTCAACGCCTCGACCGAATCTTTTGCGATCAAGACATTGCCCGCGACCAGCGAGAGGTAAGGGCCGATTGTCTTGTTCTGGTACTCCGTTGCCGTATCCGAGAGCGAGCGAACCACCAGCAAGCCCTTTCCCGAAAAGTATTTCCGCAAAATGTCGGTGACACGGTTATCGAAGTTGCCGTTGACGTCACGCGCAACGAGATAATCCAGCGTAGCGGGGTTGCCGCCGCTCATGGCGTAGACAAGTGCGGCATCCACATTGGCCTCGTTTTCGAAAACCGATGGATCTGCACTGCGCAACCGCGCATCGATATTGCCGAGCATAAAGCGTTGAATATCGGCTGCCGATTGGTCGCCGGCAACGACCTGGTCCTGCACGAACTGAAGAGACCGCAGCATCTTGTAAGGCGGCAGGTCTTCGTGATCGTCGGCCTTGGCGCCATGGCTCAAGAAAGAGACAAGGGCAAAGACAGCCGGCAGCAGCGCATACTTTCCAGAGCGCGTTACCATCTCTAGCCTTGCTCGTTTTGCAGAAGGATCTCAATGCGTCGATTTTCCGGATCGAGCGGATCCTTCGTGTCCTTCAGCATGCGGTCGGCATAACCGGAAACCTGCATGACCCGCTTTTCGTCCAGCCCGCCGCGCACCAGCATATAGTAAGCGGCCTGGGCACGATTCATGGAAAGGCGCCAGTTCTCGTTGGCACCCTTGTATTGGCGTCCATCGGTGTGGCCGCGCACAAATATCGCGCCTGTCTTCTCTTTCAGGACCGCACCGATCTTTTGCATCGCCAACACCATTTCCTGACGGGGCACGGCCGATCCGACATCGAACATGGCGTCATTCGTCTGGTCACTGATGCTGACGAGAAGACCACCTTCAGTGGGCGTAACGGTCAGTCCTTCAACAAGCTTTCCACCCACACCACTGAGCTGCGCTTCGATCTCCTTGCGCAAGTCATCGGCCTGCTTTTGAGCATCAGCGCTTTTGTCCGATGTATCCGGCTTATCTTTCGCATCAACCGACTTGTCCGTAAGCTTGCTGGAACTCGCTTTGCCGGACTGCTTGTCCGTCGGTGACTTTACGTCCGAAGGTTGATCGGTCTCGTCGGCAGCAGCTGCGAATTGCTTTTTGGCATCTGCCGGCTGCACGGCGGCTACTTCGGCCAAACCATTAGCGGCATTCTGCTGGCTCTTTTGATCGGAGCTTGCGGTATTCTTATTGGCCTGCGTAACCTCCACCTGCTTTGTCCAGAAATCAGGATCGAAGGGATCGCGATAGGCTTGTCCGCCGTCGGCTCCGGTCGCCGGGCCTGAGGTCGAGGCACCGCCCTCGCCCTTCGAGCTGACGTTTGCCTGTGTGCCGACTTCCTGCGCAATCTCGGCAAGAACGGAATAGGGATTTTCGAAGAAGTCGGCCTCTGAGTATCGTGTCTGATCGCCGGAGGTTGAGGTCTGATCGTCGCCGCTGGCTGCAGAAGAACCGTCGTTCGGATTTTCTTCCTTGTTTTTCGATTTGGCTTCTTTCTGCTCACCGTCTGCTTGCTCAACCGGCTTCTTCAAGCCCTTCTGTGTCGGCTTTTCATCAGCAAGTTTGATCGGATTGAAATAGCTTGCGACCGAGGCTTTGGTCTCTTCGTTGGCAGCGTTGACGAGCCACATAACCAGAAAGAACGCCATCATGGCCGTCATGAAGTCGGCATAGGCAATCTTCCACGCACCTCCATGCGCGCCATCATGGTCGCCACCGCCATGTTTCTTGACGATGATGACCTCGTTCTTGCCGTGGTGGTGGTTTTCGCTTTCGCTCATTCCATAACCTTTCCAAGTCCAGCCGCCCAGGCGGACAGACGTGTGACAAGCAGGCCATCGTCGATTTCAACGGTAAGATCCATGTCGTCAGTTTCATGATGACGCAAGATTTGAGCTCCCTCGCCCAACTGCGCTTTCAAAAGCGCGAACAGGCTGGCAGGACCTTGCACAACGACGGCTGCGGCGCCGCCTTCTCCGATCGTTTCCTGCAGCAACGCGGCAAGTGCCTTTATGGCTTTCTCCACCACGATCTCATTGAAGAGCGGCACAATGGCCTCGGCAGTTTTCTCGCTGACGAGCTGGGCGATCTGCGGAGCTAGTTTCTGCAGGCTTTCCTTGATCGAGGCGGCAAACTCTTCCTCGTAGCGCCGACGCAGCTCATCAACCTCGCGCTCATGCAAGATTGATCTGGTCTGGATCTCGTCCTCGAACCGCTGGGTGACTTCGGCTATCGCGTCGGCGCGGCCACGTTGATAGGCCTCCTCGCGTTCGGCTTCGAGGTCGATGGAGGGCGGAGGCGGATCGGAAAACACGGGAAAGTCGTCTTCGAAGACAGGAAGTGCCGGAGCCGGCGGAAGCTCTGGGGTCGAGAAATCCTTGAGCCTGGAAAAAAGGCCGCTCATCGGACCCACTCCATCCGTTCAGTGCCAGTGAATGAGCTGTCGCGTTTCAGGCTGCCGCGAGCTTTAACAAGCACCCGGTGAAAGTGAAACCGCACCTTCCCAGCCTCTGACTGCCGCATCTCAGACATCCGCAACATACGCATTCCGCCTTCGTCAAAACTTCGTATTTGATGCCGTGAAGCACCCGGTTGAGACACTATGAGGCGAAACTTGTGCGAGGGTGTTTGAGGCTTGCTTCAAATCCAATTACTGCAGCAGCAGCAAAACCTTACTCGAAACTGTGTTCAAGATTGATAGGGCTTCGCTCGCCATCGCCTGCTGCGTATCCATCGCCTTTTGCCGGGCCGCCGCTTCTTCCATATTGGTATCGACGAGATTACCGACAGTCGTGTCGAGCGTCGTGCCGAGATTGCTGAGGAGATCGGAGCGATCGTCCAGCCTTTTGCTAAGGTTGCCTAGCCCTGCAGCCGATGTCGTCAGTTGCGACAGCAACGCGGAGACTGCACTAATCATGTCGTCGACCTGACCGCTGGTCGTGGTCTTATCAAGCTTGATCTCCTGCGCGGTAGCATCCGGCGTACCACCGCCGTTCAGGAGGTAATAGTTGCGCGCAACCCCTGAGGTATCGCCAGAAGCGGCCGCAACGTCGACGGACTTTGTAAAAAGTCCGCGCTGTGGATCGCTGGTATCAATCATAACCGTATCGCCGGCGGGATAATCGATGGTTTGCGGCGTGTAATTGCCTGCGGCATCACGTGTAAAACCGCCGATCATCGTTCTGTTGGCCGGCAACGTCGTCTGGTCGTTGAACAACCAGTTCTCGCCTGCAAAATTGGCGCTGTTGACCGATGTCTGCAATTGAGATTTGAGGCCTGACAAAGTGGTGTTGAGCTGATCCTTGTCGACACCCGCCTCTTTAGCGGAGGTGAGCGTTGCGCGTATATTTCCAAGCACGTCGATCATGCCCTGCATCGCGGTGTAAGCGGTGTCGGTTTTAGACGTGCCGACACCAAGGGCGTCATGGATGGACTTCAGCGAGGCACTATCATTGCGCATCACGGTGGCAAAAGACCATTGCGATGCGTTGTCGGCAGCTGTGGCAATGGTGAGGCCGGACGAAAACTGCTGCTGAACTTTCGCATAATCCTTGTTGATGCTGGTGGCCAGGGCAAGGGCGCTAACCAAACCAGAATTCGTGATACGATAGCTCATCTTCATGCCTCACTTCATAGGGTTAGCAAGCTGTCGAGACGGTCGAGTTTTGCCGCTTTGCCTCGTTCTGCGAACGATACCGGCCGACGCTTCGCTTCATCGGTATTTCAAAGGAGTAGTCACCCGGAGACTTGGATGGGTGGCTTCAAGACTCGGCGAACGCAAATCACGCATGAAAGGCTATCGCAGATTCAAAAGGATGCGCAAGGGTCCCAACTCCAGCGACACAAGCCTCGCGCAACCCAGATTTCAGCAGCAAGATCAACTCGCTAGGATAAGTGTCCACGACGGGAATACCCGCCTTCAAGGCTGTCGGAACATCGAAGGTCTTTCCACAATCGGCCGGCGCATATTGCCTCGGCACTGCCAAAGCCGCATCGTCAGCGCGCCGAGCATCCACCGTAATCTTTCAACGAGCGCGCCTGGCGTTTCCAAACTGCATCGTGGTTTATACCATTTACAGAATGTGCTCGGAGAAAGCTGTCCGAGCGAGCTCCAGACCAAACGCTTAACCGCCTCTAAACAGCGTAAGGACGTTCTGAGCGCTGCTATTGGCGATCGACAGCGACTGTGTCGCGAGCTGCTGCTGGGTTTGCAGAGCTGTCAACTTGCTTGATTCTTCTTCCATATTGGCGTCCACCAAGCGGCCTACACCCGAGTCGATCGAGTCGCTCAATGAGGAAACAAACTTCTCCTGCAGATCGATACGCGTCGAAATCGAGCCGAGCTGGGAGGCGGCCTTCGTCAAGGCCTTCAGACCAGCTTCAACAGACGACAGAGCCGTGTTGATAGCATCGGTATTGAAGGAGGTGATGTTCATGCTGAAGATCGAACCGATCGTGCCATAAGAACTGCCGATGACACCCTTCGTGAGATCGATCGCGCCGGATGAGGTGGTGCCGAACAGGACGTTGCCAGTCGAGCTATCGTCGAGGACATATTCCGTCGTCTTAACCGATACCTGCCCGTTTGCGTCACGCACGAAGGACGAGACGACGCTTTTGGTTGTGTTGCCGGCGACCCAATTCTCGCCTGAGAAGGACGCCGATTGCGCGACGCTGAGAAGCTGAGACTGAAGCTGCGTCAGTTCGTCCTGGATTTTATTCTTATCAACGCCTTTTTCCGTCGCCGCGACGATCTTGGCCTTGATTTCACTAACAACGTCAATTGCACTGTCCATGGCGGCATAGGCAGTATCGATCTTGGCTGCACCAAGCCCAAGTGCGTCCGATACGGCCGAAAGCGCCTTGTTGTCCGAGCGCATTGTGGTGGCGATCGACCAATAGGCAGCGTTATCTTTTGCCGCGCCAACACGATAACCGGACGATACGCTAGCCTGAGTTTGCTGTAAGCTGGAATTGATCCCACGCAGGGTCTGCAGCGCTGCCATTGCAGCAACATTTGTCAGGATGCTTGTCATTGTTTGGTCGCCCCTCTTGGCAAACGAATTTTGCAGGGACATTCCGGAAGTAACCGGCAACGGCGAGCAGCGTCATGCCTGTTAACCGCAAATCAAGGAAGGTTAACGCACCGTTTCGTCGCCGGCAGAAAACAGCAGTTTGGTTAATGAAGTGTTAATAGACATAAAAAAAGCCGCACCCCGGTAAAGGTGCGGCTTTTGAGGGGCCGCCGAGAAGCGGCCCATTTTTCGGTGTTTTTCTCGTAACGCCTGCGATCAGCCGCGGAAGAGCGACAGGATCGACTGCGACGAAGAGTTGGCAATCGACAGAGACTGAACAGCGAGCTGCTGCTGCGTCTGCAGAGCGGTGAGCTTGCTGGATTCTTCTTCCATGTTGGCGTCGATCAGACGGCCAACGCCGGAGTCGATCGAGTCGCTCAACTTGGAAACGAAGCTCGTCTGAATGTCGACGCGCTTCTGCAGCGAGCCGAGCTGCGAACCGAGGGTCGTCATGTTCTTGATTGCAGTTTCGACGTCGCTCATCAGATTGTCGATGTCGCCCTGCGTCGTGGTCGAACCGATGGTGAAGGCGAAGATCGACTTGCCAGACTGTGCACCGGTCGCACCAAGGATGCCGCCGGAGGTCGTGCCGTTGAAGAGAGTGTTGGACGAGGTCAGGTTGTAGTCGGTCGTCTTGATGCTGACCGAACCATCGGTCGAGCGAACGAAGGACGATACGACGCTGACGGTGCCGCCACCGTTGTTGACCCAGTTTTCGCCGTTGAACGAAGCCGACTGTGCAACGCTGTAAAGCTGCTGCTGAAGCTGGGAAATTTCGTCCTGAAGCTTACCCTTGTCGACGCCCTTTTCAGAAGCGGCAACCAGCTTAGCCTTGATTTCGCCGACGACGTCGATTGCGCTGTCAACGGCTGTGTAAGCGGTGTCGAGCTTGGCAGCGCCAACGCCGAGAGCGTCGGAGACGGCAGAAAGAGCCTTGTTGTCGGACTTCATGGTCGTTGCGATAGACCAGTAAGCAGCGTTGTCGGCAGCCTTGCCAACACGAAGACCGGAAGACACAGCTTCCTGGGTGCTCTTCAAATTGCTGTTCACCGAACGCAGTGTCTGCAGAGCAGCCATAGCTGCGTTGTTCGTCAGAATGCTCGTCATGGATATTTGCCCCTTTTGGCAGAAAAGATACGAAGGGACATTCCGGGTCAAAGCCGGGAACGATGGTCAGCTTCATGCCTGCCGATCCCGTTCTTTCAGGTAGGGACCAACTCACCGCTTCTATGGTCCCTAGGAAACAGCAAGATGGTTAAAGAAAGTTGAACTGGTAAATAAAAAAGCTTAAAAATATCTAGTATTTAACAGCTGCAATTAACCTAATTTAAAACATTTGTGGCCGGGCGATGCCCGGCCACAAATTTTTGGCTCCAGATCTGGATATTTTGAAGCAATCAGCCGCGGAAGAGCGACAGGATCGACTGCGACGAAGAGTTGGCAATCGAGAGAGACTGGATAGCCAGCTGCTGCTGCGTCTGCAGAGCGGTGAGCTTGCTGGATTCTTCTTCCATGTTGGCGTCGACGAGACGGCCGATACCGGAGTCGATGGAGTCGCTCAGCGACGAAACGAAGTTCGTCTGGATATCGACGCGCTTCTGGAGCGAGCCGAGCTGCGAGCCCAAAGTCGTCATGCTCGACAGAGCCGTTTCAACGTCGCTCATCAGGTTGTCGATCTGACCCTGCGTCGTGGTCGAGCTGATCGTGAAGGCAAAGATCGACTGGCTCGACTTCGAACCGGTCGCACCAAGGATGCCGCCGGAGGTCGTGCCGTTGAAGAGGGTGTTCGTTGCAGACAGTTTGTAATCGGTCGTCTTGATGCTGACCGTGCCATTGGTTCCGCGAACGAAGGACGATACGACGCTTACGGTGCCGCCACCGTTGTTGACCCAGTTTTCGCCGTTGAACGAAGCCGACTGGGCAACGCTGTAAAGCTGCTGCTGAAGCTGGGAAATTTCGTCCTGAAGCTTACCCTTGTCGACGCCCTTTTCAGAAGCGGCAACCAGCTTGGACTTGATTTCGCCGACGATGTCGATCGAGCTGTCAACAGCGGTATAAGCCGTGTCGAGCTTGGCAGCGCCAACGCCGAGGGCGTCGGAGACAGCAGAAAGAGCCTTGTTGTCGGACTTCATGGTCGTTGCGATCGACCAGTAGGCAGCGTTGTCGGAAGCCTTGCCAACACGAAGACCGGAAGACACAGCTTCCTGGGTGCTCTTCAAATTGTTGTTTACCGAACGCAGTGTCTGCAGAGCAGCCATAGCTGCGTTGTTCGTGTTAATGCTCGTCATGGATCTGTCCCCTGAAAACAAGATACAAAAAAGGAGGACATTACCGGACTTAATACCGGCGATGACGGATCAGCTTCATGCTATTCGGTGTCGTTAGGTTGTTACCACCAACCCCGTCATGTGGGGTCAATTTCTCAGCCAATCCTTGCGAAGTCCTTAAACGGATGCCTGCATTCCAACCCAATACACGGGATGTGGTTAACACCTGTTCAACGCATCTTCAAAAACACCGGTTTCAAGCAAGGTTTGTGTGCTCCTATGGGGGACGTGCCCTCATTCCGGAACAAAAACGCCGGTTTTTGGGCTTTCATCATCCGGCAACGGAGCCAAGTCTTGAACGCAACTCAACTATTCGCCAACGCATCCAAGGATTATCAACGAGGCCAGTACCTCAAATCGCTGGAGTCGCTGAACACTCTCGTTGACCTCCAAAAGGACGTGAAGACGTACCTTCTTTTGGCCAAGAATCTTTTGAAGCTGGGCTTCAAGAACGAAGCGGCAACAGCCTATTCGCTGGCAGGACAGTTGGACAGCCACGAAAACTCGCCCTACACGCGGGAAGCCGCGATCTTGTACTTCCAGGCCGGCAATGAAGACGAAGCCCTGGTCCATGCCCTGCGTGTCATGTCTTTGGCGATGAAGGACGCGGATCTCGCTTTCGTGCTTTCCTCAATTTACCTGAAACGCGGACGTCGCGATCTTCTCAGCCCGTTCAGGAAAGTCATCTCCGAGAGCAGCAACGCCGAACACGCGCTGATGGCGCTCAAAATCCTCAGCGACGAGGTGTTCGATCAGACCAACGAGATGTTGATCGCAAATCTGCACAAGCGCTTCCCCGACATCATCGCGCTTCGGCTTCTCCATTTGGTGTTCATGCGCGAAATCTGCGATTTTGATGCGGCAGCAAAGAGCTTCCGGCCGGTCGAAACGATGTTGCGCAATGGTGATGTCGCCTTCCTTGAGAAGGACAATCCATTCTATCATCTGCATTGGTGCGCGGACGAAAGGCTGAACCGGCTGGCGGGCAACAACAACCTTCCCCTCAAGGCAATGGGCGCCGCACGGCTTAGCAAGCCGCACAATTGGGGAAGCAAAATCCGCGTCGGTTATGTATCGTCGGACTTCTGGCCCAACCATGCCACCATGAAACTCCTGCAGCGCATTCTCGAGCTCCATGATCGCGATCGGTTCGAGATCACCCTTTTCTGCCATACAAAGATCGACAGCCTGACCGAAAGCGATAGCGACCGGTCGAGCTGGGGCGAAATCTGCACCATCAGAGATATGAGCGATGAGGAAGCAGCGGAAGCGATCCGCAGCCGCAACATCGATATCATCGTCGACCTGAAGGGCCATACCGCAGGAGGGCGCGCCTATATTCTCAATCAAGGCGTCGCCCCAATCCAGATATCCTGGCTTGGCTTCCCCGGCATGACAGTCAATATCGATCTTGACTATATCATCGGCGATCATGTCGTGCTGCCGGATGCGTCCAAGCCGCACTTCCACGAAAAGTTTGTGCGCCTGCCGGATTCCTATCAGCCGAACGATCCGATGCACCGGCCCAAACCGAAACCCGTAACGCGGGCGGAACTTGGGTTACCGGAAGAGGCCTTCATCTTCGCTTCGTTCAACGGTAACCGCAAGATTACCCCTGAGGTCGTCGACCTTTGGGCAAATATCTTGAGACGGGCGCCAAACAGCGTTCTTTGGCTCATGTTGTCCAACCCGCGCGTCGAGCAAAACTTGATCAACCAGTTCACGCGGCGTGGTATTGGGAGAAACCGCATCATCCTGTGTACGCGCGTCGACTATGAAAAACATATCGACCGACAGCAGGCTGCCGATCTCGGCATCGATACCTTCCCGGTCAACGGCCACACCACAACATCTGAGCAACTCTGGGGTGGATTGCCGGTCCTGACGGTGCGAGGCACAAATTTCGCCTCACGCGTCAGCGAAAGCTTGCTCAATGCCATCGGCCTTCCCGAACTCGTGGCTTCAGATCTCAAAGCCTATGAAGACATGGCGGTCGAGCTTGCCAATAACCGCGAACGCGTGGTGGAGTATAAGGAACGGCTGAAGCAAAATGCAGGCATTATGCCGCTTTTCGATGCCGATCGCTTCCGCGAGCATTTGGAAAAGGCTTACGAGATGATGGTGGAGCGAGCCAAGCAAGGCTTGGAACCCGATCACATCGACGTTCCGGCCCTGCCCGCACGGACGCAACCATTTTACCAAGCGGACTGATCGGTTTTCAGTGATAAGCTTCAATGTCCGCAATGCCCGCAGCTCTTAAGCCGCGGGCATTGCAGCTTTTGGCGGTCAAACCGCCTTACGTCAAAAGATTGGTGTAGGCCGCGTAGAGGAGGAATATGCCCATCGCTGCGCGATAGATGACGAAGGGCCATGCCGAAAAGCGCTCCATGATGCGCATCAGCGACCAGATAGCAACGAAGGCTGATAGAGACGCTGTAACGAGACCGACGCCAAGGACCCCCCAGGCTTCTGCGCCGATATGCGCTTTGTGGAGCTCCCATATCTCTTTTCCGCCAGCGCCAATGATCGCTGGTATCCCGAGAAGAAAGGAGTAACGCGCGGCTTCGTCGCGCTGGAAGCCGAGCCACAGCGCAGCCGTCAGTGTCGAGCCGGATCTCGATACACCAGGAATGAGAGCGCCAACCTGCGCCAGACCGACGATCAATGCATCGGAAATCTTCACCTGCGTAATGTCGCGTTTATGCCTCGCAGTCATCTCCGCAAGCGCCAAGAGAAGCGCCATGACGATACAACTCGCACCAATCACCCAAAGACCGCGCAACGGCGATCCGCAGCTATTAAGATATTTCGACAGTAGTACACCCATGACAACGATCGGAATGGTCCCGAGGATTATCCCAAGCGTCAGGTGCATATAATGAGAGCGAAAGTTTCTGCGCAGTAAGGCGCGTGTCGTCCCGACCGACAGTTCCACCACATCATGGCGAAAATAACTGACGACGGCCGCCAGAGCTGCCATCTGCATGGCGGCGGAAAAGGCCGATCCGGGATCGGTCCAGCCGAGCAGAGCCGGAACAATACGCATATGGGCCGTGGATGAGATCGGCAGAAGTTCGGTTATGCCCTGAATAATTCCCAAAAAGGCGACCTTGGCATAGCCGAGGCTTACAAAACCCGTATCGATACCCTGCGTGCAAGCTTCAACCATATATAGGCTCCTCGTCACCCCCGAGCCCCCCGGCGTTGGCGGTGCAGCAAAGGCCTAGCAAATCAGCGGCAGTGAAGCGAGGCAGTGACCTGAAATGTCACAAAATTAAATGGGACCGTTGCGCGGGCGTCTTAACTCAACGAATGCTAGAAAGCGGCCTACTAGTTGAAAGAACGCACCAGGCTTCCGACCAACAGGTTCCATCCGTCGATCAGCACGAAAAAGAGAATTTTGAACGGCAAGGAGATGGAGGTCGGCGGCAACATCATCATACCCATTGCCATGGTGATCGTTGCCACGATCATATCGATGACGAGAAACGGCAGCACGACGAGGAAGCCTATCTCGAAGCCGCGCCGGATTTCCGAAATCATGAAGGCGGGGATAAGAACTCGATAATCGATCCGGTCACCGGTCTGCGTGGACTGACCCCTCTCCCTTGCTAGATCGACGAAAAGAGCAAGATCCTTGTCTCTCGTATTTGCCGTCATGAATGTTCGGAAGGGCTCGCCAATGCGCTGAACCGCTTCCTGCTCATTGATCTGGTTGGCCAGCAAAGGCTGGACCCCGTTCTGCCAAGCCTGATCGAATGTGGGCGACATGACGTAGAACGTCATGAAAAGCGCGAGCGACAGCAAAATCATGTTCGACGGCGTGGACGACAATCCCATGCCCGTCCGCAAGATCGAAAACGCGATGATGAAGCGCGGAAAGCTGGTGACCATCACCAAAATCCCCGGCGCCACCGAGAGCACCGTCAGCAGCCCGAAGGTCCTGATGATCCAGGCCGATACCGAACCGTCCGCAGGAATATTCAAAAGATTGGGAGGCAATTGCTGGGCAACCGCCAGCTCCGGCATCACCATCAAGGCGATGAAGACGACTAGAAATCGAATCATTCGACGACAAAGGTCCTGAACATGACTTTCGATACGCGTCCTTGCGCACGCAGGTCAACACGTTCCTGGATGTCATCCTTAAGATATTGAAAGCCGCGGGGGCCCTGAATTTGCTGAAGTGTGACCGTACGGATGTAAGCCATGATATCCTGGTGGATGTCTTCGGCCAGCTTAACATCGGGCGGACTTGTAAAAAGGAGAGCGACTTCAAGGCGAACCCAGTTTTCGGAAGGGTAGGAAAGGTTTGCAGTAATGGGCTCGAGTTGGACCACATTGCTTTCTTGCGTCGAAATATGCGGGATACCGGACTGATCACCTTTTCCCTCTTCTTTCTTGCCTTCTGAGGACTTTTCCTCGGCTTTGGCGACGGCTTCTTCAGCGGTTTTGACCTTCGGGGCCATCATCCCACCAAGAAACCAACCAGCTCCGGCACCTATCACGGTCAGAATGGCCACACCGACGATGGTCATGACCATCCCGGACTTCTTGGGCTTCTTTTCCTCTTCTTCTGCCATTTGAGCGCCTCAGAGCGGCGAGAAGAGGTCGACGGCCTGCTGGCCGCGCGGCGGTTGCTGCACTTCCATCAGACGGCCGCGGCCACCGTAGGAAATACGCGCTTCTGCAATCTTCTCATAAGAGATCTGGTTGTCGGCATTGACATCCTGCGGCCGGACGATACCCGCAACATTCAGGATGCGAATTTCCTGGTTGACGCGAACTTCCTGCGACCCGCTGATGACGAGGTTGCCGTTTTCGAGAATGCCAGTCACGACGGCAGCCACAAGAAGGGTCAGCTTTTCAGAGCGCTCGATTTTGCCCTTGCCGTCCGTCGAGGTATCCGAACCATAGGTGAGATCGGTCTTGGATTTCGGGTTCCAACCCAAAATATTCGCGTCGACATCCCAGTTCATTCCGCTCGAGTTCTTCCGGCTACGGTTGGTCTCGTTGTCGAAAGACGCCTTGTCATTGATCGAGATGTTGACGGTGAGGATATCACCCACGTTCAAAGCACGCGCGTCCTTGAAGAGAGCTGCCTGAGAATCGCTCCACAGGGAATAACCTTGCGCAACCTGATGCGGCTTTTTCGGATAGAGCGACATCTGCGGCGTCTGTCCATATGCCAGGCCGCTTCCGATCGGGCTCATCGCCGGAGCGCGCCCAATTTCCCGGACAGCCTGCGGCGATTGGCAACCCGCCAGCATCGAAAGAGCTGCGATCACAGCCATAATCGGCTTTTTCATGAAGGGTCCTTCGAAGTGTTCGGATCGGATGCGCTGGCAATGATGTTGGCGATCATTGCTGCTTTCTTCACGTCCATTTCATTGAGAATGAGGCTCGACTGCGATGGGTTGAGCTGCATGATGACCGCAGCCGCAACATCTGGCCTGACTTCTGCAAGCTGCTGAGCGGCGATGTCCGGCTTCATCTTCTTGTAGATGTCGGTCAGGTCGGCTTGCGCCTTTTTCAGGAAGTCATTGCGGCGCTGAAGCCAGTCCTGATATTCGGCCTTTCGCTTGTCGAGTTCTGCGATACGGCTGTCGACATCGGTACGAAGCTTTTCCAGATCCTGCTTTTGCAAGAGATAGCGCTGATCACGGGCTGGATCGGCAATGTTTGTGCAGAATTGCTTGACTTCATCTTGAGGAGAGACGGGCTGTCCAACCTGCGCCTCCTGTGCAAAAGCTGCAGGAATGGTCACAAGCGCAAGAGCGCCTGCGGACAAAAGAGCTTTCCGGACCAGCGTTTGGAAAGACAACCGCATCATGCTTGAGCTTCCTGTCATTGTAGCACGAGCTCCGCTTGCAGTGCGCCGGCTGACTTGATGCCTTGCAGGATCGCAATGATGCCGTCGGGCTTGACGCCGATATTGTTAAGGCCGGATACGAGAGTTCGAAGATCCGGGCCGCTCAACATCGCGACCTTGCCACCGGTTTTTGCGGCTTGGATGTCCGTCTGAGGCTGGACCGCGGTTACCCCGCGAGAGAAGGGCTCGGGCTGAATGACCTGAGGCGATTCGGTGACCTGGACGGTCAAGGTGCCGTAGCTAACGGCGACTGGAGAAATTTTTACGTCAGCGCCGATAACGATTGTGCCCGTGCGTTCGTTGACAACGACTTTCGCTGGCGTGTCCGTATCGACGAGCAGGTTTTCGACATCAGCCATCAGCCGTGTCAAATCGACGGTCTTCGGCTTGGAAACGATGACTTCCTGGGAATCCTTCGCTTCGGCAATCGGCGCACCGAAGCGGCTTGACCCGTAAGCGTTGACAACGTCGGCGATGCGAACGGCCGTCGAGAAGTCCGGGTTGCGGAGCTGAAGGACAAGATTGACCGAATCTTTGAAGCGCGATGGAAGTTCGCGTTCGATGATGGCGCCGTTCGGGACCCGGCCGGCGGTCGTTACGCCTTCCGTCACCGTGGCGGCCTGCCCCTGAGCGGTGAAACCGGAAACGACGATAGAGCCCTGCGCAACGGCATAGATCTGCCCATCGGCTCCTGTCAGTGATGTCATCACAAGCGTTCCGCCGCGTAGTGATGTGGCATCGCCGAGAGAGCTGACAGTGACGTCGATCCGGCTACCCGGGCTCGCGAACGGCGGCAGATTCGCCGTGACCATCACGGCAGCTGTATTCTTGGCCGAAGACTGGCCGCCCTGCGTCGAAATGCCGAGGTTTTGCAACATCGCGCGCATCGACTGCTCGGTGAATGGCGATGAGCGGAAACCATCGCCTGTGCCCTGCAAGCCGACGATCAAGCCGTAACCGATCAGCTGGTTGTCGCGGCCGGCCTGCAAGGAGGCGATATCCTTGATGCGTGAATTGACGGCAAATGCCGGAAGCGCGTTGGCCAGCGAAAGCACCAGCGATAGGACGATTGCCAGAAAACGAGAAAGCATGGTCATTTTGCCGCCACATGTACGGTGCCGTCGGCCAAGACCGTGCCGCTGACGATTACGCCGGAATCCATGTTGCGCACGCGGATCAATTGTCCGATGAACCCATCCTCCAAAGGCGTGCCCGCTGCGGAAATGGTCATTGCGCCAATCGAGAAGACCAGCCGGATATTGGCGCCGCGCGTGACCGTGAAGGGCTCGCGCAATGCCGACATGGAAATTGTACGGCCAGGAAGCAGCGTCTTCTTGGAAATCAATCCTCTGACTTGATCGATCGATTTTGCGTAATCGCCCGCAAGATTGGGATTGGTCACTTCGACTTCCTGGAGATCGGCCGGAGAAATCGTATCGCCAGGATAGATGATAACCGTCGGGATCACAGCGTAGCCCATATCCCCGGCCCTTGAGGACCACGGCGCAAGCATGCTCGTCGCGATCAGGGTGGCAGCGGCGATACGCCGTAAACCCGTTATCTTTTCCTGGCAAAACGTCATGTTCGGCCCTTTCCGACTACTTCAGGTTCTTACTGACGATGGAGGCCATTTCGTCAGCCGTGGTGATGACTTTGGAATTCATTTCGTAGGCACGCTGAGCCGATATCAGCTCGGTAATTTCCTTGACCGGATCGACGTTGGAGCTTTCGAGATAGCTTTGCTTCAAATATCCGAAGCCCTGATCGTCGGGGGTGCCGACAACCGGTGCGCCCGAAGCCGGAGTCTCTGCGAAGAGATTGTCGCCCAGGGGTTTCAGACCAGCTTCGTTCACAAAGTCGGCCGTCGTGATCTGACCAAGGGTCGTCGGTGTCGTCTGACCCGGCAGCATGGCCGTGACCTGGCCGGAACGACTGATGGTAAACTGGGTGGCTTGGGCGGGCACGATGATGCTCGGCACTACCGGATATCCGTCAGCGGTTACCAGCTGACCTGTTTCGCTCTTGTTGAGCGCACCAGCGCGTGTGTAGAGCGTCGTATTGTCCGGCATCTGGACCTGCAAGAAGCCGCGCCCAACGATGGCCACATCCAGCTCATTGCCCGTCTGCGACAGTTCGCCTTGCAAATGGAGGTTACGTACGGCCTTCGTTTGAACGCCAAGGCCGATGTTGGCGCCCTCAGGCACGATCGCCTGGTTCGCCCTATTTGAAACGCCTTGTGCCCGCTCTGTCTGGTACATCAGATCGCTGAATTCGGCGCGAGCGCGCTTGTAGCCAGTCGTATTGATGTTGGCGATGTTGTTGGCGATGACTTCAAGATTGGTCTGCTGGGCATCCATACCCGTAGCTGCAATCGCTAGCGCTCTCATGATGGCGTCCTTTTGACCTTACATCTGCATCTTTGTGATTTCGAGGAAGGCGGAA
Source organism: Oryzifoliimicrobium ureilyticum (assembly GCF_037199735.1). Classification (NCBI taxonomy): domain Bacteria; kingdom Pseudomonadati; phylum Pseudomonadota; class Alphaproteobacteria; order Hyphomicrobiales; family Rhizobiaceae; genus Oryzifoliimicrobium; species Oryzifoliimicrobium ureilyticum. The sequence continues at coordinate 87,786 of NZ_JBBBVQ010000001.1, read as the reverse complement.
ACCACCTTGTCTCGAAGGGCTACGGCAGTTTGAAGTGTCTGCTGCGCCTGCATCACCGCGTCGACAACCTCGCGTGTGGTCGCTTTACCCTGGATGCCGGCGATCGACATGCTTTCGGCACTTTTCAGCGTGTTGACTGCGCCCGATGCCGTATTGGCGAGCATGGCGCTGAAGCTGCCATCCTGGATGGCGCTGTCGGCGGAGGATGCTGCGGGCTTGCTTTCGACGCTGCCCAATCCGCGGGTCATGGAAAGCGAGCTTACACTTTGAACGGTATCGATCATCATTAGCCTTTCAGCAGGTCTATGGTCGATGAAATCAGATCACGCGACTGCTTGATGGATTGAAGATTTGCTTCATAAGAACGGTTGGCCTCACGCATATCGGCCATTTCGACCAGCATGTTCACGTTCGGCATTTTTACGACGCCCTTGGCGTCCGCAGCTGGATTGCTCGGATCATATTCGGTGGTGAACTTCGACTGATCGGTATCGATCTTGCGAACATTGACGATTGCCGTGCCGCTGGCGCGATCGACTTCCTCACCAAAGGTTACCGTCTTGCGACGATAGGGATCGGCGCCGGGGGTATCGCCTGTCGAACGGGCGTTGGCGATGTTTTCCGAAACGATCCGCAGTCTGGTGGACTGAGCCTCCAAACCGGAACCGGCAATTTTCATAGCAGCTGACAAGGGATCCATTTAGTTACTCCTCAGCTCTTCACAGCCATCAAAATCATTCGGTTGAACGAACCAACCAACGATGTATTGAGGTCGTATTGGCGCTTGATCTCGCCGGACTTCGAAAGCTCGTCGGCAAGCGAAACGGTATTGCCGGATTGCTGGACGCCGATTTCCTGGTCCAAGGCCGAGTCGCGTATATTAATGTCGCTCTTCTGGCTGATGTCGTTACCGCTCAGGTGAGCCGGGTTGGTGCGCGCCATAGAGAAATCGGAATGGTCAAGAACGGCGTCAAACGGGGTGACGTCCTTAGCGTGATACTTCGGAGTATTCGCGTTTGCGATGTTTCCGGACACCACCTGCTGACGGATTGTCAACCATTCCGCCTGCCGTGATGCCAAGTCGAAAAGTTGAATCGGTTGCATGACATTCTCCGTTTTATTGATTGCGACCCTAGGGACGTAATCTTGCGTCAGACTTACGGAGAGAGCGCCGCCGCCGCACCAGGCGTACGGTCAAGAAAAAGGCCCCTGCCGGAAACGGAAGGAGCCTTTGGTTTGACCGGAAAATCGCTGATTTCTAAGTCGTAATCGCGTGGCTAACACATGCGTGCGTTCATCAGCATCAATTTTGCGAAACGACACCCTTGGACGTGACGATCACCCATTTTCCATCATGCTGCTCAATTGCTGCCAAGCGGCTTTCATCCGGCAGAACGGAACCGACCTGGACCATGTAGAGGCCATTGGCATCCTCGATGACCGCGCGTCCATTTGCGACGTGCAGCAAGCGAAAACTGGATTTACCGGGAAACGGCTGCTCGAGCGGTTTTGCAGTATCTTCGCCATGATTGACGCTTGCTGTTGTCGCAGTGGTCAAAGTGTCGAAGGTCGAAAGATCCTCCTGGCGTTCCTTGCTGTTGGGAATGGCTGAAGGCGAAACCGTTACGACGCTTCGCCCCGGCCAATCGGGCAGAGCTCGTGTCAGATTTTCCTGACGTATGGCAGGCAACTTGAACTTTTCCGGATTGAGAAAAATGTACCAGGGAAAGAAAGCCGCGGCACTGGCGAGCAGCAAGCCGAATGTCGTCAGCAATCTGTCGCTCGAAAACAGTTTCCGTCTTGCCCGCGGCATCAACGGAGGAATGGGTTGTTCTTCGGTTTCGAAATGGGCCAAGATGCGCACCTTCTACTTGCGATTGACCGGCTGACCGTTGGCGGCCGCCCTGAGGGCAGCGGCAAGGTCGGCAAAGGCGTCAACGCCGACTGTTTCGCCGGGCGATTGTTTGAGAACATCGTAGATGATCGGTACCTGCTTCACCGCCATATCCAGGTCTGGATCAGCACCCGGTCGATAACCGCCGATGAGCCTCAGATCCCGGGTCTCTTCAAAGCGATGGACAAGTGCCTTGAGCCTGGAAACAAGCTTCTCCTGGTCCGGCGTCCATGCCTTCCTCGCAAGACGCGAGATCGAGGCCAAAGGATCAATTGGCGGATATCGCCCCTCTTCGGCAAGGCTGCGTTTCAGAACAACGTGACCATCCAAGATGCCGCGCGTGGAGTCGGCAATCGGATCGTTATGATTGTCGCCATCGACGAGGATTGAAATAATGGCGGTCACGGTGCCGGCTCCCTCTTCGCCAGGACCGGCGCGTTCGAGCAGTCGCGGCAACTCGGTAAAAACGGACGCAGGATATCCGCGGGCGATAGGAGGTTCACCGGATGCCGTTGCGACCTCGCGGATCGCATGGGCAAAGCGCGTGACACTATCGATAATCAAAAGGACGTTGTCGCCTTTGTCTCGAAAGTGCTCTGCGATCGTGACTGCCGTTAACGGCGCCATTTTGCGCAACATCGGGCTTTCATCGCTCGTGGCAACGATCGCGATCGACTTACGCATGTTTTCGCCGAGCGTATCTTCGATGAATTCCCGTACTTCGCGGCCACGTTCTCCGACCAGCGCAATGATGACCTTGTCGAAGGCATCGGCTTGCGCGAGCATCGAAAGAAGCGTCGATTTACCGACGCCCGATCCGGCGAACACTCCTAGACGCTGACCGAGGCAGAGCGGTGAAAAGATGTCGATGGCGCGCACGCCAGTCTGGAAGCCTGTTTCGATCCGCTTGCGCTTCATCGAGGGGGGTGCAGTGTTTGAAATGGACCGGCGCTCGAAACCCTTTGTCAGAGTGCCTTTTCCGTCGATCGGATCACATAGGGAGTTGAGTGTACGCCCGCACCAGCTCTCATCGGGCGCAACGCGAAAAGCGCCTTTCCGGATGACCGTGTCACCGATCCCGATCGGCTCACCGGGCTCGATCGGACAGACGTAGACAAGCTCAGGCTCAACGCGCACAACCTCGCCGAGATGAATCCCTGTGGCAGACTTATGCGCGACGAACTCGCCGAGGCGAACATGACGCGACATACCGGCTACCGTGTAATACCCGGCTGCGATCGAACGAACATGTCCTCCGTGCGCCACGGAATGCTCAGGCTGCAGGTAGTGCTGCATCAGGCTCGCAAGGTGGTTGAGCTTGGGAGATAAATGATCGGCGGAAAGTTCAAGCTGCGTCATGTGTCAGCGCCTTACCGGCTGCCGCCGAGAGTTCTGATCGCTTCACCGAAGGAATCCTCACTGTCCTTGGTCAACGAACTTATGCTCTCGAAGGCTCTATTGACTTCGATCAGCTGCGTGATCTCGCGCATCGCATTGACGTTGGAATTTTCGAGATAACCCTGCACGACGCCGACATTGAACCGATCGACGACAGCGGTCGGCTGCGCTGTGGTCATGATGCCGCTATTTTCGTAGCGCAGGTAACCCTTGCTGATATCGGCCTGGTAGAGCCCGAGGGAGCCAACCTGTTTTCCGTTCTGGAAGATCAAACCGTCAGCACCCACTTTGGGCTCCCCAGCGGCACTGTTCAATGTGATTGGAGCGCCGCCGGCATCCAGAACAGGATAGCCACGGACCGAAACGAGTTCTCCGGTGTCCTTGATAGTGAAGCGGCCATCTTTGGTCAGAACCCGTCCTGCAGGCGTGTCAAGCGCGAACCAGCCATCTCCCTTGATCGCGAAGTCGAGCATGTTGCCGGTATGCTCCAGCTCCCCGTTGTCGCCAGACAAATAGTCGTTGCCCTGGGAGACGAAGGCGACTTTATTGTTCAATTTTGTTCCAGGACTATTGCCGAGCAATTCATCGAACTTGACTTCGGTTGCCCGAAAACCTGTCGTGTTCACGTTGGCCATATTGTCCGCAATGGTGTTGAGACGTTTTTCGAGCGCAAGCTGGGACGATAGGGAAACATAAAGACCGGTCTGCATCTGCAACTCCTGGCATTACAATGAACGGAACGAGGACCGGCTTTCTTGACCGGCGTCGCTGAGGCGGCATCTCAGATGCGGGCAAGCCCGCTCGTCGCCCGTGGTTTTGCCTGAAAAGCCTTACGCGAGGCTGGCGGCGTTTATTGCGCTTACGGTGGTATCCATCAGCCTCACGCAAGCCAGAGTTTTTATCCCAGGGTCACGAAATAACGACCGGATGTGGCGGACGATGAATATTATTATCGGCTTAGTGATTGTCATTGGCTGCGTGATCGGCGGCTTTATGGCGCAGGGCGGGCATGTCGAAACGCTGTTTCAGCCTTACGAATTGCTGGTTATTGCCGGCGCCGGCCTGGGTACGTTCGTCATGGCGAACCCTATGAAAGTCGTTAAGGATTCCGGCAAAGCGATCGGCGAGGCCTTCTCTGGAAAGGTGCCGAAGGAGCGTCATTATCTTGACGTGCTGGGCGTTCTTTATTCTCTCATGCGAGACCTTAGGACCAAGTCACGCAACGAGATCGAAGCGCATATCGACAATCCGAAGGAATCCTCGATCTTCCAGGTTGCGCCCACTGTCCTGAAGAACGAAGACCTCACCGCATTTATCTGCGACTACGTGCGCCTCATCATTATCGGCAATGCGCGCTCGCACGAAATCGAAGCGTTGATGGACGAAGAAATCAGCACGATCCTTTACGACAAGCTGAAGCCCTATCACTCTATCACGGCCATCGGCGATTCATTCCCGGCCATCGGTATCGTCGCCGCCGTTTTGGGCGTCATTCACGCCATGGGCTACATCAACGAGCCGCCTGCCGTTCTTGGGGGAATGATCGGTGCGGCGCTGGTGGGAACCATGCTCGGCATTCTCTTGTCTTACTGCTTGTGCAACCCTCTTTGCGCGCAGATCAAGATTGTTCGCTCCAAGCAGCACCGGCTCTACATCGTCGTGAAGCAAAGTCTGCTGGCTTACATGAACGGTTCGGTGCCACAGGTTGCCCTGGAATACGGCCGTAAAACCATCTCCTCTTATGAGCGTCCGTCCATCGATGCTGTCGAGCAGGAAATGATGAATCCGGGCGGCGGCGGCGAAACGAAGGCAGCATGATCCGATGAATGCAGTCTCTCCAATCCAGCTTATGGATGAAAAACTGCTGGCCCGTCTGACAGGCCGGCTGGGCGACGGGACGACAATCGAGAAGATTTCGGCGATTTTCGGCGAGATTTACCGAGAGTTTCTGCCTGACATCATCAAGAGCGAAACAGACTTCGACGTTGAAGTGGAATATGTCGGGTGTAGAACCGGCTATAAGAACGACCTCATTGCGCGGCTCGATCCCAATGTCACGCTTGTGGACGCGGAGCTTCGCAACTGGTCGCCAAATATTACGTTTTCATGCGGCAATGCATTCGTCATCACATTGATGGAGCATTTGCTCGGGGCAGATCCGGCAACTGTTGAAATCCCCGTCGCAAGACCGCTGTCGGCGATTGAAATCGATCTCGCGATCACGGTTTTTGAAAAGTTTGCCAGCGTTCTGCGCTCAGCCGTCAACGCCCCTGGCGGGTTTGAACCAACCCTATCGGCCCCGCATCGGCTGGACAACAGGCCCAAACCAAGGACCGACGCGCCGGACGAGTTCGCAGCCGAAATCCGATTGGCCATTGCCCTGTCCGGTATCAAGGCAGAATTCGCGTTGATCGTACCGCAAGCGCCCTTGCTCAAAAGCAAGGTTTCCGCGCCGAAGGCGAAGAATCAAAGCAGTCGTTCTGCGGGCTGGACAGAACAGCTGAGCGAACAGGTTCGCCGCTCCACCGTCACGCTTGATGCGAAGGTCAGACTGCAGGACCTCACGCTGAGAACGATATCCCGGCTTCAGGCAGGCGATGTCATTCCGTTCTTCGATGCGGAGGATGTTCAGGTCAACGTCGGTGCAAACGGCAAGGAACTTTACGTCTGCGAATTAGGCCGCTCCGGCGAAAGCTACACAGTAAGAGTCAAGGACACCGTGAACTCGGACGATGATCTGATCCGACACCTAATGAGTTAGCGATCTGCTCAGACGGCAGGTTGAGGCAAGTTTCAATTGGAATAATGATGTCATGGCGACGAGAAAACCAAAGAGCGAAAGCGTAGTATCTGAACCTGTACCAGGCAACGAAGCCGAACTGGAACAGGCAATCGATGATCTGCGCGGTGTGCTGAAGCAAGATTCCGATGGCGGGCTTGGCGATTTCGGCGACGACTTCGGTAGCCCGTCCACGGGCACCGACCTATCGTCGTTCGGCGATTTCGGTTCAGACGACACCAGCAGCAGCGACTTCGGCGACACCGCTTCCTTTGGCGGCGGCGACTTTGACGCCGGCTTCGGCGGAGCAACAGCGGAAGCTGCCCCGCTCGGCAGCGCCATGCAGGCGAACCTCGAGCTGATCATGGACATCCCGATCGATGTGCAGATCATGCTGGGAAGCAGCCGCATGCAGGTCTCCAGCCTGATGGAATTAAACGAAGGCGCAACAATTGCGCTCGACAAGAAGATAGGCGAACCCGTAGATATAATGGTGAATGGTCGTCGCATCGCACGTGGCGAGATCACCGTCCTTGAGAATGACGATACGCGTTTTGGCGTTAAGCTTATTGAAGTTCTGAGTACGAAAAAAGCCTGATCCCGGTTAAGGGACGGAGAGGTTAGACCATGATGGACTTTGACGATTTCAGCGGCGGCGCCGTCTCCGCGAAACCGTTAACCCAGGCTGAAAAAGCGGCTGCGGTACTCCTTGCCATGGGCAAAGGCGTTGCCGGCCGCTTGCTGAAATATTTTACCCAGGCGGAATTGCAGACAATCATCGCTTCGGCTCAGTCTCTGCGCGCTATCCCGCCGGATGAACTGCTCGGCTTGGTGTCTGAATTTGAAGACCTCTTCACAGAGGGTGCCGGCCTGATGGACAACGCAAAAGCCATCGAAAGCATTCTTGAGGAAGGTTTGACGCCAGAGGAAGTCGATGGCCTGCTTGGTCGGCGCGCTGCATTCCAGGCGTTCGAAACATCCATCTGGGACCGGCTTGCAGAAGGCGAACCTGCGTTTGTTGCAAAGTTCCTGGTCACCGAGCATCCGCAAACGATTGCCTACATTCTTTCAATGGTCCCCTCTTCCTTTGGCGCCAAGGTCTTGATGCAGCTGCCGGAGGAACGGCGCGCCGATATCATGAACCGCACCGTGAGCCTGAAGTCGGTCAGCCCAAAGGCCGCACAGATTATCGAACGCCAGGTCATAACGCTTCTTGCGGAAGTCGAAGCGGAAAAGAACGCGGTTGGCACGACAAAGGCCGCCGAACTAATGAACGAGATGGAAAAGCCGCAGGTCGATACACTCTTGACCTCGCTGGAATCGATCAGCCGCGACTCGGTCGAAAAAGTTCGCCCAAAGCTTTTCCTGTTCGACGATATCATGTTCATGCCGCAACGCAGCCGCGTCATGCTGTTGAACGATATTTCCGCAGATGTGCTCACGATGGCGCTTCGCGGCTCGCCCATGGAATTGCGCGAAATGGTCCTCTCGGCCATCAGCCCTCGCCAGCGCCGCATGATCGAATCCGACCTTCAATCCGGTACGGCGGGCATCAATCCGCGCGAGATCGCCATCGCCCGGCGCGCCATCGCGCAGGAAGCGATTCGCCTGGCAAATGGCGGCCAGATCGAGCTCAAGGAAAAAGAGGCTGAACCGACAGCCGCCTAACCTGCTGTCTTTGAAGTCATTTTCTTGCTTCGGTAGTCAGGTGTTGATCCGCACATCGCGGCACGTTAGCTTTCCCGAGAAAAGGCCGCGCATCGCGCGGCCATTTTCGCTCAGGGAGAGCCTATGGCCGACGGCGAAGATAAAGACAGTAAAACAGAAGACCCGACAGCGAAAAAACGCAGCGACGCGGCAGAGAAAGGCAATGTGCCATTTTCGCGTGAAGTTCCTTTGTTTGCCGCGGTGCTCGCGATCTTTGTCTATACGATCTTCTTCCTGCCTGAAGGCATGGCCAAGACCGCTGATTCTCTGAAGGACATTTTCGAGCAGCCGGACCAATGGCGTCTTAACAATTCCACTGACGCATTGTCGCTGTTTGCTCACCTAGGCTGGGTCAGCGCCTCGATATTGGCGCCCGCTCTGATCCTTTTCATGGTTTTCGGTCTTGCCGCATCGATCGCGCAGAACCTCCCGCATCCGGTTCTGGAGCGCATTCGGCCGCAATTCTCACGGTTGTCTCCCAAAGCTGGCATCGGCCGTATGTTTAGCGTTGCGGGGTTGATCGAATTTGGAAAGTCCCTGTTCAAGGTGGTGATCGTCGGCGTGATCGTCTTCGTTTCGCTGAAAAGCGATTACTTCGGATCGATCGACGGTATCTTTTCAGATCCTCAAACTATTTTCCCCCGAATGATGTCGGCGATGCAGAAAATCACCGTCATCATTCTTCTGGCAACGGCCGTCGTGGCGATTGCCGACTTCTTTTGGACGCGCCATCATTGGTTCACGGGCTTGAAGATGACCCGGCATGAAATCAAAGAGGAAAACAAGCAGTCTCAAGGCGATCCCGCGGTCAAAGGTCGTCAGCGTTCCGTCATGCGCGACAGGGCACGGCGCAGAATGATCGCCAATGTCCCGCGCGCCACTTTGGTGGTTGCAAACCCGACTCACTTTGCCGTGGCACTACGCTATGTTCGTGAAGAAGACGACGCACCGGTCGTTGTTGCCAAAGGCCAGGATCTGATCGCGCTGAAAATTAGAGAGATCGCCGAGGCGAACGGGATCCCGGTTTTCGAAGATCCACCTCTTGCACGCTCCATGTTTGCGCAAGTCTCGGTCGATAGTGTCATACCGTCCATTTTCTACAAAGCTGTGGCAGAACTCATACACCGGGTCTATGCCACCCAAGCAAGAAATAAACGGTAAGTTAAGCAATATGAAGAAGTGCCCCTACTCTGAGCTGCGAGAAAGAATTCTCGCCGAAGCCATCAGCCCGGTCGCAACAGAATTGCGGCTGCTGGACGCTGCCGATCTTATTTCCCTTCTTCGTTACGAGCGTTATGGCAATCTTTCGGATCTCGTCGCTTCTGCGGCGGAATTATTTTTTCATCCTGGTATTGTGAATTTCGGCCTCGGCGGCAGTTATACGCTGGAATGGAGCGGGAAACCGGAAGTAATTCTTGATCTCGAAATCAAGCCGCCCGGCGTCACGGTCTATGCGCAGCTAGTGCTGGCTGAAAACCTCGCAGGTATCGAAATCAGCCATATCTCTTTCGAAAATCCATCTTCCAATCATGACGTCAACACAGCCTTCCTGGAAAATAGCTTGCGCGCTGCACGTTTTCAGCCGCGCCCGCTCCAGGCGCTCGCCTGCTGAACAGCAATCGAGATCCCGCGACATGATAGTCGCGGACCTCTTTTCGCTCGAAAAGATTGTTTCCAGAAAACGTCAAGCCCTCACTCGCCGTTTGCCTTAATAAGGCAGGAAGGCTTTTATCAATCGATATATCCAAGGCGGATAGCCTTGGCGATCGCTTGTATTCTATTGACGGAATTGAGCTTGACCGTGGCAGAACCAAGATACGCGTTCACGGTATGAACCGACAGGCCAAGCTTTTCAGCAATTTCTTCGCTGATCCGCCCGTCTCCCGCCAATTGCAGACACGCTATCTCACGCTCGCTCAATGCTTCCGTGGCCGTAGCTCGTCGCTCATCGAGAGACAGAAGATCTCTCATCACCTGACAGGACCGCGTGTGCAATTCGACCAGGCTATCGCCTTTCAGGCTGATCATCTCACCACTGAAGACGACAAAGCCATTGCCGATGGCGCCGAGACGAACGGGAAAGACAATCCCCATTCCAGGCAATTCTATTTCCTCTACGAGAGCAATAAAGGGCTTTAGCGCAATTAGACCAGCACTTCGCTCCGGCTCGCTGAGCCAGACCAAAGGCAAAACCGAACGGTCGAGATGCTGTAGAAGAAGGTCGGCACACAACTCGACAAAGGTGTGAGTCAACTTCGGGTCGACCGACGACCAGTTATCGATCTCCGATACCAGACGCTGCTTTGCGAGCGCGCCTGAACCGGCGGTCCTGAAGACAGCGAAATTGTCAGCGTTTGCCAGCTTTTGCATCGCGACTAGACGAGGAAAAAGATCAGATCGGCTGTTGACTTTGCCGGGGCGCGAAGAACGAGGTCCTCCACCTCCATGTTCGGCCGATGCGTTCACCGCATGCTTCAAACCGGGTCTCCTATACGAGATTGTTTCTGACGGCGAAGGCAATTGCTTCCGATCTGGTTTTCGTGGCAGTCTTGCGCATTACGCTTGTGATGTAGTTATTGATGGTATTACGGGAAATTCCCAAAATCATCGCGATTTCATCGCTGGTCTTGCCTTCGGCAATCCAAAATAGACATTCGAGTTCGCGATCTGTCAGGTCGAAATCCCGCTCGGATCTGATGATCCCATAATTCAGGAAGCTCGCAAAATAGCCCGCAAGCAGTCCGACATCGCGTAGGCGCTCGGAGGAAAGGATAAATCCGTCGTCAAAGAGAAAGACGAGCGACAGGCGGGAGCGGCCAATATTGAAAAGCAAGGAGCAATATTGACGGCTTGCGCCATCCGGAACAGAAACATCATCGGGTAGAAGAGCAAAACTCGGTTGGAAAAGCTGCAGACACTTTTCCATTTCAGTCAGGCGAGACAGGCCTGCCGCGAAGATCGGCGCCATTTCCTTGACGAGATCGAAAGGCCAATCTGAAGAAACGACGAAGTCAAGGTCTGCTTCTTGCACGAGATCGGCGCGACCAAGGAGATAGTGGGACGCTCCCACATATTCCGTCAAAAGCTGGAAGCCCCTCTGGATCCTTGCTTGCCCAGCCACCATCCGCAGAGCATCAAGAAGTTCGTCCCGCGAAGGCAATCCCGTCGTGGCTACGCCCACAAAATTGGGTGGCTTTCGATCGCCCCTCATCGCCTGTAATACATTCATATCCATCGGCAACGTCCCGCAATCAGTCATTAGCTTAAAGGGCAGTGTTCAAGCCAGTTAATCGAAAACATCCACGGGCTTTGCGAATCAACCAGACTGTACTCGACGCACTAAGAAATTCACATCTCCCAGTTCTGGGGATTAACTCGGTATTTACTGAGCTGTGTCCTGCCCTCGAACGCTAGAACTTTAAAACTTTCTAAAAAATAAGGTGATTCGAACATTTTACGCAAGAATCACGTCTTCCAGGGGAAGAGTGACAGGTTTTTGCGATAGTATTGTGAGGATGCAGAAAGCGCTTCTCTCGTAACCTAACAAAAAGGTTATAAAATTCGGCAGCTTACCAAAGATGTGCCAAACGGTCAGCTTTCGAGCAAGCGGCCGGCTCGCGAAGCAATTTGCAATCGAATTTCATTTCGCCTGTTAAAGCGCCCAAAAAAAGAGGCAGCCTGTGCTGCCTCTCGCTGTCTCTCACGTTCTTTTCCACAGTACCGTGGGCTTTATCAATTTGCCTTCATCAGGCGGCATTATCGACGGCCCATTTTCTGAGAATTTTGGCGGCCCGCTCTTCGTTGATCTCGACCATGCGAGCCAGCTTGCGCTCCGGTCCTTCTTTAACGCGGCGGTTGAAGTTACCGCTATCGTCGCCAGCGCCAAGCAGATCTTCAGTGCTATCGAAGCCAAAGTCAGAGCCAAAGCCGTCCATCAAAGCACCGCCAGCGCCTTCCATGCCGGTTGCTCCCGGTGCAAAGTCAGGAAGCTCTAGACCGACGCCCTCAGCGGACGTATCACCCGCCAACTGGTTGCCATTGATGCTGCGAACGATCGGCCGGACGCCCATCCAGATAACCACGAAGGCGACGAGGACGAAGGCAAGCGAGTTGATGATGCCGGCAAGGTTGCGGCTCAACATATCCATGACCTTGGACCCGCCGCCCGCCTCTTCGAGAAGCTGGCTTTCCATGAAGTCCATCGCGGTCACGGTGACAATGTCGCCACGATTGGTATCGATCCCTGCAGCCGCCGTAACGATTTTCTGCATTTCGGCAAGGTACGCATCGACCTTGGCTTGATCGGCCGGTTCTCCGACCATCTGGGCAATACGGCCCTTGTTGACAACGACTGCAATCGACAGTTTTTCGATGCGATAGCTGTTCCGCGTCGTCGCCGTCGTCTTGCTGTTGATTTCGTAGTTGGTTTGCTCTTCTTTTTTGTCAGACTTGTCCGAGGACTGCGGGCCTGCCCCACCGGTATCGGGAGCAGCCTGCGGAATGTTTTGTTCGACGGTGGAGGCGTTGTCGGACTGCTTCTGCTGAGACTGCGAAGCTTCCTTTGTGGTGCGTACGGAACGCTCCACCTTCGATTCCGGATCGTAAGTGGTTTCCTGAATCTGCTGTGCATCCGTGTTCAGCTGTGCCGTCACGCTCGAACGGAAGTTGTCCATGCCGAGGAACGGAGCAAGGGCCTTGTCGATGTTGTCACCGATTTCGCCCTGGACGTTCTGAACGATGCCCAGGGAGCGGTTCAATGCGTTGTTGGAGGCCTCATCGCCGCTGGCGAGAAGCTGTCCCGATGAATCGAGAATGGTCACGTCGCCAACATCAAGGCCAGGTACGGCTGAAGCGACGAGATGGCGGATCGAAGCGGCCGCGTTGCGGCCTGCCGATGCGCTCGCGCGAATCATGACAGACGCAGTCGGCTTCTGTTGTGCGCGGCGAAAATTGCCTGCTTCCGGCATAACGATATGAACGCGTGCAGCGTTGATGCCCGAAATTGTTTGAATGGTCCGTGCGATTTCGCCTTCGAGGGCCCGCACTCGCGTAACTTCTTGCATAAAGGAGGTCAGGCCGAGCGAACCGACATTGTCAAACAGCTCGTAGCCAGCGTTGTTGCTGTTCGGAAGTCCCTTCTCAGCCAGAAGAAGACGCGCCTTGCCCGTCATTCCTGCCGGCACCGTAACGCTCTTTCCATCCGACCCGACTTCGAAGCCAATGTTGGCTTCGGCAAGCACCATGCTGATTTGGTTGAGGTCCTGCGTATCAAGCCCGACATAAAGCGTCTCTTGCGCAGGCTTGTTGACGAAAAAGGCGGCTGCAAGAATGATGGCAATTGATAGAACACCAACACCTGCAAGCGCCAACAGTCGCGTTCGCCCAAGGGATCCCAGATTTTTGCCAACCTGAACTAGTTGATTTAACAGATTCATTCTGTTCTCGCGTGACCGTCTACAACAAGGTAGGCCTATTGCCTGTCGCGACGATAGACAGCGAAACTTGCGTGAGGATGTCCTAGTGGCAAGAACGGAGGCGCCAGACCAAACCGGCGCGTGCGCTGGTGAAGGCGTTATACGCCTTCAGGATGCAGGAGGCCTTCGCTGAAGTGGCGTCTTAGCCCGGCAGAAATGGCATCTTGACCGGCAATCGCGCGATTGCACCATTTAGCGTTAGCGCGTCTTGCGTATCAGGAGATACGCATAGGACACGCTAGGTTTCTTGATCAGAGCATCGATTGCCCAGAGTCTTCCCTGATTTCCGGGCAGTTGGTGCAGCTATGATATCGGAGTTTGCGATTTTCCTCGTCGATCGAGGCTGTTACCGAACATGAAGCCCCTTAAAAGAGGTCGCAATCGCCGGCGGCTTTGTTGAGCGGCTGCGAGTGGCCATGGCGGAGCACGCCGCCAAGAGCTTTTTGCATCTCGGCGAGCTTTACCAAATTGAGCGCCGTTGCAATATCGACTGTCCAGCTCGACGGCATATCTGCAGTGATCGTATCGATGAACTCGGCAATTCCCCTCGCCTTTTGCACGGCGAGATCGATCCCCTGCAAAACTTTCATGGCATTAGGAGCATTAAGGACTTCCGGACCTTCGAGCTCCAGAAGCTGGGGCTCGATGCGTTCGATCAGGTAGGCAACATCGTGCAGTTCCGAAACGATGCGCATCAACACATCCGGCAGCGCCTCGAAAGGAGAGGTAAGATCAGGCATCGGATGCGTTGGCATATAAAACTCCTGTAACTTAAAAGAACTCGATGCTGGATTCGACGGGCTTGGATACCGGCGCTGGGCGCTGCTGTTCCATAGCCACGGTCTTTTGGGTTTCCGCACCTGTGAGAGGATACTGTCTGGCCCGGCCTGAGACCGGCCAGAACTCTAATTTTCTACCGTGATCGCCACCGGTGCTTGACCCAACGATCGGAATACCTTCGTCTCTCAGAAACTGTGTAGCGAAAGCAGCGTTTTGCTCCCCGACATTCGAAAATGTCGAGATCGTTTTCGCTCCTCCGAAGATCTTGGCCTCCAGGCGGTCGCGGCGCGCGCCCTGCTTAAGGAGGCCGTTGATCAACAATTCCATGAGGTGAACGCCATAACGCGTTGCATCACCGCCTGTCATCGGCATGCTGCTGTTGCCAGGCAGAAGGAAATGATTCATGCCACCGATGCCCGCCACAGGATCACGCAAACATGCTGCTACGCACGAGCCCAGAATGGTCGTCAATACAGCATTTGGATCATTGGCGATCTTCCACTCACCCTGGATAATATGAATGCGGCGAGCGACGGGCGCATCTGTCATTTCAAGGCTCCAAACACGGCTTCGATAGCCGCTTTCATTTTTTCAATCGTAAACGGCTTGGCGAGAACGTTGTTCGCACCGAGCTGGGCGGCTTTCTGAACAAGCGCACGATCGCCCTGTGCTGTCAGAATGATAAACGCAGCCTTCTTCGTCGTCGGATTGCTGCGGACCGCCTGCAGCAATCCCAGACCGTCCATCTTCGGCATGTTGAAGTCGGAGATGACGAGATGGTGGGGCTGCTGGGCCATGATTTTCATTCCCTGCTCGCCATCACCGGCTGCAGTGATTTGTTTGAAGCCAAGCTGGGTCAACGCGTCGCTGAGCAGGAGACGACTTGTTACCTGGTCGTCAACGATCAACACTTTTATCTTTTCAGCGATGGACATTATTCCGTTCCTTCCTTTCGGGCAGCGGTTAATTTTAAAAGCTCTTCGCCTATTGCCTGCAGCGGAAGCTGCTGCTCGACAGCCCCGAGTTCGTATGCCACTCGAGGCATGCCATAGACGACGCAGGTTTTTTCGTTCTGACCCACCGTTCGGGCTCCGGCATGACGCATTTTCAAAAGACCGGCAGCGCCATCCCGGCCCATTCCGGTGAGGATCACGCCAACAGCATTGCGACCAGCGAGCTCAGCCACCGAGTCAAATAGAACATCGACGGACGGTCGGTGACCGTTCACCGGCGGCC
This sequence comes from Oryzifoliimicrobium ureilyticum, assembly GCF_037199735.1. Lineage (NCBI taxonomy): Bacteria > Pseudomonadati > Pseudomonadota > Alphaproteobacteria > Hyphomicrobiales > Rhizobiaceae > Oryzifoliimicrobium > Oryzifoliimicrobium ureilyticum. The sequence continues at coordinate 72,518 of NZ_JBBBVQ010000001.1, read as the reverse complement.
GGTCCACCAAGCGGCAGCACGGTGCAGATGCGTTGGTGACTTGCAGATGACGCTCACCGCCCGGCGCAAGGTAGATCTTGCCGATCTCAAGCCTCGCTCCGTCCGTTGCCTCCTCCACAACCGGCGCACAAAGCCTGTTCAAGCGCTCTGCAAAGCTCTTGGTGAAAGTAGAAGGCATATGCTGTGTGATGACGGTTGGCGGACAATTTGCGGGAAACTTCTGGAGCACTGTGATCAGGGCTTCCACACCGCCGGTTGACGAGCCTATGGCAATGATTTTCCGACCGACACGAAAGTCGGACGTCGATGGCGCTGGCTGCGGCGCTGGCTGGCTACGCTTGGCGAAGCGATTGCCCGATCGTGCTGCAGCCTTCACTTTGTCGGCGAGATCGGCAAAGGGCCGGAAGTCGCCGGGCTGGGGCTTTGCAACGCAGTCGAACGCGCCAATCTCCAGGGCAGTCAAGGTCGCTTCGGTGCCGCGATGGGTCATCGTCGAAACCATAATGACGGGCATCGGCCGAAGCGTCATGATCTTTTCGAGGAAATCGAGGCCGTTCATGTTCGGCATTTCGATGTCCAGTGTGACCACATCTGGATCCAGCGTCTTGATAGCCGCGCGCGCTTCGAGCGCATCGCCAGCCTGGCCGACGACGTTGACTTCAGGGTCGGAATTCAACACGGCGGTGATCAATCCGCGCATGGTTGGAGAATCATCGACGACAAGAACCCGGGCCGGTGCGCTCATGCCTTTTTCCCCCTATTGGAAGCCATGTAGCGATAGGTGGTGATGCCGATATTGTCGAAGACATGCTTGGCGTCGCCAGCAACCCGTTCGGAATGTCCGATGTAAAGGTGCCCTCCGTCGACGAGCATCTCGGCAAACCGCGACCAGATCCGCGTCTGGGTCGGCTCGTCAAAATAGATCACGACATTGCGGCAGAAGATGGCGTCGAACTTGCCCTTAAACGGCCACTGGCCAAGAAGGTTCAGCTCGTTGTAGGTGATCAGCCGCTTGACCCGATCGTCGATCTTGTATCGACGCCGCCCCTGGACATCGACTTCGCTGAACCATTGCTTGCGCATCGCTGGCGATACTGTTTCGAGCGAGTTGTCATCGTAGACACCCGTACGGGCGCGATCGAGGATCTTGGGATCGATATCCGTCGCTAAGATCCGAAAATCGTAATCTGCAGCATTCGGCATCATCGACAGAACCGTCAATGCCATTGAGTAGGGTTCCTGCCCGTCGGAGCAGGCAGCAGACCATAGACGCACCCGTCCACCGGAACGAGCCCGCTCGATCAAGCCTGGTAAAACGCTTTCCCTCAGATGATCGAAATGATGGTTTTCGCGAAAGAAGCGCGTGAAATTGGTCGTCAGGTGGGAAAGCATTTCGCGGCGCTCGGCCGCGCCCGCTTGCGATGCCACCAATTCACAATATTCCCTGAAGCCCGAAAGCCCCAGATTACGGATATGTTTGGACAGACGCGAATAAACAAGGGAAGCCTTGCTCTCGTTCAGAGAAATTCCGGCGTCGGAGTAGATCATCGCGGCAATTTCCGACAGGTCGCGGCGTGTGAGCGGGTATTCGCCGCTCGCCAGAACCTCGTCTGAATTTCCGCTTCGCCAGTCTTTTTGGCTTGGAACGATCATGCGGCTTCATTCTCCTGTCCGCCGAAAAGCGTATCCAACTCAAGAAGACAGATCATCCTGTTCTCAATCGACAAAATGCCCTTGGCAAGCTGCCTGACGAAATCGGAGGCGACATCCGGAGTCGGCTGTATGTTGTCTTGCGTTATCGTCAGGATGTCCGAGACAGCCTCAACCAGCAGGCCGACAACCTTGCGTCTGGTCTGGGCGACAATGATGACATGGCGCGGCGTAGGCTGCGAGAAACCCATGCCAAGACGTGCCGATAAATCCATGATCGGCAAAACCGCGCCGCGTAGATTGATGACACCCACAACATCGGCTGGCGCATGCGGCATCGGAGTGGCTGGGGTCCAGCCGCGGATTTCACGCACCGACATGATGTCGACGCAGAATTCCTGGTCTCCGATCCGAAATGCGATCAGCTCCTTGTCTGCCTGGTTTTGATTCCTCACGATACCCGACATGTCCTTAACCTGCTGCAGCCAATGCCATTTCCGGCTTCAACGCCTGACCTCTGGAAGCGCCCACCACGGCGTCTACATCCAGGATGAGCGCCACGCGTCCATCGCCCAAGATCGTTGCCGCAGCGATGCCCGGAACGTGGGTGTAGTTCGCTTCAAGGCTCTTAATGACAACCTGACGCTGTCCCTGGATCGCATCGACGATCAGAGCACGCTGGCCGCCTCCTTCGGACTCCACCAGAAGCGCAACGCCCTCGACGGGATTGGCCGGTGTGTTTCGGTAGTTCAGGATACGCCCCACATCGACCAGCGGGCAGAAGCTGTTGCGGATCGAGATCAGGCGATGGTTTGCCCCAAAGGAATGGATTGCAGAGGCTTCCGGCTGAAGTGTTTCCACGATCGCGGTCAAAGGAACGACCAGCGTTTGTCCCGCCACCGTCACGACCATGCCGTCAAGGACGGCCAGCGTGAGCGGCAAACTCATCGTGAAAACGGAGCCTTGGCCAGGCTTCGAAGTGATGTTGATACGCCCGCCAAGCGCCTGGATCGAACGTTTGACCACGTCCATACCGACACCACGGCCCGAAATATCGGAGATCTTGTCGGCAGTGGAGAAGCCGGGCAAGAAGATGAGGTTGTCGACTTCTTCATCCGATAGATTGGCGTCGGCTGAAATCAGTTCGTTGGCAATCGCCTTTTGACGAACCTTCTCACGGTTGATCCCTGCACCGTCGTCAGCAAGTTCAATCAGAATTCGGCCGGAGCGATGCTTTGCAGTAAGGCGAACCGTACCTTCAGCGTTCTTGCCTGCCGCCTCACGCCTTTCGGGCGTTTCGATACCATGGTCCACCGCGTTGCGGATCATGTGTGTCAAAGGTTCGGCCAATTTGTCGATAACCGTCTTGTCGACTTCGGTATTTTCACCTTCGGTGATCAACCTGATCGATTTGCCGGTCATGTCGGCGATTTCGCGAACGATACGCGACATACGCTGGAAGACTGGCTTGACCGGCTGCGCGCGGATCGCCATGACCGAGTCCTGGATCTCGCGGGTCAGCTGCTGCAGCTCTTCCAGGCCCATATTGATGGACGAAGTCCCGGTCGAGTCGTTTTCGATAACGCTCTGCGACAACATTGCCTGATTGATGACAAGCTCGCCAACGAGGTTGATGAGGCGGTCCACGCGGTCGAGATCGACACGGATCGTCTGACCAGCGGCAGCGTTTGCGGCGCCGGCTGCATTCTGAGCGGCAGCCGCTGCTGCTGCAGCGGATTCTTTCTTTTCGACACGAGAGGCTGCTGCAGCCATTTGCGAAACATTCGTTGCTGTTTCAGCGGCGCTTACGGCAGCTGCGATATCGGCCTTGGCAGGCTCTTCGACAGCTTCGGCTTCAGAGGCAGCTTCATCCAGCATGGATAGGTCGAAAGGCACCGGCGTCATCGGTAGCTCTTCCTGGGGCTTCGCGGATTCAGCGGCTTTGACCGTCAGCTCGCAATCCCACTCGGCAAATTCGAAGACGGTGCGGATCGCGTCTTCGCCTTTGTCCGTATGAAGCGTGACATGCCAGAAGAAGTAAGCAGCTTCCGGATCCAGGCGCTCGAGATCGGTCAGGGCATCCATATTGCAATAGACGCTCATCTGTCCGAGACGGGACAGATCACGCAACAGCAAAGTGGCATCGTTGCCCTTGGCGTAAAGCTGATAGCTTGGCTTGAAAACGATTTCGTAAGCTGTTCCGCTCGGTTGCGCATCTTCCTGAGGGCCGTCGTCGTCGAAGCCGTCAAAGGTGAACGGAATAGGCTGGAAACCGCTATCGTCGGTCGGTTTCGGGGCGGGCGTAGGAGCAGCGGCCGGCTTGGCCGCGGCAGCGGCTGGCTTTGCAGGCGCCGGCGCGGCCGTGGGCAGCGGCTCGCCATGGGCGAGCGCTTCCAATTCCTTCACAAGGCCGCGGCTGCGATTTTCATCGACGCCGCCACCGTCACGCGCCGCATTGGTGAGGTCGGCGAGCACGTCGGCCGACTTCAACATCACCTTCAGCACGTCTTGTGTCGGCTCAAGCTTGTTGGATCGAACGCAATCAAGGGTCGTTTCGAACACGTGTGCGAAGGCGACCAGGTCATCGAGACCAAAAGCACCGGCGCCGCCCTTGATCGAGTGAACAGCGCGGAAAACCGCGTTCACTGTTTCCGGGTCACGATCGCCGTCATTCATCTTGAGGAGACCGGATTCCAGTTCAGCGAGCTGCTCCTCGCATTCTTGGAAAAAGATCTCTTTGATTTCGTTCATATCCATAGGAGGCAATCCCGAAGGGTTAGGCGGTTACGCGTTCAATAGCGTCGATCAACTTTGCAGGGTCGAACGGCTTTACGATCCAACCGGTCGCGCCGGCCTGACGTGCTCTGTTCTTCTTTTCTGCATCGCTTTCCGTCGTCAGAACGAGGATTGGAATCGCGCGATATTTCTCGTTGCGACGGACACCTTCGATGAAGCCGAAGCCATCGAGGCGAGGCATATTGATATCCGTGACGATGACGTCAGGATTAGTTTCTTCAAGGACTTCAAGTCCTTCAACACCGTCCTCAGCTTGGATGGTCTCGAAACCTGCATTGTTCAGAGTAACAAGAAGCATGTTTCGAATGGTCCGTGAATCATCCACGGTGAGTACTTTTTTCTTCATTGCGCAATCTCCTTAGCGAGCAGGTGAGCGATATCGACGCCGATCAACTGCATGGTCTTTTCAAAAGCATCAGATACCGCAGAGAATCTGAGGCTTCGGCTATCCTGATCCCAGGTCTTCTCGGCAGCCGCCAAAACCTGGGCGCAGAGCCCGCCGAGACGCTGCACGGCGGACGCATCAATCGAGACATCCTCGCCCCGCATGGAAAGAAGCTTGTCCCTGAGAGCCGCGGCTTCATTCAGGTCAAGTACTGGCGCTAGGCTGAGCGTAGCCACGCTTTTTTTCACCGCCATCAGCTTATCCTTGTCCTCATTTTTGGTGCCGGCCAGCGCCGGGTAGAGCTATAATGCGCCCGTTTAGTAAATATTCCCTCCACCACCGGCTGCTAACGGAAGGTGAAATGAAGAATTTTCTTGATTTAGATTTTGGATTTTCTCCAACGGCGATTGCGGAATGGCAGAAGCTACATTCGCTTTTCTTCGTACCAAGCCATCTTCGCGAGTTAGATGAAACTGTTGAACCTTACGGCCAAGCTCAACGATGACCGTACGAAGCTTGTCGGCCTCGTCAGCCATGGCCGTTGCCTTGCGATCATGTGCGGCGGCGTGGGCGCCGACTTCGGAAAGGTCATTTACGACATCCTGCAGCCGGGCAAGATCCTGCCCGGTGCGCCCGGCGATACCTGCAACAGCAAGGTTGATCGTGGAAACACGGTCCGCAATGTCGTTGATTGATTGCTGCGTGCGTCCGACTATTTCGACGCCCGCGCCAACCTGTGTCTTTGTCGTGGAAACCAGTGTCTTGATCTCACGCGCCGCATCTGCCGACCGTTGCGCGAGCGCACGCACCTCTTGCGCCACGACGGCAAAGCCGCGGCCAGCATCGCCTGCGCGAGCGGCCTCGATGCCGGCATTCAACGCCAGCAGATTGGTTTGAAACGCGATCTCGTCGATTACGCCGATGATCTGGCCGATTTTTTCGGCGGATCGTTCGATGTCCGACATCGCATTGATGGCTTCGCCAGCCACTTGCCCGCTTTGCTGGACTGCTGTCTCGGTCGCAGCGGCGTCTTGCTGAGCCTGACTTCCGGCAATTGCGCCTTCTCGCATTCCCGTGGCAACCGCTCTCAGTGCCTCCGTAGACGCGCTGATTTGTCCGGCATTCCCAACGACATCATTTGCGAAGCTTTTCGCGGCGTCAGACAAACTTTCAGCGGAAGATTGCGCGATTGTCGTCACCTGCGCCATGCCGCGCAGGTCGGCATCCAATTGATTGAGGACGTTGTTAAATGCGCTGGCGGTCGGTGCACATAGGCTACCATCCTCGACCGGTGCGCGAACCGAAAGATCTTTTTCCGAAAGCGCTTCCATGACGTCGTTGAAGGTCGAAAATATATCGGCCCGCGCCTTGTCCCGTTCTTCTTGGGAATTGCGCCGGGACGCAACACGCAATGAATTGAATCGAAGTGAGACCGAAATCTCCACGTCGACCATGACGAGGCGAACGACGGCGGCAATGAGATCGACAATTTCTCGACCGCGACGCTTGGAGCCCGGCATCAGCGAGCGCTCTACAAGCTCTCCAGCCAAAGAAGAAACGATATGCTCGAGAATGACCGCATGGCCCGCAATATGCCAGCGGGGGTCGAGGTTCATGCGCTCTTCGCAATCGGCGAGCACCTTCACCCGTTCAGCGTAGAGACTGTCGAAGCGCGCGTCCGTCAACACGTCCCAATGCGAGGACTGCAAATCGTGAAGGCGCTCGATCTGACGTTCGCTTTCAAAACTTCTGGCCGCCTCTGGCGACGTTTGCAGCCTCTGGAAAAGATCCCGCAGCCCATCCTTCAGGCTGTCTTGCAAGTCATTGCGATGACGACGAACAAGATCACACTGATCGGAGTCAAGGCCAGCAAACCTCAGCCGCTCGCGGAGGCTGCCTGCCTGCGCGCTTCGAGCCTGATCTGCGTGCATGTCCTGCGTCAAGTTTCTTATCCCATCCCACGCCAGCAAACTTCGGTGGCTATTTTCTACCGCAGCAGAGCAAGCGACCGATCTCAACGTGGGCCTCGACGGTGCACGTCAGCGATCAGGCTGCTATTTCTCTTCGGCAATGTATGAAGAGGAGATACCGGTTCTTCCGGTACGACGGTGCGGCGTCATGCCAATTTGGGAACGAAGAAAGAATCCCAGTCCGACGTAATAGGCATGTTTATGGTTAATTCCTTGCCTGAAGGTTAATGCCTTCTTCACGGCCACGAAGAATTCGCACCATGTCTCTGCGATACTGCTAAATTTCTTAACAGTTGCCGCAAAGCTACAAGCTCCAGACAAGTTTCGGTATATAAAAGTACTTGTAGGGTCGTGACATGATGTCAGGGGGAATGAGAAATGATTGCATTCGGATTAGGCTCCTCCCTAATTGCTGTTATAACGCTTGCCGCGATTACGCTGCTTGAAAAAATAGAGACGCAGCGCGGCGCCATCGTCGCCAAAGTGCTCTAATCTTCCAACTTTTGCTCTTGGTCGGACCTGTCTACGGTGGATGCATCGCAAGACAAACTTGCGTTTTTCCGTTGGCTGAACTGACTTGATAGAGCGATGGCTCGAGCGAAGCGCGCGCCTTTCGAAAAGCTTTCTCGAACCCGTTCGACCCTCTTTCCGACGCCCCCGCCATTGCGGGCCGCGCGGTTGTCCTACTCGCAATTGCAGATTAACGACGAGTACCCTAGGAAGCCGAGACTTAGCCTGATATAAGCCCGGCATCATTTTACTGTAGCAAGCACCCGAGACTGCAAAAGCCTTGACACGCGATGTAAACGAGATTGCTGACGATAGCGCGCCGCCGGCCCGGCTTGCGCATCGTTTGGCGATCTCGTTGGTCATTGCGCTGTTTACGCTGATCGGGCTTGTTTTTGCGGGCGTTCCGACAATTGGGCCCCGAAATCAGAATGGCGTTTCTTCGCCGACGAAAGACGGACAGCCGACGCAGGTAACGACACGTGATGGCTTGCGCGCAGTCGTTACCGCCGATCGCAAAGCGGTTGCAAAGACAGTTGGCCTCGACGACGGGGCCGCCCCAATTCTCCTGGCATCAGGCACTATATCGCTGTCTTCTGCGGATATACACTATCTGCTGCCACGCCTCGGGCATGAAAAGCCTCCTCATCTTGACTATTTTCAGCCACGCGGGCCGCCAGCGCCGATCGCTTGAGCTGCTTTTGCCAGCTTTTCTCCAGATTTAGCATTCAGCGCGAAGCGGCATTTGCCCGACGCGTATAACAAGGCCTTATCTTCATGCGCACATCTCGCTCGCTGGTGTTCACCTATATGGCGATCATCATCATCGGCATCTTAATTGCTTTGCCGAACGTTCTGCCGCAGTCTGTTTTGCAGTCCCTGCCTTCTTGGCTTCCCCATAAGCAGGTCTCGCTCGGTCTCGACCTCCGTGGGGGCTCACACCTCGTCCTGGAAGTCGAGCAAGCCGACCTGATGAAGGAGCGTATGCAGACGCTGTTGCAGGACGCTCGCCGCGTCCTCACGGCCAAAGGCATCCAGACCAAGTCAATCGTCCGCAACAACAATAACCAGATTATCGTCACCATTGCCGACGCGGCGCAAAGCAGTGCCGCCGTCACTGAGCTCAACACACTCGCCACCCCGGTGAGCACTGGGTTGAGTGCAGGCAAGAGCGATCTTGACGTCAGCTCGTCCGGTGACACGGTGACCGTAGGTTACTCCTCTGCAGGCGTCAGCGCTGCGGTCGACGCCGCGATCCAGCAGAGCTTGGAAGTCGTGCGCCGGCGCGTAGACCAGGTCGGTGTTGCGGAGCCAACAATCCAGCGTATCGGCGGCAATCGTATCCTCGTTCAGCTGCCAGGCACGCAGGACCCGACGCAGCTGCGCCAGCTCCTTGGCTCGACGGCAAAGATGTCGTTCCATATGCTGTCCGATAACGGCCAGCCTGGCCCGGGCGTGACGGTGATGAAGGACGATGAAGGCAACAGCTATCCTGTCCTTGATCGCGTTGAGCTTTCCGGCGACCATCTGAAGAAAGCGTCGGTCGGGTTTGACCAGAATACGCGTGAACCTGTGGTGCAATTCGCATTCGACAGTGTCGGTGCGACCCGATTTGCTGACATCACCCGTCAGAATGTCGGCAAACCCTTTGCGATCGTGCTTGATAACAAGGTGTTGAGCGCTCCAGTCATCCGCACCCCGATCCTCGGCGGAGCCGGCGAAATTTCCGGCCGCTTCAACACCCAGACTGCAACAACGTTGGCCGCCATGCTGCGCGCCGGCGCTCTGCCTGCAAAGCTGACCGTCATCGAGGAACGCACAGTTGGCGCTGATCTTGGCGCTGACGCCATCAAAATGGGTATTTATGCCGGTATCGGTGGCTACGCTCTCGTCGCCCTCTTCATTCTGTTCCTCTACGGCACGTGGGGTCTGCTCGCCAATGCCGCACTGGCATTGAACGTCATTCTGACGTTCGCCGGCCTGACCCTTGTCGGTGCGACACTGACACTGCCCGGGATCGCAGGTGTGGTCCTCGGTATCGGTTTGGCCGTTGACGCAAACGTCCTCATCAATGAACGCATCCGTGAGGAAACGCGGAAAGGCAAGAGCGCCTTTGCCGCGATCGATGCGGGCTTCAACAGGGCTTATTCAACCATCGTCGACGGCAATATGACCGCGTTGATTGCGGCCGCTATCCTGTTCTTCGTCGGTACCGGTCCGGTTCGTGGCTTTGCCGTGACCATGGCGCTCGGCATCATGATTTCGATGTTTACCGCAGTCGCCGTTGTCCGTGTCATCATGGTTGCCATTGCGCGCCGCCGCAAGATGAAGGTTATTCACATCAAGCCTCTCCTGCCGATCCATCTCATCCCTGATGGCACCAACATCAAGTTCATGAAGGCGCGCTTTGTCGGGATTGGCGTTTCAGCGCTCCTGTCGATCGCCTCGATCGTGCTCTTCATTACACCCGGCCTCAACTATGGTGTCGACTTCAAGGGCGGTATCCAGATGTCGGTTCGCACACAGGATGCTGCAAATCTTGGTGCGTTCCGTGAGGGCCTGAACAATCTCGGTCTTGGTGAAATCGCGCTGCAGTCCTTTGGCGACAACAACAGCATTCTGGTGCGCGCACAGCGTCAGGATGGCGGCGAAGAGGCGCAGACCGCCGCCGTTGCCAAGCTGAAGGAAGCCGTCGTCAAGATCGATCCCTCGGCAACGGTCACGGGCACAGATGTTATCGGTCCGAAGGTCAGTGGCGAACTTGCTTGGGCGGGCGTACTGTCCGTCATCCTCGCCAGCCTTGCGATGCTCTTCTACATCTGGTTCCGGTTTGAATGGCCGTTTGCGGTCGGCGCAATCGCGACCCTTGTCCTCGACGTGACGAAGGTCGTCGGCTTCTTTGCGCTGACTGGCCTTGATTTCAACCTGACGGCAATCGCGGCCATCCTGACACTGGTCGGCTACTCGGTGAACGACAAGGTCGTGGTCTACGACCGCATGCGCGAAAATATGCGGCTCTATAAATCCATGCCGCTTCGCGAGATTATCGACAAGTCGATCAATGAAACGCTGGCAAGAAGCCTCTATACGGGCGCGACCGCCTTCCTGGCCCTGCTTCCGATGGCGATTGCCGGCGGTAGCGCGGTGGAAAGCTTTGCTGTACCGATGGTCTTCGGTATCCTCGTCGCGGCTGCTTCGTCCGTCTTTATCGCAGCACCGATCCTGCTGTTCCTTGGCGACTGGCGTCGTCGCCATCGGTCCGCGCACGCAAATACCGATGCCAAGAGCAGTTCTGCAGTCGAAATAACGGCTGGGCCACGGAAAAACGCCGGCTGATTTCCAGACCATTTTTCGAAGTAGAGGGCGCCGATATTCTTCCGGCGCCCTTGTCTTTAATATGACATGAACGGCCTTTACGGAGATGGCGCCGGCGCGATAATGTCGTAGGCTCTCCAGATGTTTGGACGTAACTTGCGGACTTGAGCCGCTTCCACCATCTGGATTGTCGGAATGAACGACACCCGGCTTTTTCTGATGCAGGCGACGCTCAAATGCATTGATTTGAACGCAAAGACTATGCATCGGATCGCACACTGACAGCGACATTAGCGCTTTCGGTAGAACGCGCCGCGCTGTAGAAACTCGAAGCGCTTACTTTTGGGGCAGCATGGCGTTACTTTCCGTTCTTATCTTGTCGCTTCTATTCCCATCGACACAGGCAGGCTCTATGGTTTCCGGGATTCACCACGTCACGCTGATCACCCGAAAAGTTCAGGCAAATGTGGATTTTTACGCGGGCTTCCTGGGTCTGCGTTTGGTGAAGCAGACAGCCGGCTTTGAAGACGAAAATCAGCTTCATCTTTTTTATGGTGACGCAGAGGGAACACCAGGATCGCTGGTATCCTTCCTGGTGTGGGAAGATGGTGCGCCAGGCCGCGCCGGCTACGGTCAGTTCAATGAGCTGTCGCTGGCCATCAATCCCGCCAGCATCGGCTACTGGGTGACGCGCTGCATCAACTTCCAGATGCGCAGCGAGGGTCCCACCGAAGAATTCGGCGAGCCGGTTCTGAGATTGAAGGATCCCGATAAAGTCATCGTGAAGCTTGTTGGCAATGCAACGCTGACCTCTCCTGCCGTCTGGGACGGGAGCGACGTTCCCATTGAGCACGCCGTACAGCGCGTGCGCGGCGCAACCATGCTGACGGAAAAGCCAGCTGAAAGCCGCGAGTTTCTGGAACGGCACTTCGGTTACCGCTTCCAGTCGAGCCGCGGTGCGATCCAGCGGATGACTTCGGACAGTGGAGATGTCGTCGATGTGAGAGATGCCGGCGGGTTCTGGTCCGGGGCGCAGGGAACGGGTGTCGTGGATCATGTCGCGTTTCGCGCTGCCGACGAACACGAACTGAATGCGGTTCACGAGAATATCGTAAAAGACCCTTCGTCTACATCTGCAACGACCATCCATGACCGGAAATATTTCAAGTCGCTCTATGTCCGCGAGCCGGGCGGGACCTTGTTCGAACTGGCAACCGATAAGCCGGGCATGACGGTCGATGAGCCCCGGAAGACACTTGGAACTAAGCTTTTGCTACCGGCAAACACGATTACGGATCTCGACCAGCTGAAGGTCACGCTGCCGCAGTTTTCAATGCCCGGCCAACCGCGTGTGAACTATAGAGATCTTCCCTTCGTGCATCGATTCTACACGCCGCCGAACCCTGATGGATCGGTGTTCGTGCTGTTGCATGGCTCGGGTGGGAATGAAACGACGTTGATGCCGCTGCTTCATAAGGTTGCGCCAAGAGCGACCCTGCTTGGTGTCCGCGGTCGTGCTACCGAGGAAGGCTTTCCACGCTGGTACAAGCGAATAACGCCTTTTTCGTTCGATCAAACCGATATCAAAAGCGAGGCCCAGGCTTTTGCTTCGTTCATCGAGGATGCGGTCAAGTCCTACGGCCTCGACCCCGACAAGATCGTCTTTGTCGGCTACTCGAACGGTGCAAACCTCTTGAACTCCTTGCTGTATCTTCATCCGAATCTGGTCCATCGTGCCGTCTTGCTTCGATCCATGCCGGTTCTGAAGGAGTACCCGCAAACCAACCTGAAGGGCACGGATCTCCTCGTGATCAGTGGCAAAACGGATGCTTACGGAAAATATGCCGGAGACCTCGAAAGCCGCCTCAAGTCCTCGGGAGCAACTGTCGATTCCGACGTTATTTCCGGCGGTCACGAACTCGGCGATGCCGACGTTCCCTTGATCAAGCAATGGCTTCAGCAGGAGCAGCATTGACACGTTTGTGCCCAAAGCACGAATTGGGCGCAACCAACCTCGTGGACAGGACAATCTGAACACGAGATTTGCGCACTCATGATGTCGTGCAGCCTTTGGCAGCACCAGCTTCGTCAGGCGTCGCACCGAGCGGCAGGTTCAGTTTCGCGAGAAGATGCTCATAGTGCATGACGAATCTCCTGATCACGAGGAGCATCGCGTGTTTATCAACAGCGGAAGACTGCTTTGGATATACAATGCGCACCGAACAGCAACACGGCTTCTTCTTGCTCGACGATAGACAAAATCCTAATTCGAGATACTGTTTCCAATTCGTTTCTTTGCTCGAGCAGCGTTCCAGCGTCATCATCGCTAGCAAAAATCAATTTTTATACTATTAATCAAATTTTATTACATTGCTGTTCTGCAAAAGGATTTCCTCGGGTTGCTTTTATTCAATCGCCCTTAAATTACCTCATTAATGCATTGATTCAGCACGTCTAGCGGTTTTGCTGCACTGCAAAACTTTCTTGCGGTTGTGCTTTCGCCGCTTTATCCTTTGTCAGAAGATTGATCGCAGAAGGGAAAATAGAATGGTTTCTCGTCCTGTGGACATCAGCCTGCTCATGTCATCGCGCAACCGCGCGCAAGGACTGGCAACGTGTCTTGAGGCAGTTGCCACCGCCGCATTGCAAGCTAAAAATCTACAGCTCGAATTCGTCTTTGTCGATAACGGATCAACCGATAACACATCTGAGATTGTTCGAAACTGGTCGCAGACGGCGCCCATTGCGACAACGCTGATCTACGAGAAGCGGCCCGGCCTCGCCGTCGCCCGTAATACTGGCATTCGAGCAGCATCTGGGAAAATCCTCGCTTTCACTGACGATGATTGCGAAGTTTTTCCGGACTATTTCCTGCAAATCCAAAAGGCATTTGAGGGGGATCACGAGCCGGTCCTGCGTGGCGGGCGTATCGAGCTTGGCGACAGTCGCGACCTTCCAGTAACCATCAAGCCCGAACTTGAGCCAGCTGTGCTGACAGCCGATTTGCATGCTGGCGGCTTTATCCATGGCGCCAATATGGCCTTCTCACGCGCCTTGATCGACAAGATCGGCCTTTTCGATACGCGCTTCGGCGCCGGCACCGCATTCCGCTCTGGAGAAGATACCGACTTCACGCACCGGGCGTTCAATGCCGGCATTCGCGTCGAATATCTTCCCGACTTTGCTGTCAAACACTTTCATGGACGGCGCCTGACGGAAGAGGTGCAAAAGCTGCAGCGTGGCTATGCCTTTGGCAATGGCGCACTTTATGCCAAATACCTCTTCGACCGCCGCTCCAACATGCGTGGCATGTTGCGCTGGGATATTCGACAGGCGGTCCGCGAGCTCATCACACGTAAACGCCCCAATGCAGATCTCGGCTTCACGCACAGCAGCACGCTGAAGGACAGCGTTGCTGGAATGATTGCTTATTGGCGGTCAGGAAAGCTGCAAGAAGATCAGGCCACTGGCTCTTGAGATCAGATTACTTTTCCATCTCGCGCCGCTTCCAGCGGCGAGTGATCATTTTTGAGTGGAGTTCGAATGGCTGACGCCGCACTTGCGCATGGCGACCTGAAGAAGAAGACCGCGCTTTCGGTCTTATGGTCGGTCGTCCGTGTTGCCTGGATGACGATCGCAACCTTTATCATCTTTGTCGTGCTCGCCCGTATCCTCGGACCAAGCGACTTTGGCACATTTGCGCTTGCCAGCCTATTCGTAGAAATCGGCCGCGTCATTGCTTATGCGGGACTTGGCGATGCGGTCACGCGTCAGCTGGAACTCGACGAAGAGCTCGCCGATACCGCCTTTTGGGCAACGCTTGCCTTCAGCAGCCTGGTTGCTGTCCTCGTTTTCAGTTTCGCGCCCGCTTACGGGGAGCTGGTGCGAGACCCCGGCGTGTCTCCCCTGTTGCGCTGGCTTGCGCCGCTGCTGCCGATTTCCTCGCTGGCGGTCATTCACAATGCGCGACTTGCACGCGAGTTTGGACACAAGAGCCTGGCCGCCCAAAGCATCGTTGCAAGCCTTTTGGCGGGCATTACTGCGGTTGTCTGCGCCATGCTGGGTTGGGGCGTCTGGTCGCTTGTCGCTCAGACGGCAGTTAATGCAGTCGTCACCGTTCTCCTCGGCTGGTACTCCTATCGCTGGATGCCGAGGCTGCGCTTCAGCATTCCCATTTTCCGCTCGATCTTCCTCTTCAGCGTCAGCCTCGTCGTGACGCAGCTGATGTGGATGTTGCTGGCCCGCGTGCAGGACATTTTCATTTCGCGGTGGTACGGCCCTGTTGAGGTCGGCCGTTACCGTATCGCTTGGCGTCTGATCGAATTGATCGGACAAGCCGTTCTATCGCCCATCAGCAGCGTTTCGCTGGTGACCTTGTCGCGCCTGCAGAATGATCCTGAAGCGTTCCGCAACGCTTATAACAAGATTATCGGGATCGCGGCACTCGGAACGATCCCTCTGCTGCTCGGCTTCGGCGCCTTGTCGACAGACATGATTGCAATGCTGTTCGGCGACAAATGGGGCAACGCGGGCGATATTGCCACGGTCCTGGTCCTCATGGCGGTACCTTTCGTTACGAACTTCTTTGCCTCATCGGCACTGTCGGCGGTCAACCGCGCCGAGTCGGTTCTGTCGGTTGCAGCTCTTCAGCTGGTGGCCACGCTGATCTTGACCTGGATCCTGGTTCCCTACGGTGTCGTTGCTGTCGCAGCCGGCTATGTATTGCGCGCCTGGCTGACCATGCCTTATCAGCAGTATGTTCTGAGCCGCTTTGCCCATATCGACGCCTACGGAACGTTGAAGGCCGTTGGACTGCCCTTTATTGCAGCCGCCGTCATGGGGCTCGTCGTGTGGTTCTGCCATCCAATCATCGGCAGTCACATCGAGAACCGTTGGCTTTCGCTTTTCACGACAATCGCCATCGGCGGGATCGTTTATCTCGGCCTGCTACCGGTTATTGGACGATCAGCCATGCGGCCCTACATCGCATTGGTGGCTTCCGTGCTGCCGATCAGAAAGCGGGCTCAGGCATGATCGATGCTAAGCCCATTATCGAAAGACTGCAGTTCCCAAGACAGGTCATGGAGAGGATAGGCAGATCAAAATCTATCGCTTGGAATAGATCGATCCGTGCTTGCGTTCTCCCCACGCTCAAAAGGAGTTTTTAATGCTGGAAACCAATGTTGCAACGATCCAGAGACTTCAGCGGCTGATCACCGATCGGCTTGCCGATCTCTTCGATCCCAATGAGCGCTTTGCGCTTTTAGACTTCCCCAACCACTACAACATCGGTGACAGCGCTATTTGGCTGGGCGAACTTGCCTACTTCGATGGACGTAAGACACGGCCATCTTATGTGACCGAAATCCCCACATATGACGAAGCACGCATGCTCGGAGCGATCGGTGACGGCCGCATCTTCCTGCACGGTGGGGGTAATTTCGGGGATATTTGGGCTGGGTATAGGCAGTTCCGCGAGCATATGCTCGACCGCTTCAAAGGCCGGCCGATCGTGCAAATGCCACAGACCATTCATTTCCGCGAGCAGTCGGGGATCGACAGTACGGCACGCGCTATCGAACGCCACGGCAATTTTACGCTTCTCGTGCGCGACCAGCGCAGCCTCGAATTTGCGCAAAAGTGGTTTCAGTGCGAAACGCGCCTTTGCCCGGATATGGCTTTCTGCATCGGTCCTGTCGAAAAGCCAAAACCGCAGCATGAGCTTCTCTTGAACCTGCGCGAAGATCAGGAAGTTGGCGCGCCACAAGATCTGACAGCAGCGACCAGCCGCCCGGGCACTGTGAAGTCCGACTGGCCGGATGAGCCGGCTGATTTCCAGCGTACAACAAAACACACGGCAATCCTCAAGGGCCTGATGTCCGGCAGGATCGGCGGACGCGCAAAGATGACCGAACTTGCTTACCGCGAACGTGCTCAACAGCGGTTCGACCGTGGCGTTGCACTTCTCGGCTCTGCTAAGCAAGTGATCACGGACCGTATGCATGGCCATATCATGTGCGTGCTGATTGGCGCCGATCACTGCGTTCTTGACAACAGCTATGGCAAGACGAGCAGCTTCATTGAAGCCTGGCAGACCTGTAATGGTGAAAAAGCTGCTATTGTTTCCACGGTGGACCAGGCGCTTGAAATCCTGGACGCAAGACGCGTGCGTCAGAGTCAGGCTGCGTAAGGCCGGTCGAAATGCCTGCACGACCCTATGCTGGGGTCGTGCAATTCGTTTGTTGCGGTCTGAAATTTATGCGACCGCAACAAGGCTTATGCCTTAAGTTCCGACATATTCAGGATGCGAACGCAATCAGCTTCTAGCCTGCGCATCAAGAAAAAAGGATTGATTTAAGCGGCAAGCCGCTTGAAGCGTGTGCGGATGTGGTCGATGTAATGCTGCCCGGGCGAAGGCGCGGCGACCATGGCGTGAATGGCCTCTTCCGTGACGCCCTCAAAGAGACGCTCTTCACCATTCTTGAACTGGATATAAAGCCGTCCGTCTTCCGGCCGAAAATAGATCGACTTAATGATCCGGGAATTGACAGAAACTTCCTTCATGTGCCGCGGGTCCTCTGTTTTGCAAAACTTCTTCTTCAACATGACGGACATGGTTTGTCCCCCTGTCTTGTTTCATGAAGGCGAGGCTAGCAAAAAGGAGCAAAAATTAGGTCAACCGACTTGGTTGATCGAAGGTTACATGGCGGCTGTATTGAGTGCGATTACACCGCAACTCGTATCATTATGGGATAGCCCATCGCTTGGAGGCGTTTGCAGTCGCGGTTATGCCGAAAATTGAGGTCAATCCCGCGTGCGACGTTAAGTCTTGAATGCTGACAAGAAGCAGAGCGCCAGTTCCCTGCCGCTCTGTCATCCGATTTGTTGGCGAGCTTGCCTCAGGTCAATACAGCCTGGCGAGACGGTGGTATTTCGCGCTCTGGCGGGGAAGGTTCATATGCTGCTTCAACCATAGCTCGCAGTTGGTCTGGCTTGCGAACGCCTTGGCGATAAAGCTGCACGGTGATTGCAGCAATCCGCTGCGCTTCTGGAGATGCTTTGTCGAACCCCACCTGGAGGCGGAAGGCATCGAAAACGCGCTGACAAATCATGAGGTCCCGCGCATCCATGCCTGTTTCCAAACGTCTTAAAACGGCCTGAACCATGATCGTACGAAAAGGCCCGCCTTATCGAGGCGGGCCAAACATCATCTTAGAAGTCCATGCCTGCGCCCGCCGGCACTGGAGCAGCGGCTTCCTTCTTCGGCTTTTCTGCAATCATTGCTTCTGTCGTCACGAGAAGGCCGGCGACAGAGGCTGCATCTTGCAGCGCGGTA
This sequence comes from Oryzifoliimicrobium ureilyticum, assembly GCF_037199735.1. Lineage (NCBI taxonomy): Bacteria > Pseudomonadati > Pseudomonadota > Alphaproteobacteria > Hyphomicrobiales > Rhizobiaceae > Oryzifoliimicrobium > Oryzifoliimicrobium ureilyticum. Next base: position 54,559 of record NZ_JBBBVQ010000001.1, on the reverse strand, counting down.
CGCACGACTTTCGCAGGATCGATAACTCCCTGGCTGTAGAGATCGCCGAACTCGCCGGTCTGAGCATTCCAGCCATAGGAGAAATCGCTCTTTTCGCGCAGCTTGCCGACGATGACCGAACCTTCTGCACCGGCATTTTCAGCGATCTGGCGAACTGGCGCTTCAATGGCACGGCGGACAATATCGACACCGACGCGTTGATCGTCATTGGCGAACTTCACGGCATCGAGCGCCTTGATCGCGCGCAGCAAGGCAATGCCGCCACCAGGCAGAATACCTTCCTCCACTGCGGCGCGGGTTGCGTGCAGCGCATCGTCCACCCGATCCTTCTTTTCCTTGACTTCGACTTCCGTCGAGCCGCCAACGCGGATCACGGCAACGCCGCCAGCGAGCTTTGCGAGACGCTCCTGCAGCTTTTCGCGGTCATAGTCAGAGGTGGTTTCTTCGATCTGGGCGCGAATCTGTGCCGTGCGGCCTTCGATGTCGGACTTTGCGCCTGCGCCGTCAACGACCGTGGTATTTTCCTTATCGATTACGACCTTTTTCGCCCTGCCCAGCATGTCGAGCGTGACATTTTCGAGCTTAATGCCGAGGTCCTCGGAGATCACGGTACCGCCCGTCAGGATGGCGATGTCTTCCAGCATGGCCTTACGGCGATCGCCGAAGCCGGGAGCCTTGACGGCAGCAATCTTCAGGCCGCCGCGCAGCTTGTTGACCACGAGGGTCGCCAGCGCTTCGCCTTCAACATCTTCAGCGATAACGAGAAGCGGCTTACCGGACTGAACGACTGCTTCAAGAACCGGCAACATTGCTTGCAAGTTGGAGAGCTTCTTCTCATAAATGAGGATGTAAGGCTCTTCCAGCTCCACGCGCATCTTGTCCTGATTGGTGACGAAGTATGGCGAGAGGTAACCGCGGTCGAACTGCATGCCTTCAACAACTTCAAGTTCGGTTTCAGCGGTTTTGGCTTCTTCGACGGTGATGACGCCTTCGTTGCCGACCTTTTCCATCGCTTCGGCAAGATAACGGCCGATTTCCGCGTCGCCATTGGCGGAGATCGTGCCGACCTGAGCAATTTCTGAATTGTTGGAGATCTTGCGTGCATTGCGCTTCAGCTCTCCAACAACGGCATCCACGGCAAGGTCAATACCGCGCTTCAGGTCCATCGGGTTCATGCCCGACGCAACGGCTTTCGCGCCTTCCTTAACGATCGCTTGGGCCAGAACCGTTGCGGTGGTGGTGCCGTCACCAGCGAGGTCGTTGGTCTTGGAGGCCACTTCGCGCAGCATCTGCGCGCCCATGTTTTCGAACTTGTCTTCCAGCTCGATTTCCTTGGCAACGGACACACCGTCCTTGGTAATGCGAGGAGCGCCGAACGACTTATCGATCACCACGTTACGGCCCTTCGGACCGAGGGTCACTTTGACGGCATTTGCCAGCGTGTCGACGCCGCGCAGCATCTTCTCGCGGGCCTCGCTATGAAACTTGACTTCTTTAGCAGCCATTCTTTCAATCCTTTCAAAGCTTTGATGTCACAGATGAAGAAGCTCTCAGGCAGCTTTCTTCTCGGCGAGCTTTGCGTCGATCACACCCATGACGTCGCTCTCCTTCATGATGAGAAGGTCTTCGCCATTGATCTTGATCTCGGTGCCGGACCATTTGCCGAACAGGATACGGTCGCCGACTGTCACATCGAGCGCCTGGAGCTGGCCGGCTTCGTTGCGAGCGCCAGGTCCAACGGCAATGACTTCGCCTTCCTGCGGTTTTTCTTTGGCTGTGTCGGGAATGATAATGCCGCCTTTTGTCTTTTCTTCCGATTCGATGCGGCGGACGAGAATTCGGTCGTGAAGCGGTCGGAACGTCATGTTTTCCTCCTGGACAAACGATGATGATCAAGATTCCCCTCGGACCGGATGACCAGTCCGGACGGATTGCAATCCCATTCTGGCGATCGCGCGGGATGAGATCGTTTCGCCGATTTTTATTTTCAAGAGGCCGTAGGGGAAAAAAATTAGCACTCGCCTCATTTTGCTACTAACGCCCTGATTAGATTGACATAAAATTTTTAAGAAGTGGATTTTCCAGTTGCGAATGACGCCGTCCGGCGGCACCATCATCGTGTCATGAAACGGAGGCAAAGAATGCGTTTTACTTCTGAATTGGAAATGCAAATGGCCGGCTACGGTCTGACGACAGCGCATATTCTATATCGCATGCCCGATTTCGGGTCCGTTCTGCAAAGCTACGTCTGGCAGGATTACGATCTGGCGCCCGATTTTCCCGAAATGCGTAAGTTTCTGAATTTTTGGGAAACGAAGTTGGAGGGACCCCTTCACTCAGTTCGTTACACGCATCGTCAGTTGGTTGGTCCCAGTGAATGGAAAAAAGTGACGGGCGAGATCAGGCTGCATTGACAGCATCTTGAACGCAAAAAATATCCTTCCTATTTCCTCTGCGCCGAGGCTCGTGACGCAGCTCGGCACCGGAACAAGATCAACCGATTTGTACCGAGAGCATGACGATGGAAGGATACCAAAAATCAATTCGTGATATGAGCGTTGACGAGCGTGAGGAGGCCTTAGCGCATCTTGCAGACACGCTGGAAGGCAGCGCTTACGAGGCGTTTATTGAAGGCCAGAAAGGCTTTGCCACCCTTTCGCGGAATATGGCGACAGCCATCAAGGCAAATGCCGATGAGCTGGCACGCTTCGACATCGACGCTGCGGACAAGATTGTCCAGCACGCCCGATATTTGCTCCATCAGTTCCGTATAGCCAGACCCCATAAGCCGGTCAGCATGGCAGTGCATTGATCATGCCCAACGGCTTCAAAGGTAGAGGAAGGCGGCGCAATAGGCTGCTGCCACGATCGCCGTTACGCTCAAGCGAAGCTTTATATACCATGAGGCTTCCAAACCTGCCTTTCGCAGGTTGAGATCCGCCGCAAGGAGACCCAAGAAACTTGCCAGCTGAATCGCAAGCGATGCGTGAAGATACGAGCGCGGCAGAAGAAGCGATGCCCAAGCAACGAGCGCAAGGATATTGCTGACAACAAGCTGTGCGATCGGAACATTGCTGGCAGTTTGGCTGAGACCCCAGAGCGCGCCCGCCATGAATGCCGCTATGATCGCGCCGTAGGTGAGAAACGCTGTTTCATGATCGGGCAAAACGGCATCCGCGAGAGGCAGATGGGGTGAAAGCAACAGGATGAAAGGAGCAGCACCGGCGATAGTCAAAATCGCGGAAACGCTTTTCGTGGCTGGGTGTGTCATATGTTTTGCCGCGCCATTTCGTTCATCTTGTCTGCCAATATTGCCCCGCTCATAAACGCGGCTTCCACACGGTTGCCGAGACACCAATCTCCGCAGGCAGCAATGCGCTGTTGCTCATCGAGGAGGTATGGTTCCCCAAGTGCTTTTGCGACATTGGCATAGCGCCAGCGATGCAACTCCGCAAAAAGGTCCGGGTTGATCGACTCTAAAGCAAGGACCTCCCGTAAAGCGCCCACCATTGCGGCCTGCACCTGCACCAACGGCATTTCAATATTGCGGGACGACCACTCATTATTGGCGTGAACAACAAGACAGGCTGGTCCGTCTCGGCGAGGTTTAGCGTCGTTTCGCGCGATCCAACCTAATACAGGATGGTCGATCTGGCATCCGGCGCTCGGAAGTTCGCTGTGATCGGCCAAAGCGACCATAAGCGTAAAGCATGCCTGCATGCATACAGCCTGCAATTTCTGACGATGCACCGGCGGCAAGGGAAGGAGAGCTTCGGTCTGAGGCGCCGGGGCACTCGAAACAACCCAATCGAAGGGGCCCTCTGACGCCGCGGCTTCAAAATCAAGATACCACAGTCCGCCATCGCGGCGCAGGCTTGTTGCCTTGTGGTTCAGGCGAACATCAAAGTCCTTTGCCCAATACTTGCCTAGGGCCGTCATTGAAGGCGTGCCCACGAACCGGAGTTGGGCGTTTTCGCGGAACGTCGTCTCGCCTTCGATCCCGATGGAGGCGATCGCGACGGTCCATGGCTCGACCGGACCGTGTTCGATGGCAGAAGCTAGCGCGTGGCGAAAACGCTCCTCCCGAACCGTGAAATACTGTGCGCCATGATCAAATACGAAGCCGCCGCGTGTTCGTGTGGCCATACGACCTGCGACGCCGCGGCTTTTTTCAAATATGGTGATTTTCGCATTTGGATGAAGCGCTTTGGCAAAGCTCAACCCGGCTATACCAGCCCCAATGACAGCGACGGAAAACTTCTTGCTCATGGATCACTTCGTTTGCCGGCAGCGCTGAGAACAGTATTTGACGTCATCCCAATCTTTCCGCCATTTTCGCCGCCATGCAAATGGTCGTCCGCAACGGACGCATACCTTTGTCGGCAACTGGCTCTTTTCGATCTTTTTCGGCATGTGTCTCAGCAGCTTTCAGGTTGATGTACGCAAGCGACGTTGCGCAGATCACATCTTGAGGCTTTCTCAAGTGCCAAGGGCTGCCTTTATCGCAAGTGCAACCAAACCGACGCTCATGACGCCGGCAGCCCAAAGACCAAAGAACCAGCTGAGTTTGAAAAGTGTCTGCCTCATCAATGATATCCTCCATGAGGGTCGACCTTCCCACGGAAAACCCAATAGGCGTAAGCGGTATAGGTCAAGATTATCGGGACCAGGACCGCGGCTCCCACAAGCAAAAACTTCAGGCTGGATGGTGGCGCGGCGGCCTGCCAGATCGTCAGTGCTTGCGGAACGATGTATGGGTAGAAGCTGATGCCGATGCCCGCGTAACCCGTCATGAACAGGCCGAGTGCACATAGGAACGGCGTCCACTCCGCCGAACTGCGCAGTCCCCTTACTATGCTGTAGAAGAGAACAGCGACGACGACCGGAACGATCACGGAAAATACGACGGTCGGATAGCCAAACCACCGCTCCAGATAAAGGTCTTTGATAAAGGGCGTCCACAGGCTGAAGACGCCCATTAGAATAACAGTCACGGTCGCCAAGATGATTGCGACGGGGCGAAGCCGGTTCGACATGTCACTGTGCGTTTTGGCGATCAACCAGGTCGATCCCAACAGCGCATATCCGCCAACGAGCGCTAGTCCCGTTGCAATTGAAAAGGGTGTGAGCCAATCGAAAGGCTGTCCAGAGTAAGCGCGGTTCGAAACCGAGATTCCCTGAACCAGCGTGCCAAGGCAAATTCCCTGACAAAAAGCTGCGGTAAGAGAGCCGATGAAGAAACCCAAGTCCCAGATGTGTTGAGCGCGACGGGTTCTCCAGCGATATTCGAAGGCCACACCGCGAAAGATCAGGCCCAACAGCATCAAGATGATGGGTGCATAGAGCGCAGGCATGATGGTCGAATAAGCGAGAGGAAAGACGGCAAAGAGGCCTCCGCCGCCCAGAACCAGCCATGTTTCGTTCCCGTCCCAGACAGGAGCAACGGAATTCATCGCCAGATCCCTGTCTTCCTTCGACCCAAGGAACGGGAAGAGAAGTCCGACGCCAAGATCAAAGCCATCCATGATCACATAGGCAAGAACGGCAAAGGCGATGATGCCGGCCCATACGAGCGCAAGATCAATGTGCATGATGGCCTCCATGCGCGACATCGAGTGCGGGACCTGGCGTAATACCGACTGTGCGCAGTGGCCCACCTTCGAGATCCGGTTGCGGGTCACGAGGCAAGCGTGCCATCAACCGCAGCAGATAGAAGGTGCCTGCACCGAAGACGAGGAAATATACCACCGCGAAGGCAGCCAGCGAGGTCGCAACGGCGGAAGCGCTGATTGGCGACATGGATTGGGCGGTCAACAAATGGCCATAGACCGTGTAGGGTTGGCGCCCCACCTCCGTGGTAATCCACCCGGCGAGCACAGCGATGAAACCTGCCGGTCCCATTGCCACAGCGACCCGATGCAGCCATGGATTGGAGTGAAGCGTTCCACGGAAACGGGCGTAAAGAGACCAGAGAGCTAGACTCAACATCGCAAAACCGAGCCCAACCATGACACGGAACGACCAGAAGAGCACGATCACCGGCGGCTGCTTATCCTGCGCGATCGTATCCAGTCCTGCGAGCGGCGCATTGGGATCATGCTTGAGTATGAGGCTCGACATCTTCGGGACCTCGATGGCGTAATCGATCCTCTTTGCCGTGGGATTGGGAATCCCGAACAGAATCAGCGGTGCGCCGTTTGGATGGCTGTCGTAATGCCCCTCCATAGCCATGACCTTGGCCGGTTGATGTTCCAGTGTATTGAGGCCGTGGGCATCCCCGGCCAGGATCTGCAGGGGCGCAACCACGGAAATCATCCACATCGCCATCGAGAACATTTTTCTCGAGCGTCGTGGTGCGGTCTTCTTCAAATGATGCCAAGCGCCAACACCGCCGACGACAAGAGCCGTCGTGAGATAGGCAGCCAGCACCATATGCGTAAAGCGATAGGGAAATGACGGGTTGAAGATGATCGCCATCCAGTCTTCGGGAACGAACTGGCCCTCCGCATTGATCGAAAATCCGGCCGGTGTCTGCATCCAGGAATTCACGGCAAGGATCCAGGTCGCTGAAATCAAGGTTCCGATCGCAACCATAAAGGTTGCAAACAAGTGCAAGCGCGGCCCCACCTTGGCCCGTCCGAATAGCATGACGCCGATAAAGCCTGCCTCAAGGAAAAACGCCGTTAGAACCTCGTATCCCATCAGCGGTCCCACAACAGGACCTGCCTTATCTGCGAATACAGCCCAATTCGTTCCGAACTGATAGGACATGACGATGCCCGAAACGACACCCATTCCGAAAGCGACCGCAAAGATCGTTTTCCAAAAATCAAAGAGTTCGAGATAGACCTTGTCTTTCTTCCACAACCACAAAGCATTGAGCACAGCCAGATAGCTTGCCAGGCCGATGGAAAAGGCTGGGAAGATGATGTGAAAGGCAACCGTGAAGCCAAACTGGGCGCGTGCCAGCACCGCGGCATCAAGTCCGCTAAACATTGCAATATCCTTTCGCGCATAGGGCCAGCGCACAAGCTCGTCGCTTGAGGCCGCGTCTAAAGGTCGATATCGGCGGGGATCTGCCTCGCCACCATGGCTGGAGGTTATAACCACCACGGTGTATCGGCTGAGTGCGCTAAACGCCGCACTTGGCAGGCGTTTTGTCGCAGAGAAGAACTTGAGGCGCTTTCGTTCGCCTCAAGAGACAAATTATTTTGATTTTACCATCATCATGAAGCGAGCCTGTAGATCGGGACAGCTCTCCAAATCGCCGAGAAAACGGAACGTCGAAGTAACAGCGCCCTGCTTTTGAATGCCACGCATGGCCATGCACATATGCTCGGCTTCGACCATGACGGCCACGCCCCTTGGGCGCAGACAACTGTGCAGCGCTGAAGCGATCTGGGCCGTCATCGTCTCCTGCGTTTGCAGGCGCCGCGCATAGAGATCAACCAGGCGCGCGAGTTTCGAAAGACCAACGACCGCCTTGTTGGGAAGATAGGCAATGTGCGCCTTTCCCACGAAAGGAACCATGTGGTGCTCGCAATGCGAGAAAAAAGGAATATCGGAGACAAGAACCAGATCGTCATATCCCGCGACTTCCTCGAATTGTCTCGCCAGAATATCTTCCGGCTCAACATCATAACCGGCAAACAACTCCTTAAAAGCGCGTGTGACGCGCGCGGGTGTATCGAGAAGCCCTTCGCGATCCGGGTCGTCTCCGGCCCATTTGAGAAGAGTTCTGACAGCCGCCTCAGCCTCTTCCTTGGAAGGCTTCCGGTTTAACAATTTCCTTGGTTTGACAGTCTGATCCAATGTCGTACTCCAAATTTTTTCGCCCCGTTACGAGGCAGTTTAAAGGTTGGATCAATGTGCCTGCGCGCTCGTCTAAAGCAGCGCGGCTTTCAATATTCATTTCTGGGGCATGGTCGCAGGAGCAGGAAACTCCAGCTTCTTGACGTCGTAACCGAGAGCAGCAGCTTTGCGAACCATCATGTCCAGCTTTCGCTTTGACGGTGCGTAGCGGGAATAGATCCAAAGATTTTCCATCTTGGGATCGGCACTGATAAACCATTGCTTGTCGGGCGATTTATAAAGAACATTATAATCGAAAGTGATGAAGAGCGGGTATTTGACGTGCAATCTGGCGTTCGACCCGCCGAAATCAATGATCCTCCCATCTCCGTGAACGGTTTTTAAGGATCCCTGAGGTGTTCCTGTCCGGCATCCGTCTTCCACGGAGACCGCGCCAGGACCTTCCGATTTCGTCATCTTGTATGTCGTATATCCGGCAACACAGCCATCGGTGAGCCACATCGGACGACGGGCAATCTCGAGCCATGTCCCGCTGTAATGGTCGAGGCCAACATTCGCGATTTTTTGCTGGGCGGCAGCAGGTACGGCCGTCAATATGGCTGCGGATAAAGCGGCCAAGGTATAGCAGGATTTAGGGGATAAACTCATCGCGATCTCTCCTTTGCCGCTCTCTACGCACGAGATCGCGCAGAAGATCATGAGAGACGATTTGTTTGATGGGTAACGTTTCGCGATGCGAAAAAAGGTCACCAGATACCAGGTGAATTGGTATTTTTTTATCTGAAATTTCCGTCGTGACCGCTCCATTTCTTTCTTCGCAATCACGCGGAATGGTCCGCTTCAAAAAGGAGTACGACGATGGATAAAGATCGTATCGAAGGCGCCGCAAAGGAAATCAAGGGCTCCATCAAAGAAGCCGTCGGCAAAGTTCTTGGTAAGGTCGATGTGGAAATGGAAGGCAAGGCCGAGAAAATGGAAGGCCGCGTCCAAGGCAATGTCGGAAAGGCCAAGGACACCGTGCGCGATAAGCTGAGCTAACCCTAAAGTCGCGGTGACTGACTATCCAGGCGCGCCAATTGCGCCTTACGCTTCGAAAAAGCGCGCCTGGAATAACGACACGAATTGTGGCCACGCAGCCGCGGGTTGCGTGGAGTTGTTTTCGTTTGAAGCTTGACGTTGAAAGATAATCCGAGTCGATCTCTCAAAGGGAGTGATCCAGCGCTTATTTCCGGCGTATCAAGGGCATGAGTGTGATTCTTTCTCTTTTGGCCCAGGCGGTCCCGCGGCTGACTTCACCTCTCCCGAGAGAGGCGAAAGCGGTCTCTCGGGTGCTTTCGACGTCGGCGCAACTATCAAGCGACGTTGCTATGGCATCCGAAGAAATGGCTCCCGAAGAGGTTGATGAACTCATCCTGCGCATTGCGCAGGAACGAGATCTCGGCGCATTGAAAAAGATCCATCATCATTTCATGCCGAAACTCATGGCGTACATGCTTAGGACGCTTGACGACCAGGTGTCCGCGAAAGAGGCGTCAACTGAAGCCATGACGCGGATTTGGAAGGAAGCATCAGTCTTCCGCAGGTCTGGCAAAGATGGTTTGGCTTGGATCTTTACGATAGCGAGAGATGTGAGATTGGAAGCAACCGGCCGAAGAAAGCGGCCGCATTATGCCTCTGGCGATGAAGTCGTTCGTGCAGGCAGCAATTTCGAGATCGTTCAATGTGATCGCAGCGCAGCGGATCATCGCAAAGCTGTGAAATCCTACCGTGAAGACGAGGCAGAAATTCTGCGGATGTCTTACTGTGAGGATATGTCGATCTCCAACATCGCCGCGACATTGAACATGTCACTGGAGACAGTTAGATCAAGGGTTAGGGTGGCATGCAAAAAGCTTCTTTGAAGGGCAGAGAGAGCTCCGAAACCATATTGCATCATCTCGATGACGATATACTCCTTTCTTACGCCGCTGGCACGCTTGAGGAGGGCTGGAGTATAGCAGTTGCAACGCATCTATCATTATGTCCGGCCTGTCGTTCGAGATTGGAAACGTTCGAGTCGCTTGGCGGCGTTCTGCTTGAAGAAGAGCAGAAGACGCCGGAGGTACGATCAGACGCTCATTGGGCGGAACTCATGCAGCGTATCGAAGCGGGCGAAGTGGACGATGTTGTTGCGTTTCGACGGCAGCCGAGTCGCGATCCGTTGCTGCCGGAGCCGCTTTACAGCTACGTCGAGCGCGCTGGCGGCCTGAAATGGCGCAATTTCGGCTTCGGTGCGGCGCAGATGATCGTGCCGACGGATGATCCGACAACGACGGTTCGGTTGTTGAAAATTCCCGCAGGGCGGCCCGTGCCTGAGCATACGCATACGGGTACCGAGCTGACACTCGTGCTCGACGGAAGTTTCAGCGACGAAGTGTCGGCCTTCAGACGCGGCGATATCGAAATAGCTGACGGCAATCTGATGCATACCCCCAAAGCTGACCCTGGGCGGGACTGCATCTGTCTTGCCGTGACAGACGCTCCTTTGAAGTTCAGCAGTCGTTTTATGAAGTTCCTGCAACGGTTCCTGAAGATTTAAGGACCAGCGAAGAGGGACTTCCCCTCATTGACCGACGTGCAACGGGATGACAGAAAGACGTCGGCCCGACCCTGATCGTTTTTTGGTTAGCGGCTAATATAATCCGGGAACTTCGCGCTGATCGCATCGATAATCGAGAGCGTACCTGATAGATGGGTGCGCAATACAGCGGCGGCGCGTTCTTCATCTCCCGAGGCGATGGCAGCAACAATTGCCTCGTGGTTCGACAGAACGTCCTGGATCTTTCCGGGCATGGGTAGATTAAGCCGGCGCAACCGGTCGATATGGAGACTTTGTCGTCTTACCGTGGTCCACAATTCCAGAACGCCTGCCTTTTCATATAGCTTTTTGTGAAAATCCTGGTCGAGCCGGTCAAACTGATCATAGGTTGTCTGCGAAGCCGCCAACTTCTGTTGGGAGAGTACAGCCTGCAACTCTGCAGCGGCCTCTTTTGGCTCCTGTGCGGTGAGCTGACGGATCGCTTCGAGCTCAATTGACATCCTCAGAAATTGAGCCTGTCGCGCGTGCTTAATATCGATTTTGGACACGACGGTCGCATATTGCGGATAAACATCGACCATGCCCTCCTCCTGGAGGCGCATTAGCGCGTCGCGAACTGGCGTCTGACTGACGCCGAACTCCAGCTGAAGCGAACCGCGAGACAAGACGGTGCCGGGGGTGAGCTGCAATTTCAGTATCCTGTCGCGCAGGATTTCATGCACCTGTAAAGCCACCTGTCGGGACCGGTCCAACTGACCGCTTCTTGTCATTCCGCTCATGTACTTCCGCTCTCTCAAATCTATGCCAACCATAAAAACACACAATCAGGGTTGATGCACTGATGTTTTAGTGCTTCACTCAACTAAAGTCGCTTTGGGAGTTGAGCGGCCAGCCAGCGAGACTGGCGTATCTTGTTTCAACGGGAGGAATCTATGAAACTGCTTCTCAGTGGCCTGACCGCAATCGCCGTTTCGCTGTGTCTTGGGTGCCCGAGCCAGGCGCAAGAAAAAACCACCATCTCGATCACACGCCAGCCCGGCATTCTGTATCTCGCCAGCCACGTCATGGAGACCCAGAAACTTATCGAGAAGGAGGCTGCCAAAGAAGGCCTCGACGGCGTCAAGGTGGAATGGCGCACATTTTCCGGCGGCGGTGCTCAGACCGATGCCCTGCTGGCAGGCAATGTTGATGTGGTCAATACCGGAACCGGCAATCTGCTGCTTTTATGGGACCGCACCCGCGGGAAGGTCAAAGGCATCATCACCAGTTCGGCTCAGCCGGTCATCATGGTCTCCAATGACCCTCGCGTAAAGTCTCTGAAGGACATCCAGCCATCTGACAAAATCGCCGTGCCAACTGTCGGCGTTTCCACGCAAGCCATCCTGCTGCAAATGGCTGCGGCGAAGATGTATGGCGACGATCAGGTGAAGAAGTTCGACCCTAATACTGTGCAACTGGGCCATCCAGATGCAGTAGCGGCAATTGCCAACCCCAATCATGAAGTGAAGAACCACTTTTCAGCTCCGCCCTTCCAATATGTCGAGCTGAAGCAGCCCGGTGTTCATAAGGTTACCGATTCCCGCGAAATCCTGGGGGGTGCTCTAACCCAGGCGACCTTCTTCACCACCACGGCTTTTGCGGAGAAAAATCCTAAGCTCATTAAGGCGTTGCGCACGGCAACCGAGGAAGCTGTCGCCTTCATCAAGAACGACCCGAAGGCTGCGCTCGAGGCCTATAAAACGGTCTCTGGTGACAAGACGAGCCTCGACGACCTTCTTACGATGATGAAGGAACCGGGCATGGATGAATGGCGCACCGATCCCCAAGGCACCATGAAATTTGCCGAACACCTGCATAAGATCGGCACGCTTAAGTCGATGCCGAAGGCTTGGACCGATTACTACCTGCCCGACAGCGCCTACCTCAACGGAAATTGATTGGCCCTGCGACAACGGCAGCGGCGCTTGAGCTCGCTGCCTCCTTCAAGGAGTGAACCTATGATGCAGGCAAATACTGTCGCCGACAAACCGCTCACGCAGGTGACGCAGAACACGCCACTTCTTTCGGTAGACCGGGTGACGCTACGGTATAAAACGCCCAATCTCCTGATTACAGCCACCGAAGACGTGAGCTTTCATGTGCGAGAATCTGATCGTTTTGTGCTGCTTGGCCCATCTGGCTGCGGCAAATCTACGCTATTAAAAGCGATCGGCGGCTACATGACACCCTCCGGCGGCTCCATTCACATCAATGGACGGCAGGTAACGCGTCCTGGACCCGACCGTATGATGGTCTTCCAAGAGTTCGACCAATTGATGCCATGGAAGACGGTATTGGAAAACGTGATGTTCCCTCTTCTCGTGGCGCGCAAACTGCCCGCTGCAGAGGCCGAGGGCATTGCACGGCAATATATCGACAAGGTGAAACTGACGCGCGCTGTCGACAGCTATCCGCACACGCTGTCCGGCGGCATGAAGCAGCGCGTGGCGATTGCCCGAGGCATGGCGATGCAGCCCGATGTTTTATTGATGGATGAGCCTTTCGCCGCTCTCGATGCCCTGACGCGTCGCCAGATGCAGGACGAACTTCTTCAGCTTTGGGAAGACACGAAGTTCACCGTAATTTTCGTGACGCACTCCATTGCTGAAGCAATCAAGATTTCGAACCGCATCTTACTGCTGTCACCGCATCCTGGCCGTGTGAAGGCGGAAGTAGTGGATGTGGATAAGGTCAACCACGAGGACGGGAGCGCTGCGGCGCTTGAGCGCGACATTCACAATCTGCTTTTTTCCAACGAGCCTGGACACAAGGAATAGTGATATGCTGTCCCCGAACATCATTCTCGCCTCCACTGCAAAGAGCACTGCGCCTCACAGCAATATCAAGCCGGTCGAACAGAAACTAAGTGCGTTTGAAACTCTCTGGGGGATTAGCGCTTTGCGAAAAGCGCTCCTCATTCTCATACTCGCGGTCATTTGGCAGGTTTACGCTTCCTATCTCGACAACCCGCTGCTCTTCCCGACGTTGAGCGATACGCTCACGACCTTGGCCGACAGATTTGTTGACGGCACGCTGCCGGCACGGATTTGGACGACGCTAAAGATCCTCTTCATGGGCTATGCGGCTGGAACCGTGCTGGCCGCTTTGCTAACGGTTCTTGCCATCAATACCCGCATAGGAACGGACTTTCTGGAAACGATGACGGCCATGTTCAACCCGCTTCCGGCCATCTCGTTGCTGCCGCTGGCGCTGATCTGGTTCGGCCTCGGTGCATCCAGTCTCGTCTTCGTGTTGGTTCATTCTGTCCTTTGGGCGGTAGCGCTTAACACCCATTCGGGCTTTCTCGGCGTATCGCGCACACTCCGTATGGTCGGCGCAAATTATGGGCTGTCGGGCATTTCCTACGTTCTACGCATCTTGGTGCCCGCGGCCTTTCCGTCGATCTTGACAGGATTGAAAATCGGCTGGGCTTTTGCCTGGCGCACCTTGATCGCCGCCGAACTTGTCTTCGGCGTATCTTCGGGACAGGGCGGTCTCGGTTGGTTTATTTTTGAGAACCGTAACTTGCTCGACATTCCCGCCGTCTTTGCCGGCTTGCTCACTGTCATCATCATCGGCCTGATCGTCGAAAACCTCGTCTTTCAGACGATCGAACGCCACACCATTCAAAAATGGGGTATGAAGGAATAGCGCCTGCGTTCCTTCAGCTTCCAAGAAGGCAGTCTCATGACAAATAGAAAAGCACCACAGGATCTTCGGTCCGCACGATGGTTCTCTCCCGATGATCTGCGGAGTTTCGGCCACCGATCACGCCTGATGCAGCTCGGCTACGGCGAAGAAGATTTTCGCGACAAGCCGGTCATCGGCATCCTCAACACATGGTCGGAACTCAATACCTGCCACGCCCATTTTCGTGAGCGAGCCCAGGATGTAAAACGCGGCGTGTCGCAGGGCGGTGGCTTTCCGGTCGAACTGCCGTCGCTGTCGGTCGACGAAAGCTTCACGAAGCCGACATCCATGCTTTATCGCAACATGCTGGCGATGGAGACGGAGGAAATGATCCGATCCCATCCTTTGGATGGTGTCGTGCTGATGGGCGGATGCGACAAGACCACGCCGGGGCTCGTGATGGGAGCGATTTCCGCCGGCATTCCGATGATCTATCTCCCCGCCGGGCCGATGCTGCGCGGAAACTACGCCGGCAAGATTCTCGGCTCCGGTTCCGATGCCTGGAAATACTGGGACGAGCGCCGAGCCGGCAATATTTCCGATGAGGAATGGCTCGGCATTCAGGGCGGCATTGCCCGCTCGGCTGGCGTTTGCATGACCATGGGCACGGCCAGCACGATGACGGCCATTGCAGATGCCATGGGCCTGACGCTTCCCGGCGCCTCCTCGATTCCGGCAGTCGATGCAAACCATCAGAGGATGTCGGCCTCCTGTGGCCGGCGTATCGTCGAGATGGTTTGGGAAGATCTGACGCCCGGCAAGATCATCACCGAAGCCGCCTGCCGTAATGCCGCAATCGTCGCCATGGCGACAGGCTGTTCGACCAATGCCGTCGTTCATCTGATCGCTATGGCGCGGCGCGCCGGCGTCGATCTTACTTTGGACGATCTCGACCATCTGGGACGCACGACACCGTTGATCGCCAATGTTCGCCCCTCCGGCAAAGACTACCTGATGGAGGATTTCTTCTATGCAGGGGGCTTGCGCGCGCTGATGAAACAGCTTGAGGATCGGCTCGATCTCAATGCGCTGACGGTCACCGGAAAAAGTCTCGGCGAGAACCTTGAAGGCGCAAAGGTCTATAATGACGATGTCATCCGCCCTCTATCAAACCCGGTTTATCATGAGGGGTCGCTGGCCGTTCTACGCGGCAATCTTTGCCCGGACGGGGCGGTGATCAAGCCGGCGGCCTGTGATCCGAAATATCACGTCCATCAAGGTCCGGCCCTCGTCTTCGACACCTATCCGGACATGAAGAAGGCCATCGATGACGAAGATCTCGATGTCACGCCTGACCACGTTCTGGTTTTACGCAATGCCGGCCCCCTGGGTGGTCCGGGCTTTCCCGAATGGGGAATGCTGCCAATCCCCAAGGCACTCATCAAGCAAGGGTATCGCGATATGCTACGCATCTCGGATGCGCGCATGTCGGGCACGTCCTATGGCGCCTGTGTTCTGCACGTATCGCCGGAAAGTTATGTCGGGGGTCCGCTTTCGTTACTGCGAACCGGCGACATCGTGCGCCTGGACTTGCCGAACCGCAGGCTCGACATGCTTGTGAGCGACGAAGAGCTTGAACAGCGGCGCGCGGCTTGGGTTGCTCCCGAACCGCGATTCCAACGCGGTTATGGCTGGATGTTCTCCCGCCATGTCACACAAGCCGATCAAGGCTGCGACTTTGATTTCCTTCAAACCGATTTCGGCCGCTCCCCGGGCGAGCCAGATATTTTTTGAGGCCCTCCATGACTGAGTATGTTCTTTCGGACGAAACACGCGCCAAGTACAAGAAGATTTCGACGGCTTCCATTGCAACGGCCCTTTACAAACGCGGCCTGCGCAACCAGTTCATTCAAGGGGTTGTGCCCGTTGCACCAAAATCCGAGACAATGGTGGGCCAGGCCTTCACCTTAAGATATATACCGGCACGGGAAGATCGGAACCCGATTACGGTATTTCGTAATGCCGACCATCCCCAACGCGTGGCAATCGAGACATGTCCTGCCGGCCATGTCCTTGTCATGGATGCACGCGGCGATGCGCGGGCCGCGACCGCCGGATCTATTCTCATCACCAGACTGGCGCTTCGTGGCGCAGCCGGCGTTGTTTCGGATGGAGGATTTCGGGATGCGGAAGGTATCGGTGCGCTCGACATGCCGGCTTATTATGCCAAACCGTCAGCCCCTACCAATCTCACACTGCATGAGGCCCTTGATATCAACGTTCCGATCGCATGTGGAAACGTTGCTGTCTTCCCGGGCGATGTCCTTGTCGGTGATCGGGATGGGGTTATGGTCATCCCGGCCCATCTTGCCGACGAACTTGCGGATGAATGCACGGGCATGGAGAGCTATGAGGATTTTGTTCTCGAGCAGGTAAAATCCGGCAACGCCATCATCGGGCTCTATCCTTGTACCAAGGACGAGTATCAGCAAAAATATGAGGCTTGGCGGAAGAAGAACGGCCGCTGACGGTACGCGAGTGTGATCAGCGCTCGATTCATCAATGTCCCTTAAAAAACCAGCCGCCTCACAAAGGCGGCGGGCGTAACGATCTGAGGTTTTGCAGCGCCTCTCCTCAGAGATAGCGCCGCCTTGGCTCAGCGTGGCGGCAAGGGCTTTCCAGGCTGCTGCGGACCTGCCTGTAGATTGACCTTGTCCATGACTTGGGTCAGCAGGTCAGCGCAGACCTTCATCGGTTCATCATCGGCGCATTTGATGTCGATGACGGCGCCGCCGGTTTCGATCCGAAAATGAGCCGCTTTAGAAGGCGGCGGTGGTGGCGGCGGACGGTGTCCAGCTGGTCCCGGGCCTTCCGGGCCGCGAGGTCCGGGGCCCATTGCCCAATCGGCAGGACCGCGGGGCGGTGGTGGAGGTGGTGGCGGCGCATCTGGTCCAGCCGGTCCGCCCATTGCCTGCGGGCCACCCGGCGGTGGCGGTGGTGGCGGAGGCGAGCCCGCCTGCATATCTTGAACCGCTGGCGCAGCTGGCGGAGGAGCTGGAGGCTGTTGAGCAAATGCGGTGCTTGACGCCAGCACGGTGGCAAGCAGTCCTGAAATAAAAAGCTTTTGCATAAAAAGTCCTTCCTGATGAACTTGCGTGCAGGGAACGGAAGATTGAGGCGTTTGGTTCATCGCCTCAATCAATTTTGTGGAACAGGCCCGCCAGCCCTCGATGGGGCGGCGGAGGCGGGCCTCCCGCAGGGCCAAGAGCGACCGTCGCACCGTTCTGGTGAACCAGATAACTTGCATGCACGGTGCCATCATTGAAGCGGCCCTGGATCGTGACGGCCTCGTCTTTCTTGACGAGATCGCCATCTTCGCCGGCAGGTCCCGTCTCAACGAGAGCTCTGCCGGTATCGTCTTGGACGATGAACTTGTTGCCGTAGATTTCGGCCACCTTGCCCCTGATGGTGACGAGGCTCCATTGCGGCATGGAGGAAATGGCGACCGGATTGATAGGAGCCATTTCAGGCGCAGGGCGCATCAGCCTCATTGCTCCGGCTCCGCCTGCTGCACCGATCGCCAGGACTGCAAGTCCTGCAACCAGGGTTGCGGCATAATGCCGGCGACGCCTTCCCGAAGGCGGCGCTGCCTGTGCTGCGCTGCTGCTCTCGGCAGCTGGCGTTGTGGTTTCGTCTACTCGATCTGACATCATTGGCTCCTTCGCCTGATTTGATGAGACGAAGATAAACCCAAGGCGCCGTCGCCTCGCTGAACCTCGCGGTTCAGTTTGAGTTAAGCTGGTGATTGTTATCTGGGAGACAGGCGATCCCCCCCACAAACAGAAGGTTATTTTCATGCGCGTTCTTCTGGTCGAAGACGATGACGATCTCAGCACACGGATCGCAGCCGCGCTTCGCGCGGAAAATTTCGTCGTCGATATCGCAAAAAATGGGGAAGACGCACTTCACGCGGGGGTGGAAGAACTCTTCGACGCAGCCGTTCTCGATCTTGGCCTGCCAAAGATCGATGGCGTTGCCGTTTTGAAGGGATGGCGCGAGAAAGGTCGGAGCCTACCGGTGCTGGTTCTAACCGCACGCGAAGGTTGGCCCGACAAGGTCGCGAGCTTCAAGGCTGGCGCCGATGACTTTGTTACCAAACCCTTCAGGATCGAAGAACTCGTTCTGCGACTGAGAGCCCTCGTGCGGCGCTCGGCTGGGCACGCCTCCTCTCACATCGTCTGCGGCGGTCTGCAATTCGACGTACAGCTCGGAAGTTTTGAATTGGACGGCCTGCCGCTGAAGCTCACTGCCTTGGAGTGGCGTGTGTTGTCCTGCCTCATGCTCAGAGCGGAAAACGTCGTCGACCGCGCAGAACTTATAGAAAGGGTCTATGATCGGAACGCCGAGGTCGATTCCAATTCAATCGAGGTGATCGTCGCGCGCTTGCGCAAAAAGATCGGCGCGCAATTCATCGAAACCGTTCGTGGTCGAGGCTATATGCTGACATCCCAGGTGTCGTCGTGATCGGCTTCAATAGACAACGTCCGTCGATTGCCAGACGACTGCTGGTCTTCTCGGTCGTCTTTGTGAGCGCCGCCCTCATCATTGCCTCCGTCATCCTATGGTTCGCAATCAGGACGGTCGTTCGAGAACAAATCGATCAGCGCCTTGATACGCAGATTTCCGCTTTGACGGGTGCAGTGAGTTACGAAAATGGCCAGCTGACTCTTCACAGCAATCTCGATGGCCCGCCCTTTGACCGGTTTGGATCGGGCTGGTACTGGCAGGTAGAAGGCGCAGGGCAGCGTTTGACGTCACGATCTCTTGGACAAGCGACGATCGATGCGCCGCCGCGCGGACCGGACTTTCGACGCTTCATAACCGGCGCACCTTACCCCGGAGAGGCACTCGATGACGAAGGCCGCGGCCTTTACACGAGGCAAGCCATCCGCAACTGGAAAGGCTTGCCGATCATTATTACGGCTTCCGCCCCGGGACGGGCCCTCGTTGACCCGGCCCTGCATGCCCTGTTTTGGCTGCTGCCTTGCATGGCGGCGCTTGGCGCTGTTCTGGTCGGCGGCACGTTCCTGCAGATCTATTACGGACTGAAACCGTTATCTTTGATGGCCTCGCAGATCGAAGCAATCAACAAGGGCGAGCGCAATCGCTTGCCGGCTCAATCCATCGTGGAACTCGCGCCGCTTGCCGACAAAACGAACGATCTCCTGCAGCTCAACGAGGAGCGGTTAAGCGCGACGCGGCTGCAATTTGCCAATCTGGCGCATGGCCTGAAGACGCCGACGGCCAGTCTCTTTCTCGCACTCAACGACAAGAACGATCCTGACGGAGACATTCGCGATCTCGCCCACCGCATCGATCGCCGCATCAAGCATCACCTCAGCTCTGCGCGGCGCGTGATGGGCGGTGCGTCAAATGGCGTTCGCACACCGATCGGTCCTGTTGTCAACGAGTTGCAGCAGATTATGGCGAAGATCTACGAAGAGCGTCATATCGAGATCAAAACGGAAGGTCTCGGCGCACCGGCTACCGCCTGCGATGAGAAGGACCTGGAGGAAATGCTGGGTAACCTCATGGAAAACGCCATCAAATGGGCGCGGCGCCAGGTATCGGTCACCGCGCAGACGAGCGGCCGATCCGTGTTGATCGTCGTGGAAGATGATGGGCCAGGGATTCCCGACGACCGGCTGAAGGCAGTTCTTCTGCCGGGCGTACGGGAAGATGAAAGGGTTCCGGGCGACGGTTTCGGTCTGACCATCGTCAGCGAGCTTGCCGAACTTTACGGCGGATCGCTGCGGCTTGAAAACCGGATGCCTTCTGGATTGGCGGCGACACTTACACTCCCGTCGAGCATGTAATGCAAGTGGCGCCTAATTTAGCCGTCCAGAATGCGGTGATGGGTGATCGTTTCTCAGCTGTGCGCGATCATGACGTGCCGAACCACCGAATAATCCTCGAGCGCGTAGGTCGACAGATCCTTTCCGTAGCCCGACTGCTTCAACCCGCCATGCGGCATTTCGTTGACAAGCATGAAGTGAGTGTTGACCCAGGTGCAGCCGTAACGAAGGGTGGCGGCTGCTTTCATCGCTTTCGACACGTCCTTCGTCCATACAGATGAGGCAAGGCCATAATCAGACTCGTTCGCCCATCCGATCACGTCATCATCCGAACCAAAGGGCGTGACCGAGACGACGGGACCGAAGACCTCGCGGCGGACAATCTCGTCAGTTTGCAGCGCGCCGGCGACCACGGTTGGCTGATAGTAGAAGCCGCTGCCATCGGGGATGACGCCGCCCGTTGCAAGCTCGATGTGAGAAGCCTCTGCAGCGCGCTGGACGAAGCTTGCGACGCGATCACGCTGACGCTGCGAAATCAGCGGGCCGATCTCGTTTTGCGTGTCGTCGGTCTGTCCGAAGCGAATGCTCGAAACGGCGTGCGAAAGATCGGCCACGAACTTGTCGTAGATGCCCTTATGGGCGTAAATCCGACATGCCGCCGTGCAATCCTGGCCGGCATTGTAAAAGCCGAAGGCGCGGATGCCCGACACAGCTGCCTCCAGTTCCGCATCGTCATAGACAATGACCGGAGCCTTGCCGCCAAGTTCGAGATGCGTGCGCTTGACGCTTTTCGAGGCGGCCTGGATGACCTTCTTGCCGGTGGCGATATCGCCGGTGATAGAGATCATGTCGATACCGGGATGATTGATCAGGCTGTTGCCGACGCTTTCGCCACGGCCAAGGATCACATTCACGACACCTTCCGGCAGGATCTCCGCAAGAAGCTTTGCCAGCTTCAGCGCGGTCAAAGGCGTTTGCTCGGAGGGCTTGAACACGACGGTATTGCCAGCCGCAATCGCCGGGGCGAGCTTCCAGGCCATCATCATCAGCGGATAATTCCAGGGTGCGATCGATCCGACAACGCCAATCGCATCGCGGCGGATCATCGAGGTGAAGCCTGGAAGATATTCGCCTGCCAACGTTCCGTGCTGGTTGCGAACGGCGCCTGCAAAGAAACGGTAGCAATCGATGATTGCCGGTATTTCATCGTTCCGTACGGCATTGATGGGCTTGCCGCAATTCAGCGCCTCGAGCGTTGCAAAGCCATCAGCATCGGCCTCGATTGCATCGGCAATCTTCAGAAGATAGCCGGCGCGCTCGCCCGGCGTTGTCTGCGACCATCCCGCGAAAGCCCGCCGCGCCGCAAAGACTGCCGCGTCGATCTGAGCGGAGGAAGCCTCCGGCAGGTTTAAAATCGTTTCACCTGTGCGGGGATTGAGGATGCGCTCTTCCTGATCCTCGCCTTTCACGAGCGAGGTGCCGATAAGCATATCTGTTTGCATGGATGCAGCCTTTCCTTCGAGTACCGTCGATTATTTCCCTGTGCCTGCGATATCTTCCCCTCTTGCCGTCCAGTAATAGGCAGCAAGGATCGGCAGAAACGTGACCAGCACGACAGCCATGGCCACGACATTGGTGACAGGCCGTTCGCGCGGGCGAATGAGTTCTTCCAGCATCCAGATGGGCAAGGTCTGTTGTTGTCCGGCCGTGAAGGTCGTGACGATCACCTCATCAAATGAAAGCGCGAAGGCCAACATGCCACCTGCCAAGAGAGCCGTTGCCAAATTTGGCAGGACAACATGGCGAAAGGTCTGGAAACCATCTGCGCCTAGATCATAGGAGGCTTCGACCAGAGAGGGCGACATTCTGCGAAAGCGCGCCACGGCGTTGTTATAGACAACGACGATGCAAAATGTCGCGTGACCTAAGACGATCGTCCAGAACGAGAATGGAATTTCCAAGAGGCCGAAGGCCGAGCGAAGGGCAATGCCGGTCACGATGCCCGGAAGCGCAATCGGTAGCACGACGAGCAGCGTGATGCCGTCGCGACCGAAGAATTTCGCCCGGGAAAGCGCCGCCGCGCAACAGGTGCCGAGGATCATGGCCAGTAAAGTGGCGATCGTCGCAACCCTTAGCGAAAGCCCAAGCGCTGCCCAAACATCTTGCCGATCCCATGTCTCAAACAGCCAGCGCGTCGTCAGGCCGGGTGGCGGCCATTGAAAGCTTCTGTCTTCCGTCGTGAAGGCATAAACGAAAATGAGGAGGATCGGCAATTGCAGAAACAAAAGTCCGCCGACAGCGGCAAACTTGAGCGCAAGCGGGGCTTTTGGGCTGCCATCAGAGCGCATCGAATGCCCCTCTCTTCTTTGCAAGCCACAGATAGACGCCCATGATGATGATGGGGACGACCGAAAAGGCCGCCGCCAGTGGCACGTTGCCGGCAGTGCCCTGCTGGGTATAGACGGCTTGACCGATAAAGAGACGCGAGGTGCCGATGATGCCTGGAATAATGTAATCGCCCAGTGTCAGCGAAAAAGTGAAGATCGAGCCAGCCGCCACACCCGGCATTGCCAGCGGCAATAGAATTTTCCGAAAGGTTTGCGAGGGAGCCGCACCCAAATCGTAGGAGGCCTCGACAAGACTTGAGGGAACCCGCTCCAGGGCGGCCTGGATCGGCAAGATCATGTAGGGCAGCCAGATATAGACGAAAACGATAAAAGTACCCGTGGCGCTGACAGAAAGAGAATTGCCGCCCACGACAGGAAGCGCCAGCCAAAAGTCTAAGAGGGGGGTCAGCGATAATTTTGCCGCGGTCCAGCTAATGATGCCTTCCTTGGAGAGGATCATCTTCCAGGCATAGATCTTGACGAGATAACTGGACCAGAGCGGCATCATCACGCCCAGGTAGAAAAGCGCTTTCCAACGTCCTTTCGCGTAGCGGGCCGCGAAATAGGCAATGGGAAACGCAATGATTGCCGAGGCAACAGTGACGAGCGCTGCCATCACGACAGTTCGCACAATGATATCGATGTTGGATGGCCGAAGCAGTTCCTGATAGGTCGCTAAGGTCAGCTCATAATTGACGAGACCACTGAAGTCGTCGATCGAGAAAAAGCTTTGCAGGAGAAGTGCAAACAGCGATCCGACATAGACCACCGCAAGCCACAGCAAGGGCGGCGCAAGCAAGACCAGCGTGAACAGCAACGGCCCGCGCCAAAGCAAGGCAGACAGGCGGGAGGAAAAGGACTGAGGCGCCAGAGCCGAGGTCATGCCGCATCATCCAGAAAGTTGAGTGAGCGGCGCTCGAAAGAGAGCGTGATTGGACCTTTCTCGCCCGGCAACTCGACAAAAGCTGGCAAATCGGCATGGATGACTTGATCGTCGACACGAACGGCGATGCGACGAACCGCCCCCAGGAAGCTTGCATTGGTGAGCGTGCCGGTAAGTTCGAGACGATCTTGTCCTGCCGCCAGCGAGATCTGTTCCGGCCTGACGCTGGTCCAGCGCCGCTCCCCTGTCAGTCTTTCGGTGAGCGTCGGCGCAAGGACATTGGAGGAGCCGACGAAGTTCGCAACGAAGCGGGTCTTCGGCTGCTGATAAATCTCCTCCGGAGCGCCTGCTTGGACGATATGACCATTATTGAACACAGCGACCCTATCGGCCATTGACAGCGCTTCGCTCTGATCGTGGGTGACGAAGATGAATGTGATGCCGAGCGCCTTTTGCAGACTTTTCAATTCTTCCTGCATGGCTTCGCGGAGCTTGAGGTCGAGTGCGCCAAGCGGCTCGTCCAAGAGCAGAACCTTGGGTTTGTTGACCAAAGCACGCGCCAATGCGACACGCTGTCTTTGTCCGCCCGATAGCTGAGCGGTTTTTCGTGTGCCGTAGCCACCGAGCTTGACGAGGTCCAAAGCTTCCTCAGCGGCCTTGTGGCGGGTTGCCCTGTCTATGCCTTTGACCATCAGGCCATAGGCCACGTTCTCGAGAATGTTCATATGCGGAAAGAGCGCATAATCCTGAAACACGGTATTCACCGCTCGCCGCCAGGGCGGAAGACCTGTCGTGCTCTCACCAAAGATTGCAATGTCGCCCGACGTTGGTTGCTCAAAGCCCGCGACGAGCCGCAGGCATGTCGTCTTGCCCGATCCCGAAGGCCCGAGCATGGCGAAGAACTCGCCCTCCCCGATGTCGAGGTCGACGCTATCAACCGCTTTGACCGCGCCGAAGTGACGCGAGACAGAACGAAAAGCGACAGCAGAGGTCATTGCGGCAAATCTCCGGTGAGAGCATGGAGGATACATGTGGCCAATGCAGGACTACCGCGGCGGCAATCAGCGAAACTGAGCGGATTGAAGGGGGGCCGGCCGAGCGCCGGCCCGGGCCTATGCTGGCGAACTATTGGCCGCCCATCACGGCGATATAATCGCTGACCCAACGGTTGTAGGGAACACAGGTCCCGCCCTCGCACTTGGCAACAGGTGTTCTCCAGAAGGAGATCTTTTCGAATTTGTCGAAGCCGTTCGTCGTGCAGCCGCTCTCACCAAGCAGGGCATTGTCTTTGCAGGCTGCCGGCACGGCGGGAACGGAACCGAACCAGGCAGCCACATCACCCTGGGTTTTAGGGTCGAGCGAATGATTGAGCCACATGTAGGCGCAGTTTGGATGCGCGGCCTCGGCATGCATCATGGTCGTATCGGCCCAGCCTGTCGCGCCTTCCTTTGGAATGACGGATGCAACCGGCTGCTTGTCTGCCTGGAGCAGATTGACCTGATAAGGCCATGAGCTCGAGGCCACCACGCCTTCGTTTTTGAAGTCGTCGGTCTGCACCGTGGCATCATGCCAGTAACGGCCAACCAGCTTGCGCTGCCCTTTAAGAAGGTCAATCGCCGCTGCGTATTGTTCTTCATTCAAGGCATAGGGATCTTTGATACCAAGCTCCGGCTTGGCGCTTTTCAGATAGAGCGCAGCGTCGGCAATATAGATGGGACCGTCATAGGCCTGGACCCGGCCCTTGTTCGACTTGCCGTCCGGCAGCGTCATCTCCTTGAAAACGAAATCCCAGCTGTCGGGCGCTTTCTCACCAAACACTTTGGTGTTGTACATCAGGACATTCGGACCCCATTGATAGGGCGTGCCGTAATGCACCTTATTGACGGTATGCCATGGGGCATCCTGCAATCGCTTGTCGATACCTGACCAATTCTCGATGAGCCCCACATTGATCGGCTGAACTTTTTTGCCTGCGACAAGGCGAAGGGAAGCGTCGCCCGAGGCCGTGACAAGATCGAAACCACCCTGATTCATCAGCGTGACCATTTCATCGGATGTCGCAGCGGTCTTGACCTTGACCTTGCAACCCGTCTCCTTCTCGAACCCGGAAACCCAGTCGTAGTTCTTGTCGCTTTCACCGCGCTCGATGTAGCCGGCCCAGGCGACGATATCGACCTCCCCCTCCCCCTTGCCGATCGAGCTCTTCATATCCGCCGAAAACGCTGACGTAAGCGTGCCGCAAACGAGTGCCACTGCCGTGGTTATACTGATCGCTTTCTTCATGATGTTCCCCTTTAACAACGTCGCTTTTTATTAAAGGGGAGGATATGCAGGATCTTCGGTTTCGCAATTTCTTTTGTCAGAATTCCGGTATCGGTATTTCCGATACCGAATTCATTACCTGAGCCTCGGGGTCCTCTGCGTCTGGGCCAGTGCAAGAAAATTGCGCAGCGGCTCCGACAGCTTCAAGCCACGCCGCCAGACGAGACCTACTTGGATTGCAGGGAGCGAAGCTGAGACATCCCGTGCCTCGATGCGGTCGCCTTCAAGCGACCAAGGGCGGTAGATCATGTCTGGCAGGATTGCCACGCCTGCCCCGGTCGCAACCAAGCTGCGAACAGCCTCCACGGAGCGGGTTCGAAAGGCGACGCGTGGACGTGCGCCAAAGGCATCCAGCAGACGGCGTGTCGCCTCCTCGATCTCGTCCGTTGTCAACATGATGAGCGGCAACCCGACAATATCTTCCATGGCAATCGAATCGCGCGATGAGAGGTCATGACCGGCCGGCAGCCAAAGACTAAAAGGGGAAATCTCAAGCGTTTCGGATTGCAGTGCCTGCCTGTCTCGTAAGTTATTGAGAAGCATGACGGCAACGTCAAGTTCGCCGCCGATCAGCAAATGCTCAAGATAATTGCCGTCATCTTCGATCGTTCCAACCTCGACGGCAGGAAAGGCGCGGCGATAGCGCGCCAGCAAATCCGACAGGACGTAGCCTGCAACGAGCGAGGTGACGCCCAGTTGCAAATTGCCGCCAGCCGACTGGTCGGCCGGATAATCGAAAACACGTCTTGCCTCAGAAACGCCCGCGAGAATTTTTGTGGCGTGGCGCAGGAACTGGTGACCTTGCTGGGTAATCGCCAGCCCGCGCGGATGGCGTTCGAAGAGCCCCACCCCGAGGTCCTGTTCCAGATCCTTGATGGCTTCTGTGATCGAAGATTGGGAAATCGACATGGCGTGGGCGGCGCCCGACACGGTGCCTTGCTCGGCAACCGCAACGAAATACTGCAACTGCCTTAGTGTGAATGCCAATCTGCGCCCCCACCTTTGCCGCCCATTTTTAAAGCGCCATGCAGATCAGATCACACGCACATCTGCAAGCCGAAGCAAAAGACTATGGCAGGTCTTGCCGGCTTTTTTCTCACCCTTTCGACTAGCGGCTGCGGATGATCAAGCGATCACCTCTATGACGATCGTAATCCTGCCGATGCGTATGGTTGAGGATCTGATCATGCTCCTCATAGTAGGAGCGAGCCCCCGGCTGGCTGACGCAGCTTGCAAGGATAAGACAGGTTGCCATGAGGGAGAGAACAAAAGCTTTGTGTTGCATCATACACATTCCTGCAGCAGTGGCATGGCCGAGCGCCATGATAATAAAGGTCAAACACCCAGGGTTGAAAGTGGTTCACTCTGTATCGAAAACAAACCCTTGCTGGCCTTCCACCGATCTTTTGACTTCATAACTGGAACGGCCAATGAGACTCAGCTTGCCCTCTGGCAACAAGAGACGGGCGCGCAAGTTGCTAATAGTAAGAACGTGCAGGATGATGTTTAAAGTGGTGCCCAGGACCGGAATCGAACCAGTGACACGCGGATTTTCAATCCGCTGCTCTACCAACTGAGCTACCTGGGCTAACCATGCTTGCTTCGCATTTCGGCTTTCGAAACGGCCGGGTCATTGGTTTTCCCCGGAAGCGAGCGGGGTTATAGCATCTTGTTCGGACATGGCAAGCGCCAAATGATAGTTTTTTGACAGGGACGAAGATTTACCGAATTTGTGAGCAAATAGAAGGGCTTCGTTCGCCCCGGTCGTTGCGATCCCGCCTATTCGTCGTCCTGGTGCCCCGCCCTGCTCTGGTCTTCTGTTGCGGCAATCGCATAAGAGCCCGTCAGCCAGCGGGATAAGTCGAGGTCGCGGCAGCGGTTTGAGCAGAAAGGATAATGATCGCGGCTCGATGGCTTTCCGCATTCCGGGCAAGGCCGCTTTTTGCGCAAAGGCTCGACCTTGGCAGATGTCTTCATCTCTTCAGACAAAGTGTTTCTCCAGTTGTTTCGAGTTTGTAGGCGCCTCGCTCTTCAAAAGCGATAGGCGATGGGCCGGCGCGTGCACGTTGAAACGACGATCAAGCTGCCGCTTAACCTTCCGGCCAGCGGCTATAGACGTCAAAGCCCTCGCCGGACAGCAATAGCGTCGTTTCGTACAGCGGCAGGCCCACTACATTTGTGTAGGATCCCGAAAGCTTTTGCACGAACGCACCGGCAAGGCCCTGAATGCCGTAAGCCCCAGCCTTGCCGCGCCATTGCCCGGATGCAAGATAGGTATCGATTTCCAAACTTGAAAGACGCTTGAAGCGCACTTTGGTCTCGACGATCTTCTGACGAAACTTCCGGTCGGGCGTGACGAGGCAAATGCCGGTATAGACCCAATGGCTGCGGCCAGACAAAAGATTGAGCGTTGCCGAGGCCTCATCGGCGAACTCGGCCTTGCCCAGGATCCTGCGTCCGACAGCGACCACCGTATCAGCAGCGAGAATATAGCTGCCTTTCCATGCTGCATCGCCTTTGACGGCTGAGAGTGCGGCCTGCGCCTTTTCCGTCGATAGGCGCCGAGCGAGCGAGCGGGGATGTTCGGATTTCTTCGGGGTCTCGTCGATATCCATCGGCATCAGGCGCGCTGGCTCGATGCCGGCCTGATTCAAAAGGTCGACGCGCCGGGGAGAACCGGAAGCCAAAATGAGCTTATAGGTGAGCGCCATAACCCTTCCCTCGACGGACGGCTGAACGTCGTGCCTGCAAATGCAGGATTACTTGAAGCGGTAGGTAATGCGGCCCTTGGTCAGGTCGTAAGGCGTCATCTCGACCAATACCTTGTCCCCAGCAAGGACGCGAATGCGGTTTTTGCGCATGCGGCCGGCCGTGTGGGCAATGATCTCATGCTCGTTTTCAAGCTTTACACGGAACGTTGCGTTCGGCAGCAATTCGACGACGATACCCGGAAACTCGAGGACTTCTTCTTTGGGCATATATGGTTTTTCTTCCTGTCTGGGTGACGAGCGCAAAGGCGCCCTTAAATTTTGCGCGGAACCTACACAATCAAGGCCAGTTTGTGAACCAAATTGATTGTCTTTCGCGCAAGAAAGCAAAAGAGCTGTTCTGCGGCATCCTATAGGCCTGTCGGGGAAGCTCTACAAGGGTTTGGTGACGGTGCCTTCGCGTCGAACGAAGTGCGTCTCGATAAGGTCGATCAGCCTGTCCCGCAAATCTCTGTAGCCATCAAGGATTTGCTCGCGCGTTCCCTGTGTGACGGTTGGATCCATCATCGGCCAGTAGATGACCTCTACGGCGCTCGAGCGCGTCAGTTCCAATGCGGCGTGATGGGCTTGCGGCGAAAGGCTGATGACGAGATCGAAGTAATCATCTTCGAGATCCTCCAGCGTGTGGGGCTGATGGCGGCCAAGGGTAAGGCCGATTTCGGCAAGCGCCGCCTCGACGAACGGATCCGGCTCACCCGCGCGCACGCCCGCTGAACGGACATAGACATTCGCCGGAAGAAGGTTGCGGGCGATGGCTTCGGCCATCGGCGAGCGGATCGCATTTTGTCCGCAGATAAAGAGGATGGCGCCGGGAGCGCCGCCGGCCGCCGCCGGCTTTGGCTCCATCGCCGTCATCCGCGCCAATAAAGCACGCAAACCAGGGTGAAAAGGCGGCGGGCCGTGTCGAAATCGACGTCAATTTTTCCAGCCAGCCTTTCCTTCAGCGCTTGCGAACCTTCATTATGAATGCCGCGCCGACCCATATCGATCGCCTCGATGCGGCTGGGGCTCGCCGACCGGATGGCCTCATAATAGCTCTCGCAGATCATGAAGTAGTCTTTCACGATACGGCGAAAGGGCGTGAGCGAAAGGATATGGGCTCCCACCTCGCTGCCATCTTCATGCTTGATGGAAAAGACCAGCTTTGAGTCCATCAGCGATATGTTCAGCCTGTAAGGCCCACCGGCATGGCCGAGAGGGCGAAAACTATTTTCCTCGATCAGATCGAAGATCGCAACCGCCCGCTCGTGTTCGACATCCGGTGTGGAACGACCGATACTGTCGTCTAGAACCACCTCGCAAAGCCGAAAACTGTCGTCGCTCACATCAACCTTCCAGATTAAGGCGGATGGCGACCGACTTGGCATGCGCATCAAGCCCTTCTGAGACGGCAAGCGCTATGGCAGCAGGTCCCAAGGTGCGCAGCTGCTCGGCCCCGAGACGCAGAATCGACGTGCGCTTGACGAAATCCAGGACCGAAAGTCCTGACGAAAACCGTGCCGAACGCGCCGTCGGCAGGACGTGATTGGAGCCGCCGACGTAATCGCCGATCACTTCAGGCGTATGCGCACCGATGAAAACCGCACCGGCATTGCGGATCCCTGGTAGCAGCGCATCCGGATCTGCGACCGCCAATTCGAGATGTTCGGGCGCAAGGCGGTTGGACAGAGGCAATGCATCCTCCAAGGCCTTAACAAGAATGATAGCGCCAAAATCGCGCCAGCTTGCCGCAGCGGTTTCGGCCCGGTTCAGCATGGTCAATTGTCGCTCTACCGCACTTTCTACGGCGCGCGCAAAATCGGCATCGTCGGTAATCAAGATAGACTGTGCAGCCGTGTCGTGCTCGGCCTGGGCCAAAAGGTCCGCTGCGATCCAGTCCGGATTGTTTTCCCGATCCGCAATGACAAGCACTTCCGAAGGACCGGCAATCATGTCAATGCCGACGATGCCGAAGACCTGGCGCTTGGCTGCGGCGACATAGGCATTGCCGGGACCGGTAATCTTGGCGACGGGCGCGATCGTCTGCGTTCCATAGGCCAGGGCGGCAATGGCCTGCGCGCCGCCGATGCGATAAATTTCACTGACGCCAGCAAGTCTGGCAGCAGCAAGCACGGCGGGGTTGACCTCGCCTCCCGTTGCCGGCACCGCGATGACGATCCGCTCGACACCCGCGACCTTGGCCGGTACGGCATTCATCAGAACAGAGCTTGGATAGCTGGCCGTACCGCCTGGCACATAGAGCCCAACGGCTTCAATGGCAGTCCAACGCGACCCCAAACCGACGCCCATCTCATCTTCATAAAGATCGTCCTTGGGCAGCTGACGGCGATGGTGAGATTCGATGCGCATGGCGGCGACCTTCAATGCGCCTAGTACTTCGGCAGGCACGGCATCGATGGCCGCGTCAATTTCTGCATCGCTGACCCTCATGGGGGTTAGCGCGAAGTCGACTCCGTCAAACCGCTTCGAATAGTCTGCCAGCGCAGCGTCGCCGCGCGCGCGCACGTCAGCAATGATATCGCGGACAACGGCATTGACGTCTTCGGAAACTTCTCTCTTGGTGGTCAGGAACGCTGCAAATTGCGCTTCAAAACCATCCGTTGTCTGATCCAGCCACAATGCCACGTGTCTTGTCCTCTTCCTGCGCCGCCTCGTCAAACACCCGGATGACGGGGACGCGAGGCCGTTTCCCATGCACCGCCGACATCGGCAAGCTGCACTTCGATGCATTCAACCTCAAGCACGATTTCGCCGCCTCCGGCAAGGGTCAGGATGACTTCGCCCTCCGGCCCCTGATCTTTTTGCTGAAATGTGACCGACAGAAGCGACAGAACTGCGGTTTTATTGTTGCGGTCGAACCCGATTGAACGGACTGCCAGCACGCGCTTGAAAATAAGCGCCGCACGACGACGCTCAAAGCTCTTGCGTTTGCGCAGGTTTTCTTCCCAGACGAAGCGATTTGCAGCCACCGCGAACTGCATGTCGCGCTGCGACCATGACACGTCCTGCAGCTTGAAAACGCTATCCTGCATATGCGCGGATATGATGGAGAGATCCTCCGTATCGAGCGCGACGAGCTTCAAATCAGTCATCGAGTTAACGGTCCTTCTTACGGCCGCAGGACGCGGCCGTACTGAGACAGGACATAGGACGCGCATGGCAAATGCGCAACCGATGACGTTCGATGGTAATTCGCGATCGACAGCCCCGCGTGCGCTTAGTCGCTGACACGCTCGACGACCGCGCCGCAACCGGTCAGCTTTGCTTCGAGCCGCTCGAAACCGCGATCAAGATGATAGACGCGCGAAACCATGGTCTCGCCTTCTGCAGCAAGGCCCGCGATCACCAGTGACACGGAGGCGCGCAAATCAGTCGCCATGACCGGTGCACCCTTTAGCCGCGGCACGCCCTCGATCTTCGCAGTCTGGCCGGAGAGGGAAATCTTCGCGCCAAGCCGCGCGAGTTCCTGCACGTGCATGAAGCGGTTTTCGAAGATGGTCTCGGTCACGTGAGAGACGCCGGTCGAGCGGGTCATCAAGGCCATGAACTGCGCCTGCAGATCGGTCGGAAACCCTGGAAAAGGTTCGGTCGTCACGTCGACTGGCTGTATCCCGTTTCCGTTTCTGACAATCCGCATTCCTGTTTCGGTGGCGGTGATCTCTGCGCCGGCGCGACGCAGTGTCAGCAGCGCATTATCGAGCAGCGAAACATCCGTATTTTCCAGAACGACGTCGCCGCCGGCCATTGCAACGGCCATGGCGTAGGTGCCGGTTTCGATACGGTCTGGCAACACGCGATGGCGAGCGCCGGATAGCGAGGAGACGCCTTCGATCGTGATGGTGGAGGTTCCGGCACCCGTGATCTTCGCGCCCATTGCCGTCAGGCAGCGCGCCAGATCAACGATTTCCGGTTCGCGCGCTGCGTTGTCAATGACGGTGGTCCCGCGCGCAAGTGTTGCAGCCATCAGCATCACATGGGTCGCGCCGACCGAGACCTTCGGGAAGCGATAATGCGCGCCGATCAAGCCGCCTTTGGGTGCCCGCGCGTTGACGTAGCCGCCATCGATTTCCATTTCTGCGCCGAGTGCAGTCAAGCCTTCCAGAAACAGATCGACCGGGCGCGTGCCGATCGCGCAACCGCCAGGAAGCGAAACGCGGCAATAGCCTTCCCGCGCCAAAAGCGGGCCGATGACCCAGAAAGAGGCACGCATCTTGGAGACGAGCTCGTAGGGTGCCAGCGTGTCGACAATGGTGCGGCAGGTAAAGTGGATCGTGCGCGCATAGCCTTCTTCCTGGCGTTCACGACGGCCGTTGACGGAAATATCAACGCCGTGATTGCCGAGAATACGGATGAGCTGCTCGACGTCGGCAAGATGCGGAACATTTTCCAGCGTGAGCGTATCGCTCGTCAAAAGCGATGCGATCATCAGCGGCAAGGCAGCGTTCTTAGCTCCGGAAATCGGAATAACGCCGTTCAACTCATTGCCGCCGACAATTCTGATACGATCCATGGATGATTACTCTGCTAAGGGTCTAAGCCGAAGCGAACGGTGCCTAGCGCCCGCGCCGATCGGCCGATGTGAAGGATGGGGGTCTTTAGACGAATTCGTGACAAGCTTCAATTCGAAGCCATAGGAATATTACGAATCGTTCATTTTTGCGGCAGGAAGGCCCGCCGTTTCATCCTCGTCCCCCGCGCGGCGTGCGCGAGACTGCCCCTTGCGGCGCATCAAGTTTTCCCGCAATTTCTCTGCGGCCCTCTCGCGCCGTTGCTCTGCCTGCCGTTCGACTTGGCTTTTGCGTATGGCGCGGGCTCTTTCTTTTTCGAGTTCTTTCTCGTCCATCCTGTTTTCCCGCTTAATTTTACGAAACTCTAAAGCCTCTGCCCCAAATCCTCAAGAAGTTGGAATTTGAAGCTTGCGCTTGGCATGAAGCTGTGGCAATAGCGCCCCGTCCGCATCAAAGCGGTCAACCTGCTGCCGTAGCTCAGTGGTAGAGCACACCCTTGGTAAGGGTGAGGTCGGTGGTTCAATCCCACTCGGCAGCACCATTCCTCATCTCATCCTTGATAGTTTGGCGATGAAGATCAATATGGCGCCCAGACCAGCGCATTATGTACAGTTGCGTACACGTTTAGTTTAATGACTGCCCCGGGCTTTCGTTGCATAATGGCGATACTGACAGCAGCATATTTTCAACCGGGCGCTGTCAGCTGAGGGTCTATGTGCTCCCGCCTGCTATGACAGGAGGAAGCTGTGAAAGCTTTAGCTAATCCCGCAATTCTTGCAGAACATTCTCCCGTGCGCGCCATGCTGATGGAATATGCACGCGCATATTACCATGATGAACGCGACCAAATGCGTTTGGTAGACAGAACTTTCCTGGCGCTTCCGGAAATGCTGGAGGAGGTGCGGCAAGATCGTATCGAGCAATCCTTGTTTGTCGTCATGCATCGTCTGATGCAGGCGAAACATAAAAAGACGGCTCTGCTGCATCCTAATGATCGGCAGAATATCTGTGAAACGGAAGATTGCCTACCAAAGGCAAACCACGAGGCGGTAGAGTAAACCAACCTCATTAATCCTCTGCAAAGACTGCGACAGCATCGGCCCGAAGTCGGGCCGTTTTTGTTGAAGCCTGAGCGAGCCTCCGATTGCAGGTGTGTCCGTACTTCCTTTGCGCGGAACACGTGGCATGCATGGCGACACGCTGATCCTTCGTATCGGCGAGCGCCCTATATCCAGTCGAACGAAGTTTGCTTGCGGGGCGTTATCAGCAGGGCGTTGGAACATTATCCCCCTGAAAACGTTGAGAGTGGGCCGAACGCAATGGAGGAATTCTATGTTCACGAAAATTATTGCCGCCTCGCTTCTCTCTTTGGGTCTTGCTACTTCTGCAATGGCGCAAACCTCCGCTGCTCCGGCAGCGAATACGACTGATCAGAGCGGCACGAGCGCCGATATGAACAACAACAACGCGCCTGCCAACACGAACACGAACGCCAATACCAGCACGACGAACACAACGAACACGAGCACCAACGCGACGACGGAAACGAAGAAGCCGAAGGCTCATAAGACAATGAAGAAGAAGCATGCTTCGAAGAAGCACTCGAAGAAGTATGCAAAGGCCAAGATGGGCAAGTGCGGTGGCGGCAACATGGCTGCCAACAGCTCTGGCAAGGGCAAGGGCTCTCTGCAGACGCAGGGCGGCATGAGCGATGCCACTCCGATGGACAAGAAGTGCGCTTCTATCAACAACTGATCCGATTTGATTGATCGGTTTTATGCAAGCGCATTTGGTGGTGTGAACCACTACAATATGAGGCGGTGTAGGTTGATTTCGTATCAACCTACACCGTTTTTCTATGCGGCAGCGCATTATTCTACCGTGCAGCGTGCTATATCGGCCGATATCCCGGGACAGGACTTCCTGCCTATGTCATCGGGCAAAAGATGCCGCCGAGCCTCTCCATGCCGCATCAGTCAATGAGATAATCAGGTCCAGTGTACCGCCATGTGAGCTTTAATGTCCCGTCAGGCTGCACAACGTAACGTTCATGAACGCGGTAGCCAAATTGGTCGAGGAATGTATTCTTAACGACGGTCCCTGGTGCATATCGGGAACGGACGACCTTATTGCCATAGGTAAGACTGCCCTTCATGGGCTGAGGTTCGCTCACCGTCGTACATGCTGCGATCCCAAAGACAAGTGTGACAAGCGTCAGGGAGCGGAAAAGCATTTTTCTTCCTTCATGAGAACTCGCTTAGAACACGCAAGCTGGCGAAGGGTTCCAACGTCTTGCATCAGGGCATTTGTTCACCAATCAGATCATAGCCGTGGCTTACAAAGATATGCGCCCGCTTGATAAAAGATCCCGCGCTAAAGCTTGAAGCTACGTTGCTCCCGTTTGCGTCACGGGTCTTGATCTTGCTTGGCCGCATACCGACATTGTTGAGAGTCATTTGAGCAAACACGCAAGTCGTCATCGATCGATAGCATCTGTGTTTTCTCGAATACGTCGATTTTGGCATTCAAAAACCGATACACAGTGTTGAATTGATCAGACGCTTCGATGCGGGATCTGAGTTCAGCCATATGGAGGCCTTTATGACAACCGAACGTGCAGTACTGGCAGGCGGATGCTTCTGGGGCATGCAAGATCTTATTCGGCGCATGGATGGGGTGCAGTCTACGCGCGTTGGCTATAGTGGCGGAGATGTGCCAAATGCGACCTATCGCAATCACGGCACGCATGCTGAAGCCATCGAGATTTTCTTCGATCCGGCCAAGCTGAGCTATAGAGATTTGCTCGCCTTTTTCTTCCAGATCCACGATCCGACCACCAAGAACCGCCAAGGCAACGATGTTGGCACCAGCTATCGTTCGGCAATCTATTATACCAGCGAAGACCAAAAGCGGGTTGCCGAAGAGACGATTGCCGATGTCGAAGCATCGGGTCTTTGGCCAGGCAAAGTCGTGACGGAAGTTGAACCCGTTGGCGATTTCTGGGAAGCCGAGCCGGAGCACCAAGATTATCTTGAACGCTATCCTAATGGCTATACGTGCCACTTTCCTCGGCCAAATTGGAAGCTGCCGGAACGCAGGTCCGCGGCCTGACTGAAAAGCGCGTTCAAGAGTGCTCCAATATCAACGTCGGCGGAAGTCACCGCCGACGTTCTACTAGCAGCTCTTTGTGTCGTTTACTTCAATGTATCCGACGCCAATGATGGTGCCGTCAGGCGCACGAATGAAAGAGGGAAGGTAATGAGGATCGGACGGGGCACAGGAAACAGATCCCGTGTATTCGTTCAGCGCTATTTCATCCTGGGGCAGGACCGAATAGTCAATGTTGGTCTCTAAACTCGCATAGGCTGGCGTTATACAAGCCGCAACAACGAGAGCTGCCATGCTTCCCTTCAAAACGCAGTTCATTCGCGTCTCCAATCTTCGATTCGTCAGATCAACACCTAAATTGATCTTTGGTTCCAAGTGGAACGGCGCGCACAGGAACTTGATACAAGAGACAAAATGCAACTTGGCATAATAGGTTTTCGACCTACTTTTTTCGTAACGAGGATCGGGGCATGATGAAAACGTGCGTTATAAGCCTGACGGCTGTAGGCCTTCTTCTTGGCGGCTGCACGACAAATCGCGACAGCGATCCGCAGCCGATCCCTGGCAGCATCACCTATGGCGGACAGCCAAAGACGAGGCTGACCAAGGCTCCGGTCGGAGGATATGTCTATAACGACTTCCGCGACTCGACCGGCTACCGCGTTCATGAGACCTACATCATCCAGCCGGACCGAAGCCTGCGCCTCATGCGGCGCGAAATCATTCCCGATTTCCCAACGTAACGCCTTTCTTGGTCTTCCGTCTCTGGTGTCTTCAGATACCGAAGGTTGACAGGAATCGTATTCGCGAACATTCAAGGAACGAACGGAAGCTTCGGCATCCTGCCGTCGCCCTGGATGTTGGCGAATGTATTTAGAAAAGCTCAATTCACAGCAGCGACTTGCGGTCGAGCATGGGACCGCCAGCGAAGGACGACATGTCGCCGGACCGCTTCTGGTGATTGCCGGAGCTGGGTCGGGAAAAACGAATACACTAGCGCATCGTGTTGCTCATCTCATCGTGAAAGGCGCTGATCCCTACCGCATTCTGCTGATGACGTTCTCGCGCAGGGCCGCCTCGGAAATGACGCGGCGTGTCGGGCGGATTTGCGCAGAGGTGCTCGGGACGAATGCTTCTGCGATGGCGGATAGTCTGAACTGGAGCGGCACCTTTCACGGTATTGGCGCAAGGTTCTTGCGCGATTATGCCGAGCAGATCGGACTTGACCCCGCTTTTACCATTCACGATCGGGAAGATAGCGCCGACCTGCTGAACCTGATCCGCCAGGAACTAGGCTTTTCAAAAACGGAAAGCCGCTTCCCCGGTAAAGGTGCTTGCCTCGCGATCTATTCCCGCGCCGTCAACTCACAGAAAGAGCTTGGACTTGTTTTGAAGGAATCCTTTCCGTGGTGCGTCGGCTGGGAGGCGCAGCTAAGGGAGCTGTTTATCGCCTATGTGGAGGCCAAGCAGGCGCAGAATGTGCTGGATTACGACGATCTGCTTCTCTACTGGGCACAGATGGTCAGCGAGCCGTTGATTGCCGAAGAGATCGGCAGCCGCTTCGATCACATCATGGTCGACGAATATCAGGATACCAACCGGCTGCAAGCTTCGATCCTGATGGCCTTGAAGCCTGACGGGCAAGGATTGACCGTCGTCGGCGACGATGCTCAGTCGATCTACTCATTCAGAGCGGCGGAAGTGCGTAACATTCTCGACTTTCCGGGCTCATTCGAACCTGCCGCCAAGATCATCACGCTCGAACAGAATTATCGCTCGACCCAGCCCATTCTCAAAGCGGCCAATGCCGTCATCGATCTGGCACGCGAGCGGTTTACGAAAAACCTTTGGACGGACCGCGAGTCGTCGAGACGCCCGCGATTGGTGACGGTTCGCGATGAGTCGGAACAAGCGCGCTATGTTGCCGATCTGGTTCTCGACAATCGTGAGGAAGGCCTGAAACTGAAGCAGCAAGCCGTCCTGTTTCGCGCCTCCCACCATAGCGGCGCTCTGGAAGTAGAGCTGACACGCCGCAATATTCCCTTCGTCAAGTTCGGCGGTTTGAAATTTCTCGATAGTGCGCACGTCAAAGACATGTTGGCGGCTCTGCGTTTCGTGCAGAACCCGCGTGACAAAGTCGCCGGCTTTCGCCTGATGCTGCTGCTTCCGGGTGTGGGCCCGGCCAGCGCCGGACGGGCTCTGGATCTGATGGCCGCTGATCGCAATCCCATCCTGACGCTCAGCGAAATGCAAGCTCCTCCGCGCGCAGGCAGCGAATGGACTGAATTCGTGTCGGTGCTGCAGGAATTGAAAGGCGGTAACTATGATTGGGCTACGGAGATTGCCCGCCTGCGCGAGTGGTACCAACCGCATCTGGAACGGCTGCATGAAGATGCCCCGACCCGCCTTGCAGACATTGAACAGCTTGAACAGATTGCCGCGAGCTATCCTTCCCGAGAACGTTTTCTCACCGAACTGACCCTTGATCCACCCGATGCAACGAGCGATCACGCCGGCGCTCCGCTTTTGGATGAAGACTACCTAATCTTGTCCACGATCCATTCGGCAAAGGGACAGGAATGGACGCGGGTCTTCATGCTGAACGTGGTCGATGGGTGTATCCCATCCGATCTCGCTGTCGGCACTTCGGCCGAAATAGAGGAAGAACGCAGACTTCTCTATGTTGCGATGACGCGCGCCCGCGACCAACTTGATCTGATTGTGCCACAGCGCTTTTTCACGCATGGTCAGAACGCCCAGGGCGACCGCCATGTTTATGCCGCGCGCAGCCGTTTTCTTCCGGCCACCTTGCTTCAGTTCTTCGAGGTCTGCTCGCCAACCCAGTCCAAATCCGACGTGCAAAGCAGCCAAGCTGCCAGACAGGTTCGCATCGACATGGCAGCGCGGATGCGCGGCATGTGGAAATGACGAACGGTCAGCGGGTCATTCCTGCGTGGGCTCCTTGGAAAAGAGCGGCTGATCGGCAGGCTTGAAGAACGCCGCGAGTGCCTCTGGCTCAACCTTGTCGAATGACGATGGCTGCCATTTCGGCATACGATCCTTGTCGATGACAGCAGCCCTGATGCCTTCGTAGAAATCCTGTATTCCAAGAATTGCCAAGCAGGCGGAAAACTCGCGCTCAAGGCACTCCATCAACGTTCGGCTCTGCTTGCCACGACGAAGAAGCTCAAGGGTCAGCTTAACGCTCGTCGGAGATCGCTTGGCGATGGCCTCGTGCGTCCTACTGGCAAAATCTCCTTCTTCCGCAGCCAACGCGCCGATGATCTCCTCGATCTTTCCAAAACGCATGGTGCGATTGATCAGGTCGATATTCGACCGCAGATCGCTGTGCGAGGTTTCGCGGGCAAAGTTCTTGATGACAGCTTCGACATCACGCCCGCTCGCCGCCTTTGGCAGCTCGGCAAGTGTGTCGATCAATTCGTCGTACTGAAACGACGACATCTCGAAATCGGACAGGCCGGCCTGAATGGCGTCGGCGGCATTCAGTTCAAGCCCCGTCAGCCCAATCCATATGCCAAGTTCACCCGGCGCACGCGCCAGTAGCCATGTCGCGCCCACGTCTGGAAAATAGCCAATCCCCGTTTCGGGCATGGCCAGCCGCGTGCGCTCGGTCACGATGCGATATCGGCCATGCGCTGAGAGCCCGACGCCGCCGCCCATGGTGATCCCATCCATGAAGGCGACATAAGGCTTGGGGAAAAAGGCGATGCGGTGGTTGAGAAGAAATTCGCGCCGCCAGAACTCTTCTGCGAGTCCGGAACCGTTGCGACCACTTTGATATAAAGCGCGAATATCGCCTCCGGCGCACAGTCCGCGCTCGCCTTCACCGGAGATCGTGACAGAGGCGATCGCAGGATCGTTGGCGAAAGCTTCCAGTGCCGTATCGATTGCCTCGATCATAGGCAATGTCAGGCTGTTCAATGCCTTGGGTCTGTTCAGTCTGATGAGACCGGCAGTGCCTCGACGCTCGACAATAACAGTTTGCGCGTTTTCATCTTCGTGCATCCTCACCTCGCGTCATCAGTTCGATCTTGCAGGCGGCAGCCGACGCAGCCGCCACGCTAACCTAGGGCATCAATATGACCTGTGTACCCAAATTCTGCTGGAAGATGATTTTCTCTACACTTGTCCCGCTACATGGCGGACGCCAGAGCCCGATGCATGCGCTGAAGATCGCCAAGACTGCGCTCCATCAAGAAGATTTCCCAGTTCAGCGCACTGCGGACGATGGTCTCCAGCGTGTCATATGCCGGTTTCCAATGAAGAACACGACGGGCGAGCGAAGCATCGGCCACGACGCTTGCCGCATCGCCGGGCCGGCGTGCAGCGATATGAATCGGGAAGGAGTGGCCATGCAGACGCGTTACCATGTTGAGGACGTCCAGAACCGAGTAGCCGCCGCCATATCCGCAATTCAGCGTTATAGGGCCCCTGCCCTCGCGCAAATATGCGAGCGCATTCAGGTGAGCTTCGGTGAGATCGGCAACATGGATATAGTCTCGCACACCGGTGCCGTCATGGGTCGGGTAATCCGTGCCATAGATCGTCATCGACTGGCGTTTTCCCAATGCCGCTTCGCAGGCAACCTTGATGAGATGGGTTGCCGCACTCGTCGACTGACCAGTTCTGCCAAGAGGATCGGCGCCTGCTACGTTGAAGTAACGCAGGGCGACATAGGTGAAGTCATATGCGGACGCGACGTCGCGCAGCATCAGTTCGCTCATCAGTTTCGATTGGCCATAAGGGCTTTCCGGCCTCAGAGGATCACTTTCTGATACCGGCTTTTGGGATTGCGGCTGGCCATAGACAGCTGCCGTCGACGAAAACACCAGATGGCGCACACCGGCCTTGATGGCCATATCGACCAGCGTGCGTGTGCGCGCGGTGTTGTTATCGTAATAGGAAAGCGGATCGGTCACAGAGGCCGGCACGATCGTGGAGCCGGCGAAATGAATAATTGCCTCGATGTCGTTTTCGATAAAGATCGTTTTCAAGATCTTTTCGTCGCCGATATCGCCGAGATAAAATCTCGCGTCCGGCGCAACAGCCCAGCGAAAGCCTGTCGATAACCGATCCACGACCACGACGTCCTCACCGGCATCCAGCAATGCCCAGACCATGTGGCTGCCGATATAGCCAGCACCACCGGTGACCAGAATTGCCATTGCTCCCTCCAATCCAAATAGAACGAGAGCATCCAAGCGGGATTTCCTTGCCGATGTCCTTAATTTGGGCCTGCTGGCGCCCCAGAGCACGGGTAAGTTTGGCGGCGTGGTGAAGGAGCGGCTTGCACAGTCGCTAAAATTTTATCGAGCGATCAATTTAGCACGCGGTGCGTCCGAAGACTGGCGTAATGAACTTGCGCAGCCTTGATCGGCACGAGAGTTCAACCGTTAGAGACTTCCGATATAATCGAAAAGCCGTTTTGCTGCTTCTTCCATCTGTGCCGGATCGCGCAGAAAACAGGCTCTGAGAAACAGTTCTCCGCCAGGACCGAATGCGGTGCCCGGTGCAAGCCCGACGCCTGTCTTATCGACGATATCAATCGCGGCCTTCCGGCTATCGGAGACCCCATCGATTTTGAGAAAGGCGTAAAGCGCGCCTTCAGGCTTTAGCGTCTCAACCCGGTTGGTTGCGATCAAGGCGTCACACAGGACGTCGCGCGATTTCGCAGCCCGTTCGATGTTCGCGGCAACAAACTGATCGCCCTCTTCCAAGGCGGCAACCGCACCGCGTTGAATAAACTGGGCAACACCCGAAGTGGAATATTGGATCAGATTTTCGATCACCTGCCCGATCTCGGGCGGACCGACGATCCAGCCGATACGCCATCCTGTCATGGACCAGTTTTTAGAAAAGGAATTGACGAAAAGAACGCGATCGTCCGGCCTCATCACATCCAGAAATGACGGCGCGCGTCCACCCAGGAAGTAGTAAAG
This sequence comes from Oryzifoliimicrobium ureilyticum, assembly GCF_037199735.1. NCBI lineage: Bacteria > Pseudomonadati > Pseudomonadota > Alphaproteobacteria > Hyphomicrobiales > Rhizobiaceae > Oryzifoliimicrobium > Oryzifoliimicrobium ureilyticum. The sequence goes on along the minus strand of NZ_JBBBVQ010000001.1, from coordinate 12,709 downwards.
CGCGTAGATTTCATCGGCCATGATCCACAGATCGTGACGCCGCGAAAGTTCAAGAAGCTGTTGAAGATCATCGCGGCTTGCCGTCCATCCCGTTGGATTGGACGGGGTATTGATGAAGAGGACGCGCGTTTTCGGGGTGATCGCCTGTTCGAGCTTCTCGATATCAAGGCGCCAGCGCCCACCGGAAAAGTCCAGCTTCACCGGAACGGAACGCCCACCCGCGATTTCCAGCGCAGCCGAAATGTTCGGCCACGCGGGAGACAGATAGATCAGTTCGTCGCCCGGCGACGTCAAAGCCTGGACGGCAATTTGAATGGCCTGCATTCCAGAGCCGGTTACGAAGAAGTGGTCGGCGGGTAACGTGCTTTGGAAATGACGCTTGTAATAGTCGCTCAATGCCTGACGAAGTTCGGGGATGCCGCGCTGATAGGTATAGAAGGTCTCGCCCGCTTGCAGACTGGCAGCCGCGGCTTTCGAGATGAAATCTGGCGTCGAAAGATCGCCCTCGCCCACCCATAGCGGAATGAGACCATCGCGGCCGCGGGCATAGTTTACCACCTCCACGATGCCGCTTTCAGGGGCGAGGCGAGCGCGCGGGCTCAAGCTTTCGAGAACGGTCATGGTGCACTCCAAGTTTGGCTTCCCATAGACCAAACTTGGAGCGAAATCATATGATATTCCGTGATGATCGATCTATTCCGCTGATCGATCCTTAGGCGACAGGGCGCTTGGCAAGAAGGTCGCGGATTTCCGTCAGCAGTTGAACATCGGCTGGCGGTGGCGGTGCTTCCTTCGGATCTTCCTTGGCCTTGCGTTCGACCTGCTTGCGCAGCGTGTTCACACCCTTCACCATAAGAAAGATGATCCAGGCCAGGATCAGGAAGTTGATGAGCACGGTTAGGAAGTTGCCGTAGGCAAAGACCGCACCCTGCTGGCGCGCTGCCGCCAATGTCGGAGCGTTGACGGCAGATGACAACGGAATGAAGTAGTTCGAAAAATCGAAGCCACCGAAAATAGCCCCGACGATTGGCATGATGATATCGTCGACAAGCGATTTCACGATCCCGCCGAATGCACCGCCGATGATGACACCGACAGCCAAATCCATGACATTGCCTCGCGCGATGAAGGCCTTAAATTCATTGACCATGCTCATGAGTGTATCCTTTCGTCCCTCTCCGAACATTTGCCGGCCCAGTCCGGCAAACCTTCCATGAGTCTACATAAATTCCGATTTCGGATAATCAATTGCAACGGCGGGAAGAATATCGAGCGACGCTCTTCGACTTAAGGCTTAAATGCTTCGCATTTTCAATGGCGGCAATTTCCCCTAATCTTCGGTTAGAGGCCGGCCGATCTTTGCCGGCGGAGATGAGATGCTGCCAGGGTGGATCATATTTGCAGGGGCATTCGGCTATCTGCTGACGCTGTTTGCCGTGGCGAGCTATGGCGATCGCAAAAGCAGCGAGATCGGCAGAACGAGCCGTGCTCAGCCGTGGATCTATGCCCTTAGCCTCGCAATTTATTGCACCTCTTGGACCTACTTTGGCGGCGTGGGTCTTGCTGCGCATCGCGGCTTTGAATTCCTGGGCATCTATATTGGTCCAATTCTGGTCTTCACTTTGGGCCTGCCTCTGCTTCGGCGCATCATCGCCCTTGCAAAGGCGGAAAAGCTCACGTCTGTCGCAGACTTCATCGCCGCGCGTTATGGCAAGAACTCGACGGTTGCCACGACCGTCGCATTGATCGTGCTGGTCGGTACGGTTCCCTACATCGCCCTTCAGCTGAAGGCGATTTCCAGCACGGTATCAGCCATGCTGGTTCTTTCGGAGCCCGGACTTGGAAAGAGCATTTCCCCTTACTTCGATCTCACCTTAATTGTTACCGTAGTTCTTGCCTGCTTTTCCATTATGTTCGGAACGCGCCATACGGATGCAACGGAGCATCAAGATGGGCTCATTCTTGCCGTTGCCATGGAATCGGTCTTGAAGCTCTTCGCATTCTTGACCGCTGGCATCTGCATTGTCTGGTTTCTCTTCGGTGGCCCGACAGATCTTTGGCAAAAGGGCCTCAGCAGCGAGCTTGTTACCAGCGCACTGAGTTACCAGACGCCGATCAGCCGCTGGATTACGCTTACCATTCTGTCTGCCTTTGCCATCATCATGTTGCCACGGCAATTCCACGTCATGGTCGTTGAGAACCGCGACGAGCGCCAGCTCAAGCTCGCCGGCGTGCTCTTCCCAGCCTACCTCGTCGTCATTAATCTCTTCGTTTTGCCGATTGCGATGGCGGGTCTGCTAACCTTTGGCGGAAATGGGGATCCCGACCTTTACATGCTGGCGCTGCCGATCGCGGGCAATGTGCCTCTTGTCTCTCTCGTCACCTTTATCGGCGGCTTTTCGGCGGCAACGGCCATGGTGATTGTCGATAGCGTTGCGCTTTCGATCATGGTCTCAAATGATATCATCATGCCGATCTTCCTGCGCCGGAAGTTGGCCGGGTTTGGAACGCATCGGAGCGATTTCGCCCACACGCTCCTCATCATCCGTAGGAGCGCCATTTTCGCCATCTTGCTGCTCGGCTACGCGTATTATCGCGCCGTGGACAGCGAGACGGGTCTTGCTTCCCTTGGGCTGACATCCTTTGCCGCCATCGCTCAGATCGCCCCGGCGCTTCTGGGTGGCTTGATCTGGCGTCGAGCCAATGCCCGAGGCGCCGTTCTTGGCTTGACCTCGGGTTTCGTGATCTGGATCTACCTTTTGCTGATGCCTTCGCTCGGTGGTCCAAACTACTCGGGCGCCGCAAGCGCGATCCTGGGTTTCGTCTTCGCTGGCGCTTCGGTCTTTTCCGGTCCTCAAGCCGATCCTTTGGTGAATGCTTCCGTATTAAGTCTTCTCGTCAATACGATCTGTTTCGTCGGCGGCTCCTTGACGCGCCATCCAAGGCCGCTGGAACGCATCCAGGCAGGCATCTTCGTCAAACGCCGCCGTCGCTCGCAGTTTGCAACGCGCGCGTGGAAAACCGGGATCAGCATTGGAGAGCTGAAGGCGGCAATCGCGCGCTATCTCGGCGAAGAGCGCATGCAGCGCTCGATCGCCACCTATGAAGAACATATTGGCAAGCAGCTCAAAGACGATCAGCCCGCCGATATGGCGCTCATCCATTTCAGCGAGCAGCTGCTTGGCAGCGCCATCGGCTCTGCTTCCGCCAGACTGGTGCTTTCCCTGATTCTGCAGCGCACGGAGGACGCATCTTCGGATACCGCCTGGCTGCTGGACCAGGCAAGCGAAGCGCTTCAATACAACCAGGACATGCTGCAGACCGCGCTTTCCCAGATGGATCAGGGAATTGCGGTTTTCGATAGTTCCCAACGGCTGTCGATCTGGAACCGCCGCTTCCGACAATTGCTTGACCTACCGGAGCAGGTCGGTCAGGTCGGGTTTCCACTTGCCGAGATTCTGAACGATCTTGCTGCGCGCGGCGCCGTAACGACCAGCGGACAACTTCTCTCCGTCGAAAACTTCACCTTGCCGGACAAGCCGTTCCAACTCGTCCTGGCTGATGGAGAGCGCATCGTGGAAGTGCGCTCAAACGCCATGCCGGGCAAAGGTCTTGTCGCCACCTTCACGGATATCACCCAACGCGTCAGCGCCGATCGCGCCTTGAAGCAGGCGAACGAAACGCTGGAACAGCGCGTAGCAAAGCGCACAGCGGAGCTGACCCGCGTCAATACAGAGCTCGCCGATGCGCGTGCAGCTGCCGATGAGGCAAATATCGGCAAAACGCGCTTTTTTGCAGCCGCCGGCCACGATATCCTGCAGCCTTTGAATGCTGCGCGCCTTTACTCGTCTGCGCTGGCAGAAAGAATGGCTCTCTCGGACCATGCTCCCATCGCGCGCAATATTGATTCCGCCTTGGAATCCGTCGAGGCGATCTTGGGGGCGGTCCTCGATATCTCGCGTCTCGACACCGGTGCCATGCGTGCCAAAGTATCGACTGTCTCGCTTTCTGAAATTCTCGAGCGCATTGCGACGGATTTTGCGCCGATTGCGAGGGAAAAGCAGCTAAAATTGATTGTGATGCCGACATCGCTCCACGTGCGGTCCGACCCGAACCTTCTTCGCCGTCTTGTCCAGAACCTCGTTTCCAACGCAATCAAATATACGATTACGGGAAAGGTGCTTGTCGGCGTACGACGCAATGGCAAATCCGCCGTAATCCAAGTGGTGGATTCTGGCATTGGTATTCCCACAAGCAAGGTCCGAACGGTGTTCAAGGAATTTGCGCGATTGGATGAAGGTGCCCGCACGGCATCCGGCCTTGGGCTCGGACTTTCCATCGTCGATCGCATTGCGCGCGTGCTCGGCCATCCCGTGGAACTGAAGTCGGTCCACGGCAGAGGCACGGATTTTCGCATCACCTTACCAATGGTGAGAACGAGCCAGAGGCCGAAGATCCCGCAACAGCTCCATCAGCGGGACCCTGCCGAGCCGTTGAAGGGTCTTCATATTCTGTGCATCGACAACGAGCCCGAGATTCTGGAAGGCATGCGGCTTCTTCTGACAGGATGGGGATGTCGGATTACGACGCTGACGGAGCTTGTGTCAGAAAGCCAGGTTCTGGCTGAAGGACCCTTCGATCTGATTATTGCAGATTATCATCTCAGCCACGCCACAGGTATCGATGCGATCAGGCGCCTTCGGCGCGAGGCAGGAATGTCCATCCCTGCGCTGCTTGTTACGGCCGACCGGTCGCCGGAAGTTCGTGCCGAGGCCGAGGAAAATGCGATTGCTGTGCAGAACAAGCCGGTGCGTCCGGCCGCCCTGCGAGCCTTTATCACCCAATTGTCTTTGCAGCGGCGTGCAGCCGCAGAATGACGCAACTCTTTTGCAGGCCTTCAATGAAAAGCCGGATTTGGATAACTTCACCCAAATCCGGCTTTGCTTGGTTTCGTCGGCGTGAACCGCAGATTAAGCAGCTTGCCGTTCAGCCTTGTATGGATCAAACCGCGTGTAGAAGGTCTCGCCCTTTTCGGCCATGTCCTGCAACAGCGGCGTCGGTCTGAAGTGATCGCCGTACTTCTTCGCCAGCTTTTCAGCCAGCGCCACAAAGTTCGCAACACCCATCCCGTCGATATATGAAAGCGTACCCCCGGTATAAGGCGCAAAGCCGAAGCCGAGGATGGAGCCAACGTCCGCCTCACGCGGATCCGTCACGATCCCTTCCTCCATTGTCCGGGCAGCTTCCAGAGCGATGGTGACCAGAAGGCGCTCTTTTAGCTCCGCCATATCGACCTTGTCCGCCGACTTTTGCGGATAAAGCTCCTTGAGGCCTGGCCAGAGCTGCTTCTTCGCTGGCTTTGCCGGATAATCGTAGAAGCCTTTGCTGTTCTTGCGTCCGCGCCGATCAAGCTCGTTCACCAGCCTATCGACCAATGCCATATGCTCAGGCTTGACCGAGGAGGCCCCGAGATCGGCGATGGATGCCTTCATGATCTTCTGGGACAGATCGACGGCAACCTCATCATTCAGCGCAAGTGGCCCAACCGGCATGCCCGCCATCTTCGCGGCGTTTTCGATCATGACGGGCGGCACGCCCTCGATCAGCATATCGTAGGCTTCGTTCATGTACCGGAAGACGCAGCGGTTAACGTAGAACCCGCGCGTATCGTTGACGACGATCGGCGTTTTTTTGATTTTACTTACGAAATCGAGTGCGACGGCCAATGCCTTGTCGCCGGTTTGCTTGCCGAGAATAACCTCGGTGAGCATCATCTTTTCGACCGGGGAGAAGAAGTGGACACCAATGAACTGGGTCGGCCGCTTAGAATTTTCCGCAAGGCCGGTGATCGGCAGCGTCGACGTATTGGAGGCAAAGATCGCGCCCTCCTGCAGGACAGCTTCGACCTTTTCGATGACGTCCTTCTTGACGGCGCGGTCCTCGAATACCGCTTCGATGACGAGGGATACGTCTGACAGGCTTCCATAATCGGCTGTCGGCGTGATCAGCGAGAGCAGCTTTTCGCCCTCTTCCTTCGAAAAGCGACCCTTCGCCACAGAATCGGCAACCAGCTTTTCCGAAACAGCCTTGCCTTTGGCCGCCGCTTCCTCGTCGCGATCAATCAACGATACCGCAATGCCGGCAGCCGCGCTGACATAGGCAATGGACGCACCCATGAAGCCTGCACCAACGACGCCGATTTTCTTCAGATCCGTCTTCTCGACATTGGCTGGACGTCGTGCGCCCTTGCCAAGTTCCTGCATCGAAATGAACAGAGAACGGATCATCGAGAAGGCTTCAGTGGAACGCAGGATCTGCGTGAAATATCGCTGCTCCACTTTCAAGGCCGTGTCGAAGGGCAGTTGGAGACCTTCATAAACACACTTGAGGATGGCGAGCGCGGCCGGATAGTTTCCTGCCGTTTCGCGGCGAAGGATGGCCGGCGCGGCAGGCCAAAGCTGTGCGGCAGCAGGTGTCCAGATGCCGCCACCGGGAGCTTTGAAACCTTTCTCGTCCCACGGCGCTACAGGCTTGAGGCCGTCCTTGATCATTTGCTTGGCAGCATTGATCAGTTCTTCCGGAGCGACAGTTTGATGAATGAGGTTCATCGCTTTGGCGCGGGCCGGCGTCAGCGTCTGACCTGTGGTCATCATCTGCAGCGCATCTTGGGCATTGGCAAGACGCGGCACGCGTTGAGTGCCGCCGGCGCCTGGAAAGATACCGACTTTTACCTCTGGGAGAGCCAGCTTGACCGTCTTTGCGTTGGAAGCAACGCGACCATGGCATGCCAGAGAAAGCTCAAAGGCTCCGCCCATGCAGGTGCCGTTGATGGCAGACACCCATGGCTTGCCGCAGGTCTCGACCTTACGAAAGAGCCCGCTCATCTTGCCAACGAGATCGAAGAGCTTTGCCGCCGCGCCATCAGGGTCCGCAGCCTTTTCCTGCTGGTAGAAGGAAAACATCGACTTGATCATCGATAGGTCAGCGCCGCCGGAAAAGGTCGATTTGCCCGACGTGAAGACAACGCCTTTTACGGCGGCATCTGCAACCACGGCATCGACGATGGCGTTCAGTTCGCCGAGTACTTCCTCGGTGAAAACATTCATGGATTTGTCGGGCATGTCCCATGTCACGAGCGCAATGCCGTCCTGATCCGTCTCGATCTTGAAATTCTTGTAGCTCACTGTCGTTCCTCCCAGATCAGACGCGTTCAATAACGGTTGCCGTACCCATGCCGGCTCCGATGCACAGCGTGACCAAGGCAGTGTTGAGATCGCGCCGTTCCAATTCGTCGAGCACAGTGCCAAGGATTATGGCGCCCGTCGCCCCGAGCGGATGGCCCATCGCGATCGCGCCGCCATTAACGTTCAGTTTGTCGCTTGGAATATCGAAGGCCTGCATGTAACGCAGGACAACCGCGGCAAAAGCCTCGTTCAGCTCGAACAGATCGACGTCGGCCAAGCTCATGCCGCTGCGCTTCAGAAGCTTTTCCGTTACATCTACCGGTCCTGTCAGCATCAGTGCCGGGTCCGATCCAATGTTGGCGAAGGTGCGGATGCGCGCGCGTGGCTTAAGGCCCATGGCCTGTCCGCCCGCCTTTGATCCCAGCAGAACGGCCGCGGCACCATCGACGATGCCGGAAGAATTGCCGGCATGGTGCACGTAATTGATGCGCTCGACCTCGGGGTGCGCCTGAATGCCGACGGCTTCAAACCCGCCCATCTCTCCAGGCATCTGGAAAGACGGATTGAGAGAGGCAAGCGCCTGCATATCGGTTCCCGGCCGCATGTGCTCGTCGCGATCCAAAATGGTCAGTCCATTGACATCCTTGACGGGGATCACCGAATTCTTGAAGTAGCCCTGCTCCCAGGCATGGGCCGCCCGCTTCTGGCTCTCGACGGCATAGGCGTCGACATCATCGCGGGAAAATCCGTATTTTGTGGCAATGAGATCAGCCGAAACGCCCTGTGGCATAAAATAGGCTGGAAAGTTGACCGATGGGTCCATGTACCAGGAGCCGCCCGACATGCCCATGCCGACGCGCGACATGGACTCCACGCCGCCCGCGATGACGATGTCGTCGGAGCCCGCTGTGATCTTGCCCGCAGCGAGATTGACGGCATCAAGGCCGGAGGCGCAGAAACGCGAAATCTGCATGCCTGGCGCCTTGAAATCGTAGCCAGCCTCGAACGCGGCAGCCTTTGGAATAACGGCGCCAGCATCCATGACGGGATCGACGCAGCCCATAATGATGTCATCGACACTGGACGTATCCAGGCCGTTGCGATCGCGCAACGCCTCCAACGTCTTAGCGGCGAGGCGAACGGACGGCACTTCGTGAAGCGACCCATCTTTTTTGCCACGCCCGCGCGGCGTGCGAACATGGTCATAGATATAGGCTTCGGTCATTGTCTATCTCCCTAGGCAGCCTAAGGCTGCAATCCTTCTGGCCATAAAGGTCGCCAGCGCCTCGGTACCTGGCGTTCGGTCGACCTCTTATGCAATGCGTCTCAGAAAGCCTCGGCCGCAAGCTCCATCATGCTCTCAGCGCCTGTCTCGATCCGCGCCCGGCGCAGCGCTGTTTCCGGCATGATACGCTCCATGAAGAACCGTCCTGTGACAAGCTTGTTCTTCAGGAAATCCTCCCGCTCGCCATCGCCGGCCGCAAGCGACTCTTGCGCCGCCTTTGCCATCTTGGCCCACATATAGCCAAAAACGACCAATCCGAAGAGATGCATGTAGTCGGTGGAGCCAGCTCCTGCATTGTCGGGCTTTGCCATGGCGTTCTGCATGAACCACATGGTTGCGCCCTGAACGTCATTCAGGCCCTTTTTCAGATGCTTCGTAAAGAAGCTGAGATTCTCGTCACCCCGGTTTTCTTCGCAGAAGTCGCCGATTTCCTTGAACAAGGCCATGACGGCGCGTCCGCCGTTGGCGGCAAGCTTGCGCCCGACGAGATCGAGCGCCTGGATGCCATTGGCGCCTTCATAGATCATGGCGATGCGCGCATCGCGCACATACTGGCTCATGCCATATTCTTCGATATAGCCGTGCCCGCCAAAGACCTGCTGGGCCATCACGGCATGATCGAAGCCCTTGTCGGTCATCACGCCCTTCAGGATCGGCGTCACCAAGCCCAGAATATCATCGGCAGTCTGTCTTTCCGCTTCATCTGCCGCACGATGAGCGATGTCGGACTTCAAAGCCGTCCAGAGAAGGAAGGCGCGACCGGCTTCGTTGAAGGCGCGGATCGTCATCAAGCTTCTGCGAATGTCAGGATGGACAATGATCGGGTCAGCTTTGCCATTCGGGTTTTTCGCCCCGGAGAGCGAGCGGCCCTGCAAGCGATCACGCGCATAGGCCACCGCATTTTGATAGGCAGTTTCGGCAATCGAAAGACCTTGCAGGCCGACACCGAGACGGGCCTCGTTCATCATCACGAACATCGCCGACAGGCCCTTGTTCTCCTGCCCGATAAGGTAGCCGGTCGCGCCGTCATAGTTCATGACGCAGGTCGCGTTGCCGTGAATACCCATTTTGTGCTCGATCGCGCCGCAGATCACCTTGTTGCGCTCGCCGGGCGTTCCGTCCTCGTTCAAGATAAACTTCGGTACGATGAAGAGCGAAATGCCCTTGGTGCCTTCCGGCGCACCTTCGATCCGCGCGAGGACGAGATGGATGATGTTCTCCGTCATGCTGTGCTCGCCTGCGGAGATGAAGATCTTCTGTCCGGAAATCTTATAGGTTCCGTCACCGGCCGGAACGGCCTTGGTGCGCAGAAGGCCGAGATCCGTACCGCAATGCGGCTCTGTCAGGTTCATCGTTCCCGACCAGACGCCCTGCACCATTTTCGGCAGATAGGCACCTTTTTGCTCAACTGAGCCATGGGCGAGGATTGCCGCGATCGCGCCCTGGGTCAGGCCGGGATACATCATCAAGGACATGTTTGCGGACGACATGTATTCGCCAACGGCCGAATGAAGAAGATAGGGCAGGCCCTGGCCGCCATATTCCTCGGGAACGGCAAGGCCGATCCAGCCGCTCTCGGCATATTGGTCATAGGCTTCCTTAAAGCCTGCCGGCACTTTGACAGTGCCGTCTTCCAGCCGTACGCAACCTTCCTGGTCACCGGACAGGTTCAGCGGAAACAGCACCTCTTCAGCAACCTTGGCAGCTTCGCCCAAAATCGCTTCCAGCATGTCTGGGGTCGCATCGGCGAAGCCTGGCAGGTTGTTGTATCGCTCCAGGCCCAGAACATCCTTCATGATGAAAAGTGTGTCGCTCACAGGAGCCTTATAGACCGGCATCTTCCTCTTCCCTTCAATTTGGCGTGCCGGACTCCCCCGGCTCTCCAGAGTGGGCACAGAATATTGACGTTTGCGTAAACGTCAATAGAAGCCTCAGCGCATTTTGTCACAATGACGCGATCCCCAAACCCTGCACGTTCTGAGACGTAGGCCTCTTGAAAGCTGCTACCACAGCGTTTGCCTTGTCCCTTTACGCGGTCAGTCTTTCGCACGAATGGGTTGCTACAGGACAATTTCACCAGAGCATTAACGCGTTGTTTACCATGTTGCGGGAAACGTGATGACTGCACATCGGCGCATCGCACATCCTTGATTCCAAGCTACGGGCACTCTGATCATGCGGAAAGTCCGGCGAAAGTCTTAGGGTATATGTGCGCAGGACGTGTCGATTCAATTTGGTGGAAACGCCAGTTGATGGAACAGCCAGTTTCGGCCCTCAGGCCAAAAAGCGAGCATAAAAATGAACGGATCGCGATCACTTCCTCACCGACAGTCCGACAGAGCCGCGCTCGATGCTCTGAACCGGACGATCGAAGGTTTGGAAGCGCGTATTGAAGGTTTGATCCATTCGAGCGCGCCGGCGCATGGGCAACCAAAGCGGCAGCCTGCGCCATCGCAGGAGCGCGATAGCCGGAGCATTGCGCCCGCAGCGCCCTCATCAGATCCGCTTGCCGAAATTCGTCAACGTCAACGGATGCTTGCGGCAAGCCGCGATCGCGCGCTCCGCGAAACAGCAACCTACGCTTCGCAGACGCCTGAGCGTTCTCATGAGCGCGCAAGCGCGGCTGCGCCTCTTCGCAGCGAGATGCAGCGGACTTCCGAACTCGGTAAGGACGCAGCAGCACGCCCGACATCGCGCGCAGACGATGCGTTGACAGACATTGCGGAAGCTCTCGCCAATCTCCGCCAGGATCTTAAACGAGATATTTCGGAAGGCGTATCGCGCGAAATGGACGCGCTGCGCGGCGAATTACACGATATTCGCGTCACCGCGGCAGATCGTCAGGTCACAGACGATCTGCGCAGCGACATGGGACGTCTTGCAGATAGTATCGAGCGGCTGGCCGGCCGTTCCGATCACCCAAAGGCTGCCGATCTTCGCGGTGAATTTCACGAACTCCGTTCATTGATCGATGGATTGGCGCGCGAAGAATCGCTTCGCCACATCGACGATCGCTGGTCGGGCGTTGAAGATCGTCTCAAAAGCCTCGACACAGCCGGCCTTCAGGAAGAACTGGTCTCACTGGTTTACAGACTGGATGACATCAAGCGAAACCTCGGCGCAATGGGCGACAGCGCCGACATTCGCGCGCTGGAAAACAAGCTGATCTCCATTGCCAGCGCTATGGAGCACTTCGGCAGTCTGATGCAGCCGCACGACAAGACCATGGTCGAGCAATTTGCTGCGATCGACAGCCGACTGGATGAGATTTCCCGCGCGATCGCCGCAGCAGGCCGCAAACCGGAAAGCGTCGATCAGAATGCAATGAGCCGGCTTGAGCAACGCTTGTCGAGCCTTTCCGAACAGATCGACCGTATCGGGCGCGAGAGCGCAAGCAGGCACCATCCGGCCGATGAGCTCAATGCCCGTATCGAGATGCTGACGCGCCGGGCCGAAGAACTCGGCACTGCCGAGGCTGCGGCGCGACTGGACGAGCGTCTGGAACAGCTGGCTTACATGCTGGAGCAGAACAACCGGACCATCTCGAGATCAGACTTTTCGGCGGCGCTTGCCGATATATCTCACAAGATCGATGGACTGGACAGCACGTCTTTGACGGAAGTGCTGGCCGAGCGCCTCGATGCCCTTTCCCGCCGTATCGACGACCTCGATTCGAAACGATCGGCTCCGTCGATCGATGACAGCGCTTTCCGGCGTATCGAAGGCCGCCTCGGCGATATCGCCATGCGGCTTGAAGAAAACGTCGCTGCAGCCCACAACCCGCAGGCCCTGCGCAACCTTGAAAGCCAGATAACGCATCTGTCGACGCTTCTGGCAGAGCCGCGTCCTGCCGCCGAGATTCCGAGCGAGCTCGATCGGCGCATGGGTGCCATCGAGGATTATATCGCGACCAACGACGAATATATCGTTGAGGCTGCCAGGCAGGCGGCTGAGGCCGTCGTCGAAGCCTATGCCCACAATGGCTCGGCCGGTCATGCCGATACCGCGGCGCTCGCTTCGCTTGCAGACGATCTTCGCCATCTCGAAGCCCTGAGCCGCGGCAGCGAAGAGCGTACGCACGAGACTTTCAAGGCGCTGCACGACACCCTGGTACAGATCGCAAGACGACTCGACACTATCGAAGGATCGACGAGGACCGCGGCCGCGATGCCGAGGACCGACGAGGAGTTGCACGTAGCTTCGCAAGCGCTTGTCGCAGAGACGGCTCGGCAGCCGAGCC